>SCRI01000085.1 GCA_004298675.1 bacterium | reverse complement strand
GATGATGTTGCGCCAAGAGGAGATACCGAAGAGCTCCACGCCGGCGGCGCGGCAGAAGAGCAAACCGTTGCGGTCGCGCTGCGAGAGCATGTACTCGGCGATCCTGCGGCAGAGCGGGTAGATCTCGCGCAGCCAAGCGTCGTCGAGCGTGCAATTGTAGTGGTGCAGGATCGCCACCAGATGCAGCGGCGTATCGTCGTTGATGTTCAGCTCGTAGGTGGTCTTATAGCCGCTGACGCCGCGCACGTACTCCACGACTTGGCCGCTCGGCTCCAAGCAACGATTGAAGACTTCCAGCGCCGAGCGGCTGAACTGCGGCCACAGATGGTCGTAGCCGTGCACGAACCACGAGGTATCGCGCGAGACCAGGATGTCGGAGGGCGGCGAGTTGGTGGAGCCCCAGCCCAACGGATACTCCTTGGCAACCCGTACCATGTTCGTCTTCGCCCACACGACGCCACGCGAGATCTCCGCGGAGGGGACCATCAGGCGCGCCTGTGAGAGCCGCTCGGCATAGAACGCGGCGGTCTTGCGCTGCACCTCGCGATCGGCAAGGATGGCATCGAGCCCGCCGTCGGCGGCGGCCGCGCCGTCACGATGGAAACAGACGGCGAGGCGCAGCTCCTCGCGCTCGCGCGGCGCCACGCTCAACTGATATTCGAAGGCGCCGAAGATGCGCCGGCTCACGAACTCAGCCAGCGACGGAGTCACCACGTCCAGCCGGCCGTCGCCGGCCAGCTCGCCGCGCTCCATGCTCGAAAGCAACACCTGCTCGCGCAACGCCAGCATGCTCTCGCGCGGATCGCGATCGCCGCCCCAGGTGCGCGCCGCACCGGTCACTTCGTTGACGGCACGGATACGCCGCCGGTTGCTCTGCGCGCGCACCTCGGACTCCGGCTCGCCGTAGAAACGCTGGCCGATCAACAGCGCCCAGGGAAAGACCCGCACGCTCAAGGGCTGATCGCTGCGGTTGTGCAGCACGACGTCGACGACAAACGCGACCCGGCGCCCGTGCTCCTCGCCGTGCGGGACGAAGAAGGTTTCGGTGACCTCGACGCGCTCGCCCACGCGAAACTGCGCCACCTGCGCGTACGGAAGGAACGTGAACTCGCGCGCGATCTGACGCGGAAAGAGCGTGCTCTCGCCTTCCACGCGATAGGCGATCTGATGGGAGCCGAAGATGATCTGGTCCGTGTCGGCGTCCCAGAGGCCGCGCACGTTGCCCTTGGGCGTGCACGACGCGAACGTCTTGTAGTTTCCGAGCGTCGCGCCAAAGGGGATCTCCGGCTCGGCCGCCACGTAGGCGCAATATTCGTTGCGCTGGGCGTCGTACGTGTGGTCCATGCTAGTGTGCTGTCTTCCGTACTCTACCCGAAGGCCCCCGTACCCGACCGGCGAACCGGACTGCTCGTGCTCTTACGCGCGCCCGCTAAATTGAACCTCACACTCGAGGTGCTCGACCGCCTCGACGACGGCTACCACCGGATCCGCAGCGTCATGTCGCCCATCGCCATCTTCGACGAGATCGCAGTGGAGGGCACCGCGGGTGCCGGGGGCTTCGACGCAGTGCCGGCCAACCTGAATAACGCAAGCAACCTGGTCGTGCGTGCCATGCGCGCCGCCGGCGTCGACGGCTCGGCGCTCCAGGTGACGTTGCGCAAAGGAATCCCCGTCGGCGCCGGCCTGGGCGGCGGCTCCAGCGACGCGGCGGCCGTGCTCGCAGCCGTGCGAGACGGGCGGCTGGCGGGCGCCGCCCCCGCGTCTTGGACGCAGACGGCGCGAACGCTTGGGAGCGATGTGCCCTTCTTCCTTGCGGGCGGTCCGGCACTGGTGGAGGCGACCGGCGAGCGTGTGACGCCCGCGGGCTCGGCGCCGCCGTGGTGGGCACTGCTAGCCATGCCACCGCAGAACGTCGCCACCGCCGGCGCCTACGAGCTCCTCGACCGGGCGCGCCTGCAGCGGCCCCGCAAGCGGGGCTCGCGTTTGGAGAGCCGCTCGATCCGCGCGCTCGAGGCGCTGCAGCGCGCCGATTTCGCTGCCCTCGCAGGCCTGCTCGACAACGACTTCCAAGAGGCGATCTGCGCCGAATACCCAGCCGTGGCCGCTGCCGCGCGGGCACTGCAGGCCGCCTCCGGACGCCCCGCCACCCTAACCGGAAGCGGGGCCGCGCTCTTCACGCTGTTCGAGAGTTGGCCGGAGGCGCAGGCGGCCGCCGCGCGCTTCGACCGGTCGTTTGGCGAGGTCTGCGTAGCCCAACTCACCGACGATGGGAGCTGGCGATGAGAGCGGTGGTGCTGGCGGGGGGACCCGCCGACGACGAGGTGGCGAAACTCCAGCCTGGGGCCGCTAGCAAGGCCTTCGTGCGGGTCGCCGGCTTGACGTTGCTGGAGCGGGTGCTGCGGGGCCTGCGCGAGGCCGAGACGATCGATGCGATCCGCGTGGTCGCGCCCGCGCAGGCACTCGGTCATCCCGCGCTGGCGAGCCTGGAGACCAGGCCGGCAGGTGAACGCATGGTGGAGAGCCTGCGCAACGCGCTGGAGGGCTTGGACCCCGATGCGCCGATCCTGGCGACGGCGAGCGATGTCGCTCTGCTCTCCGGAGAAGTGGTCGACGCCTTCGTGCGCGAGGCCCAAACGCTCGATGCCGATCTGGTCTACGCCATGGTGCGCCGCGAGACGCATGTGGCGCGTTATCCGGAGCTGCCGCACACCTGGGCCCCGCTACGCGAGGGGACCTTTTGCGGCGGCGGCTTCGTGCTGATCAAACCGCGCGCGCTGCCCGCTATCTTCGATGCCGTGGAGAGCTTCGGCGCGGCCCGCAAGAGCCCGCTGCGGCTAGCCCGCCTGCTGGGCTGGGGGACGATCTGGCGCTTCGCGCTGCGCCAGCTCAGCGTGGGCTACATCGAGCGCCGCGTGCGCGCGCTGACCGGCATCGACGCGCGCGCGCTGGAGTGCCGCCACGCCGAGGCCGCCGTCAACGTCGACCGGGCCGGCGACGTGGCGGCGGTCGAGACGCTCATCGCGGGCGGACGCACGCCGGTCTCATAGCCGGCTACGGAATCGTGCGCCGGCCGATCTGGTTGGCTCGCGTCTCGGTGAACCAGAGCGCCTTGTCGGGGCCGATCACGGCGCCGATGGGGTTACTGGCGTTGGTGGGAATCCCGTATTCGGTGATGACCGGCGTAGCCGACGGCGTGGGTGCCGGCGGCACGACGTTGGCCACTTGATTGGCCCCCGATTCCAGTACCCACAACGTGTTGTTGCTCGGCGCGGTGACGATGCCGTCGGGCAGGCTGCCGTTGACCGTCGGTAACGGGTACTCGCCTACGATCGTGCCGCTCGTGGTGATCTGCGCGACGCGTCCGATCGTGTACTCGGTGAACCATAGCGTGTTCGAGCCGGCGGGCCCTGGTGTGATGAAGGCGGGACCGCTGCCGGCGCTGGTCGTCGCATGCTCGGTGATCGTGCCGCTCGTGGTGATCTGACCGATCTTGCCCTGCCCCTGAACGGTGTTGGGCGCCGCCGCCGACTCGGTGAACCAGAGGTTGCCGTCGGGTCCCGCGGTGATGCTCACCGGCCACGCCGCGAGCGTGGGAATGGCGTACTCGGTGATGGTGCCGCTGGTGGTGATGCGTCCGATCTTGTCGCCGTTGGCCTCCGTGAACCAGAGGTTACCGTCGGGTCCCGCGGCGATGCCCATGGGATCTGCATTGGCGGTGGGGATGGGGTACTCGCCCACGATGCTCCCCGCGGTCGAGATGCGACCGATCTTATCCCCCGCGCCCTCGGTGAACCAGAGGTTGCCGTCGGGCCCCGCGGCGATGCCGTAAGGCTGACTGCTAGCCGTGGGGATGGGGTACTCCGTGACCGCCCCGCCGACCGTGATCTTGCCGATCTTGCCACCGGCGTTCTCCGTGAACCAGAGGTTACCGTCGGAGCCCACGGTGATGGCGTACGGGAAGCTGTTGGCGGTGCCGATGGGGTACTCGGTGTAGCCCGTGGGCGCGGGCGTGGGGCTGGTCGAGGGGGTGGGTGAGGGGGCGGGCGTGATGATCGACGAGCCGCCACCGCAAGCCGCCAGCGCGGCCGCGAGCACGAACCCGCCTAGCGCAAGTCCTAAGGGTCGCAAGCGAAGTGACCTCCTCCACGTACCGAGTACGAACGACAGGCACGGCCGCCGCGCCCAAGGCCCGCGCCTTCGGCCCGTCGCGGCCCGGCTCCTAGGCTCCGCTCCAGCGGGCAAAGAGATTGTGCTCGACGCCTAGTTGGTCGAGCGCCTTGCCCACCGTATGGTTTACGACGTCGTCGATGGTCTTGGGTTGCGTGTAGAATCCCACGATCGGCGGCAGGATGACCGCGCCGATCTCGGCCAGCTGCACGAGCGTGCGCAGATGTCCGACGTGCAGCGGCGTCTCGCGCACCACCAGCACGAGCGGCCGGCGCTCTTTGAGCGTGACGTCGGCGGCGCGCGTCACGAGATTGTCGTTGTACGAGTGCGCAATCGCGGAGGCCGTCTTCATCGAGCACGGCACGACGAGCATGCCGGCGGTGAGAAAGGAGCCGCTGGAGATCGGTGCGGCGAGGTTGGCGTGGTGGTGCACCACGTCGGCCAGGCGCTCGAGATCGGCGGCGCTGCGCCCGGGCACCTCCAACTCCAGCGTGCGCGCCGCCTCGGCACTCAGCACCAGGTGCGTCTCGACGTCGGCGACGTCGCGCAGCGCCTCCAGCGTGCGGATCGTCAACAAACTGCCGCTGGCGCCGGTCATCCCGACGATGATCTTTCGCATGCTCCTGGGATTCGGGACGCCGCGCGAGAACCCTTAGCGCGTGAGCGTGTTCCCAGAGCATCCCAGTGCCGGCATCTTCGCCGATCTCCCCACCGATCCACCCACGCCGTTCGCGGCCGCGCGCCCGTACTTCAGCGCATCGCAGCTCAACACGTTCGCGAACTGCCCGCGGCAATATTTCTTCCGCTACCTCTGCGACGCCGTGGAGGACGACGGCACCTACTTCACGCTCTACGGCACGCTCGTGCATCGCGCGCTCGAGCGCTTCCATGCGGAGTATCGCCGTCCGCACGAAGCCGATCCCACGGTCCTGGAGCAGCGGCTCGTGACGCTGGTCGACGAAGTCTTCCGCGCGGCCGCGAGCGAGTTCACCTGGGCGGTGCAGGCGGAGCTGGGGCGCCGCAAGGCGCGCCGCGTGGCGCGGCGCTACACCTGCTGGCTGGTCGAGCGCGCGCGCCGCGAACCCTTCGAGGTCGTAGCCGTCGAATCGCGCCAAGAGCTCGACCTCGAAGGCTACGCCTTCGTCGGCTACATCGACCGCATCGATCGCTCGCTCGTCAGCGGCGAAGTCACGATCATCGACTACAAGACCGGCAGCATTCCCCATAGCGCCCACGCCTACCGCGAGAGCGTCAACGCCGGCCTGGACTTCCAGTTGCCGTTCTACTACTGGGCGCGGCGCATGCAAGGCGATCGGGTGGCCAGCCTCGCGCTGATCCAGCTCAAAGACCCAGGCCAACCCGTCGAGCCGTTGGAAGTGCGCATCGCGCCGGAGCCGCCGCCGCGCCCAGACTATCGTTCGAAGAGCGGCATCGTGACCGAGCAGGAGCTAGAGCGCAGCCGGCACGCGATGGTCGAAATCTGCGAGCGCATCACGCGCAGCGGCATCGCACGCTACGAGGTGGGGGAAGACCCGCCGTGCCGCTACTGCGTCTACGCGCGCGCGTGCCGCGAGCGCCCCGCGCCAGCGCCCCTCGAGTTCGCGCGTTGAATCTACTGGAGGGGCTCGACGGCGCGCAACGGGACGCGGTGGAGGCACCGCTAGACGACGCGCTGCTGGTGATCGGCGCGACGGGCAGCGGGAAGAGCGAGGTCCTCGCGCGCCGTGCCGCGCGCGCGGCGGCCCACGCGCGCGGCGTCTTAGTAATCGCTCACGGCGAGGGTGCCCGCGCGCGCTTGGCGGCACGCCTACGTGCATTGGACTGCGAGAGCGTGAGCGTGCGCCGCTTCGACGATCTGCCGCTGCTGTTAGCCGGGCGCGCCACGCTCGCGCACGTCGAGGCCGCGCGCATCTTCGAGCACTGCATCGAGCCGCTCTTCGCGCTGGCGTGGCCCGAATTCGAGCGCGGTGAGCTCGATCCCGAGCAGCCGGGCCTGAGTTGGCCGGAACACTTCCGGGACGACGCGCTCGCGCTGATCCTCAAGCTGCACGATGCCGGCATCGCGCCGCCAGCGTTTCTCGAGGGCGCGCGCGCCGGGGCCGAAGCCTTCTACGGCCGCGTCCATGTCGAGCTCGACGCGCAGACGCTGGCGGCGCAGCGCGGCCGCGAGCTGGAGCTGGCGGCCGTGCTCGCGCGTCTCTACGAGGCCTTCCTGGAGGCGACGGCGCAGGCGCGCACGGTGACGGCCGCGACGTTGTACGCCGATCTCGCCGCGCGCATGCAAGCAGACGACGCGCTCGCACGCAGCCACCGTCTGGCCTACCCGTTGTGCCTGGTCGACGATGCCCATGCCTGCCGTGCCCGGGAGCTGGAGCTGCTGCGATCGCTCTACGGGGCGGAGCTGCACGGCGTCACACTGGCCGCGGCCGAGGCGATCGACGGTTTGGTCACGACCCTCGCGACGGTACGGTTGGAGCACGCGCACCGCGCCCCCAGCCGCCCGCGCGCCACGCTCTATCGCGGCACCGATGCCGCCGATGAAGCCTCTTTCGTCGCCGACCGGATCGCCGCGCTGGCACGCGAGCGCGACATCTCCCTGGGTGAGATCGCCGTGGTCGCGCGCGACATCCGCGGCACGGCTGCCGTGGCCGCGGCGCTGACTACGCGCGGCCTGCCGTACCAGTACCTGGGCAGCACCAGCCTCTTCGACGACGCCACCGTTCTCGACGTGCTGGCCTTGGCGGGCGCGGCCTGGAATCCGCACGACGCCGTGCGCATGCTGCGCGCGCTGCAAGTCCCGCCCATCGCGCTCTCCGACGCCTCCATCTACCGGCTCTGCGGCGCGCCGCCCGGGCCGCAGACGGCACTCTTCGAGGAGCTGGAGCGCACGGAGCGTGGGGCACGCCGTGCCGAGCGCGGCGAGCGCCTGGCGCGCAACGTGCTGGAGGGACTGGTCGACGAGCAACTCTCGGAGGCTGCCCGTGCGCGCGTGCGTACGCTGCGCGCGGCGCTGCTACGCTGGCGCGCGTGGGCGCAGGAGTGCGCTTTGGACGTGCTGCTCGCGCGCATCGCCGACGAGAGCGGCATGGCGGCCTGGATCGCCGGCGGCCCCGGCGTGCAGGCGCGCCACCAGCGCCGCCAACTCTCGCGTCTACTGTCGCAGGCGCGTGCCTTCGCGCTCGCGCACCCAGGCGCGGGAATCGACGCGTTCCTGCACGAGGCCGACGATCTCGCCGAACGCGACGTGGACCTGCCGCACGATCTGCCGCTGGAGCCCGACGCGGTAGCGCTGTTGGCGGCCGAAGAGACATACGGGCGCGAGTTCGAGGCACTCTTTGCCATTGGCGCGCAGGCGGGCTCGTTTCCGCGTTACTACTCGCCGCCTAGCTTCTACTACAGTCCGCGCTACGGGCTGATCGCGCGCGAAAACGTTGCCGACGGCGGCGAGGCGCAGACGGCGAAATATGCCTGGTACTCCGCCAAACAGCGCGTGGCCGAGAAGTACTACGCGCGCGAACGCTCGCTCTTCATGGCAGTGCTGGCGCGAGCTCGCTCGCTGCTCTTCGTCACGGCGCACGGACGCGCCACCCGCGCGCTGCGCAACCCCGAGTTGCTCGAAGAGTTGCGGAGGGTTCAGAGCGCGCAGACGCGCACTCTGGAGTGATGGATCCGTTGCCGCACCCGCAGGAGTTGATACGCCTCGAACGGCTGAATGCGGAGGAGCTTGCCGCGCAGGTGCTGCCGGAGACGTTCAAGCTCTGGGGTTACGAGCGCAGCTACGAGCAGTACGTCACGGATCTGCGCGATTTCGAACACAGCTCGTTCGGCAAGCGCTCGTTCTCGTTTCACGGCGTGCGCGGCGAGCACGGACGCGTACAAAGCTGTTTCAAGCGCTACGGACGCGAGATCGCGTGGGAGCAGCGCCGTCTGCGCGCCGCCGGTATCGGCGCCGTCTTCACACTGCCGGCTGAGCGCCGGCGCGGCTTGGCCTCATTGATGCTCGGCGCGTTCCTCGATCGCGAGCGCGACGAGGGCACCGATCTCGCCTTCCTCTTCTCCGACCTCCACCCCGCCTTCTACGAGCGTCTGGGTTTCACCGCGCTCCCCTCGCGCAGTTTCACCGCGCGTGCCTCCTCACTCGCACGCGGTCGCGCGGTGATCTCCGCCATGGAGGATGCCGATGCCGGCGGCGTTCGCAAGTGCTACGACGTGGGCGCGGCGCGGCGACCGTTTGCGCTCGTGCGCACGCCCGTGATCTGGGATGCGATCCGCCTGCGCGAGCGGCAGGACGAGGCCTCACCCGCGCAGCGCTTCTTCCAACCGGTGCGTCTGGTGGTGCGCGAAGGGTGTACGGTGCGCGCATACGTCAAAGGTTGGCGCCAGCCGCGCCGTGACGCCTACGTCTTGGATGAGATGGGGGCGTTGGATGGTTACGAGGAGCTGCTGCCCACGCTGCTCTCCGCCGCCATCGGCGACTTGGGAAAAGTGGCGGGCTGGCTGCCGCCGCAGCCGCAGCGTGGCGTGCTCCCGCGTGGCAGCGTCAAGCGACGGTCGCACGCGGTCCTGATGCTTGCACCGCTTTCTCGCACCGCGCAGGCGTTGTGGACGCAGCACGGCCCCACGCTCCTGCACGCGACCGCCGATCCGCTGTGGTCGACGGACCACATCTAAGCGCTCGCGTTACAGCAGCGGGATCTGCTCCGGAGGATGTTCGACCAGGCTCGCCACGCGCGTGCCGATCAAGCGCACCGCACGGCCGTTCAGACCCGCGCGCCGCAAACAGTGCGCGGCCGCTCCGTAGATCACGGCGGCGCGATCGGTCGGCTGCGCGAGCGTCGTCTGCCGCCCGAGCACGCTGAAGTCGGCCAGCTTGACCTTCACGCCCACGGTGAAGGCGCGCAGCTCCCGCTTGCGGAGACGCTCCTCCAACTCCGCAGCCTGCGCGCGCACTACGCCCAGCAGCGTGGCAGCGGAACGCTCATCGTACTCGAACGTCTCCTCGCTGGAGATCGAGCGCACCTCGTCGTCCTCGGCCACGGGTCGCCGGTCGATGCCCAAGGCCAGATCGCGGAAGGCCGGTCCGCCCCGCCCGAAGAGCTCCGCCGCACGCTCATCGGAGAGCGCGGCGATCTGCTCCACGCGCTCGATGCCCAATTGACGCAACCGCCGTTCCGTCTTCGGCCCCACTCCCCAGAGCCGCCCCACGGGTTTGCCGGCCAGATACGCGGCCTCGCAGCCGAGTGCAACGACCACCAGCCCATCGGGCTTGGCGTCGTCGCTGGCGATCTTGGCCACCATCTTGCCGCTTGCGACCCCCGCGGAGAGAGCCAAGCCGGTGCGCTCGCGCACGCGCGCTTTGAGCGCGCAGGCCACCACCGTCGCTTCGCCGATGGTGACCTCGCCCAGATCGAGATAGGCCTCGTCCAGCGAGAGCCGCTCCACCGCCCGCGCCACCTCGCGCACGCTGGCGAACACGCCGGCGCTGGCCGCTTTGTAGGCTTCGAAATCCGGCGGCACCACGACCAGCTGCGGACAGCGCTCGAGCGCCTGATAGAGCGGCATCGCGCTGTGCACGCCGAACGGGCGCGCCTCATAGGAAGCCGTCAGTACGACCGAACGGCGGCCACCGTGCGCGATGGCTACCGGCTGGCCACGCAACGCCGGCTGATCGCGTTGCGCCACGCTGGCGTAGAAGGCGTCGAGATCGACGTGTACGACGATGCTCACGCGAGGATGCTGCGCAGGGCAGCGGTGTTGCGCTCGTCCTCGGCACGCTCGCCGGGCGTCTCGAGAATGGCGATCTTCTCGCGCATCTCGGCACGATCGAGCAGCGCGGCAAAGCCTGCCATGCCGATCAAGCCCGCGCCGATGTGATGGTGGCGGTCACGCTGACCACCTAGCGGCACGACGGTGTCGTTGACGTGAAACATCTGCACCCGCGCGAGCCCGATCCGCTGCTCCACCTCGTCGAGAAAAGCCTCGACTCCCGGCGCATCGTCGATCTTGTACCCCGCGGCCCACGCGTGCGCGGTGTCCAGGCAGACGGCGAGCTGGGGATGATCGACCTCGTGTATGAAGCTCCCCAACTCCTCGAGCGTGCCGCCGACCAGATTACCGGAACCCGCGCTGTTCTCCAGCACGAGCTGGACGCCGGGCCGGATATCTTCGAGCAGCCGGCTCAAGGCACGGCAGACCTGCCGATGTCCGTGCGCGCGCTCGCGCTTGCCGTACGAGCCGAGGTGGGTGTTGACGAACGCTACCTCGCCGCTAGAGGCCAACTCGAGGTCGTGCGCGATCAGCGCCATGGAAGCAGCGAAGTGATCCTGCCGTTCCGTGGCGAGATTCACCAGATACGAGGTATGGACGGCGCTGGGGAGCAGATCGTGTTTCCGCCGCAGCGCGGCAAAGCGCGCCCAGGCATCCGGATCGGGTGTCGTAAGGCGGAAGCCGCGTGGGTTGCCGCAGAAAAACTGCATCGTGCGGCAACCGAGTTCCGCGGCATAGGCAACGGCCTTCTCGTAACCCTTACCGATGGGCGTGTGCAGGCCGAACCGCATCGTCGTGGACGCTCTCTTCACCGGACTCACGGCATCTGCCGTTCGCCCTGCAGGGGCGAGCGCCTCCGGCGCGCTAGAGATCGGCCATGCAGCCGAATAGGGTGCCCGCCGGCGTTCCGGAACTTCGCCCCGTCGACGACGCCGTTACGGTCCGGGGCTCCTGATGTGGCGCTATCTCTTGGCCGCAACGGCCGTGGTGGTAGGCCTCATGCTGCTTTTCCTCGCGCTGCCGCTGCGTGCCCCGCACCCCGACGTTCGCACCGGCACCCCGGTGCCGGGCCCGCGCGCCACGCTGCCGATCTATCCGCATTCCCAAGGAGGCGCGATCTCCGGCGAGGCACCGTGGGCCTTCGATGCGCTGCCGTCGTGCTTCACCCCGCGTTGGGAGTGGCAGCCGGGCAGCGATCGGGTCGAGGAGCGCGTGCACGCGCACGCAATCGAGGCGCTTGCCCGTGGCCATGTGGAGATGCGCGTGGTCATCGACAGCGGTAACGGCACGCGGCTGACCGCGCGCGCGGCGGCAGCGGCACTGCGCGGGCCCGCGCTCGCGCCGCTGCCGGCAGGCACGGAGTTCCGCTCCGGAAACTGCGCACTACACGTAGACATAACGGCGGTGACCATCACGCGCGGGGGCGATCACGTCAGCGTGCCTGCGGCGCGCCTCTACCTGCTGCGCCGCGCCGGCGAAACGCTCGTCGTCGTTGCCCACGACGCCCCACTAGCAGCCGAAGTAGGAGCCTACCTGCCGCACGCGATGCCGCATGGGGAGTGACACCGGTGCGACCGGGCTCCCACCCCTGCTACTACGGTCATACCCGCTGCGGGCGGTCACATGTGACGATCTGGCTACCGAAACAGCGCACGCGAATCCGGAGACGGCGGACACGCTTCGGACTCGTGCTCATCCCCCCGCGCTGGCTCGCCATCTGCCGGAGCTGCCTCCTCTGCTCCGGCGGATGGCATCGGTTGCTGCAGCGGCAGGGTCAACGGCAATCCCTCACCGTCGGCCTGTTCCTCTAGCGGCGGAAGATCGCCCAGCGAACGCAGTCCGAAGGCCTCGAGAAACTCATCCGTGGTCTTGTAGAGAATCGGGCGGCCGACCACGTCCTTGCGCCCAGCCTCCGCGATCAGCCGGCGCTCCACCACCGTCTTGATCACGCCGTCGACGTTGACGCCGCGCAGCTGCTCGATCTCCGCTTTGGTCACCGGCTGCAGGTAGGCTACGATCGCCAGCGTCTCCATTGCGGCCGGCGAAAGCGAGCTCTTGGGCGGCAATAGATAGGCCTCCACGACCTCGCGCGTCTGCGGTGCGGTAGCGAAGCGGTAACCGCCTGCGATCTCGCGCAGCACGATGCCGCGCTCCGCGTAGGCTTGGTCGATGCCTTGAACGGCGGACGCCGCTTGCGTCTCGTCGCATCCGGTCAAGCGCGCGAGCTCCTTCAGCGAGAGCGCCTCGCCCGCGACGAAGAGCAACGCTTCGATCTTGCGCTGCAGCAGGTCCGGGTCGAAATCGTCGCGCTCTTCCTCGAGCTCAATCTCCACTCGCGCTCAGCACCTCGCTCGTCACGGTAAACACCTCGATGTCCGAAAAAGCTTGATCTTGACGAAAGCCCACGCGTCCACGCCGGATCAGCTCCAGCACCGCGAGGAACGTCGCGACGATCTCGCCGCGATGGTAGCCGGCGCACAGCTCGCTGAACTTCGCTAGGCCGCGATCACGCACCACCCGCGCGACGTAGGCCATCTGCTCGATCACGCTTACGCGATCGCGCGCAACGGTTCCCGGCTCCGCTTTGGCGCGCGAGAGCACCGCCGCCAGCGCCAACGAGAGCTTGTCGAGCTTGAGTGCGTAGCGCTGCACGATCTCGGTGGTCGCATCGCCGCCTTCGCGATAGAGATACCCCGCCTCGTCGTCCAGACGCCTGCGTAGCTCGTCGCCCGCGCTCTTGTAACGCGAATACGCGATCAGCCGCTGACGGAGACGCTCCTCCACCTCTTCGGGCGTCTCCTCGCCCTCGGCGATCAACTCGTCCGGAATCGGGGGCAGCAGCGCCTTCGACTTCAGGAAGACCAGCGTCGCGGCGATCACCAAGTACTCGGCGGCGAGTTCGACGTCGAGCGATTCCATCAGCCGGATGTAGGTTACGTACTGATCGGCCACCTCCGCCAACGGCACCGTGACGATGTCGAGCTCGCGCTCCTTGATGAGCGTCAGCAGCAGATCGAGTGGTCCGTCGAAACAATCGAGCTGCACGCGGCAGGCGTGCGGCTCCGGAGCGGCGATCGAGGTCAAGGACTAACGCTGCTCCCCGGCCGCCTGCGGCACGGCGATGCTCTCCGGAATCAGCGGCTGCTCTTGTTCGATATACTCGAGCGCCAGCTCCACCAAACGCTTCTCGTTGACGTACTTGAGGGCGCGCTTGGCGGCTGGGAGCGGAAACCACGCCGCCTCGTCGACTTCGTGGTCGTGGTTGGCGGTATTCCCGGAGAGGTAGCGCATGAGGTAAAAGGTTACCGCTTTCTTGTGCTTGGAGCGGTTCTGAAAGAAGTAGTACGAGATCTCGGAGAGCTTGACGATGATCTCGGCCCAGCAGCCGGTCTCCTCGCGGACCTCACGGATCGCGGCCTGCTCCAGGGTCTCACGCGCCTCGACGTGACCCTTGGGGAGCGACCAAACCCGCGGCATGCCACGACCGATCAGCAGGCATGAATACGCCTGCCCCTGGCGACGAACCACCAGGCCTCCCGCTGAGGTCTCGAACTTGATGCGCATGTCGACTCCCGAAATGCCGGGCGCAGCCGGCCACCCTTATTTTATCAGAGGACGCCAAGAAGGGCGCGGGAATCGGGGAGGCATGCGGCTCGGTAAGATCTACGGCATCGAGATCATCGTCAACTCGAGTTGGCTCTTCATCTTCGCGCTCGTGGTCTGGGCTCTGGCTAGCGGCTTCGTCCCCTTCCGGACCTCGGGCCTCAGCCCCGCCGCCCGCGGAACCCTCGCGGTGGTCACGGCGCTGCTCTTCTTCGGAAGCGTGCTGGCACACGAGCTGGCACACTCGCTCCTAGCCCGCAGCCGCGGGGTCCCCGTCTCCTCCATCACGCTGTTCATCTTCGGCGGCGTCTCGCATCTGGAGGCCGAGCCCAGCAACGCTCCCGGGGAGGCGTGGATCGCCTTCGTGGGCCCGCTGACCAGCCTGATCCTCGCAGGCGTGTTCTTCGCTGCCGGCCGCGGCGCCGGACCGCAGCACCCGGTGGGCGCGGGCCTCGAGTACCTGGCCACCGCCAACCTGATGCTGGGCGTCTTCAACCTGCTGCCGGCCTCGCCGCTCGATGGCGGGCGCGTGCTCCATGCCCTGCTTTGGCGCTGGACCGGCGACCGGCTGCGCGCCACGCGCGTGGCCGGCCTGATCGGACGCATCTTCGCCTGGGTCATCATCGGCATCGGGATCTCGACCACGCTGGCGACGGGACTGGCCGGCGGTCTGTGGTTGATGTTCGTGGGCTGGTATCTGCTCCAAGCCGGGGCCGCCGAAACGATGGGGGCCGAGGTAACCCACGTGCTGGGCGGGCTGCACGCCAGCGACCTCATGCTCCCGCCGGCGGCGATCATCCAGGCGGATGCCACCGTGGAGGGCGCCTACGAAGAAGTCGTGCGCTTCGGCGGACGGGCCCTGCCCGTGATGCTTGGAGAACGGCTGCTCGGGCTGCTCTCGATGCGCGACTTGGAGCGGCTGGGCGAGACGCCGCGCGACCGTGCCTATGCCACCTCGATCATGACCAAGCTGGAGGCGCTCGAGCGCGCCGCACCCAACGACGACGCAGTGGCCGTCGTGCGCCGCCTGGCGCAAGGCGGATACCACCAGGTCCCAGTGGTCGATTCGGCCGACCGTCTCCTGGGCCTGGTCACGCGGGAGTCGGTCTTGCGGCGCATCGCCGCGGCGCGTTAGGCGGCCTGACGGCGCTCGCGCTGGCTGGGCGTGGGAACGATCACGGCTTTGGCCAGACCCACCGCCCGCAGGCCGCGGATGATCAGCCAGGTGAGATCGAACTCGCGCCGGCGCAGCCCGTGGCGCGCGGAGGTCGGGAAGGCGTGGTGGTTGTTGTGCCAACCCTCACCGGCGGTGAGCAGCGCTACCCACCAGTTGTTGGTGGATTGATCCTTGGTGGCATAGGTGCGGTAGCCCCAGGAGTGGGCCGCCGAGTTCACCGACCACGTGATATGGTACGTCGCCACCAGTCGCACGACGACACCCCAGATCACCCACGACCAGCCGCCCAACGCGTAGAGCACGACGGCCAACGCGAATTGCAGCGCTAGGAAGTAGCGATCCAAGAAGCGGTAGAAGGCCTGCCCCCGCAGATCCGGCGTGAAGCGCTGGAAGACCTCGGCGCCCTTGGGAAAGTCGGGATCGACGAAGAGCATCCAACCCATGTGGGCCCAGAAGAAGCCCTTGTCGATGCCATGGGGATCGCCGGGGCGGTCGCTCTTGGCATGGTGCACGCGATGCGTGGCCACCCACGAGATGGGGCCACCCTGCACCGCCAGCGAACCCAGCAGCGCCAGCGTATACTCCAACGCTTTGGGCAGCACGAGCCCGCGGTGGGTCAAGGTGCGATGGTAGCAGACATTGATACCGAGCACGCCGGACGCGAGGTAGAGCCCCACCGCCACGGCCACTCCGCTCCACGAGAAGAGGGCCGGTACGAAGGCCAAGAGCGCCAACGCGTGGATGGCGATCATCCACAGCGTGGTGGGCCAAGCAATTTTCATCGTTCTCGTCATGTCTATCTTTCGTTCGCTCCCGATGATGGCGGCATCCAGCGCAGATCAGGCTGGCGCGCGGCGCGAGTCTCGTCGATACGGCCCACGGGCGTGCGCTGCGGAGCGTCGAGGAGCGTCTGCGGGTCGCTCTGCGCGCGCGCGACGAGCGCGCGCAGCGTCTCGACGAAAGCATCCAGTGTCTCTTTGGTCTCCGTCTCCGTCGGCTCGATCATCAAACACTCGGGAACGATGAGCGGGAAGTAGATCGTGGGCGCCATGTAGCCCTCGTCTAGGAGGCCCTTGGCCAAGTCGAGCGCGCGCACACCGGTCTCGTGCTTGAGATCCTGGGCGCTCGCGACGAATTCGTGACGGCAGAGCTCGTCGTACGGCACGCTGAGGAACTCGGCGATCTTCACGCGCAGGTAGTTGGCATTGAGCACCGCCAGCTGGCTCACCCGGCGCAGTCCGTCGGCCCCGTTCGCATAGATGTATGCCAGCGCGCGCACGGCGTGCGCGAAGTTCGACCAGAACGAGCGCACCGGCCCGACCGAGAGCGGGCGCTCGAAGTCCAGACGAAACGCGTGCGCCGGCGTGGTGCGCCCTTCGGGGCCGTCGCGCACCACGAGCGGCGTGGGCAGGAACTCCACCAAATGCGCCGCCACGCCCACGGGGCCGTGGCCGGCGCCGCCGCCGCCATGGGGTATCGTGAACGTCTTGTGCGTGTTGATGTGCATGAGGTCGAACCCCATGTCGCCCGGGCGCGTGATCCCCATCAGCGCGTTGGCGTTCGCGCCGTCGTAGTACATCAGCCCGCCGGCTTCGTGCACGATCTTGGCGATGGTCGCGATCTCGTCTTCGAACAACCCCAGCGTGTTGGGGTTGGTCAGCATGCAGACGGCGGTGTTGGGACCTACGGCCTGACGCATCGCCTCCGGATCGACGCGTCCGTTCTCTTTGGACTTGAGGGAGACGACCTTGTAGCCCACCATCGCCGCCGAGGCGGGATTGGTGCCGTGCGCCGTGTCGGGTACGATGACGGTGGTACGCGCGCTATCGCCGCGCTGCCGGAAGTACGCCTTGGAGATCAAGAGCGCGGTCAACTCGGCCTGCGCGCCCGCGGAGGGATTGAGCGAGAACGCCGCCATTCCGAAGAGCGAGGAGAGCGCGCGCTCCAACTCCCACATGACCTGCAGCGCCCCCTGCGCCAGATGGTCCGGCGTGTAGGGGTGCAAATCGCTGAAGCCGGGCAGCGCTGCGGCGGCATCGTTGACTTTGGGATTGTGCTTCATCGTGCACGAGCCCAGCGGATAGAAGCCCAGGTCGATGCCGAAGTTCTTCTGCGAGAGCCGCGTGAAGTGGCGCACCATCTCCAGCTCGGAGAGGTCGGGCAGCTCGAGGTCGTCGCGCAGTACCTCGCGTGGCAGGAAGCTGCGCGCGGAGGCGCTGCTGACGACGTACGGCGTCGCGCGGCCTGGCTGCCCCTGCTCGAAGAGCAGCGGCGTGGCGGAGCTAGACGGCAGCGGCACTGGAAGCAACCTCCTTGAGCGCGGCGGAGAGCGCGTCGATATCTTCGTCGGTCGTGAGCTCGGTGGCCGTCATCAGCAGCGCGTCGGCATACTCCGGATACCAGCGCCCGAGATCGACGCCGCCGAGGATGCCGTGCTGCTCGAGCACCGTCAGCACGTCGGCGGCGCGCCCCGGCACCCGCACGACCAACTCGTTGAAGAACGGCTCCTGGTGCGCGAGGCGGAAGCCCGGCACGTTGGCAACGGTGGTGGCAAGTTGACGCGAGCGCCGCAGGTTCTCCGTAGCGATGGCACGCAAACCGCTATTCCCAACGGCGGCTAGATACATCGTCGCCAAGAGCGCGCAGTGCGCCTGATTGGTGCAGATGTTGGAGGTGGCCCGCTCGCGGCGGATATGCTGCTCGCGCGCCTGCAGCGTGAGCACGTAGGCCGGACGCCCCTGGGCATCCGTCGACTTGCCGGCCAGACGTCCCGGCAAGCGGCGCAGATGTTCTTTAGCGGCGGCGATGAAGCCGACGTACGGGCCGCCATAGGCAAGCGCGACCCCGAAAGATTGCGCCTCGCCCACGGCAATGCCGGCGCCCCAGGCTGCCGGCGGCTGGAGCACCGCCAACGAGAGCGCTTCGGCCACGACGCCGATCAGCACCGCGCCCGCGGCTTTGATCGCCTCCTGCACCACGCTGTCGGGTGTGTCCACGTTGCCGAAAAAGTTGGGCGACTGCACGATCACCGCCGCTACGTCCGGCTGCGCCAGACGCTCGGAGAGCTGCGCCCAGTCCGTGGTTCCGCTCGCCGCAGCGGCGATCTCCTCGACCCGTGCGTCGAGTCCGCCGGCATAGGTATTGAGCACGGCGCGGTAGTTGGGATGCACGGCGCGCGAGATCAGCAGCGTGTGCTTGCCGGTGGCATTGATCGCCATGATCGCCGCCTCCGCCAGCGCCGTCGCGCCGTCATAGACGGAGGCATTGGCGACGTCGAGCCCGGTGAGCTGGCAGATGTACGTCTGCCACTCATAGATCGCTTGGAGCGAGCCCTGCGAGACCTCGGCCTGGTAGGGCGTATAGGCGGTGAGAAACTCACCGCGCATCGCCAGCGCCCCCAAGACCGGAGGAATGTAGTGGCGATAGGCCCCCGCGCCGAGGAACTGGCGGTAACCGGCGCCGTCATTGCGATGCGCCAGCTGCTGGAAGCGGCGGATGAGATCGATCTCCGGCGTCGCTTGCGGAAGGTCGAGCTTGACCTTGAGCGCGATGCCGGCGGGTACGCGCGCCAGGTCGTCGAGCGACGGCGCGCCGACGACGGCGAGCATCTCTTCGATGTCGCGCGCGGTATGCGGAGTGTACACGGGTATGGACAAACCTTTCGCGAGCTGGACCCGCGCGCAGACCCCACGACGCGCGAAAGGGACGGTGGGAGCCGTCCCGGTCCACGCGTGGGTTCGACCGAGGGCGGGGCAAACCCCGCCTGAGAAGCGCGGGGCCTAGTGCTCGCTCTCGGCGACGAACTGCTCGTAAGCCGCGGCGTTGAGCAGGTTGGCGCGCTGAGGTTCCAGATCGGCGACTTTGACCTTGAACATCCAGCCGCCCGCGAACGGCTCCCGGTTGACCAGGCCCGGGTCGTCCTCGAGCGTACCGTTGACTTCGACCACCTCGCCGCCGATGGGCGTGAACAGATCGCTGACGGCTTTCACGGACTCCACCACACCCACGTTCGCGCCCTGTTCGACCTTCGCGCCGACCTTGGGCAGCTCCACGAAGACGATGTCGCCCAGCGAGTTCTGCGCGTACTCGGTGATCCCGACCGTCGCGACCCCACCGTCTACGTTAGCCCACTCGTGCTCTTTGGAGTACAGCAATCCTTGCGGCTGCGCCACGCTCGATCTCCTTTTTACGTCTGGTTGGTTACTTGGGGGTGCCGCGCTTATAGAACGGCAGAGCGACGACCTCCGCCGGATACGCGCGCGAGCGGATCTCCACGCTGACCGGCGTACCCGGTGCGGACGCACTCTTCGCGACCAGAGCCGTGCCGATGTTTGCGCCGACCGTGGGTGACGGAGCGCCGGAGCGGATCTCGCCCACCGGCAACCCGTCGTGCTGGACCAGATAGCCTTCGCGCAACGGCGGCCCCCCGACGGACTTGATGCCCACGACGCGCGCGAATTGGTCGGCCTGGGCCTGCCGTTGGAGCGGCTCCTTGCCGACGAATGCCTGCTTGCCGAACTTCACGGCCCAGCCCAGGCCTGCCTGGACCGGCGTGATCTCCTCGGTCAGCTCGTGGCCGTAGAGCGGCATCCCGGCTTCCAGGCGCAACAGGTCGCGCGCACCCAAACCGCACGGCGCCACGCCCTGCGCGCGTCCGCCGTCGAGCAGTAAGCGCCAGATGCGCACGGCCGCCGCGCCGTCGACGAAGATCTCGAAACCGTCTTCACCGGTGTAGCCCGTGCGCGCGACGACGGCCGGCGTACCGTCCACCTTGCACTCCACGCACGTGTAGTATTTCAAAGTCGCAGGATCCACGTCGGCATGGGGCGCCAGCAGACTCGCGGAGAGCGGCCCCTGAAGGGCGATGTTGGCGTTGGGCCCGTGCTTGGAGACGAACTCCACGCCGGCGGGAACGCGCGCCGTGAGATACTCCAGCATCTTGGGTGCGTTGCCGGCGTTGACCACCACCATCCAGCGCGTTTGGTCGAGGCGGTAGACGATGATGTCGTCGTGCGCGCCGCCGCGCTCGTTGGTGAAGATGTTGTAGCGCGCCTGCAGCGGCTTCATCGTCTCCACGTTGTTGACGGTGAGACCGTCCAGCCACGCCGCGACGCCTGTGCCGGTGAAGAAATACTGCGCCATGTGCGAGAGATCGAAGAGACCGGCGCGCTCGCGCACCGCATCATGCTCTTTGAGGATGCTCTCGTACTGCACCGGCATCGCGAAGCCGCCGAACGGAACCATGCGGCCGCCCAAGGCGCGATGCTCATCGAACAAGACAGTGTGCCTCTCGGCCGACTCGCTCACCATAGCGGCGGCCTCTTCCGTGGCCCCGGCGGATGCGCCTGCCGCATCCGCTCGAGGCTTTGGCAAAGGGGCGGGCGCGCGCGGAACGGAAGCGCCGCGCCATGCCAAAACCCGTCGACGACCCGATCGCTCGCTACGATCAGCGCCGCAGCCATTACCTCAAACTCTTGGATCTCAAGCTCGAATCCATCGGAGACGGCCGCGCGGTCATGCGCATGCCGTTCCGCGCCGAGATCACCAACGGCACCGGCGCCGTTCACGGCGGCGCGATCACCAGCCTCTGCGACACGTGCTTCTACATGGCGCTAGCCTCGATCTACGGCGAAGAGCAAGAGACGACGACCGCCAGCCTTCACATCGCGTTTCTCGCGCCGGCGCTCGCGCCGCACGACCTGATCGCGGAGGCGCACGTGCTCAAAGCCGGCCGCCGCATCGTTTACGGCGCAGTCAGCGTGCACAGCGGCGAGAAGATGATCGCCCACGCCACGCTCAACTTCCTCAACACCCCGCCACGCACGTAGTGCGCATCAGCGGGGTCCCCAATCCGCGCTAGTGGATTGGAGCAAAGGTGCGGCCTTTGGTGTCGCGCAGCTCGTCCTCCGCAACGGTGAACGTGACGTCGCCCGCACCTTGCGCACGCGTAGTCGTCGCTCCGTTGACGGTGCGCCGGGTGGAGCCCGACGATTCGTGCGTGCTCACCTGGTCGCCGGAGAGCGTGTACGTTCCCTTCGACACGCCCACGACGCGCGCGCCGTTCTCCGTGCCCACATAGGTAGCGTCGTAGGAACCGTCGGCGTGGAACGCATAGGTGATCGTGGCCTGCTCTCCGGTCCACACGTAGCTCTGCCCGGAGAGTGCCGCAGGCGAGCTCTCCGTGGCGCCGGGTGACGCCGCGGCCTGCGTTGCCGTCGCGGCCGGGGTAGCGGCAGGCGTGAGCTCCGGCACCGGGGAGGGCGTGAGCGCGGCGCCGGCAGTGGGCCCTGGAGCGGGTAACTGGGCAACGCGCACGTAGCCCTGATGGACCAGGCCGAACATCAGGATCATCCCGGCGATGATCCCGGCTAGAAAGGCGCCTCCCCCCTTCATCGCCGCTAGCCTTTGCTCGCGTAGCGCTCGTATGCGGCGCGGAAGTCGTAGACGCCCGCGGAGAGCCACTGTCCGCCGTCCACCGTGAGACAGGTGCCGCTCACCCAGGCGGCTTGCTCACCGCACAGCCATAGCGCCGCCTCGGCGATGTCGGACGGCTGGCCGATGCGCCCGAGCGGAATGCCCTCCACCATGGCCTGCTCCAGCTCCGGCGCCACCCACAGGTTCTTGTCGGTACCTTCGGTGTGAATCGGTCCGGGCGCGATCGCGTTCACGCGGATGCCGAAGCGCCCCCACTCCGCGGCCAGCGTGCGCGTCATCGCCAACAGCCCTGCCTTCGACGCCGCCGAGTGCACGACACCGGGCTCCGCCAGCCAGGCATAGGTCGCCACGATGTTGAGGATGGCGCCGCGGCTGACCTTGAGGTGCTCGAAGGCGAAGCGCGAGCAGTTGAAGCCGCCGTTCAGCACGATGTCGACCACGGCTTTGAAGCCGTTGGGTGAGAGCTGCTCGGAGGGGCAGATGAAGTTGCCCGCGGCATTATTGACCAGCACGTCCAAACGCCCCGCGCGATCCACGGCGAAGGCAACCGCCGCCTGCACCTGCTCCGCATCGCGTACGTCACAGCTGACGGCGAAGGCGCGTCCGCCGGCTTGCTCGATCAGCGCGACGCTCTCGCGCAGCGGCTCCTCGCGACGCCCGAGCACGACCACGGCGGCGCCCGCGGCGGCGAAGCGCTGCGCCATCGCACGCCCCAGGCCGCTGCCGCCGCCCGTCACCAGCACGCCTTTGCCGTTCCATCCGCTCATGAGAAGACTTCACCTTTCTCCGCCAGCGCCCGCCGCAGGTAGAGCGGCAGGGAGAAGATCCGCCGGTGCGTCTCGTCGTCGTAGAAGTAGTTCTCGCCGCGCAGCCGCCCCACATAGCGGGCGATGCGCTCCCCGTCCAACGCGCCGGCGTCGACGGCATCGGAGCAGGCCAGGAAGGCCCAAGCCGTGTCGAACGCCGGGACGTGCGCGAAGTAGCTGCGCACGTGCGCGAAATAGGCGCGCAGCGTGCGCGCCATCTTTACGTGCAGCGCCATGTTGTGAAATGCCGCCGTGCTGGCTTGCAGCACGTACACGCCACCGTCGCGCAGACGCGCCTTGACGTCCGCGAAGACCGCCCCGTTGAACAGCGGCCACGACGGTGAATCCGGCAACGGTTCGGTGAGGTCGCTAATGATCGCGTCGTAGCGATCGTGGTCTTCGTGCAGGAAGCGCAGTGCATCGCCGATGATGACGCGCGCGCGCGGATCGTCCCACGCACCGGCGCCCCACTCCGGCAGCAGCCGCTTGCACAACTCCACCACTTCGCCGTCGATGTCGACCATCGTGCAGCGCTCCACGCCGGGGTGGCGCAGCACCTCGCGCAGGGTCGCGCCCTCACCGCCACCGAGGATCAGCACCTCGTGCGGCTGCTCGAGCGCGGCGAGCGCCGGGTGCACCAGCGTCTCGTGGTAGATGCGTTCGTCGCCCTGCGAGCTCTGTGTGTCGCCATCGAGTACCAGCATCTTGCCGAACACGGGCGTGCGCAGAATAGCGTACTGCTGAAAACGCGAGTGTCCCGCCGCCAGCAACTCCTCCACGGCGTGCTCGTGGCGCTCGGTCGGGGCGAACTCTTCGGCGTACCACTGCCAGTGCTCGGTCTTCGGCATCTTCTCCTCGGGTCGGCGCAAACGTGCAACGCCTGCAGGGCGCGCGCCGCGCTTGCTACGACGCCTCTGCGGCCCCGGCCTTTGCAAAAAAGCGGGGAGGGCGGACGCTTGCAGGCGTCCGCCCTCCCATCGATCTCCCGTACCGGTTCCCCGCCCTGCGAGGAGCGTTTTCCGAGGGTAGACGTTCTGAGTCGTTGTATCGTCAGGCCGATTTGACGGCGGTGACCAAAGTCTGCTCCTGATCCCGTATCACGTGCGTAAACTCCCCCGGCGCCGCGGGAATCCCTCGCTTGACCTCCGTGGTCCGCATGGTAGCGGCCTCGAAGGATCGCGCGACGTGTTCCAGTGCTCTCCAGGGTTGGGTATTGGTGCCGCAGGTGTAGATGTCGACGGCTGCATACCCCGTTTCGGGCCAGGTGTGGATGGACAGGTGCGACTCGGCGATGACCACCACACCGCTCACGCCCTGCGGCATGAAGCGATGGAAGGCCACCTCCATGACCTCCGCGCGGGCTTCACCCGCAGCGGTGACCATGACGTCGCGGACACGTTCCACATCGGTGAGCAGCGTGCCGTTACAGCCCGACAACTCACAGACGATGTGAGTACCCAGCTCTTCCACTTCTTGTGTATCCCCCTCGGATTCGGTCGGGAAATCCCACCTCCAGCTCGCTGTTACGCGCGTCGCTCACGACGACCGGCGCGTCCAGCCTCTCGACGCAACTCCTGCCGGCGCTCGCAAACCGGGCCCTCTTTTGAGCAGAGGTCCCCGGCATGTCAGCACGGGCGTTGCGCCGCGATGCCGCGAAGGGCGCGGCCACCCACTACAGCACACGATAATATGCCATCCTCCCCTCGCTGTAAAGGGGTCGGTCGCCTCCCAGGATGGGAATAGAGAACACATGGGGATTCTCGCGCTGCTGGTTCTGGCCTTTCTGGTCGTCGTCGTCCTGGCCAACTTGCTTTCGGGGGCGCAAGCCAACTCCGTCACCTTGATCCTGTGGACCTGGGGCGGCGTACCGCTGGGATACGTCATCGCCTTCTCGGCCCTCACCGGCGCGATCATCGTCTGGCTTGCCGGCATCTCGAAACACGTCGGCCGGTACTGGACGATCCGCAAGCTGGAGGGGGCGCTGGCCGAGCGCCAGCGCGCCTATGACGCGCTAGCCCAGCAGATGGCCGCGACGCACCCGCCAGCGGGGGCAGCCCCCGCGCCCGTCGAGGCCAAGGCGCCGCCCGCGCAGGGTTGAGCGCAGCGCCCAAGCGTTGACTGGCTAGGGCTAGACATGGTAAAGTCAGGGCTTGCATGGCGTTTTTCGCCAGTTCTTGGAGCACGTTTGAAGATGTACGCGATCATCGAAACCGGCGGAAAGCAAGTCCGCGTATCTGAGGGGGACGTCATCCGCTGCGACCTCGTGGGCGCCACCGTCGGCGGGGAGGTCACCTTCGATCGCGTCGTCCTGGCGGCTAACGGCGCCGACGTGGCGCTGGGCGCCCCCGTGGTGACCGGCGCCAAGGTGACGGGCACGGTGCTCCGCCAAGCCAAGGCCCCGAAGATCATGGTCTTCAAATACAAGCCCAAGAAGCGCGTGCGCAAGCTCAACGGCCACCGCCAGCCGTTCGCCGAGGTCAGGATCACCAAGATCGCGTTGCCGGCCTAGCCGCGCGCTCGGCATCGCGCCGTGCTGAAGGTTCGTTTCCGCGAGGATGGCCGGGGCCGGCTATCCTCGTTTTCTGCTGAGGGGCACGTGGAGTACGCCGTGGAGACCGACGACGTGGTCTGCGCGGCTGCCTCCGCCATCCTCCAGGCCGCATGGCTGGGACTCCAGGAACACTTGCAGATCGCTGTCGAAGCCGAGCGGTCCCCGGGAACCCTCCGCCTCCGTTGGGGCGAGGACGGGCGAGCCTCGCGCGAGGCGCAGGCCGTGCTCGGAACCGCACGACTGGCGATCGAGACGCTGGCCCGGCAGTATCCGCAGAACATCGCCGTCTCCACCGCGCGCGACTAAGGAAAGAGACGATGCCCGACACGATCCACACGGAGTACCCGCGAGAGCAGCCCGCCTACGATGCCAACGAGGGGTCTCCATCGAACTCCGATGCGCGCGGCGCGATGATCGCCGGGCTGGTCGGCGCTGTGGTGGGCGCGGCCGGCTACTTGATCTACCAACGCCTCCCCGACGAACAGCGGGAGCGTCTGCAGCGCCAAGTGCGCACGCTCATCGACCAGAAGGTCGCCGAACTGCGCCAGAACTTCCAGATTTAGAAGACGGGCGGACGTTCGTACTGGAGCTCGGGTTCAGCCGCGTGTTCCTGCGTCACGGATTCCGCTGGCTGCTGCGGGTGCGCAACCGGCTCGGACTCCGCGACGGGTTCGGACTCCACGACGGGTTCGGACTCCACGACGGGTTCGAGCTCGGTGACGGCCGCGGGCTGGGCGACAGGCGACTCCTCGGCCTTGCGTAGCTCCGCTAGCCGGGCCTCTTCCTCAGCGGTATCCGCCGCCCGCTCCAGTTCCCTCACGAAGGCTTGGCTCGTGTTTTGGAGATCGCGCATCACGCGCCCGGCGTCGCGCGCGATCTTGGGCAGGCGCTCGGGTCCGAAGAGCAGGAGCGCGAGGCCTCCGAGGATCGCAACGTCGGGAATCGAGAGCATGGACGGCGGGTTCTTGCGCCGCCGCAGGGCTTTCCTGCCGTTCCGCAAAAGGCTTTGGGTCCGGAGTTTACCGCGAGCTTGAAGATCATCTACACGCGTACCAACCGTGTCGAGACCCTAGCGTCGCTCGCCACGCTCAAGAAGATCCTCGGCCGCTTCACCGGCCACCGGGTGTTCTATGAGATCTCTTCGCGCTTCCGGCGCGGCCAAGAGTTCTACTCCGCCAAGAACACCTTCGTGGTCCGCGCCATCGAGGTCACCAACCGGGACTACCTCACCATCACGATCTACGACGCTGGGAATCCGGCGCACTCGGTCGAGGTGGTCAACCCGCAAGCGATGCGCATCTACGACGAGACGGTAGGCAAGGGCTTCGCGGTCGTCTTCTACAGCGAGGTTGGCGAAGTCGAGTCGCGCTGCTATCTACGGGATGACGGCGACGAGGGCGGCGGCGATCAGCTCAAGCGTAACGCCCTCGAGAAGATCACCCTGCCGCAGCTCTTCGAATACTTGGAAGAGATCACCAGCACCGAGGTCGAGCAGGTCTAGCGCGGCGTGCGATCGCGCAGGCGAACGAACCAGGTCCGGCTGCGGATTTTGTCGGCCGCCTTCAGGTGGGCCACGCTCTCGGCGCGGCGTCCCATGCGGCGGTAGGCGGTGCCCAGGTTGTGGTGGGCCAGCGCGCACTCCTCGTCGATGCGCAACGCCGCCTCGTAGCGCTCGACGGCCGTCTCCAGATCCCCGCGCTCTAGCGCCAAGTTGCCGACGTTGACGATGGCCGAGGTACAGGCCGGATCGCTGGCGATCGCCGCCGCGAAGTCGGCCGAGGCCTCCTCGTGCCGCCCCTGGTGTACCAGCGCCACGCCGCGCTTATTGTAGATGCCCGCCGCCAGCACGGCGTCGGCCGCGGGATCGTGGAGCGCGCGCGTCAGGAGATGATAGGCTTCTTGGTAGCGTCCGGCCTCGATGGCCGCGACGCCCTCCTCGAATGGCCCCGCTGGACCGGGACGCCGCTTGCGCCAAAGGTCTACGATCGTCGAAAGCATGGGTATGCCGGGCCTTCGCCGCGAACAGCAGCGCGCCATGCTACGCGTCGACGTCGTCACGCTCTTTCCCGAACTCTTCGCGCCGCAGATCGCGCTCTCGATCCTCGGACGCGCGCTGGAGCGCGGGCTGATCGACGTGCGCCTGCACCATCTGCTCGACGCGCTCGAGGGACGCGAGCGCGCTGACGACACGCCGTTCGGCGGCGGCCCCGGCATGGTGCTGCGCATCGAGCCGCTGGCACGCGTGCTCGATCCGCTGCTGGCACTGCCCTCCCAGCGGCGCGCGCTGGTGCTCCTCACTCCGGCAGGGCGCCGCTTCACGCAGGCGACGGCGCAACGCTACAGCGAGCTCGAGCACGTGATCCTCGTCTGCGGCCACTACGAGGGCGTGGACGAGCGCCTAACCCAACTCTATCCCGTGGAGGAGGTCTCGCTGGGCGACTTCGTCCTAACCGGCGGCGAGATCCCCGCCATGGCCGTCCTCGACGCCACGGCTCGGCTGCTCCCCGGAGCGATCACCGGCGACTCTCTGGAGCACGAATCGTTCCAAGGCGGCACGCTCGACCATCCGGTGTACACGCGCCCGCACACCTTCCGCGGCTTGGAGACGCCGCCCGTGCTGCTCTCCGGAGACCATGCGGCGATCGCCGCCTGGCGCCGCGAAGAGTCGCGCCGCCGAACCGCCGCGCGCCGCCCGGATCTCGGCGCCGCGGGTGAAAATGAAAAACCGACCCCTCCGGGGGATTGACGCTCGGTTGCAACTTCGCTACCATTGGCGCCAATACGCCGCCTCTGGGCGGCCCGTTTCCACATCTTGAGGTTCTGATGGCCGTGTTGCTCACTCAACCAGCACACTGGCATCGAGGCCGCCCCGAACGTGTCGGCATCGGTCTGCTGGGTCACGGCACGGTTGGCAGCGGCGTCGTCGCCATACTCCACGCGCAGCGCGAGCTGTTACGCGATGAAGCCGGCGTGGACTTCGATCTCGTCCACGTCCTCATCCGCGACGCCGAGAAGCCGCGCGGCTCCACGCCCGCGTTGCCCGTGCTCACCACGGACGCCGACGCGGTCATCAACGACCCCAACGTGCACGTGGTCATGGAGTGCATCGGCGGCACCGATGCCGCCGCCGACTATGTGGCGCGCGCACTCAGCCTGGGCAAGCA
>SCRI01000084.1 GCA_004298675.1 bacterium | reverse complement strand
CTGCTGGGCACACCGCTCGAAACCATTCAGCTCGCCGAGGACCGCAAGCGCTTCAAGGAGATGATGCTCGCCATCGGTGAGCCGGTGGCGCAGAGCGCGGTCATCGAAACCGTCGAGCAGGGCTTGGACTTTGCCGAGCGTACCGGCTATCCGCTCATCATCCGCCCCGCCTATACGCTGGGTGGCACGGGCGGCGGAATCGCCTACGATCGCAACGAGCTGAAGGAGATCCTGCACAGCGGCCTCAGCGCTTCGTTGATCCATCAGGTATTGCTGGAGACCTCGCTCTTGGGTTGGAAGGAACTCGAGTACGAAGTCGTGCGCGACGCGGCGGACAACTGCATCATCGTCTGCAACATGGAGAACTTCGACCCGGTCGGCGTTCACACCGGCGATTCCATCGTCATCGCGCCTTCCCAGACGCTCTCCGACGTCGAGTATCAGAAGCTGCGCAGCGCTTCCCTGAAGATCATCCGTGCGCTGAAGGTCGAGGGCGGCTGCAACATTCAGTATGCCGTCCATCCCGAGAGCGGCGAGTACGTGATCATCGAGGTCAATCCGCGTGTCAGCCGCAGCTCGGCATTGGCGTCGAAAGCCACGGGCTACCCCATTGCCAAGATCTCGGCGAAGATCGCGCTCGGCCGCACGCTCGACGAGATCCCCAATCCCATCACCGGCGTCACCAAAGCCGCCTACGAGCCGACGCTCGATTACTGCGTGGTCAAAATTCCGCGTTGGCCCTTCGACAAGTTCCCGCTCGCGGACACGCGTCTGGGCACGCAGATGAAGTCTACGGGCGAGGCCATGGCGATGGGACGCACCTTCGGCCAGGCGCTGCTCAAGAGCGTGCGCGGCCTGGACTTGGGCCGCGAAACCCTGACCCGGCTGCAGTTCGCCGACTGGAGCGACGAGGAACTGCAACACGTGCTCGCCCAAGCCACGCACGAGCGTCTCTTCGCACTGGCGGAGTGTCTGCTGCGCGGCTGGACGCTGGAGCGCATCCACAAACTGACGTCGATCGACCCCTTCTGGCTGTATGAGGTCGCGGAGCTGGTGGAGCGCGAGCGCAGCTTCGCCGCCAACCCTAGCCCGCAGGCGGCGCGCGCGCTGTACGAGGACGGCTGGTCGACGCGCGGCATTGAGCATTTGGGTGGGGCGCGCGCGGCCGCGCTGGCACGCGAGCTGATCGCGCAGGGTGGCGGCGGTGACGCCTTCCGTGTCGTCGACACCGCCGCCGCGGAGTTTCCCGCGCGCTCGCCCTACTACTACATCTCGCGCGGCGAAATGGACGAGTTGCGCAAACCTGAGCGCGAGTCGATCGTGGTGGTGGGCAGCGGTCCCATCCGCATCGGACAGGGCATCGAGTTCGACTACTCCTGCGTGCACGCGGCGTGGGCGCTGCACGAGGCCGGACGCGCCAGCGTCATCATCAACAACAACCCCGAAACCGTCTCCACGGATTTCGACATCGCCGACGTGCTGATCTTCGAGCCGCCGGGAGCGGACGAAGTCGAGGCGCTGGTGCGCCGTTGCGGCGCCACCGGCGTGATGCTCGCCTTCGGTGGGCAGACCGCGATCAACCTCGCCGAGCAGTTAGCCGAACGCGGCGTTCCCATCGTGGGATCGAGCCGGCAGGCGCTGGATCTGGCGGAGGATCGTGAGAAGTTCGACGCCGTGCTGCAGCGGCTGGGCGTGGCGCGCCCCGCCGGACACACCGCCAAGACCTTCCGTGAGGCGCGTGCCGTGGCGCGCGAATTGGGCTTTCCCGTGCTCGTGCGCCCGTCGTACGTGCTGGGCGGCCGGGCCATGGAGATCGTCTATAACGAAGGGCAGTTGGCGGCCTACGCGGAGTCGGCGCCGCCTATCCGGCCCGGCGCGCCGCTGCTGGTCGACAAGTATCTCGCGGGCCTCGAGGTGGAGGTCGACGCCGTCTACGACGGTGAGGATATCCTCATTCCGGGCATCTTCGAGCACGTCGAGCGCGCCGGCATCCACTCCGGAGACTCGATCGGCGTCTACCCGACACAGACCGTAGCCGAGCAGATGCAGGAGACGATCGCGCGTACCACGCGCGAGATCGCGCACGAGCTCGGCATCCGCGGTCTGATCAACATTCAGTACATCATCTCCGACGGCCGCCTCTTCGTGATCGAAGCCAATCCGCGTGCCAGCCGCACGGTGCCGATCATCTCGAAGGTCACCGGCTGCAACCTCGTGGCCGCGGCAACCCGCATCGCGCTGGGCGAGCGGCTGCGCGACATGCCCTACGGCACCGGCCTCTTGCCGCGCGTGCCGTTCGTCGTGGTCAAGGCGCCCGTCTTCTCGTTCACCAAGCTGCGCGGCGTCGAGACCATCTTGGGACCGGAGATGAAGTCGACGGGCGAGGTGCTGGGCATCGATCCCACCTTTGGAGGGGCGCTGCGCAAGGGCTTCCGCGCCGCGGGTATTCGCATGCCCTCGCGCGACGCGCGCGTGCTGGCCTCGATCGCCAACGAAGAGAAGGAGGCGGCGCTGCCGCTGCTGCGCCGCTTGGTGGACCTCGGCTGCCGGATGCATGCGACTCCAGGCACCTACACGATGATGATCGAGGCCGGGATCGCCTGTGAGCCTGTGAACAAGATCTCGGAGCCCAAGCCCACGGTCCTCGATTTCATCAGCTCGGGCGGCGCGGATCTGGTGATCAACAACATGGCTGCCATGCGCGGACGCGAGGCCACTGACGGCTACCGTATCCGGCGTGCCGCCGTCGAAGCGGGGGTCGCCTGCATCACGTCGACCGATACGCTGCGCGCGCTGGTTGAGGCGATGGAGTCGCAGCCCTCCGCGCCGCGCTCGTTGCAGGATTATCTCGAGGAGATCGCCACCTCGCGAGCCCTGGCGTGAGCATCTTCGTCGTGGGGGGAGGCGAGCACATGCTCGCCTTTGTGACGCAGAGCTCCGGTGAGAAGGGGCAGCTTCCGGTGACGATGGTGCCGCTGGCGTGGACGCCGCTCGGGGTGGCCATCGGCGACGGCTGGCAGCGGGTGCTCGTGGACGAGGACAACGTTGCCGGCTGGCTCGATCAGACCTTCGTACCGGAGGACGAGCGCGCGTTCGTCGCGGCGCTCGGCGAGCTCGAGCTGCTGCGGCGCATCGGCTGGAAGGACGAGGTACCCGCGCAGCTTTCCGAGGAGCAGGTGCTCAACCTGGCCGATCTCCCGGAAGACGTGGTCGACGCCTTGGATTCGCCGCTGTTGCCGATCACACGCTGCGCGGCGTGCCGGCGCAGTTGCGTCAAGGACGAGTTCGTGTGGCAGGAGCGTCAGCTGTGCGCCTGGGACTGGCACCGCTCCGTCTTCGGACGGCGCGGGCCGTGGCGGATGCCGTCGTATAACCGTGCGCAGTTTTCCGATGCGCCCAGTGCGGGTTACGTGGTCCCCGCGTTGGCGGAAGAAGCCGGGGCGGAAGTGTTGATGCTGCTGGGGCGCGTCGATCCCGAATTAGCCTACGACGTCGTCTCCACGCTGCTGCAGCGGCTAGGCGAAGGCTCCTTCATCACCGTCTCGACGGATACCGGCTGGGTACTGCTGAGAGAGCGAGCGTGAACGCGAAGATCGACGGCGCGATCTCCAAGATTCAACTCGTTTTCGCCGTGCTCTTCGCGCTGCTGATCGCCGCGCAGATTCGCGTGCAGCTCTTCCAAGCACCGGCGCTCGCGACCAATCCGCACAATCCCCGCCAGGCGCTGCTGGCGGCCTACCGCGGCTCCATTCTCGCCTCGGATGGAACGGTACTCGCCGCGACGCAAGGCGGCGCGCGTGCCTATCCGCTGGGGGCGGCGCTGGCGCAAGTGGTCGGCTATGCCTCGGCGCGCTACGGCACCGCCGGACTCGAGGACGCCTACGACAACGTCCTCTCCGCGTCGAACGTCTCCACCGATCCCATCGCGCAGTTTCGCCTCTTCGTCAATCCCGCGCAGCGCAGATTGCAGCACGCGCGCGGCGCCACCGTCGTCACCACGATCGAGCCCGACGTTCAGCGCGTGCTCTTCCGGCGCTTGAACCGTTACGCGGCCGCCGCCGGCGTGGTGCTGGACGCACGGACCGGCGCGATCGTGGCGCTGGCCAGCGTACCGTCATACGATCCCGACAGCCTCGATGAGCTCTTTCCGGCGCTGCGCGTCGATACGTCCAGCCCGCTCTTGGACCGCGCGCTCCAAGGACTCTATCCGCCGGGTTCGACGATGAAGATCGTGACGGCGGCGGCGGCGCTCGACAGTGGAACCGTTGCGCCGGACGCCACGTTCTACGATCCGGGCTACGTACAAGTGGGCAACTTTCGCATTCACAACGACGAGGACGAAGTCACGGGCAGCGCCGATTTCACGACTGCATTCGCACTGTCCAGTAACGTCGATTTCGCGCAGATCGCGTTGAAGGTGGGCGTGCCGACGTTCTACGCCTACCTGCACGCCTTCGGCTTCGGCTCGGACCTGGGGCTTGCGCTGCCTGCTAGTCTGGATCACGTGCCCGCCCAAGGCGCGATCTACAGCGGAGAGCTCGCTCAGTTAGGCTTCGGTCAGGACGATCTTCAGGTTACGCCTCTGCGCATGGCGGTGGTGGCGGCTACGATCGCCGGCGGTGGCGTGGAACCCCGGCCCTTTCTCGTACGGGAGATCCGTCGTCCCGGCGGCAGCGTGACCGCGTTCGGCCCGGGCACGCTGGGACGTCCGATCTCGGCGGAGACGGCGGACGAGGTGACGAAGATGATGGTTGCCGTGGTCAAGCGAGGGACGGGTACGAGCGCTGCCATTCCGGGGATCACCGTGGCCGGGAAGACGGGGACGGCTACCAACGAGCAGGGTGCGCCGCATTCGTGGTTCGTGGCGTTCGCGCCCGCCCAGAGCCCGCGCTATGTTGCCGCGGTCGTCGTGGAACATGGCGGGTACGGCGCCGCGGTGGCGGCTCCGATCGTGCGTGACGTGCTGGCCGCAGCGCTCGGCCGCAAGTAAGAAGTAGAGTGCAAGAGTCGCAGCAGACGGTCTTCAATCACCGGTATCGCCTCGGAACGCGCTTGGGCGAGGGCGGCATGGCCGTCGTCTACGAGGGCGTCGACGCGCTGCTGCGCCGCCCCGTGGCGGTCAAGGTGCTGCGCGAGCAGTACGCCTCAGACGAAGAGTTCGTCCAGCGCTTCTACCGCGAGGCCCAGTCCGCCGCGTCGCTGGCGCACCCAAACATCGTCAACGTTTACGACGTTGGGCAGGAAGAGCGCACCTACTACATCGTCATGGAGTTGGTCGCGGGCACCACGCTGGCCGAGATGATTGCCGCGGATGGCCGCATCCCCGAGAACGCCGCCATCGACTACGCCGTGCAGATCTGCGCGGGCCTGGCGTACGCGCACCGTCAGGGCTTTCTGCATCGCGACGTGAAGCCCGCCAACGTCTTGGTCACCAAGGACGACGTAGTCAAGCTCTCGGACTTCGGCATCGCGCGCGCGGTTTCGCAGCAGACGATGGCGGTAACGCAGCCCGGCATGGTCATGGGTAGCGTCTCGTATTTCTCGCCGGAGCAGGCACAGGGGCACGAGCTGACGCAGGCTTCCGATCTCTACAGCGTCGGCGTGATGCTCTTCCAAATGGTGATGGGGCGCCTGCCTTACGAGGGCGATTCGCCCGTTGCGGTGGCGCTCAAACACGTGAGCCAGCCGATCCCCGCCTTGCCGGAGGAACGGGTCTCGCCGGCACTGGCGGCCGTGATCCGCAAGCTCCTGCAGAAGGATCCCGGCGCGCGCTTCCAGTCCGCGCACGCGACTGCGACGGCGCTGCGCGCGGCACTCGAGCGCCCCAGCACGCCCACGGTGCCTGGTGCCCACGCCGACACGAGCTATCCTTTCCCTGGCGTCGACCCGCGCGTGCCGCCTCCGCGTCCCAACCGCGCCGCTGCCGGCGTCGCGGGTGAAGAAGAGGAGGCCGGGCGGCGTGGCGCGAGCCGTTGGCTGCTCGCGCTGATCCTCGTGCTGGCTGCGGCGTTGGCGGGCTGGTATCTGATACAGAACGTCGGCTTCGGACCGCCGGTGGCCGTGCCGAACGTCACCGGTGCCCTGGACACGCAGGCGCAGCGGCAGCTCGCCGGCGCCGGTTTCAACGTGCACACGCAGCAAGAGGCCAGCAGCACGGTACCGGCCTCGCATGTCATTCGCACCGAGCCTGTGCCCGGCGCGCAGGCGCGAAAGGGTGCGGCGATTCTCCTGGTGGTCTCGAGCGGGCTGCCCACGGCGCAGGTGCCTGACGTCGTCGGCTACACCATCGCCGACGCCACGCGGCTGCTCGCCAACGCGAAGTTCAAGGTCAAGGTTGCGGCGGGGCGTTACGACGCGAAAGCACCATCCGATGCGGTGCTCGAACAGAGGCCGGCTGCTAACGCGAACGCCCGCTTGGGTGATGCGGTCGTGCTGGTGCCCTCGAGCGGTCCGGCGCCGGTGAGCGTGCCTAGCGTCGTCGGCATGAAGTTGGACGATGCGAAGGCGGCACTGCAGCAGGCCGGCTTCACGATGAACGTGTTCTCGCGCCAGAGCAGCGACGCGATTGCGGCCAACACCATCATCTCTGAGGACCCAGGCGCGAAGAGTCAAGCCCAACGGGGCAGCGTGGTCAACGTGGTGGTCTCGACCGGCGCGCTGCCTTCGAGCGTGCCCAACGTCGTGGGCGGTTCGCTGCTGCAAGCGGAGTCGACGCTGTCGGAGTCGGGGCTGCAGCCCACCGTGCAGTACACGGTGCAGCAGAACGGTCAGCCCGGCACGGTGATCGGGCAGCAACCGGGCGCGGGGACCTCGATCCCCAAGGGCTCAACCATCACGATCATGATCTCGGTGCCCGGCGTCGTCCCCGACGTCGCGGGCACGTCGCTGGATCAAGCGCGCCTGCGCCTCTCCGCCTACGGCTATGCCGTTGGCGCCGTGACCTCGACGCCGCAGGGCCAGCCTGGTCTGGTGGTGCGTACCGATCCCGCTCAGGATAGCGAGCTCGCGCCGGGGCAGCCGGTCAACCTGATCGTCGGTGCCTCCTCCAGTTCCGGACAGTGATCGTTCTCGGTATCGATCCCGGACTGGTCCGCACCGGCTACGGTGCCATCGAGGCCGGGGCGCGCGGCGAGGCGCAACGCGTGGTGGAGGCGGGCATCGTCGCCCCCGACGGGCGCCGCACGCTGGAGCAGCGCTTGGCGCAACTCTTCGACGGCGTGCGCGACGTCTTGCTGGCGGTGTCTCCTGACGTGGTGGTGGTGGAGGAACTCTACACGGTCTACCGCAATCCGCAGACGGCGATCTTGATGGGTCACGCGCGCGGCGTCTGTTGTCTAGCCGCAGGTCAGGCCGGCGTTCCCTTGCATCATCTCGGACACAGCGCCGTCAAGCGCGCGCTCGTAGGCCATGGCGGGGCGAAGAAGGAACAGATCGCCAGGATGGTCGTCGCGCTCCTGCACCTGAAGGCGGTGCCGGAGCCCAACGACGTTACCGACGCACTGGCACTGGCTCTGGCTTACGCCAACGTCCACCGGCACGAGGAACGGCTGCGCTCGATCGACGATGTTCTCACGGATCACGGGTATGCTCGCGGAGAGAGGCGACGAGAAGGCGCTCGTCGAGGTCGCGGGCCTCTGTTATGAGGTCTTGCTGCCGCCGTGCGTCGGAGAGAAGCTGCGCGGAGGCGAAGGCAGGACGGTCACGCTCGAGATCTACAGCCAGGTACAGCTCGACGGAAACGCCGGGCGCTTCACGTTCTTCGGCTTCACCAACGCCATCGAGCGCGAGTTCTTCGAGGCGCTCTTGACCGTGGCTAGCATCGGGCCCAAGTCGGCCTGCCGCGCCTTCAGCGCGCCGATGCATCGGATCGCGCGCGCCATCGACGAAGGCGATCACGCTTTCCTGCGCTCGCTGCCGGGCATCGGGCAACAGAAGGCCAAGGACATCGTGGCCAAGCTGCAAGGAAAGGTTGCGCGCTTTCTGCTGATCCAGGAGGCGGCACCGCTCGAGAGCAGACGCACCCCAGACTTCGCGCAGGAGGCCCTGGCGGTGCTGCTGCAGTTGGAGTACAAGAAGCCGGAGGCCGAGCGCATGATCGCGCAGACGCTGGAAGCCGCACCGCGGATCGACGATGCCGAGGAGCTGCTGGCGGAAATCTACCGGCGCCAGAGTGGAGCACCGGCATGAGCGGCGCCCGCAAGCCGCTGCTCTCCGGCGCCGACGCGCTGCCGCCGGGCGTGGACGAGCGTGCCGTCTCGCCGCGCGAGGGCATCGAGGACGAGCTTTTCGGCGCGACGTTGCGTCCCCGCACGTTCGAAGAGTACGTTGGCCAGCGCGACGTGGTGGAGAACCTGCGCATCGCGATGGCCGCGGCCAAGAAACGCGGGGAGCCGCTGGAGCACGCGCTCTTCTACGGTCCGCCTGGACTTGGCAAGACGACGCTGGCGGCGCTGATCGCACATGAGATGGGCGCGGCGTTGCGCCCGACTTCGGGACCGACGCTGGAGAAGCCCAAAGATCTGGTGGGCATCCTCACCTCGCTCGAAGAGGGCGACATTCTCTTCATCGACGAGATCCATCGCTTGGGGCGCGTGGTCGAGGAGTTTCTCTATCCTGCGATGGAGGATTTTCAGATCGATTTCGTGGTGGACCGCGGCGCTTATGCCAAGACGCTGAAGCTGCCGCTCAAGCGCTTCACGCTGGTAGGCGCGACCACGCGCGCGGGGCTGCTGACCGCGCCGCTGCGCGAGCGCTTCGGCTTGCTCGCGCACATGGACTACTACGACGATGCCGAGCTAGAGGCCATCGTGACGCGCAGCGCCGGTGTCTTGGGCGTGCCGATTGAGGCTGCCGGCGCCGCCGTGATCGCCACGCGTTCGCGCGGCACGCCGCGCATCGCCAACCGGCTGCTGCGCCGCGTGCGCGACTACGCCGAGGTGGTGCACGACGGCGTGATCACACCGGAAGTGGCGGACGCCGCGCTCGCGCGTGAAGGCGTCGACGCGTTGGGTTTGGATCGTCTCGACCGCGCCTTTCTCGAAACCGTCTGCACGACGTATCGCGGCGGCCCCGTGGGCATCGGCGCCATCGCCGCCTCGCTCAACGAAGAGAGCGAGACGCTGGAGGACATGGTCGAGCCCTACCTGCTCAAGATCGGCTTTATCGCCCGCACCGCCGGCGGTCGCAAAGCCACGCCCAAGGCCTTCGAGCACGCGGGCCTGCCGGCACCGGAGGGTACGGAGCCACCGCGCCTGCTCTAGGTTTCCGCTCTACGGCGGCCGCCAGAACAGCAATCGGTCGAAGGTCTCTGCGGCGGCGATGTACTCGTCCTCCGAGAGTAGCGCCTGCTCGTGCGCAGTGCGTCTGGAGAGCATTTCGAGCTGGAAGGTCAACGCGATTGCCAGCGGCCGCGGCTCCCCGAGCACGACGGCATAGCCGCGCTCACGCAGCGCTGCGATGTACGCGGAGAAGGCTGCGATGCGCGCGCGGCGGCGCGTCCTGCGCAGCGAAGCCAGGGCCAGCTCTGCCCAGGTGCGCATGAGTCCCGCCGGCGCCACCGGGCGCCGCATGATATCTACGACCCATGCGCGCAGCCGCGCGCGCTCCTGGTCGACGGTAGGTGCGATCGCCGTTAGCTCGACCAGGCGCGCATCGAGCATCTCGTTCGCCTGGCGCGTGCAATGGTCGAGCAGTTCTTGACGATCGTGGAAGTAGCGATAGAACGTCCCGTGCGCTACGCCGGCCTCCGCAGCGATTGCGCCTGCGGTGAGTTCACTCCAGGGCACGCGATCGATCAAGCGGAGAAAGGCTTCGATGAGCAGATTGCGCGTCTGCGGCGCCGGACGGCGCCGCTTGACGACAGGTGCCTCGTCGCTTGCCCTGCCGATGTAGGTCCAGCGATTGCGCACGCGCCCCGTTTCCGGATCGCGGTAGCTTTCCACGCGGTAGCGATATTCGCGCCCGCCGATCTGTTTCAAAACCTCGTAGGCCAATGTGGTATTATGATACGATCGTCATGGAGCAATTACCTACTACGAGACACCGAGCCGCGGGACCGTCTCGAAACGGGGTAACGGCCGCTTTGCCGACGGAGCACACACCGTACTTCATCATCGCGGTCGTGATGCTCGGCAACTTCATGGGGCCGCTCTACTCCAGCAGCGCCAACGTGGTGCTGCCCAATCTCATCGCTTCGTTCGGTGCCAACGTCGATACCATGGAGTGGGTCATCACCGGCTATATGCTCGGCTACTCCGTCGCCATGCCGCTTGCAGGCTGGCTGGCCGATACGTATGGGCGCCGGCGTATCTATCTCCTGGGCCTGGCGCTCTTCGCGGCGGCGTCCGTCTGCGCGTCGCTCGCGTGGAGCTCGTCTAGTCTGATCGCCTTCCGCATTGCGCAGGCGATCGGCGGCGGCATCATCTCGCCAACCGGCATGGCCATCATCATGGACGTGGTCCCGCTGGCGCAACGCGGCAAGGCGCTGGGCCTCTGGGGCATGGGCATGATGCTTGCGCCCGCGTTCGCGCCATGGATCAGCGGGCTCATCCTCGATAACATGGGCGACTGGCGGCCGATCTTCTTGATGGGGGTGCCGATCGGCTTGGCGGGCCTGGTGATGTCGTACGCCTTTTTGCCGAAGAGCGAGGACAGCCGCCATACTCGCGCCGCGTTCGATTTCTTCGGCTTTGCATCACTCACCGGCGCGCTTGCGCTCTTCCTGGTGCCGCTTACCCAGGGCAATCGCATCGGCTGGGACGACAACTCGATCCGAGGCGCCTTCGCCGGCTCGGCTGTTCTCTTCGCTGCATTCGTGTGGTGGGAGCTGCGCAGCGAGGAGCCGATGATCGACCTTGGGCTCTTCCGCGATCGCGCGTTCGCCGTAGCGATCGCACTGCGCGGTGTGCTCGGCATGGGATACTATTTCGCGATCTTTCTCTTGCCGCTCTTCACGCAGGACGTCCTGCGTTGGGATGCCACGGAGTCCGGGCTCGTGCTGATCCCCGGTGGTGTTGCCATGGCCTTCCTCATGCCCGTGTCCGGATCGCTCGCCGATCGCATTGGCCCGCGCCCGCTGGTCGTCGCCGGCATGGCGATCGCCGCCTTGGGCACGTACCTCTTTGCCGCCATCGATACGACGTGGGGACCAAACGCGATCGCGCTCGATAACTTGGTGCGAACGGCCGCGCTTGGCATCATGTTCACGCCGCTAACCATCGCGGCGCTCACGAACGTGCCGAGGTCGCGCACCGGGCGCGCCTCGGGCGTGCTCAACACGATTTGGCAGGTCGGTGGAAGTCTGGGCATCGCCGTCAGCTCGACGTACCTCACCGCCCGTACCGCGGCCCACTATAGTGCACTGCGCACAGCGGCCGTGCCCTCGCGGGTACCGATTCGCGAGATGCTGCACCACTTCACGCATCTTGCCGCGGCGAGCGGTATGCCCGCGCACGCCGCGTACGTGATGATCTATCAGCTGTACGCAGGAGTTGCCGCCGTACGCGCCTACGGTGACACCTTCATGCTGGGAGCCGTCATCACGGCAGCGAGCGTGCCGATAGCGTTCCTGTTGGCCGGCAGGCACGACGCTGCGCGTTGAGGCGCCGGCGTCACCACGACGGACAGATGTCGGTGCCGGCGGGATCGTCGCCGCAGCGCGCCGCTTACGCCCAAGGCTTGCGTGCGCATGGGCGACCCAGCGCGCATACTCCTCGGCATGGCTTCGAGCCATGCGCCGCGGTATGCGTCGCAGAGACCGGATCACCGGGCGTGCCAGTACATTTCCTAGATGTCATTCCGTCGCAACGCCGCTCCGTAAGCCCAACATCGCGAGCAGCAGGAGTACGAGGCCGAAGCCGGTGGCGACTTTCATGAGCGGCGTGTTTGTCTGGAGGTAGGTGTAGCTGCCGGCGCTGCCAAGTCGCAGCATGGCGCCGAAGGCGCCAAGCGAGGCGGCGCGCCCCATGTTGTGGGAGAAGTTGAATAGGCCGCCGGCTTCACCCGCCGATTTCTCCGGCACATGGGTGAGCGCGGACACCGCCGTGGGCGCCAAGGCCAGCGCCATACCGACGCCTTCGATAACCATAGTCGTGGTCAGCGCGAGCGGCGAGATCGACGGCCCCAGGAGTGCTGCCTTAGCGGGGCATCGATTCTCCTTTTCGTAAGATGGCCTACTGACTCGACCTATTCCCGTCTGTAGCATACGGTGTAAGCGAGCATCCAAGTATCGTGACGCTCGATCAGAGGGGAGTCATGCCGAAAGATCGACCAATTGCCGGTTTTCCATCTGCCGTAGCGATTCCGCAAGGACGCATGCTCTACGAATTAGCCCTCTTCGCACGCGACAACGAGGCATTGCCTCTGGATCGCACGTTCTCCGCGGCGATCGAACGCATGGCAGCGTGGTTGAAAGCCGATTTCGTGTGCTTGCACTTCGTGAACCAAGAGGAGCTCGACGAAGCGGTCGACATTGAGTGCCTGCGTCATTGCGCCGGCAGCCTTTCTACCGATGTGCAGGCTATCGAGCGGACGCTGCTTCGTCGCGCGCTAGAGGCCTCCGGCCCCACAGACACGCGACAGCGCAGTGGCGTCTTTCATCGCGCAATCGGAGTCCCGCTGCGCTACGGAGGCGAACTGTACGCGGTGATCAACGCTTACTACATGCGCGAAGACGTATCGCCGGCCAGCATGGCTCTCGATGCTGTGACATTCCTCGGCCATTATCTCTTTGCAGGCGTGAAACGGCGCGTGGCGTCGCGAGACGGCCGCGACTACGGCACGGTGATTGCATTGTTGGCCACCCTGCTGAACACGCGCGGCAACGGGCTCGGCAGCTTCACGCGTCGCACCATGTATCTGGCTGAATCGCTTGCACTCGCCGCGGGCGTGGGACCCGACGAGCTACGTGTCGTGCGCCGCGCCGCTCTCGTGCACGACATCGGGATGATCGTCGTCCCGGAGGCCATCGTACTGAAAGCCGGCCCCCTGACGGACGACGAGCGCATGACGGTGCAACGACATGCCGCGGTTGGC
>SCRI01000083.1 GCA_004298675.1 bacterium | reverse complement strand
GACGCACGTGCGCTGGAGGGGCGCTCGCTTACCGCCACGATCCTCTATGCGCGACTGTGGAACTTCACGCTGAAACAGGAGCGCCTGGCGCCCGAAGAACTACTGCGTTACCTCAACGAGTTCTACACGCTTTCCGGCGAGGCGATCCAGCGCCACCGCGGCACCATCGACCGTTTCCTGCCCGACGGCATCGTGGCGATCTTCGGCGCGCCCGTCGACGATCCGCACCAGGAAGAACATGCGGTGCGCGCCGCCATCGACATCGTGCGTTTCGTCTCCGCGATGAGCGCACGCTGGAGCCAACAGCGGCGCCAGCCGCTGCAGGTGGGCTGCGCCGTTAGCACCGGCCAGGTCATCGCCGGCGACACCGGATTTCAAGAACGCCGCGCCTATACCGCAGTGGGCCCCGAGGTCACGTTCACCGAACGCTTGCAGGAAGTCACGGAGAATATCAACGCGCTCGTCTTAGTAAGCGAATCCGCCTTCGAGCCGATCCGCGAGATCTTCACCGCGGTTCCCACCTCGGATCTCCCGCTGCGCGGCCTCAAACGCGTGGCGCGCGCCTACGTGATCCGTGGTCTCGCACGTCATGCCGGCGTCCGGGAGCTGCTGCTCCCGCCGCCGCACGCGTTCCGCGCGACGACCGTGCGCGAAGCCGAGCAACCGCTGCCTCCAATGCCGCCTGCGGCGCCGCCGCCGTTCGCGCCGCAAGGGCAAGCGGCGGAGGACTCGCGGCCCGAGCACCATAAGCCAGGCGATCAGGCTGGAGCGCGGTTCTCACGGACGGACGCCGGCACGATGGAGCTCCCGGAGCTTCCCGTACCGATGACCTACGAAGACGACGAGGGGCCACCGATCCCGCTGCCACCAGGATGATGGACGTACGACGCATCGAAGCAGGCGACCGCGATGCGGTGCTCGCCTTTCTCGAGCGCGCACCGTATGAGAACGCATTTCTCGCGTGGATGCTCACGAGCGAATCGTTGGTGCTTCACGCGCCGATCTACGTCGCGTGGGACGGCAAGCGCGTGGCCGGTATGCTCTATCTCGGGCCGCAGATCGTGATCGCCGGCGCCTCGGATGCCGCACGCGCGGCGCTGGCTGAACTCCTCGTGCGCTCGCGCCGGCCGAGCCTGCTCGTGGGCACGGTCGCGGATGTCGAGTACATCGAGTCCATGGCACGCGAGGCCTTCGGCGAACCCCCGGTCGTGCGCGCGTGCCAGCCGGTCTACGCGCTCACGCCGCAGCAGCTTCGCCCCGCGCCGCATGCGCGCGTACGGCGCGCCGAGTTTGCGGACCTCGAGATGGTGGCATATCACGCCGCGGCGATGACCGCCGAGGAGTTGGGCTTCGATCCCCGGCGTGCCGACTTTTCGTCGTTTCGTGAGGGCACCCGCCGCAACATCGAACGTGGCTGGAGCTGGGTCTGGACCGACGAAGGGCAACTGCGATTCAAGGTCAGCATCGGTGCGGTAACGGCACGGACCACGCAATTGCAAGGCGTCTTCACGCCGCCGGAGTACCGGGGGCGCGGTTATGCCTCGGCCGGCCTCCATGCCGTCTGCCAAACCCTGTTCGAGGAAGGGCATCCCACGCTCTCGCTCTGCGTCAACGATTTCAACCACACTGCACGCCGTCTGTACGAGCGCCTCGGATTCACCGAAGCCGGAGCCCTGCGCACCCTCATCTACCTGCCGCAGAACGCACGGCGCCACACCGCGCCGCACCTCACCTAACGGCGGCGCCGCGCACGGGGAGGGAGACGCCCAGCAGCGCAAGGGAGCTTTGCAGCGTGGCCTGAGCGCCGCCCATCCACAGCTCTTCCATGGCCCGCGTCACGGCCACGTATGCGATGTTGGCCTCGGCTTCATCGAGCGCGGCATGCTCCTCGCCCTTGCGGCGTGAGGCAAACTCCCAGTAGTCGTCGGCCAGCGCGACGCGCCGCGCCTGCTCTCCTTTGAAGCGATGTACCGTCGAGAGCACGACGTCGGCCACGCCCTCGTTCTCAACGGCGTGGTTGCGCAGCTTGGCCACGAGCGCAGGCGTACGTGCGCCGTGCTGCTCCACGAGGCGCACGTAGGGGCGGAAGGCCTCGCCGCCATCGGCATCGGCCATACGCCGCAGGGCCTCCCAAGACTCGAATGCGGCAAACGCGGGGTGACGCGTCCGCCTGCCGCTCCAAAGACTGTGCGCCGCCAGCAGCCTGCCGCGCAGTTCGCCGAAGCCGTTGGCGGCCGCGCCGGTCTCAGCGTCGGTCGCGCCGCGAATGAAGAAGCTCGCTTTACGTTCCGTACAGCGCAGCGCCTGTTCCACCAAGCCCACGTTCGTGCGCGAGAGCACGAGGTCGCAGACTTTGGGAAAGCCGGTCTCCACGGTATCGCGGCGAGGCGCGCTGGGCCGCAGGTGGCGCGTCTCGCCCTTGGCTTGCAGAATGCCGTTGGCAACGGCGGCGATGCGCTCGCCAAAGCGCCAGGTTCGCGTCAGCGGATACTCCGGGAGATGCAGGCTGCGTAGCGCATTCACGGCGCCGCGGAACTCGTAGATCTGCTGGTGCTGGTCGCCCACGTAGATCGTTTGCAGCTTGCGCTGATGCTTCACCACATCGAGCATAGCGGGAGTCGCGTCCTGGGCTTCGTCGTACAGCACGACCTCGCACCACGGCAGCACCGGCTGCGAGAGCTGCCACGCTTTGAGGTAGACGTCATGCGTGACGGGCAGGGAACCGGAGGAGGAGCCATCGAGCTCTTGCCAGAGGCTGCGCGCGGCGTTGAGCACGGAGTCGCCGCGCTGCGCGGCGCGGGCGGGCAGATGCTCGGGACCGAATTCAAAGGCATCGGACGCGAGGAAAGCACCCAGCGTGTCGACCACCGCCCACGCGGCATCGACCCGCGCATCGCTCTTCGCGCCCCACACCAGATTGCGATCCAGCAGGTAGCTCACCCAGGCGCGGAAGGCACCGTGTGTGTCGCGCGCTAGGCGGCCGCGGTAGCGGCGGCCGCCGAAGAGTCTCCAGGCGATGCTGTGCGCGGTGCGTGCTTCGATCGTCAGTTGTGGATCGCGGTGCTTAAGTGCCGCGAAGCGCCGCGCCGCCGCCTGCTGCTGCGCCTTGTTGAAGACCAGATAGAGTACGTGCCGGTTCGGTAACGCACGTGCCGCCTCGGTCAACGACGTGGTCTTGCCGGTACCCGCGAACGCCGTGACTTTGAAGCTCTCTCCGCGCCGGGCCGCTTCGACAATAGCGCATTGCTCGTCGGTGAGATCGCGCTCACCGGCGCCTCGATCATCCATACGATCCTTCTGCTCCGCGCGGGAGCCGCCGAAAGGGTCGTTACGGCGCGGAGGCGACGACCTCCCGGTGCTGCGTGGCGTCCAGGCCCATGGCCTCCTCCTGCTCGCTGACGCGCAGTGGGACGAACGCGTTCACGACCTTGAGCACCACGAACGTCATCACGCCGCAGTAGACGAACGTCACGGCCACCGCCAGAGCCTGGATCGCGAATTGATGCACGTTCCCGTACAAGAGCCCGTTGGCCGCGGCTGGATTGATCGCAAGCGTCGCGAAAAGCCCGGTAGCCAACATACCCCACACACCGCCCACGCCGTGGATCGCAAAGACGTCCAGCACGTCGTCCACGTCGCTGCGCCGTATGAAGTGGACGCAGAGATAGCAGGCCAGCGCGGCGCCCATGCCGATGAGCACCGACGCCGACACGCCCACGTAGCCGGCCGCGGGGGTGATCGCAACCAAGCCGGCGATGGCGCCAACGGTCGCGCCCAGCACGCTGGGCGTGCCGCGGTGCATCCACGAGATAGTCATCCACGTCAGCGCGGCCATGGCGCCGGCAGTGTTGGTGGCGACGAACGCATTGGCGGCCAGCCCGCCCGACGTGATGGCGCTGCCGGCGTTGAAGCCGAACCAGCCGAACCACAGCAGCCCCGCGCCCAGGATCGTCATCGCCGCATTGTAGGGTTCGGTGGGATCGCCCTCACCGCGCTCGAACTCGATGCGCGGACCCAGCACCATTGCCGCCACCAGCGCCGAGACGCCGCTGGCAATCTCCACCACGGTGCCGCCGGCGAAGTCCAACGTGCCCAAACGGCTCAGCCAGCCGCCGTGACCCCAGACCCAATGCGCTACCGGATCGTAGACGAACGTCGCCCAGAGCAGCGTGAAGATGACAAAGGCCTTGAAGCGTTTGCGTTCCGCGAACGCGCCGGTGATGAGCGCGGGCGTGATGACGGCGAACATCATCTGGAAGGCGACGAACGCGAGCTGCGGGACCGTGGAGCCGTAGTCGGGATTGGGGGCCAAGCCAACGTGGTTGAGCCCTAGCCAGGAGAGATTGCCGATGATGCCCCAGCCGTGCACGTCCGGCCCGAACGCCAGCGTATAGCCCCAGGCCACCCACTGCACGCTGATCAGACAGAGGATGAAGAAGCTGTGCATGATCGTGGAGAGGACGTTCTTGCGCCGGACGAGCCCGCCGTAAAAGAAGCCCAACGCGGGCGTCATGAGCATGACGAGAGCCGCTGAGAAGAGCAGCCAGGCTGTATCTCCGGGAACGATCTTGGGGTGCATCTCACTCTCCCTGAGCGTTGATGCTACCAAGGGAGCGGACGTAGCGCACTCGCCCGCGGGTTAACGGTTGTACCGGCAGGTACGACGTTTGGAAAGCGAGCCGGCCTGGCGCACCCGTTCAGCGTATGAGCACGATACGCATGGCCAGCCGAATCGATGCCGGCTCGGCCATGCGGTCAAACAGGCTCGATCTTACTCGTCGGGACCGGCTCGCTGCCACCAGGGTCCAAGTGGAACGCGGGGTATTCGTCGCGGAGCAGCGCGGCGTAGGCAATGACGCGATAGGTCCAGCGGTTCAGCCCCATGATGAAGTCGTAGAGTCCGCGCGGATAGCGGCCGGTGAACGCAAGGCCCACGGCGGCGCATACGACGAGGACTGTGGTCAGGCCGGCGCGCTCACCGCCGTTGGCCACGAAGGCTCCGACAATGAGGTAGTGTGGCACGGCCAGCAGCCACCATTTCACCAGAACCAGTCCGCGCGAGAGGCGCGGCGGATACGCGACCGTGAAGGCAGCGGGATACTCACGCTGCTGCAGCGTGAACGGCGGATAACGGTCGCTGCCGAGCGTGCTGTACGCATAGTAACCCACACGCCAGCCCCAGCGCAGAATGCCGACGTTGGTGGCGAAGAGCGCGGGCGGATAGCGCTCCGTGAAGAGAATGGCAAAGAACGCGACGACGGTCAGCACGGAAAACGCAGGCAGCAGCAACGCCAACACCACGAAATGCGGGATCGCCAGCAGCCACTTCACGAGCCATAGCCAGCGGCTCAACGGCTCGTCGAGCACGGCTTCGAGCGCGACCGTTCGAGCCGGCACCTCCACCGACGGGGCTGGGTGCGGCGGCAGGAAGCCACCGTAGACGATCACCGCCACACCCACGAGCAGCAGCGGAATCCCCGCAGCGAGCGCGTGCCGCGCGAAGCTACCCGCGCCCGCCAACATCAGCAGGCCACCGAGGGCGAGGATCAGGAGCTTGGTACGCTCCGTCATGACGGAGGAACGGCCATGGCAACCGTGTACCCATTCGGTATACTAGCCCTACCCAACGACGGAGGCGAAAGCGGCCATGCGCGCGGACATCGTCCCGGGAGCACATTTTCCCGACTACGAGCTGACGGACCACACGAAAGTCCGGCGGCGCTTGAGCGAGCTGCAAGACGGCAATCCGATGATCCTCTTGCTGTCACGCGGGCACTTCTGCCCGAAGGACCATCAGCAGCACTTGGAGCTGGCGGCTTTCTATCCGAAGATCGCCGTGGCGTATACACGCATCGTGACGATCGCCACCGACAACCTTTACGAACTCAACGAGTTTCGCGATGCCGTCGGCGCGCAGTGGCCGTTTCTCTCGGATCAGCGGCGCACGATTCAGAAAGATCTCCAGATCCAGGAGTACACGGACTCCACGCACGACCCGATGATCCCGCATACGCTCGTGCTGGAGCCGGACTTGGTGATCTACAAGATCTACAACGGATACTGGTTCTGGGGGCGCCCATCAACGGCGGAGCTGTGGCAAGACCTGCGCGAAGTCACGCGCAAGGTGCGTCCTGACTGGGATATCACCGCGCCCGGACTGCGTGAGGATTGGGAAGGCGAGCGCCGCCTGCACTTCCCTTATCGTCCACGCACCAAGCCGGCGTGAGTGCCGGACCCGCCATCGAACAAGCGGACGCCACGCCGCCGGCCAACCGTGCCGCTGCTGCGCTGCAAGACCTCACACCGTGGGTACACGGCGGGCATGAGAGCTACATGGAAACCTCACGAAAAACATGGCACGCTCACGATGCAAAGCGATTTGCCGGACTCGGTGTTCGCCTTTCCGAAGCAGCGCAAAGAGCCGCTGACCGATAAGAAACACACGCGCAACGCAGTAGCGCGCTTCGACCAAATTACCGATGCCTCGGAAGCCGACCGCGCCTTGGCATTCGCTAACATCAAGAAAGCGGCGCGTCATTACGGCATCGATCTCTCCGAAAGTTCATGGACCGAGCTCGGTGTCCATCCGCAACCGCATCGCGCGGAGAGCGCCAAACGCGGCGCGGCCACGCGCAAACGCACCGGTGTTGCAAAAGCAGCAGCGCGTAAGGCCGCGGCAACCCGAAGAAAGAAGGCCACGCAGCGTGGCAACACATCTCGTACAGCTCAACGTCGAGGTAACAGCAAGCGGCGCCCTTGAAGAGGATGACGTGCGCGAGGTCGTCCGGCAAATGCTTTTGATGCTCACACCGATGTCGCTGGAGCCGGGGTCCGTCTCAGTCAACGTTACAGGCGCTTGCATAGATGGAAAGCTCGTGGGCCGCTCTGAAAACGGCTAACGCGCCGCTCTCCTTGCCAGCCGGTTGCGGCGTATTCCCCCTAAAATAGGCTCGTGGCGATCCACTATGCGCGTTTTGAGTCAGTAGGAGCGACGTGACAACGGCGCGAGGACAGCATTTCTATCGGCTTCATGATCACTCTGTATGTCGTACGTCCTACGATCTCGGGGAAGCTTGGGTTTTCTGCCCGCACGTACGCCACAGACGGGGCGGACTCACTCACAAGAGCTGCGCTTTCCTTTGGCGCTTCGTGAATCTTATACCATGAGTCGGGGGCCGGCGATTCTTTGCTAGCCATGCGGTGTTCTCAATTCCCTCTTCCCAGGCTCGAAAATCTTGACAATGCGCGTTACGTTGCCAATAACATCCCGCATAAGGGTTCCGGTTCCATATCCAGCCTGACGTTCCTTGCTTCCGATGTCCCTGTAGGCAAGCGTCAAGAGTTCAACTCGGAACCACGATAAGCCCCCGATATTAAAAATTGGACCACTAACGGAGGCCGTAACGGGTGTGGTCCCGAGTACTAGGGCTCGGACGTTGCGTTTAATGTGCCCTTCTGCGCCCGCAGCGTTCGCCGGAAAGGTGAGCATAGCCGCTATTCTGATGTCTCCGCTTACCCCGAAAGGGGCCGTTTGCTCATTGGTAATTGTAAGGTTGACGTACTCCGGTGCGGCATGGACCACACACGGTCCTAGTTGTGGATGCGCGAGATCTTCTTGGCCCCATTCGGGTAAGTAAGCAGGGTCCGGCTGGATGACGCCCTGGAGGTTTGGTTGGCGCGGGCCCGACGGCGCCAAATCGACGCGCAAGAACGGCGCGCCCATCGCGGCCTGAACGTTTCCTGTTCGTATGATGGCGCACGTTGCGATCCACAGTGCTACCGTTGCGGCAGCTGTAATCCACACCGCAAGTTGATCGATGACGTCCTTCTGGAAGAACTCTATTGCGGCGGATAACATCCCTGGCGGGACGTGCACATGCCCCGTGAGCCATGTCAAAAGCCATGATCCGAGCCCGAATAGCTCGCGAAACGCACTAATAATCCCGAAGATTAGGATCACGATTACGGCAAGGCCGGTGATCGTGTCTCGGACTCGAGCTCCCCGTGGAGGTTGAGATTGTGGAGCACCCGCCATCGCTTGCTTGTTTCTCTGGGCTAGCCCGATTCCTCTTGCCGACTCGGGTCATCGACCGGTGGATCGAGTAACCAGGGGCGTCTCTCGCGGTGCATCAGGCGCGGGCAGAGCGAATCTACTTACGGATTGTTAAACGCGGAGCGAGTTAAACTGGGCTGAGACGCCTACGGCGTAGCCGAGACTTCGCCGCCGCTGAGTCGGACTTGCGTTTCCGATGCGGTGCGTGCACGATACGGGAAGTGCAGGTGTCGCTCACCCTCCCAATCCTCGCGGAGCCCGGGCGCAGTGATGTCCCAATCCGGGCGTGCCTTGCACGTGACTTCGTGCAGGCCTTGCCACAGCTCCGCCGTTGATGGGCGGCCCCAGAACCAGTATCCTCTGGCCGGCCGAATCTGGCGGGAAAGTGTCGGAATCGAACCGACCAGCCCCCTTGCGAAGGCCTCCGCGGTTTTGAAGACCGGGTGAGCCACCAGGCCCATACTCTCCCATGTTGCGGGATTCCCTTATGCGACGGGGCTTTTCGTGACGCCTGCTTGCTTTGCAGAACTGGCGTGGATTCTCGCGCAGGTACAGCACTCCTCACGGCGGGTACGTAAACTGCTACCTAGCTATACTGCTTCCCGGATGCACGGCATTCGGCAAGCCTTTCTGTAGGGAGCGAGTTATGAAGCTATTATCGCGCATAACGCTTGCCGTTACGTTACTACTCTCTTGCAGCTTGGCCGTTGTTCCTCAAGCCGCGTTCGCAAAAACGCATGTCCAGGCTACAGCCCCCGCCAATGCCGGGACGCTACAGTTCTTCGAAACGGAGAGTGCCGCCCAGGCGCATTGTCCCAAAGACACCGTCGTGTGGCTAAACACGCGTTCCGGGATCTATCACCTCAAGGGAGAGCGCTGGTACGGTCGGACGAAACATGGAGCGTACGTGTGTCAGATTGAGGCGGACTCCGCGGGTGATCGCGAAACGAGGAACGGGCAGTAGTAGTAGTATGTGCGGTGAAAAGCGTCGCGGGAAGCGATATTTGCTCATTTCATCTGCGCATATTGGCAACGATCGGAATAGTATGAGGCATCCCGGAGGATCGTCAAAAATGCATCGCTATTTGATCGCAGTCTTGGGCGCCGGAATCTGCATAGGCGCCTTCTCTATTGCAGGGGCTACCGTTCAACCGGCTCCGCGAGTTGGGAGTGAAATCACCGTGACAAACGGCGGCATAGGTTCAGACTGTTTTGACACGTTGCAGAACCTGAAATGGAGCGAACAATACCTCGACAAGTGGAGCGGCGATAAGATGGACAATTTTCTAAACGTCCATTCGCTTGGGTTCTTTGACGGTGACAAGGCTCGCGTGCTGGCTATAATTCCAACTTATAGGTGGAGGAACAGTGCAGGTTCAGACGACGTCAGGCCGATAAGGCTCTTGATCGAATCCCCACACGTTGAGAGCGGGCGCAACTGGCAAGGGCGCACCTGCTGGTGGGAATTCAGTCAAAACGATATGGATTTAGAGCTGATCTGGTGGAAATAGATCTAACGCTGTACCTACTTCGCACTGGATCACGGAAGAGCACTACTTGGAAATCTCGACCTCAGTAAGGGCGCACCGCGGCCCTGCAGGCGCGTGTTGCGCTGCCGCCAAAGTGTCGGCGCATGCAGCAGAAAGCCGCCGGAGAGTTCTCCACCCCCATCGAGAGCCGCTACTTCGAGGACTATGAGCCGGGGTCGGTCTTCGAGTGCGGGCCGGTCGAGATCACGCAAGCAGAGATCGTCGCTTTTGCCAAGCAGTACGATCCGCAGTACATCCACACCGATCCCGCGGCCGCCGCAGCGGGCCCGTTTGGGGGCCTGATCGCCAGTGGCTGGCAAACGGCGGCGCTGGTGATGCGCCTCTTCGTCGACTACTATCTCTCGCACGTGGCCAGCATCGCATCCCCCGGGATCGACGAGCTGCGCTGGATCAAGCCGGTCCGGCCCGGCGACCTCCTGCGTGCCAGGCTGACGGTCCTCGAAGCTAACCGCTCGAAGTCGAAGCCGGACCGTGGTATGGTGCGCACGTTCATCGAAGTTCTCAACCAGGACGGCGACGTCGTCATGTCTCTCAAGCCGATGAACCTGCTACGCTGCCGCGACGGCGCGACCGAATCTCGCTGACGTGACCGACTCGCCGCGCACGATCCTCGATTGCATCGGCAAGACGTCGATCTTGCCGTTGCGCGCGATCGTGCCGGCAAGCAGCGCCCGCGTGCTGCTGAAGCTGGAGAGCGAGAATTCCACCGGCAGCATGAAGGATCGCATGGCGCTGGCCATCATCGAGGCCGCCGAGACCAGTGGACGCCTCGCTCCCGGTGGGTCCGTCGTGGAGTACACCGGCGGCAGCACCGGTGTCTCGCTTGCCTTGATCTGCGCGGTCAAGAAACACCCGCTCTACATCGTGAGCTCGGACGCATTCTCGAAAGAGAAGCTCGATCACATGCGGCTGCTCGGCGCAACGCTGCAACTCGTTCCAAGCGAGGACGGGCGCATGACCGAGAAACTCACCAAAGACATGATCGAGGCCGCCCGCGTTGTCGCCGCCGAGACCGGCGCATTCTGGGTCGATCAGATGAACAACCGCGACCAGCTGGCCGCCTATCACGAGATGGCGGAGGAGATCTGGGTGCAAACCGGCGGGCAGATCGACGGCTTCGTCCAAATTGTCGGAACCGCCGCATCCGTGCGGGGCCTCGCGCAGACGCTGCGTGCGCGCAATCAGAGCATCACGATCGCCGCCGTGGAGCCCGCCGAATCGGCGGTGCTCTCGGGCGGCCGCTCCGGCGCGCACAAGATCGACGGCGTCGGAGCCGGCTACGTCGTGCCGCTCTGGCGCAGCGGCATTGCCGACCGGATCGAGCGCGTCACCACGGACGAGGCGACGGAGATGGCGCTACGGTTGGCGCGGGAAGAGGGGCTATTCGCCGGGGTCTCCACGGGCGCAAACGTGGTCGCCGCGCTGCGATTGGCTGAGGAGCTCGGGTCCAATGCAACCGTCGTCACCGTCATGGTCGACACCGGGATGAAGTACCTCCATACCTACGGCAGCCGAACCAAGAACGCGGGCACTAGCATGGGGGCTGCGACATGAACCAGACCCCCTCTCCATCGCAGTTGATCGACCAGCGGATCGCGGAGCTGGGCGACTGGCGCGGTACGATGCTCGCCCAGATCCGGACGCTGATCAAACAAGCCGATCCCGACGCGGTCGAGGAGTGGAAGTGGCGAGGGGTGCCGGTGTGGTCTCACGACGGCATCATCTGCACCGGAGAGACCTATAAGAGCGTCGTGAAGATGACCTTTGCCAAAGGAGCCTCGCTGGCGGATCCAGCGCACCTCTTCAACTCCAGTCTCGAAGGCAACACGCGGCGAGCCATCGACTTTCGCGAAGGCGAGAAGATCGACGAGGCGGCCCTGAAGGCGCTCATTCGCGCGGCCGTAACGCTGAACTCGTCCCGCCGCTAAACTCTGCCGGCCGCTGCAGGAGAGCGGCTTGCCGGCGCCACAAGAACGCCCACGATGCCACAAGCGATCGTCATCGTGGGCGGGGGCGCCATCGGCAGCGCGATTGCCGCATTTCTCACGGCCGACCCCGCGCTGGCCGGCAGCGTCACCGTAGTCGAGCGCGACCCGTCGTACCGCCTGGCTTCGTCGGCGCGCAGCGCCAGCTCCATCCGTCAGCAGTTCTCCACGCCCATCAACATCGCGATGTCGCAATTTGGGCTGGCGTTCGCACGCGAAATCGGCCTGGCGGAACACGGCTACCTCTTCCTCGCAAGCGCACGCGGCGTCGAACGCCTGCGCTCCAATCACGCCATCCAACGCGAGCACGGTGTCGATGCCGTGCTGCTCGATCCCGCACAGTTGCGCGAACGTTTTCCGTGGCTCTCCACGAATGACGTAGCACTCGGAAGTCTGGGCGTGCATGGTGAGGGTTGGTTCGACGGCTACCTGTTGCTGCAGTACTTCCGCGAGCAGGCCGTGAGTCAAGGAGCGATCTATCTGCGGGGCGACGTCGCCGGCATGGAGATCGCGGGCGAGCGCGTGCATTCGGTGCGCCTGGCCGATGGCTCGAGCCTCCCCGCGGACCTCGTGGTGAATGCCGCGGGTCCCTGGGCGGCCGCCGTCGGCGCCATGCTGAACGTCGATCTTCCCGTACGCGCACGCCGCCGCTGCGTTTACGTCTTCTCGGCGCCGGGGAGCCTTGCGCGCTGTCCGCTCGTAATCGATACGAGCGGCCTCTACTTCCGTCCCGAAGGCGACGACTTCCTCGTGGGTATCTCGCCGCCGGAGGAGAGCGATCCCGACGATCTACCGCTGGAAGCCGATCGCGCGACCTTCGACGAGATTCTCTGGCCCGCGCTAGCCGAGCGCGTCCCGCTCTTCGAGCGCGTCAAGCTGCGTCACTCCTGGGCAGGCTACTACGAATACAACGTCTTCGATCACAACGGTATGGTCGGGCGCCACCCCACGCTCGTCAACGCCTACTTCGCCAACGGCTTCAGCGGCCATGGGCTGCAGCACGCGCCCGCGATAGGGCGCGGCGTCACGGAGTTGATCCTGCACGGCGCATACCGCACGCTCGATCTCTCACCGCTCGCGTTCGAGCGCGTGCTGCGGCATGAACCGCTCGTCGAGGTCAACATCATCTGATTAGGCGCCGTACCACTTGAAGCGCGGCCAGAGCTGCTGGAGTGGTGCGCGCGGATGCGTGCACAGATAGATCGGCGCCGGCCCCTCCACCACCCACTTGTACGGGCTGCCATAGGTCGCCACCAGCCGCACGTCCGCGAAGGAGCGCTTGAGGATCTCGGCTTGCATCGCGCCCACGGCGATCATCGTCTCGCCGCTGTAGCCGTGGGTGCCCCACAGATAGTAGGTATTCTGACCGCTGATCACCGGCGGCAGTCCGTACCGCGGTCCGTAAAACGCCAGCGCCGCCGCGTCGCCGTAGGTGTCGGCGAAGAGCCCCGTACGCACGCGCGCGGCCGGCGGCAGCGAGTGATAGACGCGCGCAACTTGCGCGGTCAGCTCCTCCCAGCCGAACTCCTCGGCGAAGAGCGGCTGAAACAAGCGTGGCGGCGTGCCGTCGCGGCCCGTTAACCCCAGCGCGGCTGAGTACGCGACCAGCGTGTCCACCGGTAACAGTGGAATCGACAGTGGCAGTAGCGGCAAGGTCAAGGTCACGGCAACGGCGATCACCACGCCGCGCAGCGCCACACGCACCTGCCAGAGGCGCTCGAGCGTCACCGCGCCGGCGGCCAGCAGCGTGCCGTAGATGCCGATGATGTAGTAACCTTTGGCCATCAGCGCGACGGCCAATACCAAAAGCACGACGTATGCGATGCCCAACGCGCGATAAGAACGCAGCGTGCGCCCAAAGAGCAGGCTGACGGTACCGCAGATCCACAGCGGCACGAAGATGGGATTGGTGAAGAGCGCTTGCTCCACCAAGAACGCCGCCGCGTTGCGGGCCACGTTCTTGTACTCGAGCGTGAGCCCATTGTTGAAGGCATGGCGGTTGAGCACGTCGCCGTGGAGCACGGTCAGCATCGGCCAGGCGTGGCGTGCCTGCCAGAGCAGATTCGGCGCGAGCAGCAGCAGTGCCAGCGCGGCCGCAGCTGGCAGCCACCACGTCTTCAGCACCCGCCGCTCGGCGGTCAACAATAGGCCAGCCGATACAGCCACGACCAAGAGTACCATCGAATACTTGCCGTAGAGGCCAAACGCCACGGCCAAACCGACCGCAAGAAACAACCGCCGCTCACCCGTGCGGATCATGCGCACGATCAGCCACGCCAGGAGCGACCACGACAGCGGCTCGAACGACGTGGTGGTGAGCGTATTACCCAACAGAAGGTAGGCGGGCATTAGCGCCACGCCCAGCCCCGCCAGGAGCTCCGCGAACCATCCTCCGCCCAACTCCCGCGTCAGGCGGCAGATCACCCACACCGTCGCGGCAGCCGCTAGCGCCGGCAGTACGCGCAACGCCACCAACGCGTAAGCAAAGGCGCCCGAGAGCCACGCCGCCAGCGCCACCAGCGGCGGCTGATCCACATAGCCCCAAGCCAGGTGGTGGGCGCAGGCGATGAAGTAGAGCTCGTCGCGAAAGTAGCCGTAACGCCCGCTTGTCGCAACGTGCAAAACGAAAGCGAAGAGCGCAAGCGCCAGACCCGTCATCGCACGCGCTCTTCGCCGGCCTCCAGGTACTCCCTAGGAGACGATCAGGTAGTCCTCGATCTGCCCTTGGGTTCCGTTGCTGTAGCTGATCGTCCCGTTGCCTAGGGCATCGATCGTGAAGGTCGCCACGGTCGCACCCGTATCGGTCCGGGCGATCGTCCCCGCAATCCCACTCGAGTTCGCCACCAGAACCACGGTGGCTTGATCCTGTGAGTCGGTCATCGTGAAGGCGAGCGACGTCGGCGTGCCATTGGAAGCGTACGTCGCGGCTACCGTAGCGGAGGCACTGTCAAGCAGCGCGCCACCGCTGATCGTCCACGCTGGGAACGTACCAGGGCTGAGCGTGAGAGCGCTCAGCCCACCCTGAAATGCCTGCGCGGTGATCGTTGCCTGCACTGACGATGCCGACTCGCTACCCGTGAGCCCGAGCGTGAAGCCTTGCTCAACGGAGAGCGACGGCATGTTGGCCACGGCACCCAGTCCACACGTGAGGCTCGACGCTCCGGTGAGGCCGCAGGCGATGCCAAAGCTGCCGATCGACGGTCCGTTGACCGAGCTCGCGATGCTCGTCACATCAACGCTCAACTGCGACAGCTGTGTCAGAGTCGTGTCAGTGAATGTCATGCTCAACGAAAGCGTCTCGTAGGTTACGACGCTGCCGCTGGCGGCATAGCGGGTCATCGTCGCCGGTCCAGAGACCGACGTCGGCGAGTTTACCGTGAGGTTCCAGACGAGTGTGCCCTCTAGGCTCGTGCACGACTGGTCATAGTACGACTGCACGGTAATCGTCGCAGTCGTCGACGAGGTCTGGTTCATGCTCGTCACGGTTTGCGACGTACAGGTCCCTACCGAGGCCACGTGCCGCACCCCGGCCGACATCGCGCGCCGCACCTGGGTGGCAGCGCGCCGTGCCACAGAGGCCGTCGTCACACCGCCGGAATTCAGACCACGCGAGGCCTGCAGCATCTGCAGCGACTGCGCCGCATCGGTGCGCTGCACCGCTGCTTGCGTGACCGGCGCTGGGGTGCTGGTGCCGGGAGGCGTAGCACTCGCCGGTGGAGCGGCAGCGCTCCCGCCGCCGCCACCACCGCAGCTCGCGAGCGCCAATATCGAAAGGACCGCGATCGAACGCAGCCATGGTGATATCCTTGCCATAACACCCTCCATATAGCTTTCCGTCTAGAGAATACGAAACGTACTCCGGTTTTCAGCACCGGAGTCGCGATTACCCTCGTGTGAAATATTGTTCGATAAAGTGTTCGTATGGGGTTCCCGTGACGTCGAAATCAGCCTCGATGAGTTTCCCAAGCGTGCCCCGCACGCCGCTCCCGTCCACTTCCGACTCGATGATGGCGGCCACGACCGCGGCCCTCGTCCCACCTGCTCAGTGGATCAGGACGTCGAGTCCCATGGCCGCGTCAACCGCTTGACGCACCCGCAGTACGTGATCGCGCGAGAGCGTCCGCCCCGTAAAGGGCACGTTCTCATAGCGGCACCCCACACCCACCTTCGGCTCCTCCGGTTCGTCTAACTCTTCGGGCGGCCGCACGTTCACCAATAGGCCGTAACCATGGGCGGGCAATCCTCCCAACTCGTCGTCGGTGAGCTGCCCCGCGACGGTGAAGCGCCCAATGCGCCTCTCGTTCTTCACGTCTATCCGGCTCCTCTCGCCTACGCGCTCAGGCTACGCGCCGTCCCGCCGATCCCCTTCGTGCCAAGGGCGGAGCCGGAGGGCGCACGGCGAAGTCGCCTGATATGGACGTGATCTCCGTAACGGATCGCCCCTCCCTCCTTGCGCTCTGCGAACGCATCGAGCGAGTGCACCGTGTGGCCCTGGACACGGAGTTTCACGGCGAGAACTCCTACGTGCCGCGGCTGATGCTGCTGCAACTGGCGTTCGACGAGGGCGTCGCGCTCGTCGACCCGCTAGCCGTACCGGACCTCGCCCCGCTGACACGCATGCTCGCGGACAAAGAGATCGTCGGCCACGCCCTCTCCGCCGATCTGCGGATCCTGTTCGAACGCTTTGACACGCTGCCCAAGCGTGTCGTCGACACCCAGATCGCCGCGGCGTTCTGCGGCTTCGGCGCCTCCGTGTCGTTGGCCGAGGCAGTCCGTCAGCTGCTCCACTTGCGGTTGCGCAAGGCCCATACGGTGAGCGACTGGAGTGCGCGCCCGCTCTCGCCGGCCCAGATCGAGTACCTGGTCGAGGATGTCGTTCATCTCGTGCCGCTCTTCGAGAGCATCCGCGCACTGCTCGTCGAACGCGGACGTTTGGAGTGGGCCATCGCGGAGTGCGCTGGGATGAGCGACCCTGCCCGCTACCGCGTGGAGAGCGACCGCCTCTACCTCAAAGTCTCCGGTAACCAGCGTTTAGGCAGGCGCGAGTTGGCGATCCTCTCGGAGCTAGCGCAACTGCGGGAGCATATCGCGCGCGAGCGTGACGTCCCCCTGCGCTTCGTGCTCTCGGACGACATCCTCGTTGGCCTCGCCGCGCTCAAGCCCAAGGACGTGCGCGACCTCGACAGCCTGCGCCGCATCAACGAACAGACCAAACGCACGCTCGGAGCGCGCCTCATCGAAGCCGTGAGCGCCGGTGAAGCCTGGCCGGAGGAGCAATTGCCGCCCCGTCACCAACGCGGACTCGACGGAGCGCGCGAGGCGCTGGTGACGCTGATGAGCGTGGTGATCGGCGCGATCGCCGCGCGCGAGCAACTGCCACCCTCGCTGCTGGCGCCGCGCGCGGCGCTCGAGCACGTGGCACGCGAGCTGCCCCAGGACTTCGCGGCCTTTACGCAAGCGCTCGGCCTCTCCGACTGGCGCGTCGCCCTGGTGGGCGAGCCGCTTTGGGAGCTGCTGCGAGGCGAGCACCATGTCGCCGTACGCGATTACCTCACCGGCGAGCCGCGGTTAGCCATCGAGCCTTGAGCGATAGCCTGCTCTCCCTGCACGTCCGCCGCCACCTCCCGGACTTCGAGCTGGACGTCACGCTCGAGATGGGGCGCGAAGTGCTCGTGCTTGCCGGGCGGTCCGGCTGTGGCAAGACGACGACACTAAACGCACTGGCGGGCCTGGTGGCATTGGACGGCGGCGCGATCGCTCTGGACGGGCAGACGCTCTACGATCACGCCACCGGCAGCTTCGTGCCACCGGAGCGCCGCGACATCGGTTATCTCTTCCAGAGCTACGCGCTCTTCCCGCACTTGGACGTCGCGGCCAACGTCGGTTACGGACTCTTCGCGCTCCCGCCCGCGCAACGCGCGCAGCGGGTAGACGCGATGCTCGAGCGCTTGGGCATCGCCCATCTGCGCCGTTCCACCACGCGCACGCTCTCCGGCGGCGAGCGCCAACGCGTGGCGCTGGCGCGCGCACTGGTCACGCAGCCGCGGTTGCTGCTCCTAGACGAGCCGCTCTCCGCGCTCGACGTGCAAAGCCGCGCCTCCGTGCGCGGCGAGCTCGCTCGTATCCTCGGCTCGCTCACGATCCCCGCGATCGTGGTCAGCCACGACTTCGACGATGCGCGCTTTCTGGGCCACCGCATTGCGGTGATGGACAGCGGACGCATCGTGCAATACGGAAGCGCCGACGACTTGGCGGCACATCCGGCCACGCGCTTCGTGGCCGAGTTTGCCGGCGTCGATCTGGTGGAGCTCCCTGGCCCTCCGGAGGCACCGCGGCGGCGCATCGCCTTCGATCCCTGGCGCGTGAGCCTCTCACGCCAACCGCTCCACGAGCGCTACACCTGGCACCTGTGCGTCGCCGACGCAGCCCGTAGCGGCGGTATCGTGCGCCTGCGTCTGCAAGGCGACGTCGAGATCGTCGCCGACGTCGCGCTCGATCTTTGGATGAGCGATCAGTACGCGCCGGGCGAGATGATCTTCGCGGCGGTGCGCGACGAAGACGTACGCGAGCTCTCAGCGAGCGGTCTGCCGTAAGCGACGCACGTCGCCCGCGCGCACCGTCACGCCAGTAGCGTCGAACCATTCCAGCAACGGCACGCAGTACTTGCGCGAAGTTCCCACGGCGTCGCGGAACTCGGCCATCGTCAGCTCGCCTTTGGCGCGCAGCGCCTCCTCCAGGCGAGCACGAATCTGCTCGACCTGCGAGCGGCGGTAGACTTCATCGGCAACCTTCACGAGAGCCCCGCCCACGAAGAGCGTCTCCAGCGCATCACCGAGGCCTGCGACCTTCGAAGCGGCAACACGCTCGCGCACGGCCACGAGTGCGACCGGCGTCAGCGGCGCACGCGCGTCGACGGCCAGCGTCGCTGCGAAGAAACGCTGCTGCTCCTTGCTCAACTGCGGCGCGAACGACGGCAGGGACCACCAGCCGCCGCGCTGGGCCAGACTCCCCGCGTGCGCAAACGCCGCCAGCAGCCGCGCCGCCAGCGGCTCGGCGACACCCATCGCGCGCGCCAGCGCAGGCGTCTGCAGGCCCAACGCCCACGGCGACCGCTCGTGACGCTCCGTCAGCGCCTTTCCTGCTTCCGCCAGCAGCGCGGCGCCGGCGCCGCCGTCGAGATACGCCGCCGGCTTCGCCAGCTCGAGCGCGCGCCCGTCTTCGAGCAGCGTGGCGAGCTCCTGCGCCGCGCGCTCGGCGCGCAGGTTGGCGCGCGCCGCCAACTCGTTCAGTGCCAGCGGCGTGCGCCCGGCCGCGGCAAGCGCAGCCGCGAGCGCGATGCTCTCAGGGGAGGCCTCGCCTTCGTCGGCAAGTGCCGGTACGGCGCCGGCGCCGGCGATGATCCCACCACCCAACAAATCTTTGGGCGAGACCCGGCGCACGACGAAGGTAGAGCCCGGGAAGGCCAGCGCGGGCTCGCGCAGATGCAGCGTCGCCTCCACCTCCTGCACGCGCTCGGGCGCGCGCTCGAAGACCAATGTGCCGAGAATCTCCGCGGAGCCGAGGTACGCGCGTACCTTGGTGCGGCGGCGCAGCAGTTGGAGCCCCCCGGCTGAAGGCCGGAAGCGCACGTTTAGCGCCTCGCGCGGCTGTAGCTCGGGGGCACCCAGCGTCATGCCACGCTGGATCTCGCGGTAGTCGATGCCGGGCAGGTTGACGGCCAGGCGTGAGCCCGCGCCCACCTCTTCCAGGGCGCGATGGAAGACGTGCAGACCGCGCACGCGCACGCGTCGCCCACCGGGCTGCAGCATCAACTCTTCTCCCACGCGCATTCGCCCCTGCATGAGCGTGCCCGTGACGATCGTCCCGTGGCCTTGCAACGCGAAGGAACGATCGATGGGCAGGTAGGCGGGCGCGTCGAGCGGGCGTGGGGGAAGCGCCAACAGCTCCTCGCGGATCGCCGCGCGCAGCTCGTCCAAGCCGCGCCCGGTGACGGTGGAGGTGGCGACGGCACGCGCATGCTCCGCCACCGTACCCGCCGCTGCCTCGCGCACCGCCTCCTCGGCCAGGGCCAACTCCTCGTCGTCCACCAGGTCCGCCTTGGTCAGCACGATCAGCGCGCGCCGGACATTGAGGTAACTCACGATCGCGAGATGCTCGCGCGTCTGCGGGCGCGGCCCTTCGTTCGCAGCCACCACGAGCAGCAGCAGCTCCATCCCCGCCGCGCCCGCCAGCATGTTGTGCAGAAAACGCTCGTGCCCCGGCACGTCGACGATCCCCGCCTCCACGCCGTCTCCGAGATCGAGCCGCGCGAAGCCGAGATCGAGCGTCATCCCACGCACTTGCTCTTCGAGCCAGCGATCGGGGTTGGTCCCCGTGAGGGCCAGCACGAGCGAGGACTTACCGTGATCGACGTGCCCGGCGGTTCCAATGACGTGCATGCGCTCGCGCGTGACCCCCTTAGCTCAGGATTCGCGCCAGCGCGCCGTACACGATCTCGAAATCCTCGTCGCGCAGTGCGCGGCCGTCGAGCAGCACGTCGTTGCCTTCAAGCCGTCCAACGATGGCGGGGCGGCTCTCGCGCAACCGTCGCGCCAAGGCCTCGGCCCCGCCGCGATGCGGATGTACCGCCAGCGCGCGGGAACGAATCGTTGCCGTAGGCAGCGCGCCTCCGCCCACGAACGCCACCGACTCCTCCACGCGCAGGTCCGCGCCGATGCGCCCGGCCAAGCGCTCACGCACGCCTTCGAGCAACTCTTCGATGCGCTCCACCGGTCGCGCCAACAGCGCGTAGAGCGGGATGCGCTCGAGACCGCCGGGCTGTGCATGCAGGCGCAGCGTCGCGGCTAGTGCCGCCAGCGTCAACTTGTCGACGCGCAGCGCGCGCAACAGCGGGTTGGCGCGCATGCGCGCAATCAAGGCGCGACGCCCCACGATAATGCCCGCTTGCGGACCGCCCAAGAGCTTGTCACCGCTGAACGTCACGAGATCCACGCCTGCTTCAACCACCTGGCGCACCGTCGGTTCGCCCGGCAAGCCGTAGCGCGCGAGATCGATCAGCGTTCCACTGCCGAGATCCTCCACCACGGGAATGCCGCTGCGCGCACCGAGCGACGCCAGTTCAGCGGCCTCGACCTCGCGCGTGAATCCTTCAATGCGGTAATTGGAGGGGTGGCAACGCAGCAGCAACGCCGTCTGCGGCGTCAGCGCGCGCTCGTAATCCGAACGATAGGTCTTGTTGGTGGCGCCGACTTCCACCAGAGTGCAGCCGCTCTTGCGCAGGACGTCGGGGATGCGAAAGCCGCCCCCGATCTCCACCAACTGCGAGCGCGCCACCACCACCTCGTGCCCTTTGGCAAAGGTGTCCAGCACCAAGAGCACGGCCGCGGCGTTGTTATTGACGACCACGGCATCTTCGGCGCCGGTGACCTCGCGCAACAACGCGTTGACGCGCTCGTAACGAGAGCCGCGCACTCCCTCGCGCAAATCGAATTCGAGATTGGAGTAGCCGGCGCCGATGCGCGCGATCTCCGCAAGCGCCTCCGCGGCCAAGGGCGCGCGTCCGAGGTTGGTGTGCACGAGCACGCCCGCCGCGTTCACCACGGCCACCAAGCCCTCGCTCTCAGCGTCGGCCAGTCGCACGAGTAGGCGCCCTACCAGTTCCTCGTATGGAGCTGGCTCCCCACCTTCGTCGTGCAGGCGCGCCCGTTCGGCATCGAGCACCTCGCGCGCGGCGCAAGTGAGCGCGCCGCCGCCTAGGAGGGCTCCAAAGGCGGCGACGGCGGGTTCGCCGAGCAGACGATGCACGGCCGGCAGGCCGCGCAGAGTCGACGACATCTGAGCGGCAGCCTGCCCTTAGGCTGCGCTGAGGTGCTTGTCGATCATCGAGGTGATCGCGTTCTCGGGCACGTAGCCGACGATGCGATCGACCACCCGGCCGTTCTTGTAGAGGATCAGGCAAGGGATGCCGCTGACCTGGTACTCGCCGGCGAGGCTAGGGTTCTCGTCCGTGTTCAGCTTGAGCATCTTGACGCGCCCGGCGTAGTATCCGGACACCTTCTCGACGATCGGGGACAACATCTTACACGGGCCGCACCAAGGGGCCCAGAAATCGACGAGTACCGGCTGCTGGGACTCCAGCACCTCCTGCTTGAAGTTGACGGTACCGACGTCGGGTAGTGCGCTCATTTCTCGTTCCATCCTTGCTCGGGAAGCATCATCAATAGTTGCGCGGACGCCGCGAGGGCGCCGGGCCTCAGAACCCTGGTACGGGGCGACGCGGTTGCACCCCTAGCTCGCCGCGAGCTCGCTGATCCGGGCGGCGAAGCGGTCGGCTAGGCCGCGCGCCTCGTCCTCGCTCCCGGCCTCCGCGAAGACGTTGAATTGCGGGTCGGAGGGATCCGGTAGCATCAGAACCCAGCCGCCGTCGACCGTCACCCGGACGCCGTCGAGCAGCTCCACTTGACCGGAGCGGTTGTCCGCGATCAGCGTGCGCATGACCCGGCCCTTGCGCTCCCACGCGCAGGGGACGACCACGCGCGACACGTGGAACGGCGGCACGGCCTCCATCAGCTGAGAGATCGGGCGCCGCTCGCGTGCTAGCAGCTCCATCAGCTTGGCGGTACCGAAGATCGCATCGAAACCCGGCTGAAACTCCGGGAAGATCACACCCTCGCGGGCCCCTCCCACGAAGTCGAGCTCGCCGCCTTCGGCTTGCGCCAGTTCCATCATCGTGCGCCGGTCGCTCTTGGTGCGGATCACCGTCGCGCCGTGCTCGCGCGCGATGCGCTCGATAACCGAAGGTGCGGTCACGGGGACCGCCACGTGCGCCCCCGACTTGGCGCGCACCACCAGCAGCACCGTCAGCGCCAGCAGCTCGTTCGCGCCGATGGCGCGGCCGGTGTCGTCGACGACGATCAGCTTCTCTCCGCCGGGATCCACCAGGATGCCGGCATTGGCCTCCAGCGTGCGCACGATGGTGGAGAGCTGTTGAACGTAGCGCGGGCGCTCGTCGGCAAACGTACGCACTTTCGAATCGTCGAAGTACGCGTTCAGCGAGACCATCTCGATGCCGAGCTGGCCAAGCAGACGCGGCAGAATCGCCGCGGAGCTGCCGTAGGCGAAGTCAACCACGACTTTGAAACCCGCCGTCGGCAGCGCCGTCGAAGCCAGACTCTTCGCGAACCCGCTGGCGTAGCGCTCGAGCGCGCGCCCCGGAAAATCGAGCAGCCCCACATCGTCCATCGACGTACGGCGGAAGTCCTCGCGGAAGAAGAGATTCTCGATCTTCCGCTCCACGTTCTTGTCGACGTTGATGCCGCTGGGTGCGAAGAACTCGATCAAGAACGAGTTGGGGTCGTACGGCGAGACGCGGACGTGCACGCCGCCGTCGCCCGACTGGCGCACCGCGTAGCGCGAGAGCGGGATGGGGTAGGAGCGCAGATCCGAAACGTTCACACCCACGGCTAGCAGGCCCGAGATGATGCAGCGGTTGACCAGGCGCGAGGCGTGGTGGGTGTCGCGGCTGGTCATCACGCTCTGCCCCGGCTTGAGGAACGTGCCAAACGCCTGACCGAGCTTGATGGCGAACTCGGGAGTGATCTCGATGTTGGCGAGGCCGCGCACGCCGTCGCCACCGAAGAGCGAGCCGGGCCACTTGATGCCCCAGACTAGCGACATCGAGACGGTGGCCCCCGCCGCCACGGCCTTGTCGGGCCAGATCTTCACCTGCGGCGAGATGGTGGCGCCCGCGTTGACCGTGCAGCCACGCCCGATCACCGCGCCCTCTCCAACGGCAACGTGTTCCTTGACGATATTGCGGTCGCACATCGTGCAGGCGGTGAGCCTGGCACCCTTGCCAATGTAGACGTCGTCCCAGACGATGGCGCGATGGACGTTGGCGCCCTCCTCGACGATCGTCGCGTCACCGATGGCGGTGTACTCTTCGATCACGGCCTCCGCGGCGATGGTGCAGTTGCGCCCGATCGCCAACGGCCCGTGCAGGCGTGCGGTCGGATCGATCTCGCTGCCCTCGTCCACCCAGACGCCTGGGCGGATCTGCGCGCCGGGAATCTGCAGGCGCACCTTCCCCGCCAGCGCATCGTAGTTGGCCTGGCGGTACTGCTGTAAGTTGCCGATGTCGGTCCAATAGTCGGTGGTGACGAACCCGTACATCGGCACGCCCTCGGCCAGCATGCGTGGAAAGATGTCCTTGGAGAAGTCGTACACGCGGCCGGGTTCCATGTAACCCAGCACCTCGGGCTCCAACACGTAGATGCCGGTGTTGATCGTGTCGGAGAAGACTTCGCTCCACGTAGGCTTCTCGAGAAAGCGCGTGATGCGCGACGTTTCGTCGGTGATCACCACGCCGAACTCCAACGGATTCTCCACACGTTGGAGCACGATCGTGGCCTTCGAGCCCCAGCGCCGGTGCTGTTCGATGACGGCCCCGAGATCGAGGTCGGTGAGCGCGTCGCCGCTGATGACGACGAAGGGCTCTCCACCCAGTTGCTCCTCGCCTAACTTGACAGCTCCAGCGGTACCCAGCGGCGTGTCTTCCACGACGTAAGCCATCTCCACGCCGTACTCGGTACCGTCGCCGAAATAGCTCTCGATCTCGTCCGCGAGGTAGTGGATGGTCGCGACGATGCGGGTGAGGCCGTGATTGCGCAACAGGTCGACGATGTGATGCATCACCGGCTTGTTTGCAACGGGGGTCAAGGGTTTAGGTCGCGTGGAGGTGAGCGGACGAAGTCTGGTGCCCTCACCCCCGGCCATCACCACCGCTCTCATCTTAGGGCGAGCGTTCTGTAGGCTAGACTGGGCCTCCCTGCCGCCTAGCAAGCCTGGGCCCCGGGCCGCAACGCGAACACCCGTGCGGGACTACCATTCCCGCGGCGCGCGCGGTAGAATGTGGCCACGGAGGGTTACTCCCTTGGGCCAGATTCGATAAAGCGTAGGGCGCGAGAGATCGCGCCCTTCTGCTTGAGTTACCGCTACTCACCGTCCTCGCCGGTGATGTCGCGAACGCTCTTGGCCAGGCGCTCGATGTTGGCGATCGCGATGACCTCCTCAGCCTCGCCCGAGCGCTGCAAGATCACACCCTGCGTGGCGCGCCCGCTCTTGCGGATGTCGGCGACGCGCATGCGGATGGTGGTGCCGGCGTTGGTGATGAGCATGAGTTCATCGTGCTCGTTCACCAGGATCTGATCGACCACCACGCCCAGCTTCTCGGCACGCGCGAACGCCTTCACGCCCTTGCCCCCGCGGCTGGTATGGCGATACTCGTCGATAGGGGTGCGCTTACCGTAGCCTTGCGAGGTCACCAGCAGCACCTCTTGGCGATCCGCCTCCACCACGTCCATCGCCGCCACCGTATCTGCCGCGTCCAGCGTGATGGCGCGCACGCCGCGCGCCGTGCGCCCCATCGGCCTGACGTCGGTCTCGCTGAAGTGCACCGCCATGCCCTTACGCGTGGCGATGATGATGTCGCTCTTGCCGTCGGAGACGTCCACGGCCAGCAGATCGTCGCCCTGGTCGAGATTGATGGCGGCCAACCCGTTGCGGCGCACGTTGGCGAAGTCTCCCACCTTCGACTTCTTGATGACGCCGCGCTTGGTGACCATCACCATGTACTGGTCGGCCTCGAAGTCACGGATGGGAAAGATGGCCGTCACGGCCTCGCCGGGTCCTAGCGTCAAAAGATTGACCAGATTCGTGCCGCGCGCCGTGCGCGACGAATCCGGAATCTCGTAGGCCTTGAGGCGGTAGACGCGGCCGGTATTCGTGAAGAAGAGGACGTACTGATGCGTCGTCGCCACGAAGAGGTGCTTGACGACGTCTTCCTTCTTCATGTTGATGCCGGCGACGCCGCGCCCGCCGCGATTCTGCGCGCGGAACGTGTCGACGGAGACGCGCTTGATGTAGCCGCCCGAGGTGCTGGTGACCACGACCTCCGTGTCGGGGATCAGGTCCTCCATCACCATCTCCTCCTCGGCGGGGAGGACCAGGGTGCGCCGATCGTCGCCGTACTTTTTGTCGACCTCTTCGATTTCGCGCTTGATGACCGCCATCAGCGCCGTGTTCTCGAACGACTTACCGCCTTGGAGAATCAGCTCCAGCTCGCCGATGAGCTTGAGCAAGGCGTGATACTCCTCCTCGATCTTGGCGCGCTCCAGCCCCACCAAACGCTGCAGGCGCATGTCGAGGATGGCGTTGGCCTGGATCTCCGTGAGCGCGAAGCGTTGGATCAAGCCCGCACGCGCGCTCTCCGTCGTCTCGCTGCCGCGAATCAGCGCAATGACTTCGTCGATGTTGTCGAGCGCGATGCGGTAGCCCTCGAGCACGTGCGCACGCTCGCGCGCCTTACGCAAGTCGAAGACGGTGCGCCGGTAGACGACGTCGACGCGATGGTCCAAGTAGTGGAGCAGCATCTCCCGCAGCGAGAGCACGCGCGGCTCCAGCGGCGTCGAGGCCCCCGCCACCCCAGGCTCGAGCTTGCCTTCTTTATGCGGGACCAACGCCAGCATGTTGAAGCCGAACGTGCTCTGCAGCGGTGTGTGCTTGTAGAGTTGGTTGAGCACGACTTGCGGCGTGGCGGTACGCGACAGCTCCAACACGATGCGCATGCCCTTGCGGTTGGACTCGTCGTCCAGCCGCGAGACGCCCTGGATGCGCTTCTCGTTGACGGCCTCGGCGATCGACTCGACCACACGCGTCTTCGTGACCTGGAACGGGATCTCGGTGATGACGATCGAGAAGCGCCCTTTCTCCTCTTCGATCTCGGCCTTGCCCCGCACGACCACCGAGCCGCGCCCGGTCTTGTAGGCGTTACGGATCGCCTCGTGGCCCAAGACCGACCCGTGGGTGGGGAAATCGGGCCCCTTGACGAGATCGATGACCTCGTCGTCTACGGCGCCAGGCTTGCCGATCAGCAGCTTCAGCGCCGCGCAGATCTCACGCAGGTTGTGCGGCGGAATGTTGGTGGCCATGCCCACCGCGATGCCGGACGAGCCGTTGACCAGCAGCTGCGGCATACGCGCGGGCAAGACGGCCGGCTCGGTGCCCTGATTGTCGTAGTTGGGGACGAAGTCGACGGTCTCTTTGTCGATGTCCACCAGCATCTCGGAGGCGATGCGCGCCAAGCGGACCTCGGTGTAACGCATCGCCGCGGCCGAGTCGCCGTCGACGGAGCCGAAGTTGCCGTGCCCATCGACCAGGGGGTAACGCAGCGTGAAATCCTGCGCCATGCGCACCAGGGCGTCGTAGACCGAGGCATCGCCGTGCGGGTGCAGGGTCTTCAGCACTTCACCGACCACACCGGCGCTCTTACGGTGCTGCTTGTCCGGGCCGTAGCCCATGTCGTGCATCGCGTACAAAATGCGGCGCTGCACGGGCTTGAGGCCATCGCGGACGTCCGGCAGCGCGCGCGAGACGATGACGGACATCGCGTACGAGAGGTACGACGTCTGCATCTCCTGCTCGACGGCTACCGGGACGATCTTATGTGGTGCCATTAGTGTGGTGCTAGCCCTTCATGGATGGACAACGACTATTCCTCGGCCTGACCGAACGTCTCGCTTTCGTCGAAGAGCGGTTCGTCCAGACCCTCGATCTCGAACTCGGCTAACCCGGGAGACGATGGCGACGGCTCCGGAGGCGCTGCAAGCTCGCGCACGGCCTCCTGGGCGCCTCGCGCGGCCGCTTCAATGGCTTGCAACGCACGCTCCGCCGCGGCCCGCACGCGGGCCTTGGCCTCGACGGCCGCTCCGGCAATCTCGCTTCCGGTCACACGCGCTTGCGCGGACGGGTGATCGACCCGAAGATCCAACCGACGATCGCGCCCACGATCGCGCCAATGATGGCGACGAGGCCCAAGCGCGAGCCCTCGGGCGCGTGGCCCGCACTCATGAAGCGGGTGAAGATCACGCCTGCCTCAATGCCCGCACCGACCAACGCCGAGATGATTCCGACGACCAAGCCGAGCGCGATGTCGTTGACCCTCAGTAGCAGAAAGCTGCCCTCCGCAAGCGATTAGAGATCGCCTCTCCCCTTCGTCGCAGAGGGCCGGCGCGCCTGGTACGGCGAAGCGCGCCGCGACGTGCTCCAACGTACCACCACCTACTCCGCCGAAGAGACCATCGCACTGGGCGAGCGCATCGGGCGCAATCTGCGCCCCGGCGACGTCTTGGCGTTCAGCGGAGAATTGGGCAGTGGAAAGACCACCATGATCCGCGGCGTGGTGCGCGCCGCGCTAGGCGACGATCCGGTTGCCAGCCCCACTTTCGTCTTCTGGCACCGCTACCGCAAGGAGCCCCCGCTCCACCATCTCGACCTCTATCGCGTCGAGAGCGAGCACGAGCTCGAGGAGCTGGGATTCGAGGAAGCCTTGACCCCCGACGCGGTGGTGCTGGTGGAGTGGCCCGAGCGGGCACCCGAGTTGCTGCCGGAGGACCGCCTCGCCGTCACGATCGAGGGCATCGGTGCCCTCCCCCGCTCCATCACCCTCCACGCCGGCGGGCCGCGCTCGGAACGCCTGCTCGGCTGCCTGGAGGCGGCGTGCTGATTCTGGCCCTCGACGGCGCTCTGGGGCCTCTGACGGCGGCTCTGCTGGACACGGTGAGCGGATCAACGTGGGTCGAGTCGGCCCCGCCGCGCGACGCCCTGGAACAGGGGCTGCGCGCCACGGACGCCGCGCTGCGCGCCGCCGGCAAGCGCCCCGCCGATCTCGGACGGCTGGCGGTGACGGTGGGCCCAGGGGGATTCACGGGCCTGCGCATCGCGCTGACGTACGCCAAGTCGCTGGCCTTCGCGCTGGGGCTGCCCTTGATCGGCGTCTCCTCCTACGACGCGCTGACCCCCGCGCGGATGACCGAGCCCGCGCTCGTAGCCGTGCGCGGCCGGGCCGGGGCGGCCTGCGTGCGCCTGCGCCTGGGCGGCGGCGAGGAGCGGCTCTGCGCCGGCGTGGACGACGTGGCCGCCTGGGTGCGCGCCCGCTCCGGCGACACGCTGCTGGCGGCGGCGGGGATGCTGGAGGAGCTGACTCCAGCCTTCGAACGGGCCGGCGTGCGCCTGCAGCCCTGCACGGACGGCGAGCCCGCCGCCCTGCGGGTGGCGCGGGCCGCCGCGGCGGCGGTTCCGCTGGAGGGCGTACACGGAGTCGTCCCCGACTACGGCGAACGGCCGCGTACAACCCAACCGCGATGAAGGCCGAACTCGGGCGTCCCGGTGCCCCAAACCCGGGGGATCTCCAGATCGCGCAGATGGTCGTTGCCGACATCCCGGAGGTGACGCGCATCGAGCAGCTCTCGTTCAGCACGGTCTGGCCGCCCAACGCTTTCTACAATGAGATCAAGGACAACAAGCTCGCGCACTACTTCGTGGGGCGGATCGCCTCTCGCGTGGTCGCGTACGGCGGACTCTGGGTGATCTTGGAGGACTCCCACATCACCACCATCGCCGTCCATCCTGAGCTGCGCGGCCTGCATCTCGGTGAACGCATTTTGGTGCAGCTGATCGACGAAGCGATGGAGCGCGGCGCCTCCTGGATCACGCTCGAGGTGCGCGAAAGCAACCTCACCGCGCAGAACCTCTACACGAAGTACGGTTTTACGATGGTTTCCACGCGCCGCGGCTACTACAGCGACAACAACGAGAACGCGCTGGTGATGTGGGCCGGCAACCTCAAGGGCGAGATTTACCGCAACCGGCTGCGCACCCTCAAGGAAGAGCTGCTCAAACGGTGAGGGCGTGGACCGCGACTGCCCGCCGCGTGCGCGAGGAGATCGGACAAGAGGCTCGTTACCGTCACAGCATCGGCGTCGCCCGCACCGCGGAACGCCTGGCCATCGCGCATGGCTTGAGTGCGCGGCGCGCCCGAACCGCTGGACTGCTCCACGATCTCGCGCGCCTGTGGTCTAAGGACCGGCTCTTGCTGGAGGCGCGTCGCCGCAAACTGCCGATCGACGCCTTCGATCTCGCGCATCCCGTCGTCATCCACGCCCCGGTGGGCGCGGAACTCGCGCGCGAGCGCTTCGGCGTCACCGACGCGGGCATCCTCAGCGCGATTCAAAAGCACACGCTGGGGGCCGCCGAGATGGCGGACCTCGACGCCGTGCTCTATATCGCCGATGCCGTGGAGCCGGGACGCGTCTACGATGGCCGCGCCGCAATGCTCGAGACGGCGCTGCAAGACCTGGACGCCGGCATGCGCGCCGTGCTCGAGAGCACGCTGGCGCGCAACGCCGAGCGTGGCCTCACTCCCTCGCCGAAGACGCTCGCCTGCGCGCGCGCCTACGGCGCCGTCATTCCCGAGGAGCTACTGCATGCTTGAAACCCCGCTCGCCGCAACCGTGAGCCGCGCTGCATTGGACAAGAAGGCTGAAGAAGTGGCCACCATCGACTTGGCTGGGCGCACGATCATCGCCGACGCCTTCGTACTGGCTACGGGACGCTCGAAGATCCAGACGCGGGCGATCGCCGACGCGATCGTCGAAGCGGCGGAAGGCGAGGGCGCCAAGGTACAGCGCGTAGAGGGTTACAACGACGGGGGCTGGATTCTCGTGGATCTCGGAACGGTGGTCGCGCACGTCTTTACGCCCGAGCAGCGTGCCTTCTACAATCTCGAGCGCCTCTGGGGCACGGCCACGGCGGCCGAGCGCAGCGAGGCGGCTCGATGAGCAAACGCCGCCGCGGCGACCTCCAGCGCGTCGTGATTTGGACGATCATCATCCTCTTCTCGCTCAGCATCGTGGGCGGCATCGTCGTCATTGGCGCCTCGGTCGGCCAGTAGTCTGCAGCGGAAACTTTTACCCGCCGGTCCGGGTATTGCGCCCTGATGGAGAGACTCATGAATAGAATCGCGGTGTTTGCGGCTACGTGCGCATTCGCGCTCGCCGGCCTCGCTGCGCCCGCGCTGGCGCGGGACTCATACGTACAGGACGGCGCCGCGCTCTTTTCGAGCGGGACCGTCTCCGCTCTGAACGGGGAGATCGGCAGCTTCGCCTCGGCCACCGGCAAAGAAGTCGTCGTGGTGACGGTTCCCACGCTCAACGGAACCGCACTAGCCGCGGCGGCGGAAAGCACGTTCGCTCAGCAGAGCATCAACGGCGTGCTGATCTTCGTCGCCAAAGCCGAGCACAGCGATTACATCGTCGGTGACCGGGCCGCCCACCGCGTCTTCCCGCCCGGCGAGATCGCGCATATCCGCGACGCGATGAACGCTTCGTTCCGGCAGGGCGACTTCGACGGCGGCGTGACCAACGCGGTCGGCCTCGTCCTCGATACCTACCGGAGCCACCCGGCCGCGGGCGCGCGCTCCGTCACGTACGGCGCCCCCGCTGCCACGACACCGTATCCCGGCAGCCAAAGGGGGACGCACGTGGGCTTGCTCTGGTGGATCCTGATCATCGTCGGCATCTTTTGGATCGTACGCTCGGTGTTGCGTAGCGCCGGCGGCTTCGGCAGGCCGGGCTACGGGCCCGGAGCAGGCCCCGCAGCGGGCCCCGGCTACGGAGGCGGGGGCCCCGGTTACGGTTACGGCGGCTGGGGCGGCGGCGGCGGTTTTTGGAGCGGCCTGCTAGGCGGCCTGGGCGGAGCGTGGCTAGGCAACGAGCTCTTCGGCCAGCACAACCAAGGCACGATTGGCACCGCCGGCACGTTCGGCGACCCGAATGCCGCAAACCCCGACGCAGGAGCCTACCAGCCCGACGCCGGCCAGCCAGACATGGGTAACGCCTCCGGCGGCAGCTGGGGCGACCCCGGCGGGGGTTGGGGCGGCGGTGACCCCGGCGGTGGCTGGGGTGGCGGCGATGCCGGCGGCGGCGGTTGGGGTGGTGGCGACGGTGGCGGCGGGGGTTGGTAGCCCGCGCTAGACCGTGGCCGTCTGAGCGATCAGATTGCGGATCGCCGTGGCGACCGGAGTCGCCGCGGTGGTCGGCCCCTCGTAGGTAACGCGTACGTAGCGCCCCGCGCGCGGGCCTACGACCAAGTGGATCACCGTGGCATCCGCGTCGCGCTTTCCACCTGCCATCCGCGCCGCGATGAAGAGCTGCTGAACGCTCAGCGCAAACGCGTCAAACGAGTTTTCCACGAACTGCGGCGTGGTGCAGAGGATTGGCAGCTCCGCCGTCCCGGCCACGCGGTTACGGAAAGCCTGCGCGTGCAACTCTGTCTTGCGCAGCGACACGCGGCTAGGAAGCAAGACCGTGTACGAGATGCGCGCATCGGTAAGCGCACCGCTCAGCCATGACGTCGAACTATCGTACGCAAACTCTGAGCGTGAGGCGGCGGTTTCGAAGTTGCTCGGCAGGATCAGCAGCGCGGTCGCCAAGTCGATGCCCAGGGCTTCAGCGCGCGCCGCGACGTTGGGAAAGGCGCTAATCGTGATGTTGACGAGATTCTCGCATCCGGGCACCCGCACGGAGCAGCACACGTCGAGACCGGCGCGACCCGCGAAGATGCTTTGTGTTACGGGCATCTCCTTGCGTTGACGGTGCTTGTGAACGAAGAGCATCCTGCTTCCCCTCTCGCCGCTCGCGTCCGCTGCGGACGGCCGATAAACGCGTTACTCCGCGGGCCGGTACGGGGGGAAGGTGACGTGCCGGAGATAGGCGGTTGGGGCAACGTTCGCCGCGGCTTCGGCGTCTACTAGCGGTATTCGTCAAGCCAGGGTAAAGAATAGTGTGCCAAGTCACACCATGTAGCCCGCGGCGGCGGGTCTAAGCCCCCCGGAAGACGGGGCTGCGCTTGGCGAGGAACGCCGCGATGCCCTCACGCACGTCGGTACCGGAGAAGAGCTTCACCATCTCGCTCTGCTCGCAGGCGATGCCCGCAGCATAGCCCTCATCCAGCCCCGTCGTCACCGCGCGCTTGAGCGCGGCCAAGGCCAGCGGGGGCCGCTGCGCGAGCAGACGCGCGATCTCACCCGCCCGCTCCAGCGCCGCACCGGCCGGCACGACGGCGTTGACCAAGCCGATGCGCAGCGCCTCGGCTGCGGAGATCGTCTCCCCCGTCATCGTCAGCATGAGCGCGTTGCCCGGCCCCACCAGGCGCGGCAGCCGTTGCGTCCCGCCCCACCCGGGGATGATGCCGAGTTTGATCTCCGGCTGACCGATGCGGGCCGGCTCGGCCATGATGCGCAGATCGCAAGCCAGCGCGAGTTCGCAGCCGCCACCCGCGCAGATACCGTTGATCGCGGCAAGCACCGGTTTTGGGTACAGCTCGATGCGGCGGAAGAGCTCGGCTCCGCTGCGCATCTTGGCGCGGGCGTCCTCCGGAGAGGCGATGCGCGTGAACTCGCCGATGTCCGCACCGCCGATGAAGACGTTTTCTCCCGCACCGGTTACCACCACGGCGCGCACGCCGGCCTCGCCCTCGAGCGCATCGAAGGCGCGGCCCAGCTCCGTCATCGTCTTGGCCGAGAGGGCGTTGACTGGAGGCGTATTGATCGTGATAGTGGCGACGCCGGACTCGGTAGCCAGCAGCAGATTCTCGAACGTCATGAGCACCAGCGCCTTACCGGCTCAGCAGCTTCGCGCGCACGGGCACGGCGGAGGCGGGCTTTCCCGGTACCGGCGCCGCGGCTTCACCGTATAGCTCGGTCTTGAGCTTGACGATCGCCGCCAGAATCATCTCCAGGTACGGCAGCATATTGCCCTTGATCAGGTCCAAGCGCTCGCGCCCGCTTGGGGTGATCTCGTAGATTCTACGCGCGCGCTTGCTGGGGTGATCCCAGCTGCCCTTGACGAAGCCGCGCTCCTCCAGCCGGCGCAACAGCGGATAGATCGTGTTGGTGTTGACCGGCAAGAGATCTCCGGTAAGGCGCTCGATGCGCTGCATCAGGCCGTAGCCGTGATCGGGAGCCTGCACGAGCATGTGCAGGAGCAGGACCGGGAAGACGGTTTTGCTCTTGATCGGTCCACGCAGGACTTCGGCGGCGGAGATCCGGGTCAGCTTACCTTCACGCGTTCGTACGGTCGGCATGATTGCTCTCCCTTCACCAGGTGGTGTGGTCGTCAGGCGACTTCGAACAATCCCGCAGCGCCCATCCCGCCGCCGATGCACATGGTCACGATCACGTGCTTCGCTTTGCGGCGCTTCCCTTCGATCAGCGCGTGCATCACCATGCGCGCCCCGCTCATGCCGTAGGGATGGCCGATGGAGACGGCGCCTCCATCCACGTTGAAGATTTCGTTGGAGATCCCCAGCGTGTCGCGGCAGTAGACGGTCTGCACGGCAAAGGCTTCGTTGAGCTCCCACAGTCCGATGTCATCGACCGTGAGATGGTGGCGTTTGAGGAGCGCCGGCACGGCGAAGACCGGACCGATGCCCATCTCACCGGGCTCGCAGCCGGCGACGACCATGCCGCGATAGAATCCCAGCGGCTCCAGCCCCCGCGACCGCGCGAGCTCCGTCTCCATCACCACGACCGCGGCGGCGCCGTCGGAGAGCTGCGAGGAGTTGCCGGCGGTGATCGAGGAGGCGGGATCGGTGACGCCCTTGAGCGCGGCTAGCCCCTCCAAGGTCGTGTCGGGACGGTTGCCCTCGTCGGCCTTCAACTCTACGCGCTCCTCGCGCGCGTCGCCGGTTTCCTTGCTCTCGATGAACTTCCAGGTTGGCAGCGGCACGATCTCGTCGTCGAACTTGTGCGCCGCCTGTGCGGCCGCAGTGCGTTGCTGGCTCTGCAGCGCATACTCGTCCTGGCGCTCGCGCGACACGCCGTACTTCTTGGCTACGAAGTCGGCGGTGTAGAGCATCGGCGTGTAGAGGTCCGGGACATGACGCAGGATCCACTCCTCGGTGAAGTCGTGCGTGTTCATGTCGTTCTGCACCATGCTGATCGACTCGCATCCGCCCGCGACGATCACGCCGGCGCCATCCACCACGACGCGCTGCGCCGCAACCGAGATCGCCTGCAAGCCGGAGGCGCAATAGCGGCTGACGGTGGTGCCGGCAACCGAAACGGGGAGACCCGCGCGCAGGGCGGCCACGCGCCCGAGGTTGTTGCCAGTGGCGCCTTCGGGTAGGCCGACGCCGATCACCACGTCCTCGACTTCGGCCGGCTCGACCCGCGCCCGCGAGACCGCCTGCTGCACGACGTGGCCGGCTAGCGTCGCGCCGTGGGTCTGATTGTACGCGCCTCGAAATGCCTTGCCGATCGGCGTGCGTGCCGCCGAGACGATCGCCGCCTCACGCATAGGTCAACTCCTTCGTATACGTAGCGAACTTCTTGCCGCCGCGTGCAATCTCGACAAGCAACGGCGAGGGCTCCCACTGCGCGCCGAAGCGCTCGCGAAAGCTCGCGATGTCGGCGAGGACCCGTTCCACGCCGATCTCGTCGGCATACCACATGGGGCCGCCGTGATGCGGTGGGAAGCCGTAGCCGTAGATGTAGACAATGTCGATGTCGCCGGCGCGCAGCGCCACGCCGTCCTTGAGCAAATTCGCACCCGCGTTGATGAGCGCGTAGATGGCGCGCTTGACGATCTCTTCGTCGGAGACGCCGGTGCGTTGCGCGATACCCGCCTTGGCGGCCTCTTCCGCGAAAAGTCTCTCGATCTCTGGATCGGGGATGGGATCGCGGCTGCCCTTCTCATACTTGTAGAAGCCTGCGCCGGTCTTCTGCCCCAGACGTTTGAGCTCGTACATGCGATCGACGATCTTGGTGCGCGCGGAGCCCATCTCCGGGCGGGCCTGCTGGATATGCCAGAAGACGTCGACGCCGCTCAGATCGAACATCGCGAAGGGCCCCATGGCCATGCCGAAGTCCTTGAGCACCGCGTCCACGCGCTGCGGCGCCACGCCTTCTTCGGCCAGCGCCACGACCTCGCGCGCATAGTCGAAGAGCATGCGGTTGCCGATGAAGCCAAAGGCGTTGGCGGAGAGCACCCCGATCTTACGCAGATCCTTGGCCAGCTTGAGCGCGGTAGCCAGCGTCTGCGGCGACGTCTGCGTGCCGCGCACGATCTCCAGCAACTGCATGATGTTGGCTGGGGCGAAGAAGTGCAGCCCGAGCACGCTGCCCGGGCGCGACGTCTGCGCCGCCATCGCGTCGATATCCAGGGTGGAGGTATTCGACGCGAGGATTGCTTCGGGCTTGGTCACCTGATCGAGCTTCTGAAAGACCTGCCGCTTCACGTCCATACTTTCGAAGACGGCTTCGACCACCACGTCGGCATCGCCGAGCTCCGCGTGCTCGTCGGTGAAGACGATCGACTGGCCTAGTTTCCAGGCCTCTTCTTGCGTCAGCCGGCCGCGCTTCACCTCATGCATGAACATGCCAAAGACCATCTGCTTGGCGTTCTCGATCTGTTCGTCTTTGGGCTCGATGACCGTGACGGGGATGCCGGCGTTGGCGAACGTGATCGCGATGCCGGTGCCCATCGTGCCGGCGCCGATGACGCCGGCCTTCTTGATCTGCAGCGGCTGAGCCGCCGGCAATCCCGGAACCTTCGCCAGCTCGCGCTCGGCGAAGAAGACGTGCATGAGCGCCTGGGCCGGCGCGGAGCGCACCAGCTCGTCGAAGAGCCGGAACTCGCGCGCCAAGCCGCGCTTGAACGGCAGCTCGAAGGCGGCCTGAACGGCGTCCACCAACTTGTGGGCGGCAAATCCGCCCTTCTCCTCGGGCGGACACATCTTATGCGCCTGGGCCACGACGTACGGCAGCGCAAAGGCTTGGATGCCGCCGCCGATCTCCACCTTGCGCTGCGAGACGCGGCGCTTGGGCTCGCCGGCGGCGACGCGTGCGATCAGCGCCAGTGCCGCCTCCACCACGTCGCCCTCAGCGATCTCGTCGAGGATGCCTTTTTTCTTTGCGTCCGCGGCGGGCACGGTCTTGCCCTTGAGCATCATCTCCAGCGCCGCTTGCGCGCCGATCAGGCGCGGCAGGCGCTGCGTTCCGCCCGCACCCGGAATCAGCCCCAAGCGAATCTCCGGCAGCCCCACCTTCGAGCGCGGCGTGGCGACGCGATAGTCGCAGGCCAGCGAGAGCTCCAGGCCGCCGCCCATGGCGTTGCCGTCGATGGCGGCGACGTAGGTCTTGGTGCCGCGCTCCACTGCGGCGATCACGTCGCGGATGCTCTTGGCTTCCGGATCCGGCTCGCCGCGGAAGTCGTTGACGTCGGCTCCGGCGCTGAAGATACGGTTGGCGCCCGTGAAGATCACCGCGCGCACCGCCGGATCGCTTTCCGCGGCGGTCACCGCGGCAAGCAGTTCCTTGGAGAGCGCGAACGAGAGCGCGTTGACGGGCGGATTGTCATGCGTGAGCACGCGCACGCCGTCCCGGTCTTGGGAATGGATCATCATCTTATGCCACCACCGTGGGCTTACGGTCCAACTCGAACTGCCCTTCGGAGAGCGTCATCACGTCGGCCGAGCTCTCCTTGATCTGACGCTGCAGCCACGCGTCTTGGCTCATCACGTTGGTCGCGTAAAAGCGTGCCGTGGCGAGCTTGGCCTGGTAGAAGTCGGCCTCGCGATCGCCGGCGGCGATCTTGCGAGCCGCGATCTGCGCCGCACGCGCCATCTGCCAACCGCCTGCCACCACGCCCCAGAGCTTCAGGTACGGGACCGAGCAGGCGAAGGCCGTGTGCAGGTCGCCCATGGCGTTCATGCCGATCCACTGCGACGTATCGGCCAGCGTTTCGACACCGCGCGCAAAGGCCGCCCCGATCGCCTTGACGTCGGCGTTGTCGTCGCCTTGCAGTTCCTTGGCGAACTTCTTCATCTTGGTGACGACGGCCGTGGCGGTGGAGCCCATATCGCGGATCAGCTTGCGGCCCACCAGATCCAGCGCCTGGATACCGGTGCTGCCTTCGTAGATCGTGGTGATGCGAACGTCGCGGTACTGCTGCGCGATGCCCGTCTCCTCGATGTAGCCCATCCCGCCGAACACCTGCACCGCGGTCGAGCAGAGGTCGACGGCGGTCTCGGTGCACCAGCCCTTGACCACCGGAATCATCAGCTCGACGAAGGCCTTGTGCTCGCGGCGCACCTTCTCGTCGGGGTGGCGGTGGGCGAAATCCAGCGACATCGCGGTCACGTACGAAAGCGCGCGCATCGCCTCGAGCTGGGACTTCATCCACATCAGCATGCGGCGCACGTCAGGGTGTTTGATGATGGGCTGCGGCTGCGGCGAGCGCGCCGCCACGTCGCGGCTCTGCACGCGTTCCTTGGCATACGCCAGCGCACTTTGATAGGCGCGGTCGGCAATAGCCAGGCCCTGCACGCCAACGCTGAAACGCGCTGCATTCATCATGATGAACATGTACTCGAGGCCGCGATTCGGCTCGCCCACGAGATAGCCGATCGCACCGGACTTCTCGCCGTAGTTCATCGTGCAGGTGGGATTGCCGTTGATGCCGAGCTTGTGCTCGATGCCGGCGCAGTAGATGTCGTTATGCTCACCCAGCGTACCGTCCGCGTTCACCAAGAACTTGGGCACGATGAAGAGCGAGATACCCTTGGTGCCCTCAGGCGCATCGGGCAAGCGGGCCAGCACCAAGTGCACGATGTTCTTCGCCATGTCGTGCTCGCCGAACGTGATGAAGATCTTCTGCCCGCTGATACGGTAGTGATCGCCCTCCGGCACGGCTTTGCTTCGCACTTGCGCGAGATCGGAGCCCGCCTGCGGCTCCGTCAGGCACATCGTGCCGGTCCAATCGCCGGAGACCAGCTTAGGAATGTAGCGCTGCTTCTGCTCCTCGGAACCGACCAGCTCGATCGCCTCGATCGCGCCTTGATTGAGCAGCGGACCGTTGGCAAATCCTACGTTGGCGCCGTTCCACATCTCGAGCGTGGGCCCCAGCAGCAGCGAGGGCAGACCCTGACCGCCGTACTCGGCGGGAACGGGGAGACCGATCCAGCCCGCCTGCGCGAACTGCCGGTACGCATCCTTGAAACCCGTGGGGGTGGTGACCTCGCCGTCCTTCCACGTGCAGCCTTCGCGGTCGGCCTTCACGTTGAGCGGATCGAGCACGCCCGTGGCAAACGCGGCGGCCTCTTCGAGGATCGAGTCGAGGACGTCCAGCGTCTCCTCACAGCCGGGCAGTTTGGCGACGTCCTCGGCGCCTGCGAGCTCGCGCAGGACGAATTGCATGTCTCGTAGGGGTGCTTGGTACGTGCTCATGATCTCCACACTCTCTCGCGTTCCTTGGCATGACGCGGCGGAACGGTAAACTCGCGCCGGCATGCAAAGCGCGGCGCGGCGGGCGAAGTCCACATGTTGATAAAATTATCAATAGCCTCACGTAACATACTAGCGCCGGTCAGACCGCTCGTCAAGAGCCGCTGTGACCGCACTCATTTCGTACCCGGAGCGGAGCCCGTTAGGCTAGGGGTATGTCCCCCGCCATGGTTCCCCCAGCGGGCGATTATCCATCGCTCGCTGCCTTGGTTTCCCGTCTCTCGTCCTTCCTTGCCGATCAGTTGGAGCACCTCGAGCCGCGTGTCTCCGTGACCCAGTTGGCCGTCATGGAGCAGATCGCGGCCGGCGCGACGCTCACTGCGGAGCTGGCGGCACGCACGGGCTTGAGCCCCAACGCTGCTAGCGCCATCGTGAAGCGCTTGACCGGCAAGGGCGTCGTTGCACGCGAGCCCGGGCAAGGCCGCGGCCGCGCCGCAGGCCTGACCCTGACCCCGACAGGGCGCCTGCTCTTGGCCGATCGCGCGATGCGCATCGAGCGCGCGCTGAGCCATCTGATCGGAGCCGGCGGCGCGGAGCGCCGCGCGGTCATCGAGCACGCCGCCGGAGCGCTGCATGCAGCGCTCGACCTCGGGCAGGGCGAGCCCTACTCCGTAGGTACCGCCTCCGCGTAGACGCGCTCGACCAGCTCCGCGTAGCGCTTTTCGATGATACGCCGCTTGAGCTTGAGCGTCGGCGAGAGCTCCCCCGTCTCAACGGTCAGCTCACGCGGCAGCACCGCGAAACGGCGAATCTGCTCGAACGGCGAGAGCCCTTCGCTCTGTTCGTGCACTTCGTGTGCGAACAAGCGCACCACGCGCTCGTCACGGGCGAGGTCCTCGGTCCGCGTGCGCGGTGGAACGCCGAGATGCTCGCGCACCAGCTTCCAATCCGGCGCGATGAGTGCCGCGGGATGGGGCCGCCCCTCGCCAACCACCATCACCTGCGCGATGTAGATGGAGCGTTTGAGCGCGGTCTCGATGCGGGCGGGCGAGAGATACTTGCCGCCGGAGGTCTTCAGCAGCTCCTTCTTGCGGTCCGTGACGTAAAGGTAGCCGTCGTCGTCGAAGCGACCGATGTCGCCGGTGCGGAACCAGCCGTCCTCAAACGCCGCCGCGTTGGCGGCGTCGTTGAGATAGTAGCCCTTCATCACGTTGGCGCCGCGCACGAGGATCTCGCCGTCCGGCGCGATCTTGACCTCGACGTGCGGAATGACGCGCCCCACGCTGCCCAGCCGATTCTCTCCCAGCGGGTTGACGGTGACCACCGGCGAGGTCTCGGTGAGTCCGTAACCCTGCAGAATCTCCAGTCCCAGCCCCGCGAAGGTGAGCGTGGTGTCGAGGTGCAGCGGCGCGCTGCCCGAGACGAAAAAGTGGAGGCGATCTAGCCCCATCAGCGGCGGAATCCGCTTCAACACCAAGGTCCGCGCCACGGCGAACGCCAGTGCCAGCCCAAGCGGCGGCCGGCGGCCTTCCACCAGGGTTACGCGCATGCGCTCGCGGCCGACGGCCAGAGCCCAGGGCACCAGGCGCGCCTTGAGGCCGCCGTCCTCGCGGGCCTTGCCGACGATCCCCGAGAGCATGCGCTCGAAGAGGCGTGGAACGGCGGTCATGACTTTGGGGCGCACCGCGCGCAAATCGTCGAGCAACTCGTCGGGGCTATGACAGATGTACGTGGAGCACTGAATGTAGAGGTAGCCGTAGGTGATCATGCGCTCGTAAATATGCGCGACCGGCAGCACTGAGAGCACCACGTCGCGCGCGCGCAGGCCGCTCATTCCGGCTACGAACGCGTCGACCACGTTGCTGGTGAAGTTGCTGTGCGTGAGCATCACGCCCTTGGGATCGCCCGTCGTTCCCGAGGTATAGATCAGCGTACAGAGGGCGTCGCCGGGGATGCCTTCGCCCAGATGCAGCAACTCCTCGGGAGCGGCCGCCGCGCGCTGCTCGCCGCGCGCCTCCAGCGCCGCCATGCCCTCCGCCCCCGCGCCGCCGAAGATGAAGGTTTCCGGAAGCTCTGCTCCCGCCTCCAATAGCTGCGTGCGCTGCCCCTGATCATGCAGGAAGAGCACGCGCGCCTGCGCGTGGCGCAAGATGTAGGCGACTTGATCGGCGGCCTGCGTGGCGAAGATCGGCACCGTCACCATTCCGGCGAGCTGGGTGCCCAAGTCGGCGACGATCCAGTCGATGCAATTGGGCGAAAGCAGCGCGACGCGATCCCCCGCCTTCAGCCCCAATTCGCGCAGCCCCAAGGCGACGCGCTGGGCACGGCTCAGCACCTCTCGCGAGCTCAAGCGGCGGTACGGGCCGCCGCGCTGCGTGCGCTCGCACAGCAGATCGGGGAGATCGGCGCGCAACGCCGGTAACAGCAACTCCGGAAGGGAGCGCGTCTCCGCCCCCGCCGCGAAGCTCGTGGAGGTAGCCATGGCACCGATTTCTCGGAGCGGCGGCGCCGGACATTTTATAAAACGTGTCACGGACGCAGGTACGGCGCCGCCCGCGCAAGCGAGCGTTCGGTGATCCCGGCGACGTCGAGCAGGTCGTCAACGGCGGCAAAGGGGCCGTAGGTCTCGCGATACGCAACGATGCGCGCGGCCGTGCGCGCTCCGATGCCGGGAACCGCGGCGAGCGCTTGCGCATCGGCTGCATTGAGCGAGAGCGGTTGCGCAGGCGGAGCGCTCGGGCGCGCCACACGCCGGTGTGAGACGCGCGCGGTGGCGCCCGGTACGCGGCTCGCCACGGCGCCGCGGACGGGGACGACGATCTCCTCACCGTCCGCGACCCGCGCGGCGAGATTGACCGCCACCAGATCGCTCTGCGCAAGCGGCACCGCGCGCGCTACCGCGACGGCCACACGCGCTCCCGCCGGCAGGCTCACCAGCCCCGGACGAGCCACCGCGCCCGCCACGTAGACGACTGCCAGCGCCGCCGGGGTTGAGGCGGCGCGCGCCGCCGCGTGGACGGACGGCGGCGGGGACGGCGCAGCCTGCCACGCCAGACCGAAGCGCGCCGCGGCCACGACGGCGGGCAGCAAGATCAGCGCGCCGGCAAGGCGCAGCAGCACGGGCGAAAACGAGCGCATACGCCTCTCCTCTGCGTGCGCACCGGCCGCTGGAAAGCACTTGAGGCTCCGGAGGCGAAACGGGCCTGCTATGACCGAGACGACTCCTCCCCAAACGTACGATCACGCATCCACCGAGCGGCGCTGGCAGCGGCAATGGGAGGAACGCGCGCTCTATCGCGCGTCCGACGACTCGCCCAAGCCCAAGTACTACACGCTCGAAATGCTGCCGTACCCGTCCGGGGATCTGCACGTCGGTCATGCCAAGAATTACACCCTCGGCGACGCCGTGGCGCGCATGATGCGCATGCAGGGCTACAACGTCGTGCACCCGATGGGTTGGGACGCCTTCGGTCTTCCGGCGGAGAACGCCGCCATCCAGCGCGGCATCGACCCCTCCCAGTGGACGCACCAGAACATCGCCAACATGGAGCGCCAGCTCCGGCTGCTGGGGACGTCGTACGACTGGTCGCGCGAGATCGCCAGCTGCGAGCCCGAGTACTACCGCTGGAATCAGTGGTTCTTCCTGAAGATGTACGAGCGTGGCCTGGCCTACAAGCGCGAGGCGCCCGTGAACTGGTGCCCCAAGGACCAGACCGTGCTCGCCAACGAGCAGGCCGAAGGCGGCGTCTGCTGGCGCTGCGGCAGCCCCGTCGAGCGCCGCAACCTCTCGCAGTGGTTCCTGAAGATCACGGCCTATGCCGACGAGTTGCTGAACGGGCTGGACGATCTCCCCGGCTGGCCCGAGCGCATCAAGACCATGCAGCGCAACTGGATCGGACGCAGCCAGGGCGTCACCTTCTCGTTTGAAATCGAGCGTCTAGGCCAGCATATTCGCGTCTTCACCACGCGCCCCGACACCACGTTCGGCGTGACGTTCTTGGCCATCGCCGCCGAGCATCCGGTGGTGGCGAAACTGCTGGAGATCAGCAAACGCTCCGGCGAGATCGAGCGCTTCATCCAAGGCGTGAAGAACAAGAGCGAACTCGAGCGCACCTCACTCATGGAGAAGGACGGCGTCTTCACCGGAATCTATGCAGTGAATCCGTTGTCACACGAGCGCGTGCCGATTTGGGTCACCAACTACGTGCTGGCGGAGTACGGCACCGGCGCCGTCATGGGCGTTCCCGCACACGACGAGCGCGATTTCGAGTTCGCGCGCAAGCACGCACTACCGATCGTTCAGGTCATCCTGCCTCCCGGCACGACCGAGCCCGAGACTCTGCACGAGGCGTACGTGAGCGAGGGGCGCATGATCGCCAGCGGCGATTTTACCGGCATGGCCTCCAAGCGCGGACTGCGAGCCGTGGGCGATCGCCTGACGCAGTTGGGCGTGGGCGAGTGGACCGTCAACTACCGCTTCCGTGACTGGCTGCTCTCGCGTCAGCGTTACTGGGGCACGCCGATTCCGATCGTCTACTGCGAGACGCACGGCGAGCAGCCGGTGCCGTACGCTGAGCTGCCCGTGCTGCTGCCCACGAACATTCCGATCACCGGCGAGGGCTCGCCGCTGGCGCGCGACGAGAACTTCATGCGCGCTACGTGTCCCGTCTGCGGCGGTCCGGCACGCCGTGAGAGCGACACCATGGACACGTTCATGGATTCCTCGTGGTATTTTCTGCGCTACCTCGATCCGCACAACGACCGGGAACCCTTCTCCACGGCGCTGGCCCAGCATTGGATGCCGGTGGATCAGTACATCGGCGGCGCCGAGCATGCCGTGCTGCATCTGCTCTACGCGCGCTTCTTCTACCGCGTCTGCCGCGACATGGGGTTGGTGGAAGGCGACGAGCCGTTCACGCGCCTGTTCAACCAAGGCACGCTGATCTACGGCGGCGAGAAGATGTCGAAGAGCCGCGGCAACGTCGTGGGCATCGACGCCACCGTCGAGCAGCACGGCGTCGACGCGATGCGTCTCTTTCTGCTTGCGGCGGGGCCGCCAGAGGACGTCACCGACTGGACCGATACCGGCATCCAAGGGCGCGTGCGCTTCCTGAACCGGCTCTGGCGCCTAGCCGACGCAGCGGCGCCGCGCCTGCGCGAACTGCCGGTGGACCCGCTCCCCGCCACGGCCACGCCGCAGGAGAAATCGCTGCTGCGGGCGCTCCACCTCGCATACAAGAGCGCGCTGGACGAAGCCAACACGCGCCGCTTCCACTTCAATACGACCATCGCCAGACTCGATGAGGTGCTGAATGCGCTCACCGAACTCTCGCGCACGCCCGGCGGCGAGAAGAACGTCGTCTACTTACAGGCTTTGCGCGGCACCCTGCTGGCTTTGGCGCCGTTCGCCCCGCACATCGCCGAGGAGCTCTGGGAGCGCATGGGCGGCGAGGAGAGCATCCATCTGCAGACGTTTCCACAGCCCAACGCTGGCGTGCTGGCGCTAGACGAGGTGACGGTGGTGGTGCAAGTCAACGGCAAGGTGCGCGCACGGCTCCAGGTCCCGCCGCGCACCGGCGAGGAGGACGTGGCGGCGCTGGCGCTCCAGGAGCCCGCGGTGCAAACGCAGATCGACGGTAAGACGCTGCGTAAGCGCGTCTACGTGCCGGATAAGCTGCTCAACTTGGTCGTGAGCTGACGCGAGGACGCGCCCGTTCGAGAATGGTCTCGTAGCCCAAGCCGTGGGGCAGCGTGCCGTACGTATGCCCCCAGTCACCGCCTAGCCGGCTAGCGCAGAAGGCGTCGGCCACGGCCGCCGGTGCGAAGCGCACCAGCAGCGAGGCTTGGAGTGTCAACGCCATCTGCTCGACGATCCGCCGCGCACGCGTCTGCGGGTCGTGGCGGTTCGTCAGCTCGCGCTCGAGATGGGTGATCGCCGCATCCAGGCAGCTATTGGCGCCGCTAGCCTCGCGCAGCTCCGCCAAGAAAGCCTCCAACGTCTGCGGCTCCCTGCTCAGCGCGCGCAACACGTCGAGTGCGATCACGTTCCCGGAGCCTTCCCAGACCGCGTTCACCGGAGCTTCGCGGTAGAGGCGCGGGAGGATCGACTCCTCCACGTAGCCGTTGCCGCCCAGGCACTCCAACGCTTCGTAGACATGGCCCGGTGCACGCTTGCAGATCCAGTACTTGCCCACCGCGGTGGCGAGACGCTTGAAGGCAGCTTCGCGCACGTCGCCGGCGGCGCGGTCGCAGGCTGCGGCTAGCCGCAGCACCAGCCACGTCGCGGCCTCGCTCTCCAGCGCCAGGTCGGCCAAGACGTCCCGCATCAGCGGCTGCTCGATCAAACGCTTGCCAAACGCGGAGCGGTGCGCGGCGTGATGAGCCGCCTGCGCCACCGCTTGCCGCATGATGGCGGTACTGCCGATGGCGCAATCCAAGCGCGTGTGATTGATCATCTCGATGATCGTCTGCACGCCGCGCCCCTCCTCACCGATCAACCAGGCCGCAGCGTCCTCAAACTCCACCTCGCTCGACGCGTTGGAGCGATTGCCCATCTTGTCTTTGAGCCGCTGGATGCGGAAGGCGTTGAGCGTGCCGTCGGGCAGCACGCGCGGCAGCAGAAAACAGGCGAGTCCGCCCGGGGCCTGCGCCAGCACCAGGAACGCGTCGCACATCGGCGCGGAACAGAACCACTTGTGTCCGGTGAGGCGATACTCCGCACCCGGGCCGCCGCGCTGCGCCGGCCGCGCCGCGGTCGTGTTGGCACGTACGTCGGAGCCGCCTTGCTTCTCCGTCAGCGCCATCCCGCACAGCGCGCCTTCCTTCTCTTGCGGCGCACGCAGCCCGGGATCGTAATTCAAAGAAGTGAAGCGCGGCTCCCAGATCTCCGCGAGGCTGGGCTGCACGCGCAAAGCCGGGAGCACGGCGTGCGTCATCGAGATCGGGCAACCGTGGCCCGCCTCCACCTGCGACCAGACGGCGAAAGCTGCGGCGCGCGCGACGTGTGCACCGGGGCGCGGCTCGCGCCAGGGCGAGGCGTGCAGGCCATACGTGACGGCCGTGTCCATGAGCCGGTGCCAAGAGGGGTGGAACTCGACCTCGTCGATGCGGTGCCCGAAGCGGTCGTGGGTGCGCAGCAGCGGGGGATTGGCGTTGGCCTCCTCGCCCCAGCGTATGGCCTCCGCGGTGCCGGCGAGGGAGCCCAACTCATGCAGCGGCTCGCGGGCCCAGGCGGCGTCGAAACACTCGACGCCCTCGACGAGCGCCGCGTCCTCGCCGAAGAGGTCGTAATCCACCAGCAGCGGCGGCTGGTTGAAGACCTCGTGCGTCATGGGCGAGGCTTCCCGACACCTGCAGCGCCACACCTTTTACGAATCGGCCGGCAGGCGAGTCCGAAGGGAAAAGGTCGCCGCGTCACGCCTTGGCTAAATTCATCCCGAAGTTTCATTTCCGAGGCCTAACCTCAATCGCTGGTCGCAGCAAAGGCCACCACACATAAAAGAGTTGCCGATGGACTACCGTCTACTCCTGGGGCTCGAGGTTACGCGCTCTCTCAATTTCCTCTGGAGTATAGCCTCTTACCTCGACGGACTGAGCCGTCACCCGAGTCTTCGTCCCACAACTCTGGCAGAGGACGCTTAGGTTGTACTTCAGCCCGATCTCATCGAGCTCTTCAAGTGCAACATTGATATTTTGATGTATCACGCCACCGCAGCCTTCGCACATCACCACAAGGTTTACGCGGCCTCTAATCGGCGCTTCCGATACGTTCACACCATGCTCACGAGCCAGAGCATAGAAGTCCTTCACCATTTTTACTAGCTCCCGATAGCCCTTGAGCGCCTCTTCGCTGAGGGGCAAATCGGGGTCCTGACTCTGAGCGACTTCAGCGGTCAGGATACTTTCGGCGAAACTCTTGATCCTCTGACTATGCAGGATCAACTGCTCGGGCCAGGGTCCATCTTGACTAGCCAACGTAGAACTCCCGTTTCAGTTTGCTACGATCGAGGGTATGGCGTTTCCCCAGCCGCTCTCCCGACGGTGTAAGCGCAACTCTCCCAATCTGAAGTTGTGAAGGTTGCGGCAACGCTGTGCCACGCAAGTATGCCCAATGCAATAGCCTACAAGAAGGATTACTCGTGGCACATATAGCGCTTCCAAACTATTTCCACTCCAAACGCCTGCGAACCAGATGACGGTTTTCACTTCTGTGAGATGCCAAGGGAGCAGCCAGAAAGCGCCCGCCAGTTTGCTGAGCACCGCTAGGCGGTGTTGACAACTATGATATACTGTTGGCAAGAAGGGACTGCTTGCGGGCCCTTCTTTTATTATTTCTCAGGGAACACCTTAAGCCCGTAGCCCGCAACGTTTCCGAGCGCGTCTCTGCGCATCTTGTGAGTCATCGTCACCCGGTACGGCGTTGTCAGCCCCAAAATGTCTCGGCATACTGGCCCGATAACAATATCGGATATCTGCAATCCGGCTGCATCTGGATGCTTTGGCTGAAACTCTATTTCGGGCGCTAATCGGCTTCTCAGCTCGCGACCAGTTACATAAAATGTTCCGCCGCGAAGCAACGCCGCATAATGCAATTGGAGTGCAGCATCTAAATCGCGGCCGCGTGATTCGGCAATAATGCCGGCGCGCGATCTCCGGCTCCGAAGTTCACGATAAAAGCGCTCGATCAAGAACTCCAGTGTAACGCAATACGGATCTCTCGCGACCGCACCGTATACCTCAAGGTGGTGGCGCTTATCGATGACCCCGCAGATGAGCGTAAAATTGTATCTATCGAGTTCCGCTTGCATCTCCGCGAATAAGCGCGTGCGCAGAACATTATCCCCCTTCAATATGGCGAAAGGCCCCTTATTGCGATTGATATCCTGTAAGTGAAGGCACACATCGCGACCAAAAAACGCTGTCTTCCAGGCCGACAGACTGGTGGCATACGCGGCGTGGTCATCACTAGCGACTAAGACGCCGCCTAGGCCGAAGACCGGATAATTCGGCTGAATAACCCGTAGGCTGTGATCGCCGGATTCGTCAAGATATATCGTATAGTGTTCTGCTGAAACATATGACATAGTACACCCGCTAATCGAAGCTACGAAATCACCTGACACCAGTTCGAACAGGCAAACTATTCCGCCTTCGCGCACTACCTCGATTTTCTCAACGGTGTCCGTCGCAGGATGAATCCCCCGAAGGCCGTTTGAGCGGCTCCGGGCTTGACATCACCGTCGCTCGCTAGTCTGATCCCCCTGACGTGTTCCTATAGTCATATGGCACGACCTCAGGTTTGGCTAAGCGCCTCGTGGTTTGCGCCTCGGTGCGACCGAATGTCGCTGCCTCTCATTCCGTCGCCATCGTTTGGGCCCTGGACCGCCGTTCGTTCAGTCACTTAGGGTGAGACAAGAGGCTATGGGATGCATTGTCGGCAAGCAATGCTGGATGAAAAGCGTGTTCTTGGCCCTGGTACCGGCACTGCTACTGGCTCTGACGCCGGGGGTGTGGGCGGCGTCCTCCACGGACGGCCAGATCGCCAAGGCGGTGGTAGACTACGCCATCAACGTGCAGCATCGGCAGCTCATTCCAGCTATCGGCCGTGTGGCCGTGGCCGGCGGCTACGCCGTCGCCGGATGGACGTCGGGCGCGAACAACGGCGAGTCGCTGGTGCGGCGGGTGCACGGAGCCTGGCGCGTGGTCGCCGCCGGGACGATGGCCTTCGAGACGCGCGACCTCGTACGCGACGGCGTCCCCGCCGCCACCGCCAAGGCGCTCATCGCGAAGCTTGCCGCGCTGGAGCGCAGCCAAACGGAGGCCGGCTAACGCCGATGGCTCACACTCACCGGACCGGCCGCGTGCTGCGCCGTGCCTCGTACCGCGCCATGCCGTGGAAGAACGGCGGGGGAATCACGCACGAGATCACCGTCTTCCCGTCCGAGGAGGCACCGGTGTGGCGCCTCTCGGTGGCCACCATCGAACGCGACGGCCCGTTCTCGGACTTCACCAGTTACGATCGCACCATCGTGCCGCTGGAGGGGCACGGCGTCATCCTCGATCTCTCGAACGGCGAGCGCGCCGTGCTTGACCGCCCCTTTCACCCGTTTCCGTTCGCGGGAGAGCTGAAGGTCGACTGCCGGCTGATCGACGGCCCCGTGCGCGACTTCAACGTGATGACGCGGCGCGCCGAGTGCACGCACGCCGTCGAGGCGCGCCGAATCGGCGAGCGCGCGCTGAACCTTGCGGGCCCGGAGGCCCGCTTCGTCTACGTCTTCGAGGGGGAGCTGGTCGTCGAGGTGCCTCCGTCCGGCGCTGGCGAACACCTCCACGTTGGCGACACACTGTGCCTTGACGGCAGCGCGCCGGTGTGCCTGCGCCCACGCGCTGACTCGGCGCGCGTCGCGCTGGTGCGCATCGACTAGGGCTTGCGGAAGTAGTCCACCGTTTCGCGCATCCCGTCCAAGAGCTTGGTCTGAGGCGTCCAGCCCAGGATGTCGCGCGCGCGTGCGGAGTTGAACTGCGCATCACGCGCGTCGCCGGGACGCTGCGGCGCGTGCGAGATCGGCGCCTGGAAGCCGGTGATATTCGCCAGCGAAAGATAGATCTGATTGACACTGGTGCGTTTGCCGGTGCCGATGCACAGGCACTCACCGTCACCGTGCTCGAGCGCCAAGGAGTTGGCGTCGGCCACGTCGCGCACGTAGACGTAGTCGCGCGTCTGCTCTCCGTCCCAGTCGATGCGCACGCCTTCATGGGCCAGGAACTTGCCGATGAAGATCGAGATGACGCCGGCTTCACCGTTGGGGTCCTGACGCGGGCCGAAGACGTTACCGTAGCGCAACGCCGTGAAATCGAGCCCGTGCTGCGCTTTGAAAAAACGCAAGTAGTGCTCGGCGACCATCTTCGAGATGCCGTACGGCGACTCGGGGCGCTGGGGAGTACTCTCGTCGATCGGCAACCGCTCGGGCGTGCCGAAGGTAGCGCCGCTAGACGCGAAGATGACTTTGCGCGCCCCCACCTTCGCGGCGTTCGACAGGACGTTGAGTAGGCCGACGACGTTGACCTGCGCGTCGAAGATGGGATCGCGCGAGGAGATCGCCACGCTGTGCTGGGCGGCATGGTGCGAGATCACGGCGGGCTTGAAGTCCTGGAAGACGCGAGCAAGCTCCTGATCGCGGATATCCATGTGCACGAAGCTGGCGCGGGCGTTGATGTTTTCACGGCGGCCGCCGCCGTGATCCCAGAGGTTGTCCACGACCACGACCTCGTGCCCCTCCTGGATGTAGCGGTCGGCAATGTGCGACCCGATGAACCCGGCTCCGCCGGTAACGATAATCCGCAAACACTCGCTCCTGTCGTCTTGACGCCGAACTCCGCCGCGCAGAGAGCCTCTGTGCGTCTCTGGTTCCCCGCTCTGGCCGCCGCGTGCATCGCGGGCTCGCAGATGACGCCGCCATGGGCGTTGGGCTGCGCCGCCGTCCTCGTGGGCGCCGCCTGCCGCGGGCGGCGAACGATTCTCTTCGCGCTGGCGGTTGCCCTGGTGGGTGCCTGCGCCGATTCCGCTTGGCGCGACCCGGCGGCGCGCGTCTTGCCGACTGGACTCGTGACGGTGCGCGGCATCGTCGTCGAACCGCCCGAGCGCGACGATGCTCCGTTCGCGCTGGCGCGCACCAGCTTCGGCACGCTGGACGTGCGCGCCCACGGCAGCGTGCAAGCAGGGACGCTCGTCACCATACGCGGACGCCTGCGGCGCTTGCCGCAGCTGCGCGCACGCGGTGTGACGGCACAGCTAAACGGACGCATCGTGCGGCGGGAACCCGGGTACGGCCTCACGGCTACCGTCGCACGCGTGCGTGTGTGGGGACGCGAGCGCTTGGCAGCGCTGCCCGCGCCCGCGGCGGCACTGCTCGACGGCGCCCTCATCGGCGAGCGCGGTGCATTGGACAACGAGGTGGCGTCTGCCTTCTCCGAAACCGGAACCACGCACGTGCTGGTCACCGCGGGCCTCCATCTGGGCGCCTTCGCAGCGATGCTGCTGTTGATCTGCGAAGCGCTGGGAGCCGGGCGCATCGCCGCGGCGCTGCTCGCGCTGCTAGGCGTCGCGGCCTTCGTAGCCTTCTCCGGCGCGCATCTGCCGGCGCTGCGCGCGGGCATCATGGCCGCCTGCGCGCTGCTGGCGCGCGCAAGCGGGCGTGCCGCACTGGGACCAGAGGCGATTGCACTGGCCGCGATCGTCGTGACGCTCTGGCAGCCGTGGAGCGTCGGCGGCGCATCGTTTCTGCTCTCGTTTTCGTGCGTCTGCGCGATCGCGCTCTTTGCGGCACCCATCGCGCACGCACTCGAACGCCTGTCTCTACCGCACCTGTTGCGCGAAGGGATCGCGTTGACGCTGGCCACGCAAATCGGGGTGTGGCCGCTGCAGGCGATCTTCTTCCTGCAACTCGCACCCTACGCGCCGCTGGCTAACGCTCTGGTGGTACCGATGGTCGCACCGGCGCTGGGCTTCGGCATGCTGACCATGGCGCAGCCGTTCTTTGCGCCGCTGGCGGCGCTGGCGTGCGGTTGGATCCTGGGCGTGGTGCGTGTGATCTCCTTGCTTCCGTACGCGCATCTGGTGGCGACGCCGCCGCCGTGGTGGTCCATCGCCGCGTACGACGCGGCAGCGCTGTGGCTGGGCCTGCGCCGCACGCGCTGCGCGCTGTACTGCATGTTGGCGGCAGCCGCGCTCTGCCTGTGGCCGCCTCGTCCCGGCGCAGGCACGACACGCATCGTCGCGCTGGACGTAGGTCAGGGGCAGGCCATCGCCGTGCTTTCGGAAGGCCACGCCACCCTGGTCGACGGCGCACCCGCGCCGCAGGGCCCGCGCACGTTGGTGCCGTTGCTCGTGCGCGCGGGGATCCACCACGTTGACGCGCTGGTGATATCACACCCGCATCAGGATCACTTCGCGGGCTTTGCCGCGGTCATGCAGACGCTGCGCGCCGATCGCCTAATCGACGGCGGCTGGCCGGCACGCGGTGCCTTCGGCGCGCTGCTGCGCGACGCGGAGGTTGCCCGCGCACCGGTGGCGCATCTGCGCGCCGGCGCAACGTGGCGCAGCGGCAACGCCGAAATCACGATCCTCGCACCGTTTTCACAGCCACTGCGCGGCACCCACGACGACGTCGACAACGACTCCATCGTGGTGCGCGTGCGCGCCGGCGACTGCACCGCACTCGTCATGGGCGATGCGGAGAGCGAGGAGGAACGCGCGCTCGTCGAGGCCTATCCGGCAGCGGAGTTGCGCGCCGACGTGCTAGTGCTTGGCCACCACGGCAGCAGCTACTCCTCCAGCGCACCGTTCCTGGACGCTGTGCGCCCGCGTATCGCCATCGCTTCCGTCGGCCTCCACAACGCCTACGGCCTGCCGGCGCCCGCCGCCCTGGCGCGGGTACGCGCCGCCGGCGCCCAGATCTTCCTCACCTCCCGGGACGGTACGATCACCGTCGATATGGAGCACGGATGCTCGGAAAGCACGGGGAGCAGGGATGTTCCCCGATAGCACAGTTACCGGGCAGGTGGGACGCATGCGTCTCGAATCAACGCCAACAAGAAACGCGACAAAGGCAAGGTCCACTTCGCCCGGTCTTCGCCGCAGCATCGCGTCTCCGCGACGAGAGGCCATCCCTCATCATCAACTGTATCTCGCCGAAGGCGGCGCTTGCTGATTACGACGATCCGCGCGTCCTACTCCCCGGCGTTGACCAGATTATTGCACCGGAAACCGCGTAGTTAATATCTCATGTAGTGCGACCATTAGTCAGCGGGTAAGGAAACTCTCTGGCGCGGCACGTACCCCCGGGCGTAGTATAGCGAAAGGGCGACCGAGACGGTTTCCGAATCAGCCTCCATGCCTATGGAGGCCTACCAGTTCCGGCCAGATGTCTTTACGGCGGTCGTAGAGGCGATTGCGCTGATCCGCAACTCGAAGCGCGACGTGGTCACATTCTTTCGTGGCGCCGGGCTAGAACACCCGAGGTTGGCCGAATATGAGCGGCAAATCAGAACGGACCGGGCGTCGTTGCGAAAGATCGAGATGGCGCACACGCTCCTGAAGGTCGTCAATGAAATGTCGGGCAACCACGGACTTAAGGTCCGTAGAGAGGTCCTCAAAGGGATCGTAGACTTTAACAATTTCGACTCCATCTACCAGGATAAGAGGCTGGCGGCCAAGGGCGCGGTCGCGAAAGCCCGGGAACTCATCGACGAAAAGGACGCGTTTACGCGCATGCAACAGGAGCGCGACGCCGAGCGGTCTCAACGGCTCGCGCGACAGAATGCGGAGCTAGAGAGAGAGAAGCAAAGGGCGAGTAAGCGCGAAGACATCAAGAGTCGGCTCTACAAGTTATTCACGATGCAGGATGAATATGAACGCGGAAAAACGTTCGAAGTCCTCCTGAATGACTGGTGCAACTTCGAGGAAATCCTGGTACGCGAATCTTTTCGCATTACGGGAAACCGCAACAATCGAACGGTCGAGCAAGTCGATGGCGTGATCGAAGTGAAAGGGCAGATTTATGTGGTTGAGGCGAAGTGGTGGAAGAATCTCCTTGGCCCGAAGGACGTCGCCCAACACGTGATGGGAGTTCTGACGCGTGGCGATGGCCGCGGCCTCTTTATTGCCAATCCAGGCTTCACTGAAGCTGCAATAGTGGAGGTCGGTTTGGCACTTACACACAGAATCATCGTACTCGGCACGACCGAGGAACTGTACAAAGTCATGGCGACCAACCACACGTTGACACAATGGATCGTTGACAAAGCGAATGCTGCGGTAGGCGAACGGAACCCGTTCAAGCCCTACCGCGGAATCTCCGAACCGGACTAGGCGAGACACATAGATCGATATCGCCAAGCTCGTCGCGAAGAAGCGGATGCTAGAGGACGTGATGGCGCCGTACAACCTTCCGCTATTGAGAAAAGGTACGCAAGTCTCGCGTTTCAGGTCGAGCAGGTAGCATTGGAAAATCTCAACGCAGCGGTAACTGCTTAAGGTTCGAACATCACTAAGCTGGCCGAATCCGCGATGAGAGTCTGAACTCTGTTAGACAAATTTTGGGGGACCATCTTCTCGTCGTGCCTCGAGTCCACCACGGCGAACAAGCGCGGATCTGCGGACGGATCGGAACACAGCTTAGCCCGGACATTCTTCCATCCGCAGAGGCCGTTCATGGCCTCGATTACGCACTCCACATGCACAACTCGACCCTGAAGCGTCTTAACGATACCCGCAGCTTTTGAACTCCCCGCCAGGGCCACAATGCAGCGTTTATCACCAGTGATAATCACAGCATCTCTGTTCGCACATGCATAATCAAAAAGGACAAGCTTCCCAGAGCCCACGCGGACTGCTATGGAACCGGTTACTCCTCGAGCGCTGGTTTCTGGCCACCGCACCTCTCGCCGCAGGCCTCGGTGCGGCTGCGCGCTGCCGGTGCCGACGTGATCCTCAGCTCACGCGGTGGCACGATCTCCGTCGACCGGCACGTGGCCGCTCGGCGAGCAGCTAAGCATCGAGAGCAGGCGAAGCCTTGAGGTTGCGCAGCAACCAAGCTGGGTAGGACTCATGTATGTCACACTATCTTACGATCCCAATCAACGAGAACGGTGTTATCTTCGATGCCGGCATGGACTCCGTAATCCAAACCGCGCTGGCCGTGGATCCGTTCAAGTTCACCGACGTCTACATTTATTCACACGGCTGGGCTACCGACGCCGCCCGCGCACTCGACGACTACAACCGGTTCTCTGTCGAGCTTGCCAGGCAAATACTCCTCGTCGCGCAAGCAAGCCCTCCAGTTTTCAAGTACGGGCCAGGTAACTCGCTGGGCGTCGGTATCCACTGGCCATCCCAGATCACCGAGAATCCCAACAGCCCACTCAATACAGCCGAGTTGCTCACCTTTTATACGATGGAGCACCGCGCCGATGCCGTCGGTCGCAATGCTGTCTACTCGATGCTGCGCCTGATCCTAAATGAGCGAGCCACCGCGAGTCTCCCCATACGCCTCTTCATGCTGGGCCATAGTTTCGGCTGCAAGGTGCTCTGCGCGGCACTTCAGGATCTACAGGTGGACATAGGCAACAATACTATTACCCTACCGGCCGACACATCATTTAACGTAGTGCTGCTTGAGCCGGCAACGGACAGCGACAACTTGGAATCCGGCGATATCTACGGCGAGATCTCCAATATCCGAGGGCTGCGCATGTTGATCACGAAATCAACGCTCGACCGCGCACTTACCGAATGGTACGTCTTAGCAGGCAGACTCGCCAACCTGTTCCGCACCTCGCGTCAGGCTCTGGGGGCGGTGGGACCCACGGCCAAGACGGAAGGCGCATTCGGCGGCGCCAAAGCCATCACGGTCGCTCCCGGTTTCGTCGCAGCAGACATGCGCGGAATATCGGATCGGCTCATCGTCGCTGACCTTACGCCGATCCACCAAGCGCGCGCCCAGCAACACCTCTACAGCGGAGGCATCAGCGGAAGCCACTCAGATATCTTCATCGACGAGCTCTACCAGATGATCTCCGGCTTTCTCTTCGGCATCGCCTAGCGCCAACGCTCGGTTGGCAGCCAAAGCAAGCAAACCGTGCGGTAGCACGGCGGCTTGCCTGGGTATGAGGCAGTAGCGATGGCGGTACCGCGTTTCGACCTCAACCAGCTCGTCGCGCTTTGGCACGTGGTGGAGGCGCGCAGCTTCACGCAAGCCGCCGAACGCGCCGGAATGACGCACGCCGCGCTCTTGCAGCAGATCGAGAGCCTGACGCGGGCTTGTGGATCGCCGCTGGTGATCGAGCACGGACGCGCCGTCGAGCCGACGCCGCTGGGTCAAGAGCTCGCGCGTATCGGCCAACGCCTGCGCTCCGAGGGAGAGCACGCGGCGAAGGCGGCCGAGGATTACCTGGCCGGCGTCGGCGGCAGGTTGACGGTAGGCGCGAGCCTCACCGCCGGTGCGCTCCTAGCACCGCACGCACTGGCGCAGTTGCGCCACACCCATCCCGCACTCAACATCAGCTTACAGATCGGCTTCAGCAGCGACATCATCCAAGCGGTGGTCAATGAGCTGGCGGACTTGGGAATCATCGAAGTGCCCGTGCAGCATCCCGAGCTGACCGTCTCGCCCTTCTATCGCGACGTGCTCCGTTGCGTTTGCTCCGCACAGCATCCGTTGGCCGGCCAGACGGTGAGCGTCAGCGCGCTCAAGAACGAGCCGCTGATCCAGCGCGAACAGGGCTCCGGCATGCGCGAGGCCATCGACACGGCACTGCGGCAAGCTGGTCTGGCATTCGAGCACACGATCGAAATCGGCAGCGCGGAGGGGATCCGCGCCGCGGTCGGCGTGGGGCTGGGGATCACCTGGGTCTCGGCGCTCTCGCAGTTGGACAAGAAGGGCCTAGCCGTCATCAACGTCACCGATCTCGCGATCGAGCGCACGATCAGCATCATCCGCCGCCGCGGCGCGGATCCCACGCCCGCGATGCGCGCCTTCATGGGAGCGCTCGAACACGCGGCGCTCGATATCGGCGAGAATCCATAGCCGCCGGCAGCGAGACGGCCTCGAGCTCCAGCCACGCCGCCATCGCCTCCAAGTCCAGCGCTAACCGCTCGGTCACCGCGTCTTTAGCCACGCCGCGCTCGAAGTGCACTGCGTGCACCAAGAGCCGTTTGGCGGCGCGATCGGCCTTGAGATCCACGCGTGCCACCAGCGCGTCGTCCAACAGGTAGGGCAGCACGTAGTAGCCGTGGACACGCTTGTGTGAAGGCGTGTAGATCTCGAGATGATAGTCGAAGCCGAAGAGGCGGCTGGTACGCGGGCGATTCCAGATCAGCGAGTCGAAGGGCGAAAGCAGCGCGCTACGCTCCTTAGGGCGCGGCCGCGCACGCCGTGAATCCACGTACGCCGGTTGCCGCCAGCCTTCGATGCCGGCCTCCAGCAGTGCTCCGCTCTCGACCAGCTCCGCCACGCGTGCCTTGGCGTCGCGCGCGTCCAGGCGGAAGTAGTCGCGCAGGTCGGATTCGCTTGCGACACCGAGAGCCCGCGCGGCGATCAGCAGCAGCTGGCGCTGTGCCTCGGCCTCCGCGGGCACCGGCGCCGCCAGGATCGCGGCGGGAAGCACGTGTTCCACCACGTCGTAGACGCGCTCGAAGCTGTTGCGGCGGCCGGCCGCGGTGACCTCACCCGCCCAGAAGAGATACTCGAGCGCACGTTTGGTGTCGCTCCAGCCCCACCAACCACCCAGCCCTTTGGCGCCCTCGAAGTCGGAGGCGCTCATCGCGCCGCGCTCTTCGAGCGCCTTGCGCACCTGCACGATGAAACGCGGGCGCTCGCGTGCGAGCTGCGCGACGCCGGAGTAGACGCCGATGGAGCGGCGCGCGCGCTCCATCCGCCAGCGCAGCAGCGGATAGGTCTCCAACGGCAGGAGCGACGCCTCGTGCGCCCAGTACTCGAAGAGTTTGCGCGAGCGGCCATACGCAAGACGCTCGAGCAGCGTGCGCTCGTAGCCTCCCAAGCGCGAAAACGCGGGCAGGTAATGCGAACGCACCAGCACGTTCACGGAGTCGATCTGCACCAGCCCCAGCCGTTGGATCGCCGTCAGCAGCCCGGCGCGCCCAACTATCCCGCTACGCCGCGTCCCAAAGCCCTGCGCCGCGATCGCGATGCGCCGCGCCTCCAGACTGCTGAGCGCGTTGCCGTTGCGTGCCACCGCGAGTTACGCCAGCGACCCCGCGGGCGAAGCCGGGCTGGGCGGTTCGACGCTCACCTTCAGCGCCGCGCAAAGCTCGCGCAAGAACGCCGCGGCGTCCGTCACCAAACCGATCGTCTGGAAGGAGCCGCGGTCGGATAGTTTGGTGACGCTGGCGGGATTGATATCCACGTTGACCACGCGCACGCTGGCGGGCAGCATGTTGCCCACGGCAATCGAATGCAGCAGCGTGCAGATCATCAACGTCACGCCGACCTCCGGCACCACCGCACGCATCGCCTTCTGCGCCTCCACCACGTCGGTGATCACGTCCGGGAGCGGACCGTCGTCGCGGATGGAGCCCGCCAGCACCACCGGGATGCGCGCGCGGTAGGCCTCGTACATGACGCCGCCGCGCAGCGCGCCACGGTCGATGGCGGCTTGGATACCGCCAAACGCTCGCACGCGGTTGACGGTGCGCAGATGGTGCACGTGACCGTGCTCCACGGGGTAGGCGTTGTCGAGATCGACGCCCAGCGACGTGCCGAAGAACTGCGACTCGATGTCGTGCACCGCTAAGGCGTTACCCGCGAAGAGGGCGTTGACGTAGCCCGCGCGGATCAGCGCCGCCAAGTAGCGCGTGGCGCCCGTGTGCACGATGGCCGGACCGCCCACCACCAGCACGCGCTTGCCGCCCTCCAGACAGGCACGCAGCTCGCGCGCGATCTCCGCCACCAGCGCCTCCTTGGGCTTCTCGCTGGAGACCGCGCTGGACATGAACTCGAAGACGGCGCGACTGCGCGGGCGCTCGAGCGGCTTGACCCGCACACCTTCGTGGCCCACCACCACGGGCTCGCCCGCGCGCACGTCGTAACCGGCTAGCGTAAGCGGGAGCCCGTTGCGCACCACGATGGCGCAATCCATCTCCGGCAGCGCCACCGGCACCCACTCGCCGCGCAGGCGCACCTCCGTCTCTAAATTGGTCGTCGCGTAGAAATCGTCGGGCAGCACACCGGCGGCCGGCGCAGGCTCGGTGCGCGCATCCGCATCTTCGAGCACGGTGGTACCGATGGCGCGCAGGTCGTCGAGCAATACCGCAAAGGGCTCCGGCTCCAAGCCGAACACCGTCACGCGCGCGTAACTGGAATCGGCCTTGGTATGCCCGACGTCGAAGACGTCGATCGTGTACTCCGCGTCGGCGTCCGCCATCGTCTCCAGCACGCGCTGGAAGATGCCCGAGTCGATGAGGTGGCCACGGAGTTCCACGGTGGCGGAGGTACGCATGGCCCGCCTGTTCGAACGAGACGGCGTGGAGGCCTCCGCTCTGTCCGGACGTATCGTGCTCGTTCCAACGCCGCTGGGCAACCTCGGCGACCTCACGCTGCGGGCGCTCGAGACCCTGCGCTCCGCCGACGCCATCGCCTGCGAGGATACGCGCGTCACGCGCAAGCTGCTGGCGCGCTTCGAGATCACGGGCAAGGCGCTCCATCCATACCACGAGCACAACGCACGCGCATCCGGTCCCAAGCTGCTGGCCCTGGCCGCCGCGGGCAAGACCATCGCCGTCGTGAGCGACGCGGGCATGCCGGGCGTCAGCGACCCGGGCACGGCACTCGTGAACGCCGCGCGCGCGGCCGGCATCCCTTTCGACGTGCTGCCGGGAGCGTGCGCCTTCGTCTCCGCCGCCGTCATCTCGGGTTTTCCCGTCAAGGGCTTGCGCTTTGCAGGCTTTCTCCCGCGCAGCGCAGGCGAACGGCGCACGGCGCTGCGGGAGGCCGCGCTGGGCGAAGGCGCCTGCGTCTGGTACGAGTCGCCTCACCGCATCGAGCAGGCGTTGCACGATGCCGAGAGCGCCGGCGTGGAGCGCTGTTTTCTCCTGCGCGAATATACCAAGCTCCACGAACAGCGCCTGTGGGGCACGCCGCGCGAGGTGCTCGCCGGCCTCCCCACGCCGGTCCGGGGCGAGCTCGCATTGGTGGTCCTGGGCACGGGCACGGCCGCGGCCGCGCGCGCAGAACCGGATGGCGAGGGGATCGACGCCCGTATCGATGCGCTCTTGGCGGCCGGCGAGGGCGTGGCGGCGATCGCGCGGACCTTGGCCGCCGCGGGACTGGGCGAGCGGCGCGCCTTGTACGCGCGTGCGGCGCGGCGCAAGGAAGGCACCCTACCCTCGGGCGACTAAGGACGGAGATTCCGAAACGAATAGTCCAAGGAGAACACGGTGAGCCAGCGCGCTTTCTACGTCACCACGCCCATCTACTACGTCAGCGGTAACCCGCACATCGGCCACGCTTACACCACGGTGGCCGCGGACGTGATGGCGCGCACGGCCCGCTGCACGCGCGAGGGCGCGCACTTCCTCACCGGTACCGACGAGCACGGTCAAAAGATCGCCGACAACGCGCGCGCGGCGGGGCTAGAGCCGCAGGCCTTCGTCGACAGCCTGATCCCGCGCTGGAAGTCGCTGCTCGACGCCTACGAGATCACCAACGACGACTTCATCCGCACAACCGACGCCCGTCACGAACGCGCCGTGCAACGCGCCTTCGAGATTCTGCGCGAGCGCGGCGACATCTATCCCGGCAAATACGAAGGTTGGTACTGCACCAACGACGAGACCTTCTGGCCCGCATCCAAGCTCATCGACGGCCGCTGTCCGAATCCGGAGTGCCGCCGCGAAGTGAAGTGGCTCTCCGAGGACGATTGGTTCTTCCGTCTCTCCGCATACAACGAACGCCTGCTCGCGCACTTCAAAACCCACCCGCAGTGGGTGCGCCCGCAGCGCGTCTACAACGAGATGCTGGCCATCTTGGAGAGCGGCCTGGAGGATATCTCGATCACCCGCGCCACGCTCTCCTGGGGCATCCCCGTGCCGGGCGGCCAAGGCGTCATCTACGTGTGGTTCGACGCGCTGCTGAACTACATCACCGCCATCGGCTGGGAATCTCCCGACGCCGCGCAGCGCGAACTTTTCGAGCGGCTGTGGCCGGCCGACGTCCACCTGATCGGCAAGGAGATCGCACGCTTCCACACCATCATCTGGCCAGCGGTGCTCTGGGGGCTGGGTCTGGACGAGCCTGCGAGCGTGATCGCCAACGGTTGGCTGACCTTCAACGACGAGAAGATGTCGAAGTCGAAGGGCAACGTGGTCGATCCCTTCGAGATCGCGCAGCGCTTTACGCCCGATGCCATCCGCTACTTCCTGCTGCGCGAGGCCCCCTTCGGTCAAGATTTCAACTTCTCCGAAGACGCGGTCGTGCGCCGCTACCAGGCAGACCTCGGCAACGATCTGGGTAACCTGCTCAACCGTACGCTGACGATGGTGGAAAAATACTGTAGCGGGCGGGTCCCCGCCGTGGCCGGCGCCGACGCGCTCCCCGTCGAGGGCCTGGCCGAGCGCGTCGCCGCGAGCGTTCCAGCGTGCCACTTCCGCGAAGCACTCGAAGAGATTTGGCACTTGGTCACCGCGCTCAACAAGCTGATCGACGACGCCAAACCGTGGGAGCTGAAGAAGCGCGGCGAGACGGCGGCGCTCGACGCCTGCATGTACCGTCTGTGCGAAGGCCTACGTTGGCTGGCGCTGCTGCTGCATCCGTTCATGCCCGCAAAGAGCGAGGAGATGTGGCGGCAACTAGGTCTCGCGCGGACGCCGGCGCAGCCTTGGCGTGAGGCGCTGCGCTGGGGGTTGACGGCTCCCGGCACCCAGGTGCGCAAGGGTCAAACGCTCTTCCCACGCATGCTGACCGAAGCCGATCTTGCCTAGCGCGCCCGTGATCGACACCCACGCCCACGTGCACGGCGCCGAATACGACCACGACCGCGCCGAGGTGCTGCGGCGCGCGCGTGCCGCGGGCCTCGACACGATCGTGGCCATCGGCTGCGACCCCGCCGACAGCCTCGCCGCCATCGCGCTGGCGCACGCACAGTTCGACGGCGCGCCCGAACTCTACGCCACGTTCGGCATCCACCCGCACGAAGCCAAAACAGCGCCGGACGACCTGGAGCGGCTGCTGAGCGAGGCCTGCGCCGACCCGCGCGTCGTGGCCGTCGGCGAGATCGGGCTCGACTACCATTACGACCACAGCCCGCGCCCGGTACAGCAGGAGATCCTACGCCGCCAGATCCGCGCCGCCGTGAGCGCCGGCAAGCCGCTGGTCTTTCACCAGCGCGAAGCGGAAGACGATTTCGCGCGCATCCTGCGCGAGGAGCTACCGCACGGCTACCCCGGGCTGGTTCACTGCTTTACCGGCGACGTCGAAGATGCGCGGCGCTGGACGGCGGAGTTCGGGCTACTGCTCGCGATCGGCGGCGCGATCACCTTCAAGAGCGCGACGCAGATCCGGGAGGCCGTGCGCAGCGTCGGCCACGAGCACCTGGTCTTCGAGACCGATTGCCCCTACCTGACGCCCGTACCGCACCGCGGCCAACGCAACGAGCCCGCCTACGTCGTCGAGACCGCGACGTTCGTCGCGAATCTCTTGAACGTACCCTTCGATCAGCTCGCGGCCGAGAGCAGCGCCCGCGCCCGCACCTTCTTCCGCCTGCCGGGCGTTTTTCCGGGCGACGAAGGGCCCCGCACCGGAGCGGGGAGAACGAGCGCGGCGGGAGGAGTCAACTGATGGAACTCGACCAACTCGCGAACTTGACGGTGTACACCAAGGACCAGGGCTACGCCCGGTACGGCGACGTCAAAGTCGGCCTGCTTACGCACGGCCTGAATTACGGAACCGGATGCTTCGAGGGCGTGCGCGGGTTCTGGAACGCACAGGAGCACGAGTTGTATCTGCTGCGTCTGGCTCCGCACTTCGAACGCATCACCCAGTCGGCCAAGATCCTGAACATCGATTTGGGCATGAGCGTAGACGCGATGGTTGAGACCACCATCGAACTCTGCGCGCGCAATGGCTTCGAGAGCGACGTCTACATCCGTCCGCTGGCATACAAGGCGGGGCAGGACGTGGGGGTACGCCTACACAGCGTTCCCGATGCCTTCGCCATCGTCGCGATTCCGTTCAACCGCTACATCGACAGCGAAGGCGGGCTCAACGTCTGCACGTCGTCGTGGCGGCGCGTCGACGACTGCTCGGTGCCCGCGCGCGCGAAGATCACCGGCGCCTACGTCAACTCGGCGCTCGCCAAGAGCGAAGCGGCGCAGAATGGCTTCGACGAAGCGTTGATGCTCTCCGCGGACGGCCACGTCTCGGAGGGCTCCGCCGAAAACTTCTTCATGGTCAAACACGGCATGCTCGTCACCCCCGATGCCAGCCAGAACATCCTGGAAGGCATCACGCGCAACTCGATCATCGAGATCGCGCGCGACGCGCTCGGGCTGGAAGTTCGCGAGCGCTCGATCGACCGCACCGAGGTCTACGTCTGTGAAGAGGCTTTCCTGTGCGGATCGGCTGCCGGGATCGCACCGATCGTCTCGCTCGATCGCCGCGTAATTGGGAGCGGGAAGATCGGGCCGGTAACGCAACGCCTCATGAGCGTCTACGAGAACGCCGTGCGCGGGCGTGAGCCGCGCTACCGCTCGTGGATCACGCCCACCTACGCCGGGCGCAAGACCGCCGCAGCAGGATAACCCGCTCCGCTAGTCGTCCACCGTCTGCCAGTCCAGCACGTCCTTCGGAGCGCTCTGATCCCAGACCGGGGCCGTCACCGCCGCCGCCGGGCGGACGATCGGCGTGGCGGTCTCCGCAGCCGGCGCGGTGCCGTCCGCGCGCTGCGCCGCGAGCGCGGAGATCTGCTTGAAAGCCAGACTGGAAACGGCGTGAATGAAGGCGCGCCCCGAATCCAGGCTAGGCAGACGCGTCGTCATCACCGCGATCGCATAGGGCGCGTCGTGCAAGTAGACCACGCCCACGTCGTTGAGCGTGTCGTGGAGGCTCCCCGTCTTGTGCGCGATCAGCACGTCGGACGGCAACGGCTCCGGCAGCAGCGTGTTGATCTGCTGCCCAGCCATGATCTCGAGCATCTCTCCGCAGGACCATTCGTCGACCAGCTCGCCGTGCGCGATCAGCGCCATCAAGTGCGCCATGTCGGAGGCGGTGGTACGGATGCTGCGGATGTCTCCATAGGAGCGGATGTAGTCGCTGAGCGCGGTGTGGTCGAGTCCCAGCGCGCGCATCGTCTCGTTGACGTGGACGCGCCCGACGAGACGAATGAGCATGTTGGCAGCCGTGTTGTCGCTCTGCGTGATCATCAGCCACAACAACCGCCGCACGGTGTAGTGCGATCCGCTGGGGGCAGCCGCTAGGTCGCCCCAACCGTCGTCGCGATCGCCGTTCTGAAGCGTCACCTCGCGACCCAGCGTGAACGTACCGTCCTCCATCTGCTTGAAGACTTCGACCATGACGGGCACCTTGATCGTCGAAGCCGCCGGCAGACTAGCCTGAGCATTGTAACCGGCGACTTGACCCGTGCGCAGATCGCGCACCGCAACGGCTACGCTACCCGGCGCACGGCTCGCAAGGCTGTCGAGACGAGTCTGTAATTGCGAGAACGGATCCAACGCAAACGCGGGCGCGACGACCGTCATGAGCGCTGCAACCACTGCAATGAATGCGCGGCGAAGCATATGCGGCGATACTCCTTGTGGAAGCGACCAGGAGAACCGGGTGAGAGATACCGCGGCGTGGCCGCCGAACCCTCGCTACGTTTTACAGTCGCCAAGCGAGAAGGCGAGGGCGCGGAGGGATGCGGTGCAAGGCTCCCAAAGGAGCGGCCCATGCTGGAAACCAAGCGCGTCGAGATCATCGGCGTCCCCATGGATCTCGGCGCGAGCCGGCGCGGCGTGGACATGGGCCCCTCGGCGGTGCGTTACGCCTCGCTCGGCGATCGCTTACGCAGCCTGGGATTGACGGTCGTCGACCGCGGCAACGTTTTCGTGCCGGTGCGCGAAAGCGTTGAACAGGCAACGCCTAGCGCGCGCTTCTTGGGTGTCATCGAAGGCGTCTGCGGTCAACTCGCCGAGGAAGTCTCGACGGTGCTGCGCTACAGCGGATTTCCAATCGTCATCGGCGGCGATCACTCGATTGCTCTGGGGACGCTTCGGGGCATAAAGAACGCGCATGGCCGCCAGCCCGGTGTGATCTGGATCGACGCACATGCGGACATCAACACGCCTGCCACCTCCGCCAGCGGCAACGTGCACGGCATGCCGCTAGGTTTGGCGATCGAGCGCGGCATCGTCGATCCGGCGCACGTCGTTTTGATCGGTCTGCGAGACGTCGATCCCCCCGAGCGCGAGTTGATCCGGCATGCGGGCATCAAAGCCTATTCGATGAGCGAGGTCGATCGTATGGGCATCGAATCGATCATCACCACCGCGATTGCTCGCGTCACCGATCCCGCGCACCCAGCCGACGCCATCCATGTGACGTTCGACATGGATGCCATCGACCCGTCGGAGGCGCCGGGCACGGGCACGCCGGTGCGCGGTGGACTCTCGTACCGCGAGTCGCACTTAGCGATGGAGCTGCTTGCCGCCAGCGGACGTTTGGGCTCGCTGGAAGTCACGGAGATCAATCCCATCCTCGACGTCGAAAACCGCACGGCCAAGCTTGCCGTCGAGCTGATCCTCTCCGCACTCGGCAAGACGATTCTCTAGCCCCACAACTCATGGGGTCCCCGGTTCAGGCGTGCTTGTGTTCACGGATAGGCAAAGACCAGTTCGCCTGGACAGGGGAGATTGTTGCACCGCGCGGCCTCGTAGTGCGCTGTGAGCAGCGTGTTGACAACACGTTCCAGGAGCGTGTGGTCGACGTTCGGGTCATCGACGCGCACACCGGTCGCGCGCCCGCGCGAGTCGACGTCGATCTCGATGTGCAGCTGGCGGTGCACGTCGCCCAACAGCGCCGCAATGCGGTCGAGCAGCACGGGTGCGGAGTCGAGCCCCCACAATCCCGCCTCCGCCACTTTCGGCGCCGGCGTCGGCGCGGTGGACGGTGTCTCGGCAGGCAGTGCGGCGGGAGGCGCGGCCGCCGTGGGCGCGACCTCCGTCTTCGCTACTGCGGGAACCGGGGGCGGCGGGACGGGACGCGGGATGGGGCGCTGAACGGCGCGAGCGGGCACGCGCGCCACGGCCTGCGGAGCTGGGGGCGAAGGCAGGGGCCGAGCCCGGCGCGGGCGCGGCGGCGTCACGCGGTGCGGCGCGAGGGCGACTCTGGGGCGGAACTCGATGCTGGTGAACAGCACTTCGCTCGTCTGCGCCGAGGGGACGTCCACGCGCACGCGCGGCATGGTTGGCGTCGGGACACCGGCCAGCAGGCCCGCGAAGAGCGAGAGCCAGACGGCAATCGCGACCGCGTGCAGGCACGCCGAGGCGGCCAGCGCGCCGATGAAGCGCCGGCGCTCGACGGTCCGGCGGCCGTACGTTGCGGGCATCGGAAGCCTCGTGCGCGAGACGTACGCGAGAGCCGGCACCTCAACCTTTCGGCATGCCGACGGGTTGCTAGTGGGGCTGATCCGACCCGAAAGGAGCCCCAGTGGGAAGGCCGACCGATATTGTCCTCTACCAAGCCGAGTGGTGCCCGTACTGCGCCCGGGTGCGGCAGAAGATGACCGATCTCTTGCTCGACTACAAGACCGTGAACGTGCCGCGCGCGCACTCCGAACGCGCCCAAGTTAAGGCGGCCTCCGGGCAGACGAGCATTCCGGTCTTGGTCGACGGCGAGGTAGTGCTCGACGACGACGACGATATCGTGCCGTACCTCGTCAAGCGCTACGGCAACGGCCACCGCTAAAGCGCTCCGATCAGGCCAGTACGAACGCGACCGCGGCGCCGCAGAGCGTGGCGGCAAAGTTGACGGCATCGTTGTCGAGCGCCGGCAGGCCTCGCACCAGCGTTGTCTGCGCACCGCAGCGATGCGGATCGGTCTCGCACAGCTCGCGGCATTGAGCGCAACGCCGCTGGGCTTGCAGCGTGGCACCCAGGAGGGTATCGAGCAGAGTGCCACCGATCCCAGCCAACGCCACGCCCGCGAACGCCGCTACGCCCAAGCGCTGCGCGGCTAACGCGATCGCCGCCGCACCGGCGATGCCGCCGAGGGTACCGGCCAGCGTCATGCCTCCCGAGATGCCGGCTGGAAGCAGCCGCAGCGTCAGCGGATGGCGTGGGGTGCCGCCCCAGCGCGTGCCGATCTCCGTGGCCCACGTATCCGCGGTAGCCGCCGCAAGCGCCCCGGCGAAGGCCGCCTGCCATGCACCTTGCGCATGCATCAGACCGTGCGCCGCCAGCGCGCACACGGCCGCCACGCTGCCGTTGGCCAGCACCTGTGCGCCGTCGCGCGCGCCGCTCTTGCCCACGTCCACGAGCGCGGGCGCACGCGGCGTGCGCGGCACCTTGCCCAGCAGCGTTCCGGTGGCGAAGAACAAGAGCAGCAGCAGCGCGTACGGCCAGCTGCCCGAGCCGAAGACGGCAGTGCCGATCGCAAAGGCCGCTAGCGCGCCGTCCGGCTTCAGCCAACGCATGCGCCACGCTGAAAACGCCACCAGCAGCGCGAGCAGCGCCCCCCAATCGTAACTCGTCAGCGGCGCCAGCGTCAGCGTGCTCACGCGCGCATCACGCCGGTAACGCGGACTCCAACGCGTCGACTAGCCCCTGCGCAGTGTAGACGCCGGCCACGACGTCGACATGCAGACCCGCCTCACGCGCCGTGCGCGCGGTGACCGGCCCGATGCATGCCACGCACTTGCCCTCCACCACGGCGAGATCGCGATCGAGCGCTTCGACGAACGAACGCACGGTGGAAGAGCTGGCGAAGGTCAGCACGTCCGCACGCGCGACGTGCTCGCGCAGCTCGGGGTCGCGCCGCGCAACGGTGCGATACGCCGCGACGATCTCGCAGAGACGCTCGTGCGCACGCAACTCTTGCGGTAAGACGTCGCGCGCCTGCGCCGCACGGAAGAGCAGCACGCGGTCGCCCGGAGCGGTGCGCGCCAGCAGCCCCTCCGCCACGGCCTCGGCCACGTACTCCTCCGGCACGAGGTCCGGATGGATACCATGCAGCTCCAGCTCACGAGCCGTGGCGGGGCCGATCGCGGCCACGCGCGCGGGCGCGAGCGCACGCGCATCGCGGCCTAACGCCTGCAAGTGATCGAAGAACGCGCGTACCCCGTTACGGCTGGTGAAGACGATCCACGCAAAGCCGGCGCAGCGTTCCACCGCCGCGCGCGCGGCGGCGGAATCCTCCGGCGGCTCGATGTCGATGAGCGGTACGCAATCGGCTCGCGCCCCCAAGGCGTACAGCTGCTCCACCATCTCGCGCGCGTCGCCGGCCGGCCGCGTGACCAAGACGCGCTTGCCCGCCAACGGCCCCGCGTCGTACCACCGTATGCGCTCGCGCAAACCTACCACGTCGCCGACGATCACGACCGCTGGTGCAGTCAGGCCCGCGCCGGCGACGATCCCTGCGATCGTATCGAGCGTGCCGGTCACGGTGCGCTGCTCGGGCGTCGTACCGTCGCGAATGACGGCCACCGGCAGCGTTGGCGCCAAGCCCGCCTGCACCAAGCGCGCGGCGACCTCGCGCAGGTTGGTCATCGCCATCAGCAGCACGATCGCGCGCCGGGGATCGGCCAGCTTCGCCCAGTCGATGGTGGAGGCGGCCTTGGCCGGATCCTCATGCCCGGTGCAGACGACGAACTGCGCGTTATGGTCGCGGTGGGTCACGGGGATGCCGGCGTACGCGGGCACCGCGATGGCCGACGTGATGCCGGGGACGATCTCGAACGGCACGCCGGCGGCAACCAAGGCTTCGGCCTCCTCACCGCCACGTCCGAAGACGAACGGATCGCCGCCCTTGAGGCGCACCACGCGCTTGCCCGCGCGGGCCAGGCGCACCAAGAGCGCTTCGATCTCCACCTGCGGCAACGTGTGGCGCCCAGCGTGCTTGCCAACGTAGATGCGCTCGCATGACGCAGGCGCCAGCGCCACGATCGCCTCGCTCACCAGCCCGTCGTAGACCAGCGCCTCAGCCTGCGCGATCAACCGCGCCGCCTTGAGCGTCAGCAGCGCCGGGTCGCCGGGGCCGGCGCCAACCAGCGCTACCTTAGCTGGCTTCACTCGGTGCGGTCCGTCTCCGCGGGCAACCGCCGCACGTCCTTGCCCAGCACGAAGAGCTCGCTCAGCATGCGCACGCGGTCCATCGCCCCGGCTTGGTTGGACGACGCCAACTCGCGAATGCGCGTGACCGGCACGTGCAGCAGCCGCGAGACGATCGTCATCGTCGCGCTAACGACCAGCATCTTCTCACGCTCGCTGAGATCGGGGCAGCGCGCCAACAGGCGCGCCACTTCGCGCGCACGGATCTCCTCCGCCCGCTCGACCAGCGAAGAGATGACGGGTACGGCCGAACGCGTCGAATACCACTGCTGAAAGCGTTGCACGTGCTCGGCGATGATCTCGTTGACCACCGGCACGTATTCACGGCGCGCTTCGATGTGCTCGCTCACCACGGAGGTCAGCGCATCGATGTCGTGCAGTTCGACGTTGGGAACGTGCGCGCACTCGGGATCGGCATCGCGCGGCACGGCGATGTCGACGATGCAGAGCGGGCGCTCGGGACGCTTGGCCATCGCCTCGGCCACGCTCTGCGGCGTGAGGATGAAGTGCGTCGCGCCGGTCGAGGTGATCACGATGTCGGCATGCGTGAGCACGTTGACGATGCCGGGCATCGCCACCGCTTTGCCGGCGCCTAACTCCAGCACCACGTTCTCGGCACGCTGATAGGAGCGGTTGGCGACGACGATCTCGCCCACGCGCTCGTGGCGCAGGCGGCGCGCCACCAGCGTCCCCATGCGCCCCGCGCCGATGACCAGCACGTGCTTGCCTTCCAGCGCGCCCATCTGCGCGCGCGCCAAATCCACGGCCGCCGAGCCGATCGAGGCGGAGTCGGCGCCGATGCCGGTCTGCGTGCGCGCCGCCTTTCCGGTCTGCAGCGCCTCGTGGAAGAGACGGTGCAGCACCTTGCCGACGCTGCCGGCCTCGTGTGCCTGGACGTAAGCGTCCTTCACCTGCCCCAGGATCTGAGCTTCGCCCAACACCATCGAGTCCAAGCCGGTGGCCACGCGCAGCAGATGCGTGACGGCCTCGCGCCCCAGGTGCGTGTAGAGATAGGAGTCGAGATCGCCCACCTCACCGTGGCGGAAGTTCGTGAGGAACTCCTTGAGCTGCGCCACGCCCAACTCGTAGTCCCCGAGCTCGGCATAGAACTCCAAGCGCCCGCAGGTGGAGGTCATGACGCACTCGCGCACCTCTGAATAGTCGCGCAGCGCCATCAAGACCTCGCTCGCCTTGGAGAGCGGAAAGGCATGGCGCTCCCGGACTTCAACGGGGGCGGTGCGATGATTCATTCCAAGACAGACCAGCGGCATGCTTCTATTCCGGCCCCGTCAGGTGGTGGGTCAAAATCGAGAGTTCGCCGGCCAGGTCGATGTTCCGTGCAAAGACCCGCCTGGGTAGGTGGAGGGCCACCGGCACGAAGTTGAGGATGGCGCCGACCCCGGCGGCGACCACGCGGTCGGCCACGTCCTGTGCCGCCTTGGCGGGGACGGCTAGGACCGCGATGTCCACGCCGCCCTGCTCGCGCAGCGCGCCCTCCAGATCATCGACATGACGCACGGTGAGGTCCTTCCAGCGCTGCCCCACGACGTCCGGGGCGCGATCGAAGAGCGCCGCGATGCGAAAGCGCTCCTCCCGGTACGACAGGAACGTCGCCAACGCGTGCCCGAGGTAGCCGAAGCCGACGATCGCGATGCGCCAGTCCTGATCGAGCCCAAGCAGGCGAGCAAGCATCTCGAGCAGTCCGCTGACTTCGTAGCCGTGACCGCGCCGCCCCCAAGTCCCCAGCTGTGAAAGATCCTTGCGAATCTGCGTCGGCGTGACGTCGTTGGCGCAGAACTCCGCCAAGGCCTCGCTCGTCACCACGTTCACGCCGGCGTCGCGCAAGGCCGTCAGCGCCCGGTGATACAGAAAGAGGCGCGGCACGTTGATCTCGTTCAAGCGCACGCCGGAGACGCGCTGCATGGCCATCAGGTCCGCGCCTCCAGCGCGCAGAGAGCATCATCCGCCGCGGCCACTGTCGCGTCCAGCTCCGCCTCGGTGTGCGCGAGCGAGATGAAAGCGGTCTCGAACTGCGCCGGCGCCAGCCATACGCCGCGCTCGAGCAGCGCATGAAAGTACGCGGCATACCGGGCCGTGTCACTGCGCTTGGCGGACTCCAGATCGCGCACCGGGCGATCGGTGAAGAACGTGCAGAGCATCGAGCCGCGGCGGTGGTGTTGCGCGGCAACAGCGTGGCGCGAAAAGACGTCGCGCAATCCGCGCTCGAGCCGCGCGCCCAGCGCTTCGAGGCGTGCGTAGGCGCCGCCGTCGCGCAGCAGCCGCAACGTCGCGATCCCCGCCGCCATCGCGAGCGGATTGCCGGAGAGCGTGCCGGCCTGGTAAACCGGACCCAGCGGCGAAAGGTGCTCCATGATCTCGGCGCGGCCGCCGAAGGCGCCCACCGGCAGACCGCCGCCGATCACCTTGCCCAGCGTGGTGAGATCGGGCAGCACGCCCTCGCGCTCCTGCGCGCCGCCGCGCGCGGCGCGAAAACCCGTGATCACCTCGTCGAAGATCAAGAGCGCGCCGTGCTCGCGCGTCAGCGCGCGCAGACCCTGGAGGAAGCCGGCCTCCGGCGGCACCAGGCCCATGTTGCCGGCATACGGCTCCACGATGACGCAGGCGATGCGCTCGGGATTCCGCGCGAAGAGCGCGCGCACGGATTCGAGATCGTTATAGTTCGCGGTGAGCGTGTCGCCGGCCGTGCCCGCCGTCACCCCCGGCGAGTCCGGCGTGCCGAAGGTCAAGGCCCCGCTGCCCGCGCTGACCAGGAACGCATCGGCGTGCCCGTGGTAGCAGCCGGAGAACTTCACCACCTTGTCGCGCCCGGTGAAGCCGCGCGCGAGACGCAGTGCGCTCATCGTCGCCTCCGTACCGGAGGAGACGAAGCGCACGAGCTCGACCGAGGGCACCATCTCCACCACCAGCTCGGCCAGCTCCGCCTCCGCTGCGGTGGGGGCACCAAATGAGCTGCCGCGCGCCAGCGCCAGCTCCACGGCACGGCGCACGTCGGGATGCGCGTGTCCGGCGATGAGCGGCCCCCACGAGCAGACGTAATCCACGTAACGGTTGCCATCGGCATCGTAGATGAACGCGCCCTCACCGCGCGCGACGAAACGGGGCGTGCCGCCGACGGCGCGAAACGCGCGCACCGGCGAGTTCACTCCGCCGGGGATCACGCGCTTACTGCGCTCGAAGAGCTCGCTGGAGCGATCCGCTTTCACGGTAGCCTCTCGACGAACTCGGCATACTCCGCCGGCGTGTTGACGTTGGTGAAGACGGCCTCGTCTTCCATCGGCAGCAGGCGCGCCCGCAAGCGCTCGATCACTTCGCGCATCGATCCGCGCCCGTCTCGCAACACCGCGCGTGCCGCGCGGGCGAAGGCCGGCGCGTCGTAGAGCGCCGCCAGCGGCTCCCACTGCTCGCGCCCCGCGCGCGTGCGCACCGGCACCACCGCCTCATCGCCCTCTTGCCAAGCCTCCAGCAGCCGTTGCACGTGCTCCACGCCCACGAACGGCGCATCGCCCGCGCAGACGGCGGCATAGCGTTCGCGCATCGCGCTGAACGTCGAAGCCAGCCCTCCTACCGGGCCGCGCCGGCGCTCCTCGTCGAAGACCTGCGTGCAGGCCGCGAGCGGCCCGGACAGTTCCGGCGGCAGCGGCTCCTTCAGCGAGAGATACACCGGGCGTCCAGCAGCCGCGAGATTCCCGTAGACGTGAACCAGCAGCGGCACCTCACCGGCGGGCTTAGCGAGCTTGCCTGGCAGGCGCGTGGCCTCACCGCCTGCCAGGATGACGATCCCCAGATCAGCGCTTGCGTGCACGCGCGGCGTACTCCGCGGCGAAGTACGTGATGGTGACGTCGGCGCCGGCCCGCGCGAACGCCAGCAGCGTCTCGTCGATGGCGCGCTCTTCGTCGATCCAGCCGTGCTGCGCCGCCGCCTTGAGCATGCTGTACTCACCGCTGACGTTGTAAACGGCCAGCGGCAGCTCGAAGGCATCGCGCAGCTCGCGCAGCACGTCGAGATACGGCAGCCCGGGCTTGACCATGATGATGTCCGCGCCCTCGTCCACGTCCAACGCTGCCTCGCGCAACGCCTCGCGGCGATTGGCGGGATCCATCTGGTAGGAGCGGCGGTCACCGAACGACGGCGCCGACTCCGCGGCATCGCGGAACGGGCCGTAGAAGGCGCTGGCGAACTTGGCGCTGTACGCCATGATCGTCACGTCTTCGAACGCGTGCGCATCCAAGTTCTCCCGCAGCACCCGCACGCGTCCATCCATCATGTCGGAGGGCGCCACCACGTCGACGCCGGCGCGCGCGTAGGTCAGGGCCACGCGCGCCAACAGTGCCAGCGTCGCGTCGTTGTCGACGGTCTCGCCTTTGAGGATACCGCAGTGGCCGTGGCTGGTGTATTCGCAGTTGCAGAGGTCGGCGATTACCGTGACCTCCGGCAACGCGCGCTTGATCGCCTCGGCGGCACGCTGCACCACGCCGTTGGGATCGTAGTTTGACGAGGCGATCTCGTCTTTGCGGTCGGGGATGCCGAAGAGTAGCACGCTGCGCAGGCCCAGTGCCGCCAAACGCCGCACCTCCTCCACCACCGTGTCGGTGGAGTAGCGGAAGATCCCCGGCATGCTCGAGATCTCCTCATGCACCCCACGGCCTGGCAGCACGAACAGCGGCTGCACCAAGCCGTCGATGCGAACCTGCTGCTCGCGCACGAGCGCGCGCAGTGCCGGCGTGCGGCGAAGGCGGCGCGGGCGAGCGTAGGGCGGCGTAACGACGATCTGCTCGGCAGCCGTATCGATGCTCGTCATGATTCGAAGCCTCCTTCGGTTGGATGAAAGGCGCGCAAGATGGCCTCGCCGCCCGCTGCCAGCAATTGCCGCGCCAGCGCAACGCCCACGCGCTCGGGTTCGCCGGCGGGACCTTCGGCACTTTCGCGCACGACGCGCGTGCCGTCGAGCGAGGCGATCACGGCGTGCAGGCGCAGGCGCTCGCCGTCCAAGGTCGCATGGGCCCCCACGGGCACCTGGCAGCCGCCCTCCAGCACGCGCAGCAGCGCGCGCTCCGCACGCACGCAGCGTTCGCTCGCATCGTCATTGAGCGCCGCGCGCAGCGTCTGCGCCACCGGCGCGCCGGCACGGCACTCTACCGCCAGCGCCCCTTGAGCCACCGCCGGCGTCATCTCGGCGGGATCGAAGAGCCAGGTGTAGCGCGCCGCCACACCCAGACGGCGCAGACCGGCGTTGGCTAGCACGATCGCATCGGCCTCACCGGCCGTCAACTTACGCAGCCGCGTATCGACGTTGCCGCGCAGATCGCTGAAGCACAGATCCGGGCGCAGCGCCGCCAGCTGGGCGCGCCGCCGCAGGCTCGACGTCCCAATCCGCGCACCTTGTGGAAGCGCGTCTAAACCTTCCGTGCCGACGTCGAAACGATTGGAGAGCAGGGCATCACGCGGATCCTCCCGCTCGCAGATGGCCGCCAACACCAGCTCCTCGCCTAGCCGGCTGGGGAGGTCCTTGGCCGAGTGGACCGCGTAGTCGGCCCGGCCATCGGCCAACGCACGCTCCAACTCCTTGACGAAGAGGCCGTCGCCGCCGATGGAGACGAGCGTACGATCGAGGATACGATCGCCTTTGGTCTGGACGATCTCGATGCTCGTGGCGACGCCGCAGACCGCCAAACGTTGAGCCACCCAGCGCGTCTGCGTCATAGCCAGCGCACTGCCGCGTGTGGCGGCAACCAAGGGGCCGTCACGGCGATCGAGAGCGGTGGGAACGTTGCGGGACACGGTGAAGGGCGTTGCGGCCTCCGAGACTCTGAGCGGCGCCCTTGTTCGGAACGGCACAAAGTCTATCCTTTGCGCGGCGTGGGCTCCAGGTATTGGGCGCGCCGCGACTAAATTCAGTGCCCCGAGATGCCGCCCAGCGACCGTGCCGCCCGAACCGCCGCAGCCATCGGCGCCGCCGTTGCCGCCGCGGTTACCCTGCCGGCCCTGGGAGCGGGGACGCTCTGGGACAACAGCGAGACCGCCTACGGCGAGGTCGCGCGGGAGATCCTCTTCACCCACGACTGGCTGGTCATGCACCAGCACCTTCAGCCGTGGTTCATCCAGCCGCCGCTCTACTTCTGGCTCGCCGCCATCGCCGCCAAGCTCCTGGGGGTCAGCGCCTTTGCGCTGCGCCTCCCATCGGCGCTGTCTACCGTCGCCATGGGGGCGCTGGCGGGCTGGGTGGGCGCCCGCCGCGGCGGCCTGCGTGCGGGCATCTTCTCGGCACTGGTCCTCTCCACGGCGCTGGAGCAGGCGATCATCGGCCGCTTGGCGATCATGGACGCGCTGCTCGATCTCTGCATGCTGGCCACCACGGTGCTCTGGTACCGGGCCGCGGAGGAGGACGACTCCAAAGCCTTGATCTGGGGCTGGTTCTGGGCGGGGCTGGGCACGCTAGCCAAAGGCCCGGTGGCCGTCTTGCTGCCGGGGCTGATCGTATTGGCCTACATGGCCTGGAACGCGCGCTACGGTAAGGGCTGGCCGCGCCTGGGCCGGCGCGCCTGGGGCCTGGCCCTCGGGCTCTTCGCGCTGACGGCGCTGCCGTGGTTTGCCGCCGTCTACGCCCGCGAGGGTGCGAGCTTCTCACAAGCCTTTCTTGGGCAGTATACCGTCGGCCGCTACCTGGGAGTGGTGGAGAACCAGACGGGGCCGCTCTGGTACTACCTGCCGGTCGCGATTCTGGCGTTTTTTCCTTGGGTGGCCTTCCTGCCGTGGGCGCTCTGGACCGCCGCCCGCGACGGTGCGCGCAACGCCGAAGCCGGCGCGCCGTTCCTGCGCTACCTGGTCGTCTGGATCGTGGTCACCTTCGTTTTCTATAGTTTGGCCAAGACCAAGCTGCCCAACTACATCGCGTCGGCGCTCCCCGCGATGGCGTGGCTGGTGGCGCTGTGGTGGGACCGCGCCCTGGCGGCGGCGCGGCTGCGCGCGGCCCGCATCAGCGCCGCCGCCGTGCCGCTCACCATTCTGCTGCTAGCGGTAGCGATCGCGCTCTTCGCACGCACCATGCATTTCACGCAGCAGACCACGTGGCTGATGCCCTATCTGCTGGAGCTGGGAGCCATCGTCTTCGTGGGCTCGTTGACGACCTTCGTGCTGCTGTGGATCCCCAGGGCGCGGCCGCTGGCACCCATCGCGCTGGCCCTCGCGAGCGTGGGCGCGATTACGGCCACGGTCTGGATCGGCGTTCCGCACGCCGAGGCTCTCAAGCCCGTGCCGGCACTGGCAGGCCACATCAATGCACTGCGCCGGCCCGGCGATCGCATAGCGGTCCAAGGCGTGAGCGGAGGCAATGCGCTGGCGTTCTATACGCTGCCTAAAGCGGAGGCGTTGCTGGCCGACGGTAGCGAGACGCGCACCTTCGTCTGTGGCGCGCCGCGTGCGTTCGTCATCCTGTCGACGCGGCGCCTGGATACGCAACCGTCATTCGGCCGCACGCTGCGCGTGCTGGAGAGCATCGACGGCGATACGCTCGTGCTCTACGACGGGCCACCGTGCTCGTAGCGGTGACGCTACACCTTGTAGCTGTGTAGGCCGCTGATCCAGATGTTCACGCCCAAGTAGCAGAAGATCACGGCCGCGAAACCCACCACGGCGATCCAGCTGCAGCGTTCGCCGCGCCACTGGCTGCGCGTGTGCAGATGCATGTAAGCCAGGTAGATGATCCAGCAGACCAGTGCCGCGGTCTCCTTGGGATCCCACTGCCAGTAGGCGCCCCAGGCCTCTTTCGCCCACATCGCACCCATGATGATGCCCAGCGAGAGCAGCGGCAGGCCCACGGCCACGATGCGATAGGTGATGACGTCGAGCTTGGCCAGCGTCGGGATACCCATCAGCCACGTGGCCACGGTGTCGCCCTGCGCGGCGGCTAGCGCCAGCGCCGGCGTCTCGTCCTGCACGGTGTTGCCGGTGCGCTGCGCCACCAGCGTCGCCATCGCCATCGCCGTGGAGTTGCCGGCGCCGGCTGCTGCCGGCTGCAGCCCCATGCTCATGGGGGCACCGCCCGAACGGCTGCGCTCGAGATAGAACTTGATCAGGTAGAGCACGCTCGTGCAGAACGCCAGCGTGAAGGCCGCGTAGGCGGCGACGACGGTCGGCACGTGGATGGCCAGCCAATACGACTGCAGCGACGGCACCAGCGGACGGTAGCCCTCGTTCCACGTGCCCGCATAGGCCAGGAAGAAGTCGGCGACGATCAGCACGAAGCCGCCGATGTACCAGAGGTTGTACTGCCGCGCGAAGACCACGTAGAGCAGTACCGTGAAGGCCACGAAGAGCGAGAGCGAGTCGTAGAGATTCGAAGTAGGAGACCAGCCCGTGGCCAGCGCCTCCGCCGCAATCGCCAGCGCCTGCGAGACCAAGCCGGCGATGGCTAGCGGAACGCCCAGGGTCGACTGCCAGCTCTTGCGCCACAGGAAGAAGGCAAGCAGGGCCAGCCCCGCGCCCGCGTAGCAGAGGACGGCAACGGCATAGAAGAGTGTCACGGCCTGGGTCATGTTACGCTAGCCTCCTCGGAGCGCTGCAGCGACGCCACCAGCGCGGCGAACTGCTCCTCGAACATGGTGTAGCCCTTCGGCGTCTGCGCCGCCAACCCCACCGTCCAACGCTCTCCCTCGCCGTCCAGCCGCACGAAGAGGCGCGCGGGCAAGAAGTAGAAGGCGATGCAGACGCCGGTCACCAGCACGAGCGCCCCCAATCCCACCAGCGGAACGCCGGGGTCGTGGCGGTACTCGATACCGGAGTAGAGGCGGTAGGAGACCGGCTCCAACCGGTAGCCGCCGCCGAGGTCGATGGCACGCCCCAGCGGCACGATCTCTTCGCCCAAGGGCTGGTCGCCGTCTAGCACGGTGACGACCACGCCCGGGTTGAAGGGGCGGGGGTCCGCTCCGATGCCGCCACGCGCGCGCGGATCGATCGTACCCACGAACTGGGAGTACTGGATCGAGCGCCCGGTTGGGCCGACGGGGAAGGCATCACCTTCGAACATGGGCGTGCTGGGGACGCCGGGGACGGCGTGCCCCGCCTGCGTCATGCGGAAGGTGACCCCGTAACCGTACGATGCCTGGTAGTACGAGATGCCGTTGAACTCCAGCGGATGGTTGACGCGCAGCAAGTTGCGCGTGCTGGTACCGCCGGCGCTGACGGCGGTGATATCGGAGACGTAGTCCACGGGCTGATAGATCAAGCCTCCCCGCGTTTGCGTCGGCTTGATCGTGTAGTTGAACGAGTGCACCGTCAGCAGATCGCCGTTTTGCGGTATCCGCACGGTCTGCCCCGAGAGCACCGCCATCGCGCCCGAGTAGCCCTTCCACCAGTAGAGCGTCGTGCCGGCGGCGATGATGGCGAAGCCGAGATGGGCAACCAGCACGCCGCGGCGTGCCCAATTGTGCTTATCGGCGAACGTCCACTCGACGCCGTTGAAGATCTTGCGCCGGATCTGCCAGCCGGTCCGCGCGAAGAAGCCCTCCAAGCGCGCGCGCACCTCGCTCTCGCTGCCTTTGGTCTCGATGAAGGCATGCAGCGGAATCTTGTCGACCAGCACCGGACGCAAGGGCGGCAGCCGCGCGGGAATCACGCGCTTGAACGTGCAGACGGTCAGGCTGACCAGAATCAGCCCGATCAGGCCGACGTACTCGTACGAATGGTAGATGTGGTCGAAGCCAAGGCGCAAGACCGCGCGTGCGACCTGGGCCGGGTATTCGTTGAAATACGCCGAGGGGCTCTTGCCCTGATCGACCACGACGCCGATCAGCGTCATGACTCCCCAGATCGCCAGCAGGCTGACGGCGAAGAGTACGTTGCCGAACGTGTCGATGAACTCGGCGTAGAGCGCTTGTGCGCTGGAGAGTTGCTCGGTGGCGGTGGCCATGATGTCGCTATGTTTACCTAAACGGGTCGGCGGCTTTCCAGGATTTTTCCAGCAGCGCGACGACGATGATCGAGCCCTCGTAGAGCAGATACATGGGAACGGCGATCAGCGCCATCGTGAGCGGGTTGCCGTCGGGAGCGGCGATGCCTCCGGCTACCATGAACGTCATGAAGACGTAGCGCCGGTAGGCGCGCATCTTCGGCGCGTCGATGAGGCCCAGACGCGCCAAGACCACCGCCACCACGGGCAGCTGGAAGATCAAGGCGAAGATGAGCATCATCACCAGGATCAGCCCCAGCGTCTGTGCGATGCCGAAAGTCGGCACGGCCACGTGGGAGGTCATCAGCAGCAGCGCGCGGACCACGTGCGGCAGGATGAGGAAATGGCAGAACGCGATGCCGGCCAGCGCCAGGAAGAACGACGGCGCGACGTAGGCGTAGACGACGCGCCGCGCCTTGGGGTTGATCGCCGGAATCACGAACATCCAGAACTGGTAGAGCAGCACGGGAAGGCCCACGACCACACCCACCAGCAGCGAGAATTTGAACTCGACGGCGATGACGTCGGCCGGGCCGAAGGCGTGCAACTGAATGTCGGGCGGGAAGTAGAGCCCGACAAGGTACGGAATCGCGTACTGCGAGGGCAGGAACGCCACCACGGAGATGACGCCGACGGTGGCAATGGCGATGAGAAGACGGTTACGGAGCTCCCGCAGGTGCTCCGTCAGCGACATCTCCTTCTGGTCCCAAGCCGGCTCCTCGGCGGCCGATGAATCGGCGCCTTGGTACGAGTGCTCCGAGATCACGCGGGTTTAGGTCGTCTTCGGTGCGTCGGAGGGCGTGGTCGTCTCAGTAGTCGCCTCGGTTGCGGCACTCTCCGCGGTCAGGCGCTTGCGGGCGTCCTCGCGTGCACGCTCGGCGACGACGTCGGCCTCAGCCTGGCCCACCATGAACTCGCGCTTGGCCTGCCCCATGCCGCGCGCCAGCTTCGGCAACTTGTCGGCCCCGAACAGCAGCACGGCAAGACCGACGACGACGAGCATGATCGGCGCATCGATGAACGCCAGGTAGAGATGTGGTTGAAGAAGCGTGGCCATCGTTCGTTCGATACTCCTATCGGTGTACGGTGAGCGCCTTCGCGAGAGTGGTAAACGAGGCCTTCGCGGGGGTTTCAGCCAGCGGAGCGAGGCAGTCGAGGGCCCGTTGAACTTCCGCCGCGATCGCCTCGCGCGCGGCCTCGAAGGCGCCGCAAGCCCGCATGGCCTCGATCACGCGCTGCGCCCCACGCGGTTGCGCCCCGTCGGCGAAGTAGCCCTCGACTTCGCCCCGCAGGCTCCGGCCGCCGCGCTCGAGCGCGATCAGCAGCGGGAACGTCATCTTGTGCTCGCGCAAGTCGTTGGCCACCGGCTTGCCGAGGTCGGCCTGCGTGGCGGTAACGTCGAGCAGATCGTCGAGCATCTGAAATGCAACCCCATAGTGGTGGGCGAAGCGCCTGACCGTGGCTACGGCCGGCGGCTCGCCGCCGCCCATGATGGCGCCGACTTCCGCCGAAGATGCGAAGAGCGCGGCGGTCTTCTTCCCCACCGTCTCGCGATAGGCGTCCATGGTCGTCTCCAGGTCGCCCAGCGAGCGCAGCTGGAGCACCTCGCCGTCGGTGATGTCGGCCAAGGTCTGGGCCAGGATCATCGGAATGGGATGCGGATAACGCTTGGTGACGTTGCGGAAGATCCACGCGAAGAGGTAGTCGCCGGCGAGCACGCTGATGCGATTACCGAAGTCGACGGCGGTAGCGTTGACGCCGCGGCGGGTCTGGGCTTCGTCGACCACGTCGTCGTGGATGAGCGTTGCCACATGGATCAACTCCATGTACGCGGCCAGCGGCAGATGCGGCTCCACGTCGCTGCCGCAAATCTGCGCGCCCAGCAGCGTGAAGCGCGGCCGGATTCGCTTGCCACCGGCGCGCAGCATGCGCTGTACGGCTTCGGTGATCAGAACGTTGTCGGTGGAGAAGCGGTCGCGAAAGAAGCTCTCCACCAGCGCGTGCAGATCGGTTTGCTGCTCCTCGATCATCGGTCCGCCACCGTGCCCACGTGGATCGCCACGATGCCGCCCAACAGCCGCACGTAACGCACGTCACGATAACCCGCCTCGGTAAAGCGCGCGGCCAAGCCGTCGGCGTCCGGGAAGCTGGTCAGCGAGTTGGGCAGATACGCATACGCGCTCTTCGAGCCGCTGAGCAGGCCGCCGAGGAGCGGCACCACTTTATAAAAGTGAAAGTAGAAGAGGCTGCGCCAGACCGGATTGGGCGGCTTGGAAACGTCGAGGTTGACGAAGCGCGCGCCGGGCTTGAGCACGCGGCGAACCTCACGCAGCGTCGCGAGGATATCCACGACGTTGCGCATCGAGAAGCCCATCGTCGCGCCGTCGAAGCGGGCCTCTTCGAAGGGCAGCCGCATCACGTCGCCCTCGACGAAACTCACACGGTCGGAAAACTCGGCGTTGCGCTCCCGGGCAACCTTGAGCATCGGCTCGCAGAAGTCGACCCCGACGACGCGGCGGGCACGATCGCTCCGGGCGCTGGCAAACGAGAGGTCGCCCGTGCCGCAGCAGAGGTCGAGGATGTCGCCGCCGGAGGAGATTCCAAGCTCGCGGACGGCACGCCGCCGCCAGGACTCGTCGATACCGGCAGTCATGACCCGGTTCGCCAAGTCGTACTTAGGGGCAATCGTCGCGAACATTTCGCGCACGTAGGTGCTCTTGTCCATGGGCGTCGCCCCCCCGATTCCCCCAGCGCCGCTCCCTTTCCCGCAGAGAGGCACCAAGGGCTCCACGCACGGTTGTCAGAAGCGGCGTCGGCGGAGGAATCGATGTGACGGGCGGCTTCGGGCTCATCGCGGTAACGGTCTTCGCCTTAGGATTGCGCCACGGCGCCGATCCCGATCATCTCGCGGCGATCGACAATCTGACGCGCAATTCGCTGGAACGCCATCCCGCACTCAGCCGCTTCATCGGCGCGCTCTTCGCGGGCGGGCACACGGTGATGGTTCTCACGATCGCGCTGCTGATCGGCTTGATCGGCGCGGGCCTCGCGCGTCACGGCGCGCAGCTCGAAGCGGTGGGCACGTGGATCAGCATCGTCACCCTCTTTGCCATCGCGGCGTTCAACATCGCGATGTTGCGCGCGCGGCCACCGGATGCCGCGCCGATGGGCTTGAAGAGCGCACTCTTACCGCGGCGCCTGCGCTATGCCACCAGCCCCTATGCCGCCCTCCCCATCGGACTACTCTTCGGGCTGGGCTTCGACACCTCGAGCCAGGTAGCAGCCTATGCTTTGGCACTCACCAGCGGCGGTGCAGCGGTGGCCGTTGCCGTCGGCGCGATCTTCTGCGCCGGCATGGCTACCACCGACACCCTGGACAGCGTGCTGATCCACCGGCTGTGCACGCACCGCAGCGCCGACATCGAACGCGTGAAGCGCCATTGGATCGTCGCCGTCACGGTGCTGGCGCTGGCCGTCGCCTGCTTCGAGCTCGCGCAGGCGCTCGGCTGGCAGCCCCCGATCCCCGACCTCGCAGTCAGCGCAACGATGGTTGGCGCGCTGCTGATCGTCTTTATCTGGACGCTCGCGTCGACACGGCGTTTAGACGCGCGGAACTAGGGCCGCAGGCTGGGATCGAGCGCGTCGCGCAAGCCGTCGCCCAGCACGTTGACGCCCAACACCGTCAGCATGATCGCCAAGCCCGGGAACGTACCCATCCACCAGGCCGTATCGAGATATTGCCGCCCCTCCGCGAGCATGTTGCCCCACGAAGGCACGGCGGGCGGAACGCCCAGCCCCAGGAACGAGAGCGCCGCTTCGAAGATGATGGCGCGCGCCAGCTCGAACGTGGCGATGACCGTCACCGAGGAGGCGACGTTGGGGAGCACGTGGCGGAAGATAATGCGTAACGGATGGCAGCCGATGGCCTGCGCGGCCTGCACGAACTCGCGCTCGCGCAGCGAGATGACTTCCGAGCGCACGATGCGCACGTATTGCACCCACGAAGTAATGCCGATGACGCCGATGATCGTGTAGACGTTGGCGCCCACGACGCCGATGACCGCGATGGCGAGCAGCACGTAGGGAAAAGCCAGTTGGATGTCCGCGATGCGCATGATCACGTCGTCGATCCAACCGCCCGCATATCCGGAGATCAGGCCCAGGGAGACGCCGATCGTGCTGCCGATGATCACGACCGAGAAGGCGACGATCGCCGAAAGGCGCGCGCCGAAGACGATGCGCGAGAGGATGTCCCGCCCTAGCTCGTCGGTACCCAGCCAATAGCCGGCGTGAGAGCCGTGCTGCCAGATCGGAGGCAGAGAGCCGAGATCGAGCGCCTGATGGCGCGGATCGTGCGGTGCGATCCACGGGGCGAAGACGGCGCACAGCAGCAGCAGCGCGACCACGGCGCCACCGAAGATCGCGGCGCGGCTGCGCAGGAAGTTCCGCAGCGCCTGATAGCGGCGTTGGCTGAAGACCTCTTCCGTGGCGGCGATGCCCGCGGCAGCGTCGAGCATGGCCATCAGCCGTAGGTCACCCGCGGGTCGAGCGCGGCATACGTGAGATCGACCAAGAGGTTGAGACCGACGAAGATCGCCGCGGTGAGGACGACGATGGCCTCGACCACCGGATAGTCACGGTCGTAGATTGCCTGCACGGCCAAACGCCCGATGCCCGGCCACGAGAAGATGGTCTCGGTGATGACCGCGCCGGAGAGCAGGTTCCCCAATTCCAGGCCGATGACGGTGACGATCGGCAGCACGGCGTTGCGCAACGTGTGCTTCAGCGTCACGGAGAGCGGGGCCATGCCTTTGGCCAAGGCCGTCCGCACGTAGTCCGCGCGGCTGACGTCGAGCATGCCCGAACGGGTGATGCGCATCAGCTTGGCGGCCGTGAACGCGCCCAGCGTCAGCGTGGGGAGCACGAGATGACTCAGGCCGCCGCGTCCGCCGATGGGCAGCCAGCCCAGACTCACGCCGAAGACGAGGATGAGCATGATGCCCAGCCAGTACACGGGCGCCGCTTGGCCGATCAGCGAGACCGCGCGCACCAGGTAGTCCCAGAAACTCTCGCGGCGCTGCGCCGCGACGATGCCGGCGGGAACGGCCACCGCCACCGCCAGCACCAACGCCAAGAACGCCAGCTCCGCCGTTGCCGGCAGGCGCTCCAGCGCCAGCGACATCGCGGGATCGCCATGGCGGATCGACATGCCGAAGTCGCCGCGCGCGGCATGCACGGCGAATGCGGCAAACTGCACGACCACCGGTTTATCGAAACCGTACTCGTGCCGGAAGTTGATGATGTCCTGCTGCGATGCATCGGGCGGAAGCATCACCAGCGCCGGATCTCCCGTCAAATGCAGGATGAGGAAGACCGCGACGGCGACGCCCGCCAGGACCACCACGGCCCCGAAGAGCCGGCGCACCAGATACGCGGCCATCCTCTTACCCTGCTACTTAGCCCAATGGATATCGTGGCAGATGATCAGCTCGTCGGTACGCGGCTGGAAGTCGACGCGCTTGTTGTACCCATAGAGGTCTTGGTACTCGAAGAGGAAGAGCCACGGTGCCTGCTCGTGCACCACGCCCAGAATCTTCGCGTACATGGCCTCGCGCTTCGCGGAGTCGGTCTCCAAACGCGCCGCTTCGATCATCTTATCCGTGTCGGGCGTACCCCAAGTCGAGATCGGATAGTTGGTGGTGAAGAGCGCGGTGAGCGTGTCGTCGGCATCGAACGTATCGTTGCCCCAACCCAGCTCGTACATCGGCACGAACGCCTTATGGCTGATGCTGCCCACGTAGTTGGTCCACTCCTGCGTCTTGACGCTGGCGTTGATACCTACCGCCGCCAGCTGGCCCGCTACCGCTTCGGCTACTTCCTTATCCATGTTGTAGCGGCCGGAGGGCGACCACAGGTCGAGGTTGATGGGGCCGGTGACGCCGGCCTTCTTCAACAACTCCTTGGCCTTGGCGGGATCGTAGGTATAAGACGGCAGCTTCGGATCGTAACCGACGAAGCCCGGCGGGATCGGCCCGGAGCGCAGGGGATAACCATGCCCCTTGAGCACCGTCTTGATGATCGCAGGGACGTCCACCGCATAGTTGAGCGCCTGGCGGAAGTCGACGCTGGTCTGCGGACCCGGCTTCTGCGTGTTGAACGCGATGAAGAGGACGCGATCGCTGCGCACCACGCCCAACTTGGTCAATCTGCCGGTGGCGATTTGATCGGCGTTCTGCGTCGGCAGATTCGTGATGATGTCCGTCTCGCCGGTCTGCAGCGCAGCCACGCGTGACGCCGCCTCCGGGATCGGCTTGAAGATCACGGTCTTGATGGCCGCATCGCCACCCCAGTAGCCCTTGCGCGCCGTGAGCACGATGCGATCGTCCTTGCGCCACTCCTTGAGCACGTAGGGGCCGGTGCCGATGGGATGGTCGGCCATGTAGGCGTCACCGTGAGCCTGCCAGTACTTGGCGTCGACAATGCGCAGATCGTAGGGCCGCCCCGGCATGATCGCGGAGGGCTTCTTGGTGACGTAGACCACCGTGTAGGGATCGGGCGTCAGCACCTCGCTGATCATGCTGACGCGGTTGCGCTTCTGCGACTTGAAGGCCGGATCGAGCGTCTTCTCGACCGTGAACTTGACGTCGGCGCTGGTGAACGGATCGCCGTTGGAGAACGTCACGCCGTGCCGCAGCTTGAACTCCCACTTGTCGGGGGAGGTCTGCTTCCACGACGTCGCGAGGCCCGGTAGGAGCTTGCCGTGAGAATCGTGGGCCAAGAGTCCGTCGAAGATCTGGAACAGCAGATTATCGGTCGGCGTGACGGCCGTGGAGATGGGATCGAGCGTATCGGCGTCCACACCCTGCGAGATCGTCAGGGTCCCGTTATCGCCCTGGGCGCGGGCCGGGAGGGGCCCCGCGAGGGCACTGCCGCCGACGAAAGCGGCGGCGAGAAGAGTGGCAAGTACGCGACGTGGCATGAGGGACCTCCATCGAGCAAGATGCCGGAATGTATGGTGACAGGCTAACCAGTGCCGTGTTGAGTTGGCTCAGGTACGGGGTCTTCCTCTCACCGGGGAATCGCTTCTTCGCCAAGTCTTCAGGTTTCTCTCAGTGCAAACTCAGAGCCGGTCCGTACACTAAATAGTATGAAAGAGTTCCTGAGCGCCCTGATCGTCATCGCAACGTTCTCCGCGGCACCCGTTCTAGCGGGCGTCGTCGCGCAGGCCGAGTCGGGTCAGCACCACGCGGCCTGGGTCGAGCGCGCCCTGGACCTCACACCTCAAGAGCGCCAGCAAGCCGAGCCGATCCTGCGCGACACCGCGCGCCGCATGCACGAGCTGCACAGCCGCACCAGCGCCGCCGCGCTCGCCGCGCTGAGTCCCGATCACCGCAGCCGCGTGCGAGAGATTGCCGCCGGCGCCCACCAGCAACTCCGCGCGCACCCAGAGCCGCAGCACGGGCTGACCCGCAGCGAGATTGCGCCGATCTTCACCAAGAGCGCCGGCGAGATCGACGCCTTGCTCACCCCCCAGGAGAGCCAGGCCGTGCTCGCACAGCGCCAAGAGTTCGAAGCCGGGCACGATGCGATCTGGGCGGAGACGGTCGCCCAACTACGCCCGCTCCTCAGCGGCGAGCAGCAGCAGAAGCTCGACGCCTGGTCGGCGAAGGTGAAGGAACATGAAGCGCAGCGGCACCAGCCCGACGCGGGCCGCTTCTTGCTGATGGCCGCCGCACCGCCGAAAGGGTAGAGGTATCGACAGCCGCACACCGCGCGTGGCCGTCGTCGACGACGAACGCCACATCCGCGAGATGCTCGAACTCGGCCTCGCTCGCGAGGGCTACCTCGTCCGTTGTGCCTCGGACGGACAGGCGGCCCTCGCGCTCGTGCGCGATTGGGAGCCCGACGTCATCGTCCTGGACGTGATGCTGCCTAAGATCGACGGCTTCTCGCTGCTGCCGCTGCTGCGCCGTCACACCGAGGCACCGATCCTCATGCTGACCGCGCGCGGCGACGTCTCGGACCGCGTCGAGGGGCTCGCGCGCGGCGCCGACGATTATCTCGCCAAGCCCTTCGCGTTCGAAGAGCTGCTGGCGCGCCTGGGGGCGGCGCTGCGCCGTCCGCGCCTGGCCACGGCGGAGATGCTCCGCTTCGCGGATCTCTACGTGGACCTCGAGCGCCGCGAGGTCTTGCGCGGTGAGCGCCACATCGATCTCACGCCACGCGAGTACGATCTTCTACTCACGCTGATCCGTGAGCCGCGGCGCGTCTGGAGCAAGGAACAACTCCTCGATACGGTTTGGGGTCACGACTTCGAAGGCAATCCCAGCATCGTGGAGACCTACGTTTCATACTTGCGCGCCAAACTCGACGCGGGCGGCGAGCCGGCCTTGATTCAGACCGTGCGCGGCGTGGGCTACGCCTTGCGTGAAAGCGCCAGCGCATGAACTCGCTGGTTACGCGCCTCACCGCGTGGTACGTCGGACTCGTCGCCGTGCTGCTGCTGCTGGTGACGCTGGCGTCCTCGCTGCTGCTGGTCAACCGCTTGGACGGCATCTTCCGCGACGTCTTCACTGCCAAACGCTATGAGGCGCACCGCTTCGCGCAGGAGCTGGCTGCCCAGAACACGCCCCCACAGGCGTTCGCCGCACAGTTCCTTGCCCGCATCCGCGCCGAGGGCTTGAACGTCGCGGTCTTCGATCGTAACGGCGACTTCGTTGCCGGCGATCCCGCGCTCAAAGACGCGGGCACTCATCTAGCCGCGAGCGGCGAGCTCGCGCAGCGCAGCGGCTCCCCGGGCTCTCCGGTCGTTGCCCTACCCGTTGGATACGCGGTCCTCGCGCCGGCCTCGGGCATCATTTGGACGACGCTGGAACCGTATTGGTGGCTGGCAGCGCTTTCGCTCGTCCTGGCCGCGCTGCTGGCGTGGCTCGTGGGCCGCTCCTTCGCCGTGCGCGCCCTGCAGCCGTTGCGCGACGTCAGCGACGCCCTCTCCACGCTTGCCGCCGGAGACTTCTCCCGGCGCACGTTCGCGATGAGCGAGAGCAGCGAGATCGGCACGCTCGCCGCCGCCTACAACGCGGCGGCGGAGCGAGTGGCGGGCGAGATGGAGGAGCGGCTGCGCACGGAGACGCGCATGCGTCAGTTCGTGGCCGACGCAGGCCACGAGCTGCGCACGCCGCTGACGGTGATCGCGGGCTACATCGACGTGCTGCGCCGCGGCGCCATGGCGGAGCCGGCCGTCGCCGCGCAGATCCTTGCGACCATGGGCGAGGAGGGCACGCGCATGCGTGCGCTGATCGAGCGTCTCCTGCGGCTGGCGCGCCTAGACGGCGATGCGCCGCCGCAGAGCGCCGCCTTCGATCTCACGCGTATGGCCGCCGGCGTCGCCGTGGCGGCGCAGAGCTTGGCGCCGCGCGCAGCGGTGCGCTGCTCGGCCGAGGAAGCGCTGACCGTCAACGCCGACGAGGACGAGCTGCGCGAGGCGTTGCGAGCAATCGTCGACAATGCGTTGAAGTACGCCCCCGGCTCGGCGGTGGAGATCGCCGTCGCGCGCAACGGCTCGTTTGCCTCCGTGAGCGTGGCCGATGCCGGCCCCGGGATGACCGCAGACGAGCGTTCCCACGCCTTCGAGCGCTTCTTCCGCGGCGAGTCGCGCGGCGACGTCAGCGGCGCGGGTTTGGGACTTGCGATCGCCAAGCGCGCAGCGGAGCGCGCCGGCGGAGCAATCGAGCTCGAGAGCATGCCCGGCCGCGGCACGACCGTGACGATTCGCGTGCCGTTCCAAGCCACCAATCCATCCCTGCCGCGCTAACGCCGGCTCTTGCGCCGGGGGGCGCGAGGCTCGCCGCGCTTGGCGCGCACGAAGGTCTGCACGTCCTCCAAGGTCCTGGTATTGAGCACGTGCTTGGGCGTGAGCCAGGCGCGGCGCGCCTGCGTCACGGCGAACGCGATGCGATCCAGCTGCGCCACGTCGTGGGCGTCGGAATCGAGAACCAACAGGGCCCCCAGCTCGGCCGCGCGGCGCGCGAGCTGATTGGAGAGATCGAGGCGCTCCGGATTGCCGTTCATCTCGAGCGCGGTGCCCGTGCGCGCCGCCGCTGCGAAGACGGCCTCCGCGTCGAACTCGTAGGCGGTCCCCGCCGGGACGTTGCGGCCGCTGGGGTGGCCGATGGCGTTCACGCACGGATGCTCGATGGCACGGATCAGCCGCGCCGTCATCTTCTCGCGGCCGATCGAGCGGGCCGAGTGTACGCTGGCCATCACGAAGTCCAACTCGCGTAGCAGCTCGTCGTCGAAGTCGAGCGAGCCGTCCGGGAGAATATCGACTTCGGCGCTGCAGAGCGTCCGAATACCGTGCCGATCGCCCAACGCGCGGATCGCGTGCATCTGCTCGCGTAGCTGCTCCGGATTCAAGCCGAACTTCGATCCGCGCCCCCACGAGTGATCGGAGACGGCGTGGTAGGCGTAGCCCTTGGCGGCACTGGCGGCGATCATCTCCTCCAACGCGTTCTGCCCGTCCGACCAGGCCGTGTGCATGTGCAGGTCGCCGCGCAGATCGCGCGCCTCCACCAGCGTAGGCAGCGTGCCGCGGCGCGCGGCGTCGAGCTCGCCGCTGCCCAGCCGCAGCTCCGGTGCGATGTACGGGAGATCGAGCGCGGCGTAGACTTCCTCCTCGCTCTCGCAGGTACGATTCTTCCCGGTCGCCACGTCCAGGATGCCGTTCTCGCTGACGCGTAAGCCGCGCTTGACGGCCATCTCACGCAACTGCACGTTGTGCTCGCGGCTGCCCGTGAAATGCTGGAGCAGATTGCCCCAGTTGGCCGCGGGCACCACGCGCAGATCCACCTGCAGACCCTGCGCGTTCCAAATCGAGGCCTTGGTCTCACCCTCGCCCAGCACCGCCGCCGCTTCCGGCAGGGCCGTGAAGGCCTCCATCACGGCCTTCGGCCGGCTGGACGTACAGACGATGTCGATGTCTCCCACGCTGGGCTCACCGCGTCGCAACGACCCCGCGTATGTGGCCTTCTCCACCGGGGCCGCGGCGCTCAGACGCGCCACGATGCTCTCGGCCAGCGGCAGCGCGATGCCGATCGGCCAGCGGTGCGAACGGCCGCGCCGGGCCAAGAGACCGCGCCGGATGTTCTCGATGGTCTTGGGGCCCATGCGCGCGAAGCCCTCGAGCCGCCCCTCGGCAACCGCCCGCTCCAGGTCCTCGGGGCTGGCCACATGGAGCTGGTCGAAAAGGGCACGCGCCGTCTTCATGCCCACCCCGGGGACCTCGAGCAGTTCCAAGATACTGGCGGGGTAGCGCTCCAAGAGCGCCTCCAGCCGTTTGGCGGTACCCCGCTCGACGATCTCGCGGATGATCTCGGCGATCCGCTTCCCGACTCCGGGAACCTGCTCCAGCTCGCCCCGGGCGATGACGCCAGCGAGAGGAGGGGCCTGTGCTACCGCGACCGACGCTTTTTCGTAGGCCATGAACTCGAAATACGGCTCTCCGGAGAACTCCATCAGCTGGCGAATCTCCATGAGCCGCTGGGCCACTTCCGCGTTGCTCGCCATCGCGACGGGGGTTCGCCGCCAAGGCCGCCGTATTCTCCCGCCATGCGCCACATCGACCGCTCCCTGCACCGCCAGGTGCCGCGCGTACTGCTGGAACTCGCGGAGTCCGGCAACTGCCGCCTCATGTCCGGCTTTCCCAACGCGCACACCTACGCGGTAACCACGCACGTGGGCGACTACGCGGCGATCTCCGACGCCTTCGCGCGCCTCTTCGCGTGGATCGCCGATAACGGTTTCGTCAGCGACGGACCGCCCGGCGACGTCTACTGGGACGATCCCGCGGTGGTGCCGGCCAGCGAGCTGATCACCGTCTGCTACCAGCCGGTGCGCCGCGCGTGATGCCCCCTGCTACGGCGCGCCGGCGGCTCGACCCGGCGATTCTCAACCTGCCCGTCGAGCGCATGCGGGCGGGCTACTACTCAGACGTCTACTTCAACCGCGCGCGCGAGATCCTGTTGCGTGACGATTACCATCCGCGCGTGCTGATGCAGACCTTCCAGCGCAGCGAGGCCGTGACATGCGGCGTCGACGAGGCCATCGCCATCCTCAAACTGTGCAGCGGATACCGGCGCGAGGACGGCTCGTGGTACGACGGATGGCCACACCTGATCGTCCACGCCCTGCGCGACGGTGATCCCGTGCGCCCGTACGAAACGGTGTTGACGATCGAGGGCGACTACGCACTCTTCGCCCATCTGGAGACGCTCTATCTCGGCGTCCTGGCGCGGCGCACCCGCATCTGCACCAACGCGCGCAGCATCGTGCGCGCCGCCAACGGCAAGGACGTGCTCTTCTTCCCGGCGCGCTTCGATCATCATCTGGTGCAGACGGGCGACGGCTACGCGGCGCTGGTCTCGGGGGCGCTGGGCGTCTCCACGGATGCCAACGCGGAGTGGTGGGGCGCCAAGGGCATGGGTACGGTACCACATGCGCTCATCGCAGCCTACGGAGGCGATACCGTGACGGCCAGCCGGAAGTTTGCCGAACTGATGCCGGAGGAGGTGAATCTCATCGCACTCGTCGACTTCGAGAACGACTGCGTGGGCACGAGCCTGGCCGTTGCACGCGATCTCGGGCACCGCCTGTGGGGGGTGCGGCTCGACACCAGCTCCACGCTGGTGGATCGCTCGCTTTGGCCGATGATGGGCACCTTCACGCCCACCGGCGTCAACCCCCAACTCGCGCGCAACGTGCGCGAGGCGCTCGACGCCGCAGGCTTCGACTGGGTAAAGATCGTCGTCAGCGGCGGTTTCAATCCACAGAAGATCCAGCTCTTTGAGGAGGAGTGCGTCCCCGTCGACGCCTACGCCGTGGGCAGCGCGTTCTTCGACGGCTCCGGGAAGTACGACTATACCGCGGATATCGCCCTGGTCGAGCGCGACGGCCAGATGCGTGAGTGCCATAAAGTAGGACGTCCGTTCCGCCCCAACGCGCGCCTCGAGCGTGTCGTCTAGAGGCAGACTCGTGCGCGTAGCGACGACCCTAGCCCTCGTGCTGGCGCTGGCGCTCGCACTGCCTATGCCGGCACGGGCGGCGGCCCCGCTGCATGCGTTGCTGCCGCAAAGCGTGCGCAGCGCGCGGGTTCTCACGATCGGTTCCGACTTGGATCATCGCCCCATCGACTTCGTCGGCGCGGGCGGTCTCGCGTCGGGCATGGACGCCGATCTCGCCCGGGCCCTAGGACGAAAGCTCGGCGTGAGCGTACGCTTCGTCGACACGCCGTTCGACACGCTGCTCCCGGGCCTCGAGGCACAGCGCTACGACGCCGTCATGTCGGCGATGCGGGTCACGCCGGAGCGCTTGCGCCAGGCTAACTTCATCGACTACTTCCTGACGTGGGACGACATCGTCGTGCGCGCCGGTAATCCCGAGAAGGTGCACGGCATGGACGACCTGTGCGGGAAGCCGATCAGCATGGAGCACCGGATCAGCCGGCGTCAGATCATCATCAAGGCCTCACTGGGATGCGTCATCGGACATCGCGGCGCGATCGAGGAGTTGACGCCCTCGAAGGGTTCCATGGCGCTCGAGCTGCTGCGCAACGGGCGCTCCGTGGCGTACATCTCGGATTTCCCGATGGCCTCCTACAATGCCAGGACGTCGCACGGGGCCTTCGAACTCGTAGGGCGGCGTTTCGACGTCTCCGCCTATGGCATCGGCGTGCGCAAAGATGACGCCGCGCTGCTGCGCGCCCTCCAGGGCGCCTTGCGTGCCGTGATTGCCGACGGGGAGTACGCGCGGATACTACGAAACTGGATGGTTTCGGCGGGGGCGCTCACCACGGCAAACGTGGAGCGGTAAGGCGCGGCGGCGCCAAGGGAGATCGAATGAGGCGATGGGAGTAGAGGTAGAACGCGGCGCGACGTTCACCGTGGTACCGGTGCGCCGCTACGGGCAAGCCGTCCTCGCCGTGGTAGTCGCGCTCTTGGTGGCATGGCTCGCCGCGGCGGGCGCCTCCTCGCATTTCGTCAACCCCAGGGTCGTCAGCCAATACCTGAACAACCCGCTCATCCTAGGCGGACTCGCCAACACCATCTTCGTCTCCATTGCGGCGATGATCATCGGCATCGTGCTCGGCGTGATCTTCGCCGTCATGAAGATGTCGAGCAACGTCGTGCTCGCCGCCGTCAGCGGCTTCTACATCTGGTTCTTCCGCGGAACCCCGGTACTGGTGCAGCTGATCTTCTGGTTCAACGGCGTGCCCGCTGTCTTTCACGAGCTGGCGCTTGGCGTACCCTTCACGCATGTGGTCTTCTTCTCGATGCCGATGGTTGCGTTCATGACACCCTTGGCAGCATCGCTCTTGGGCTTGGGCCTCAACGAGGGGGCTTACATGGCGGAGATCGTGCGCGGCGGCATCCTCGCCGTCGACGAAGGGCAAGTGGAGGCGGCGCAAGCGCTGGGCATGGTTTCCTCGCAGACGATGCGCCGCATCGTGCTGCCGCAAGCCATGCGCGTCATCATCCCACCCATCGGCAACGAGTTCATCTCGATGCTCAAGACCTCGTCGCTGGCCTCCGTGGTCACCTACGGCGAACTGCTCCGCCGCGCCAGCGACATCTACTCCAGCAACTTGTTCGTCGTCGAGTTGTTGGTGGTCGCGAGCATCTGGTATCTCGCGCTGACGACCGTGGCCAGCATCGGTCAGTACTACGTCGAGAAGCGCTTCGCGCGCGGCACCTCGCGCGCGGAGCGCGAGACGCCCTGGAGCAACCTCGTGCGCAACATCGTGAGGCTAGGCCGATGAGCGCGCCGGCGCCGCAGCCCGCGCGCTTCATGGTACGAGCGGAAGGCGTGCACAAACGCTTCGGCCGCCTGGAGGTCCTGCGGGGCATCGACCTAGCGGTGCGCCCACGCGAAGTGATGATGCTGATCGGGCCATCGGGCTCGGGTAAGTCGACCTTCCTGCGCTGCATCAATCACCTGGAAAAGATCAACGCGGGGCGCATCTGGGTGGACGGCGAGCTGGTAGGTTACCGCCAGGTGGGCTCGACGCTCTACGAATTGAACGAGCACGAACAGGCTCGCCGCCGCTCTGAGATCGGCATGGTCTTCCAGCGCTTCAATCTCTTTCCGCACATGACGGCGCTGCAGAACGTCATCGAAGCACCCATGCTCGTCAAGCGGACGGCGCGCGCGCAAGCCGTGGAGCGTGCCCGCCAGCTCCTCGAGCGCGTGGGCTTGGCGGAGAAAGCCGACGCCTATCCCTCGCAACTCTCGGGTGGACAGCAGCAACGCGTCGCCATCGCGCGCGCGTTGGCGATGGACCCGAAGCTCATGCTCTTCGACGAACCCACCAGCGCGCTCGATCCGGAGCTGGTGGGTGAAGTGCTCGCCGTGATGCGCCAACTTGCCAACGACGGCATGACGATGATCGTCGTCACCCACGAGATGCAGTTCGCGCGCGAAGTTGGCGATCGCGTCGTCTTCATGGACGGCGGCGTGGTCGTGGAGGAAGGGCCGCCGGCGGAGGTGTTGACCAATCCCAAGCAGGAGCGCACGCGCGGGTTCCTGGCGAGGATCCTCTGACGCTGCACGTCAAGGGTCTCAGCAAAAGTATCGGCGGCCGGCTTGTCGTCGACGCGGTCACGCTCGATCTAGCTCCGGCGGAGCGGCTGGCCGTGGTGGGACCGCCGGGCAGCGGCAAGAGCACGCTCTTGGCGCTGATCGCCGGGCTGTTGCGGCCGGATGCGGGCTTGCTCTCGATCGGCGGGTTCGACATGCGCTATCAACCCGCACAGGCTAAACGGCGCGTGGGTTACGTGCCCCAGGAAGCCCCGAGCGTCGCGCCGCTCGGCGTCGATGAGTACGTGCGTCTGTTGGCGGAGCTCTACGGACTCTCCGATTCACAGTCCGCCGAACGCTCGCGTGCGCTGGCATGGCTGCGCGACGATGCCTCACCCAGGCGCACGCGGCTGCTCGGCGCGATGCTCCACCTGCCGTCGCTGCTGCTGATCGACGAGCCCCGCGCTTGGCCGCCGGAAGATCTCGAGGCGCTCGAGCACGCGGTAGACGAGGTGAGGCGCGAGGGTGGCGCACTGCTCGTGGCCACGCGCGACGCGGCCGTGGCCCAGCGCCTGCAGGCGCGCGTGATCGCGCTGGGCCTCCTGACGCCGGTAGCGGAGCGCACGCGATGAAGCGCCGGGCGCTACGCGCGCGCGGGGGCGCCGCCACGTGGGCGCTGGTGCGCGCGGAGACCACGATCTGGCGCCGCTCAGCCGACGGCTGGATGGCGACGGCTCTCGCTGCAGCAGTTGCGGCGCTGTCGTGCGCGTGGCTGGGGAAACTCCCCGGCGATCTCGGGCGGCTCTACCTCTACGCGCTGGCAGCCGCAGGCGGCTTAGCGGCGATGGTTGCGGCCACGCGCACGCTACGCCGTGAGGGTGCGTTCGCGACGCTCTGGCTGGCGGCACCGCTATTCGGGCGCGAACTGGCGCGCGCCAAAATGCTGGCGGCGGCATTGCGCGCCGCTCCGGTGCTGCTCTGCGCCTACGCCGCCACACTCTTCGAGCTACGCGCCGGCATGGCCACAGCGTTGGCGTTGCTCTTCGTCGCCGCCGCGTCAATGGCGGTCTGCACGCCCTTGGCACTGGCTTGGGATCTGCACGCCCGCCGCGCCCTGCTGCCGTTCTTGGCGGCGCCGATCGCGCTGGTAGCGTTCCTCCTAGGCTCCGCCGCCTCGCTGCCGGCGCCCTACGCGCTCGTGGCCACGCCGCTGCTCGCCGCCGCGCTGTTCTACATGGGCTTGCGCCGCTTGAGCGAGTGCCTCGCGACGTTCGAGTTCTGCGCCGCCGGCAGACGCTGAGCGGCGCGCATGTTTACCTCTACGTCAGCGGCTGCCCCTGGAACTGCGAGAGTTTCTCGAGAAAGGCGCGCTCGAAGTGGCCGAGATCGTTGGCGCTGCGGCAGGTGACCCAGTTGCCCTCCTGGACTGCCGGCTGATCGCGATAGAGTCCACCGGCGTTGCGGATGTCGTCGGCAATCGAAGGCGCGCCCGTGAGCGTGCGGCCGCGCACGATCTGCGCGGAGATGAGGACTTGGGCACCGTGGCCGATGGCAGCGATGGGCTTGCGCTCGGCGTCGAGCTCCTTCACGAGCCGGAGCACGCCCTTGTGCGTGCGGATGCGATCGGGGCTGACCCCGCCGGGAACCAGCGCGGCGTCGAAGTCCGCCGCCGCCACCTCGTCGACCGCGACGTCGGCCTGCAGGGTGCCTGAGGCCTCGAGGCCCCGGCGGCCGCGCAATCCGCGGCTCTTCGACTCCTCGTTGGGTCCGACGATGGTCACCGTGGCCCCCGCCTCTTCGAGCGCGCGCTTGGGCTCGGTCACCTCAATCTCCTCGAACCCATCGCCGATCAGAACGGCCACGTGTTTCCCAACCATCCCTTGCACTCCGATTGCCCCCTCCTCTGTACTGACGGCACCGCCGAACCGGCCTAGCGGCGCAGCCGCCTCTCTTACCGGCGCGCCGTAGGCAAGTCCTGCCCGTCGCCCGCGGCACGAGGGCGCGGCGCGACGAGCACGTCCGCACCCCGCACGAGCACATCGTAGGCGGCCACGCCTTCAAAATCACCGAAGGTCATCGCACCGGTCCGCAGATCGAAGGTCCAGGCGTGCCACGCGCAGGTCACGCAGCCGCCCTCGACGTGGCCCTCTGAGAGGGGCATACCCTGATGGGGGCAGGTGTCATCCAGGGCGAACCAGCCGCGCTCGGTGTGGAAGAGCGCAACGCGGCGCTCGCCTACCGTTACCGCCATGCTTCCGCCGGCGGGGAGATCGGTGACGGAGGCGACGCGCACGTAACGGGACATCGGGGGCCGCCATTCGCCGCAGGCCGGCGCCGCCCTACAGGGAATCCTCCTCGATGCTCAACGCCTACCGCCGCTGGCTCGAGAGCGAACAGAAGACGCTCGGCAACGCGGCGCACCACGCTTATTCGTTCGGCCAGGCGAACATGGCAAAACGCGCCATCGAGCACCTCGACCAGGCACTGTCAGGGAGCGTCGTCTTGGAACTCGCAGCCGGTACGGCCCGTGAGGCACTCGTCGATCTCCGGGCCCTAGGAGCATCCACGCCGGCACTCGAGGCGCTCACTCAGGCGCTGCGCCAGGCCTTGCACGCTGAGGGCTGACCAGGTATACTGCTACGGTCGCCGGCCTGGACCACCCCGCGTGCTCACGCGGAAGCCTGGAGCCGAAGCGAGCCCATCCTTGAATGAGGAGCATACACACGTGCCGCTGACCAAAGAGCGCAAACGCGAGATTACCGAGAAGTTCGGCGCGTCGCCCACGGATACGGGTTCCGCCTCCGTGCAGATCGCGATGCTGACGGACTCCATCAACCAGCTCAACGAGCACCTGAAGGTCCACAAGAAGGACCACCATAGCCGCCGCGGCCTGCTCATGCAGGTCGGCCAGCGCCGCCGGCTGCTCAACTACCTGCAGCACACCAACCTCGAAAAGTACCGCGCGCTGATCGCGGAACTGGGTCTGCGCCGCTAAACGCCGGCTGCCGCGGGCCGCGCTCCGTCAAGGGCTTTACGCCAAGGCGTCGAAGCGCGGCCTGTTTGAACCAAGAAGCAAACGCATCATGCCGGGCGCGACCCGGCCTTTCGTAGGAGATTTTCGTGTCTGAACCCTTGTCCGCTTCCATGGACCTGGGCGGGCGCAAGCTTACCATCGAGACTGGCGAGCTTGCCAAGCAGGCCGGGGGAAGCGCACTCGTGCGCTTCGGCGACAATGTCGTCCTGGCCGCCGTCACCGCCTCCAACAACCCCCGCGAGGGCATCGATTTCTTTCCGCTTACCGTAGATTACGAAGAGCGCATGTACTCGGCCGGAAAGATTCCCGGCGGCTACATCAAGCGCGAGGGGCGTCCCACCGAGCACGCCATCCTCAGCGCGCGTCAGATCGATCGTCCGATCCGCCCGCTCTTCCCCGAAGGCTTCCGCAACGAGATCCAAGTCATCGTCACGGTGCTCGCCAACGATCCTCAAGTCGACTCCGACGTGCTGGGTCAGGTGGCCGCCGGCGCCGCGCTGGCGTTCTCCGACATCCCCTTCCCACACACCGTCGCCGGCCTGCGTGTCGGATACGTGAACGGCGAATATATCGTCAACCCCACGATCGCGCAGATCGAAGAGGGCACGCTGGACATCGTCGTGGCCGGCACCAAAGATGCCGTGATGATGGTGGAAGGCGGCGGCCACGAGATCAGCGAGGAGCAGATCCTCGGCGCCGTCGAGTTCGGCCACGAACACATCAAGAAGATCGTCGCGCTGATCGACGGCCTGGCGAAGAAGGCCGGCAAGCCCAAGCGCGAGTTCACGCTCTTCCTGCCCAACGAAGAGCTCGATGCCTGGGTGCGCAAGACGTTCGCCAAAGACGTCGCCAAGGCCATGCGCGTGGTCGACAAGCAGGAGCGCAACGCGGCGTTCGACGCCATCTCCAAGCAGGCGGCACTCGAGCGGCTCGAGGCCAAGAAGCCCAAGCACTACGAGGAGCTCAAGGGCCTCCTCGAGAGCAGCAAAGACTTCGATCGCATCATCAAGGCGATGGAAGAAGGCGAGCTGCGCACGATGGTGGTCGACGAAGGCCTGCGTCCGGACGGCCGCAAGCCCGACGAAATCCGCCCCATCTGGTGTAAGGTCGACTACCTGCCGCGCGTGCACGGCTCGGGCGTCTTCACCCGCGGCCAGACCCAAGTCATGACCGTCTGCACGCTGGGTAGCAAGAGCGACGCGCAACGCCTCGACACGATCGTGGACGTCGAGGGCAAGCGCTACATGCACTTCTACAACTTCCCGCCGTACTCGGTGGGTGAGACGCGCCCGATGCGCGGCCCCGGACGCCGCGAGATCGGCCAC
>SCRI01000082.1 GCA_004298675.1 bacterium | reverse complement strand
GCGGCGTGGGAGCGAAGCAGACCGTGATGGCTAGTTGGAATGGCGGGTCCTACGCCGCCACGCGCGCAATCCCAGCGCCGTCGCCGAGGCTGTAGCGAGCACGAGCGGCGGCGCTCTCGATCACGATGCCTTGCTGCGGCTTGCGGTTTCGCCGATGCGAGCCGCGAGGTCGGCCAGAGCACGTCCGTATCGCGACAGATCCTCTCCTCGCATGTCGGCCGTAGCAGCGAGGCTGCAGACGACGTGCGAGAGGCACCCCGCGTGGTCGAAGATCGGTGCCGCGACGGCGTTGGAGATAGAGTAGTACTCGGCCCGTGACTCCGACCAGCCGCAAGTCTGCACGCGCTCGAGCTCCTTGCGGAACTCCGGCATCGAGACGATGGAGTTGTTCGTGTAGCCCGGCAGTGCGAGCTTCTTCATGCGCACCTCGCGCTCGCTGGGGTCCATGAATGCAAGGAAGACCTTGCCCAGCGCCGCGGCGCTGAGTGGGAAGCGCTCGCCTACGTCCACGGTCACCTTGATGCGCTGCGAGCTCTCCTCCTTCTCCACGACGATGATCTCGCTCGAGGGGAGCATGCGTGCGAGAAAGACGACGAAGCGCGTCGTGGCGACCCATTCGCGCAAGAACGGTTGCGCGACGGCAACGACGCCGTTGCCGGCCTCTACTGCGCGCACGCCCAGCGCGTAGAGCACGGGTCCGAGCGTGTAGAGCTTGGTCTCATGGTCGAAGTCGAGCATGCCGCGCTGCACCAGCGCTTTGGCGATGTTGTGCCCGGTGCTCGGATTCAGGCGTAGCGCCATAGTCATCTCACGTCCGCGCGACGTGCCGTGCCGGCCGACGTAGTCGAGGATTCTGACCGCAGCGTCGACCGCCGGCGCTTTGGAGCGCGGCGACGCGGGACCTCTACCCGATGAGCCTAATTCCGTAGAAAGAACTGTAGACCGCATGGAAAGGTCTATTCTGCCGAGCTATAACTTATCCTAGAGAGTTTATATTGTAAACTTATTCTGTCTAGCGAATGCCGCCGAAGTAGAGTTCCTTCAGCACCCCTTCGCGCCCGGCCCGCTCCGCCGAGCCGGACCAGATGACGCTACCCGAGCGCATGACGTAACACTGGTCCGCCACCTTGAGGCCGGCGCTGCCGTCCTGTTCGGCGAGGGCGACGCCCATGCCCTCACGGGCCAACAGGGCCAGCGACGCCAAGACCGCCTCGACCACGATTGGCCCCAAACCCTGCGACGGTTCGTCGATGAGCAGGAAGGCGGGCGCGCTCATCAGCGCGCGACCGATCGCGACCATCTGCTGCTGGCCACCGGAAAGCTCCTGTACCTTTTTCTCGAGGCGCGCTGCTAAGTCGGGGAAGAGGTCGAGCGTTCGCGCGATGCGTTCTTCCATGCGCTTGCGTGGGAGACGGGACTGAAAGGCGCCCAGCTCGAGATTCTCTCGTACGGTCATAGGGCCGAAGAGTTCCCGGCCCTGTGGCACGAGGGTGATCCCCGCGCGCACGCGTTCCGGGATCGCCACGTTGGTCACGTCGCGCCCGTCTAGCCACGCCGAGCCGGACCAGAAGGGATGCACGCCGGCCAAGACGTTGAGCAGCGTGCTCTTCCCCGCTCCGTTGGGCCCCAAGACCGCGGTCACCGCACCGGGACGTATCGCGAGCTCTACTCCGAAGAGCACCTGCAGGTCCCCATATCCCGTGCATCCCGCCTGCACCTCAAGCCCCGGCATTGGCGCTCCAATCCTTGCCGAGATACGCTTCAATCACGCGCGGATCGCTGCGTACCTCAGCAGGGGGGCCGAACGTGAGCACGCTCCCCAGAGTCAGCACGACGATCCGGTGACAGAGATCGAGGACGAACGGGATGTCGTGCGCTACGAGGATGACGCCCACGCCCTCGGCGGCCACCGAGCGGACGAGCACCTGCAGTAGCGCCTTCTCGTCTTCGGCGAGCCCGGTTGAAGGTTCGTCCAGCAGCAGTGCGTCGACCCTGCCCGTGCACGCGCGCGCGAGCTCCACCAATCGCCGCCCAGCCATGGGCAGCGTCGAGGCGACGCGATCCCGCACGGGGTCGAGATATGCCAGCACGGCCTCGGCATGCCCTCCGCGTCCTGCACCAAACCGCGCCAGGTCGAGATTTTCCTCGACGGTGAGACGGTTCATCACGCGCGGCGTCTGGAACGTCCTGCGCAGTCCCAGGCGTGCCAGGCGATACGGCGGCATCCCCGTGACCGCCATCCCGTCCAGATCGACCCGGCCACCATCGGGACGCTCGTAGCCGCTGATGACGTTTAAGAGCGTCGTCTTTCCGGCGCCATTGGGCCCCATGATCCCGAGAATCTCACCGCGGCGCACGTCGAACGACGCCTTCGACACCGCGCGCAGTCCGCCGAAATGCTTGGAGATCTCCGTCACGGTAAGCAGTGGCGTACTAGTCGACATTGGCCACCTCACCCGCCTGCGCAGGCTTGCTTCCTGAGGCGACGATGCGCCGGAGGCGCGCGCGGGCAATCCGTAGCTGCGTTGGCAATCCTAGAACACCGTAAGGTGCGAGCAGTAGCACTGCCACGATCGCAATGCCGTAGAGCAGCGCGCTGTACGCTGCATAGGTGCTGAGCACAGCGGGAATGGCGCCCACGATGCAAGCTCCGATCAAGGCGCCCCACACGCTGCCCGTACCGCCCACCAGCATCATCGTGACAAAGAGCACGCTCATGTCGACGTTGAACGGCTCTGGACTGATATAGGTGAGGAAATGCGCGTAGACGCTGCCGGCGATGCTGGTTAGGACCGCGGAGGCGACGAAGACCGCGGTACGGATCGACTGCGGGTTGATGCCGCATGATGCCATCGCGCGTTCGTCGTCGCCGAGTGCGCGCAAGATGCGCCCGATGCGAGAATGATCGATGAAGACGGCGGCAGCGTAGATGATCGTCACCAGCATGACCACCAGCACGAAGGCGGTGCGCGGAGTCCCGAGACTGGGGATGCCGACGATGCCGTTGAGCCCGCCGGTGAGCGGAGTGGCATTCTCCAGCACGACGCGCACGATGATCGCGAAGGCCAGCGTCGCAATCGCGAGGTAGTGTCCGCTCAAGCGCAGCAGGGGAAAGCCGATGACATACGCCACGGCGCCCGCCACCACGATTCCCGCGAGCGCCCCGGCAACCGGGTCCCAGCCCAAGCGAGTCGTGGTCACCGCGCTAGCGTAGGCGCCCACCGCGAAGAACGCGGCATGACCGAAGGATGGGCGCCCTGCATAGCCAAGCAAGAGCAGGAGTGCCAGCGAGGGCAGCGAGTACATCGCGATGACCACCCCCACCGTCAACCAGTAGTTGGAGAGGAAGAAGTGGCCACCTAAAGCCACCACCAATCCCAGCCCAAGCAGCGCGAGGGCTTCGGCGACTGCCCGGCGGCCGCGCGCTCCGCTCAAAGCCGATCGCGCTCCTCGACCATGCTCGCGAAGATTCCCTTCGGCAGCACGACGAGCATCACGATGACGAAGAGGAACGTGATGGCGTCCTGAAACTGCGAGGACACCAGTCCGGCGCCGAGCGACTCGACGATACCGATGATCAAACCGCCGACGACGGCTCCGCGGAAGTCCCCCAAACCGCCGGTGATCGCGGCGGCAAAGCCTTTGAGCGTGAAGGCCAACCCGATGGAGTACGACGTGGTGGTGATGGGCGTCAGGAAGAAGCCCACCAGCGCCGAGACGGCACCCGAGAGCGCAAACGCCATCATCGAGAGCACGCCCACGTCGATGCCGACGATCTTCGCGCCGAATTCGTTGACCGCGGCCGCACGCATCGACTTACCGTAGCGCGTGTATGCGAAGAAGAACGTCAGCCCGGCCAGCAGCACAAGACAGAGCGGCAGGAGGAGCGCGTACTGAGACGAGGTGCTGATCTTTTCGAACACGATCGGCGCCCGGCCAAGGAAGGGATCGAAGATCAGAGGGTTGGTACCGAAGGCGAACATCGTCAGGTTGCTGAGGATGATGCTCACTCCAAAGGTGAGGAAGATGTACGTCAACAGCGGCGGACGGAACCTCCGCGCCGTGTTGATCACCAGGCGCTCGATAATCAACCCCATCGCCGCACCGATCGCTACGGCGGCGACACCGGCCAGCCAGAGCGGGGCGTGCAGCTCGGTGATCAGCACCCACGCAGCGACTCCCCCGATCATCACGAACTCGCCTTGCGCGAAATTGATGATCTGCGTCGCGTTGTAGATGATGCCGATGCATACGGCGATCACGCCGTACATGAGACCGAGCAGCACGCCGGTCACTAACAGCTGGCCGATGACTTCTGCCATATGTTCTTCCTACGCGGCGCTCTAGTCGCCGTATACCAATTTGCCGCCGGCCAACTTCGACACGACGAGCGAATCGGAATGACATGCCGAGTGGCTATCCGGAGAGAACTGCGCGAGGCACAGGGTCCCCTGGTACTTGGTCTGGTCGAGAGCGGCTTGGATCTTCTTGGAGTCGACCGAGTCCGCGCGCTTGATCGCATCGGCGAGTACCCATGCCGCGTCGTATGCCGCCGCCGCACCGTAGCCGTTCGGGTCGTGCCCGTAGGCTTTGCGGAAAGCTGGGATCACTGCCTGCAGCTTGGCGTAGCGCGGATCGGCTTTCGGCAGCGTGTTCCAGACCTCTTCGGCGAATGCCGTATGACGGACGTTCGAGAGTGCGTTTGGACCCGCGATCTGAGCGAACTTTACGGCTCCGATGCCGAACGAAACGGCGCTGATCACGAGCTTCTGATGCATCCCTAGTTCGTACATCTGCCGCGCGATGAGGCCGGGCGTCGTGCCTCCCCCGACGTCGATGATAGCGTCCGGTTTTGCACTGCGAATCGCCGTGAGTTGCGGTGTCATATCCGTGCTGGTGGACTTGAAGGCCTCACTTGCTACGGTCCGGATGCCTTTGGCGGCCGCCTCGCGCTTGATGCCATCGCTAATCGACTGGCCATACGCGTTGCTATCGTAGATGAGTGCGATGGTTTTCACGTTCTTACCGGCCAGCGCGGCGTCCAAATCACCCACGGCTTCGTCGTTCGGCTCGATCGAGAGGCTGTACGCATAGGCCGGCGGCTTGGCGTGCGGAGCCACGGGGAGAAGTCCGAAGCTGATGTCGGGAACCTGCCTGGCCGTCGCGATGCTGGCGAGCGCAGCGGTACCGGCGGTGGTCGTCGGGCCGAGGATGGCGATAGCCCCCTGATCGATGGCTTGCTGAGCCGCCTCGACGGCCGCAGTGGGGTCGCCCTTGTCGTCGAGCACGATCGGTTGGAGCGTTACCCCGGGAATAGCATTCGACTTGTTGATCTCGTTGATCGCGAGCAGCGCGCCGTCCCGTTCGTCGGTACCATATGAAGCCACATAACCGGAAAGTGACGCTAATAGGCCGATCTTTACCGTTTTCGTGCCCGCCGCCACGGCGCCGCTCGCGTCGGCGACGAGCAGCAGACTGCTCAGTGCCGCCACGGTCCCACTGAGCGCTCTTGCCAATCTCATGATTCTGCCCTCCGTCTCTCTACGTACGATTAGACTTGCACCGGTGCGTAGACCGGCGTCAGCCAGTGTGACAGCGTCGCTTCCTCTCCTCGAGCGGCGCGAAAGTAAAGGTCTTGTATCTCGCGTGTCCATCGGCCAGGGCGGCCTAACCCCACGCTCACGTGGTCGATAGCGATGACCGGCGTGACCTCCATGCCGGTGCCGCAGAGGAAGACCTCGTCCGCCACGTAGAGCTCGGTTCTATCGATCTCGCGCTCGATCACGGAGTGCCCCATGCGCTCGCGAAAGAGCTGGATAAGCGTCGCGCGCGTGATGCTCTCCAAGATGCCGGCCGTCACCGGTGGCGTGTAGACCTGGTCCGCGCGAACGACGAAGATGCAGGCGCCCGGTGCCTCGGAGACCTTGCCTGCGGAATTGAGGAAGATCGCGTAGTCGTAGCCATTCGTACGCGCCTCGAGCAACGCGAAGCGGCTGTTCTGGTAGTTCGCGGCAGCCTTGACGCGCGGCGGCATGATGTTGTCGGAGATGCGCTGCCACGAACTGACACAGACACTCAAACCGGCTTCGAGCGCGCGCGACGGCGGCTTGGTGACGGCGGTGATGAAGAACCCCTCTTGTACCGGCGGCGTCTGAGCACCGTACCCCTCGCCGAAGCCGACATAGGCCACGGGCATGTAGTGAACGTCGTCGCGGAAGTTGTTGCGCCGCAACAACTCCACGGACGCAGAGCCCATCTCGGCCGGAACCGCCTGCTTCATCCGCATAATCTTCATCGACGTCGCAAGGCGATCGAGATGCTCTTGCAGGCGAAAGACGTAGAGCTGCTCCCGCTGTGGATTCCAGTAGGCGCGAATACCCTCGAAGACGCTGGCACCGGTCATGATGGCTTGAGCGCGCGCATGCAAGACGCACTCCGCCCAGGGGACGAAACGACCGTCGATCCAGGCCCATTCGGGCGACCGCAACTCGTTTGACATCTAGTGTCTCTCTCCAAGTGGCGTGGCGTTCACTGGGCGCCGGCGATCCCAGATCTGAGGATTGAGGAGCGTCGGCGGCTTCTCACCGGCAAGCGCTTGCAGGACGTAATCCGCGACTCGAAGGCCCATATCGCGCGTGCTGTCCTCCGTCAAGCCGGCGTTGTGCGGCGAAAGCGTCACGTTGGGAAGCCGCAGCAGCGGCGAGCTTTGGTCGGGCGGCTCGCTGCGAAAGACGTCGAGTCCGGCGCCCTTGATGCGCCCCTCGATTAACGCCGCGATGAGGGCGTCCTCGTCCAATACCGCGCCGCGCGAGGTGTTCACCAGGATCGCCGAGGGCCTCATCGCGGCGATCGCCGAGGCGCTTACCAGGCCGCGCGTCGATTCCCGCAGGGGCACGTGGATCGACACGACGTCCGCGGCGTGCATCAGATCCTCGATCTGCCCGACAAGCTCGATCTCCAGCGCTGCCGCTTGCTCGCGGGAGAGTGTCGGATCGTAGGCGAGCACCCGCATCTCGAAGCCCCGCCGGCAGATTCGCGCAACGAGCGCGCCGATGTTGCCGCAACCGATGAGACCAAGAGTGTGACCCCAGAGATCGGAGAGACGCCACTGGTCCCGGACGCCAAAGCGCCCATCGCTCACGGCATGGTGGCAATCCAACGTGCGGCGGAGCACGGCAAGCATCATCGCAACAGCCCCCTCGGCCACTGCGGTAGCGTTACCTCCGCCCGGCGTGCTGATCACGACCACGCCGCACCGTGAGGCCGCGTCGACGTCAACGTTATCCACGCCGGAGCCATGCTTGCCGATAACGCCCACGCGTGGGCAGCGCTCGAGGAACGCAGCGGTGATAGGGAAGCCGCGGATCACCAGGGCGTCCGCGCATTCAAACGCGGCATCGGCGCGTGCGGCGCTGCCGTTCTCGAAGAGCAGCGTCACGTCATGCTCGCGACGGAGCCGTGCAATGCCGTCTTCGTGTATCGGATCGGTGACGACGATCTTCATGACAAGCGCAACGCTCGATCTCGCTCTCTCTGAAGAATCGGTGCCTGGCGGCAACCGCAAGACAATACCGCGACTCGATAGGTGACTAACGATAGCACGTGCCTCAGCGGGTGCACAAGCCTAATGCTCTCTTCGTAGAACGCGTGTTGACACAAGAGCATAGCGATGTTATAAGATTGCTCAAGCTAAGATTGAAGATGTTCTGTTGGTAGAGCAGGAGAACCAATGGAAGAGCACGGCGGTACCTATGCCGTCTTCTGGCCGCGTGGAGAGCGGGCGTTGCAGTCGCACCCCCTGGCCCCGCGGCTTGATTCACTTGCCGGAAAGACCGTCGCCTTCGTCTGGGACTATCTGTTCCGCGGCGACGAGATCTTCCCCATGCTCGAGCGCGAGCTGCAACGCCGATTTCCCGACATACGTTTCATAGGCCACGAGACGTTTGGCTCCACGCACGGCGAGAACGAGCACGAAGTGGTTGGCGGTTTGCCGGACAAGCTGCGCGCACTCGGCGTCGATGCAGTGGTCTCCGGCATAGGCTGTTGAGGGAGCTGCACACCCGCCGTGCTGCGGGTGAGCGCCGCGGTCGAGAGAGCCGGATTTCCTACGGCAACGCTGGTCTGCGAGGGCTTCCTCGGACAGGCGGAGGCCACGTCGTCGGGCTTGGGTATGCCTGCTCTTGGGGTCGCGATGGTTCCGGGGCATCCCGACGTCCAGAGTGTTGAGGAACTGGATCGCAACATTTCGGCCGTGACGCTCGCGCGGCTGATCGATTGCTTGACCACCACGACGGACGGCGCTCTGCAGAAGACCGAGCCGGCGCCGCATGAGGTGGTGTTCGAGGGAAGCATCGATGAGGTCCACCGCTACTTCTACGAGAACCTCTGGACCGACGGACTGCCAATCGTGCCGCCGACGCGGGAGCGCATCGGCACCTTCCTCGCCTTCGTGGACCGCGACCCGGATGAGGTCGTGGCGGAGATCCCTCCCGATCACCGTGCCGCCACCATCTGGAACATCGCGGTGAACGGCGTCATGGCCGGCTGCCGCCCCGAGTATATGCCGATCCTGGTCGCGCTGGTCGAGGCCATGGCCGACCCGGCTTACGGCGTCGAGCACAGTGGCAACACGCCCGGCGCCGAGACGCAGATCGTTATCAACGGCCCGCTCATCAAGGATCTTGGCTTCAATTACGAGCAGGGAGCACTGCGCGACGGCTTCCAGGCCAACACCAGCATCGGCCGCTTCTGGCGCCTCTATCTGCGCAACGTCGCCGGATTTCTGCCGTTCCAAAACGACAAGGCAACCTTCGGCGGGACCTGGCGTGTCGTCATGGCGGAAAACGAGGATGCGTTGGCCGAGATCGGGTGGCCAAGCATATGCTCCGAGATGGGTCTGCCGGCGGACGAGAGCGGCGTCTGCATTGCGCGCTACACGGGCGCGCACGTCATCGTTTCGGTCTACGGTTCCTCGGCGGAGGAGTGCTTGCCGTATCTCGCCGATGCGGTCGTCAAGTACACCGGTTGGGAGCTGATGTTCACCGTCGGCATGGCGACCGGTACTTACAAGCCCATGCTCGTGCTCTCACCCATCGTCGCCAAGGCGATAGCGAGCTCGGGCTTTACCAAGGCCGACGTACAGGCCTACCTATTCGAGCACGCACGTATCCCGGCACGGCAGTTCGAGCGCTATATCTCGGATTGGACGAACTTGGTTCCCGGCAAGCGTTCGCTTTACGACATGACGATGCTGCAGAAGGCACCCAAGATCTTCGGTGCCTCTCGCGATCGCGAGCGGCTGGTGCCGCTGGTGGTTCGCCCCGAGGATTTTGTGATCGCCGTGTGCGGTGACCCGATGCGGACAAACTGTACGTTCTTGGCGCACAATGGCATGCTTGGATTTCCGACGATGCGGCCGATCGCTCTGCCAACCGATTGGGCGGCTAAGCTGCGGTCTTCGCTTGCGACATAGCGTGTAGATGAGCGATCCGCGCGAGAACGGCGGCACGCAGTGGATCCACAACCCTATCGGAGCTCAGCGTGGCGGCGGGTGGGTCGATGACGCCCTGAGCGAACATATGCGCGAGACGGACGCCGTGGGAGGGCGTGCAGCTGGCGGTGGCCGTGTGCTGCAGCGCGTGGAGGGCGTGCGCGGCAAGGATGCCGATGCGGCAGTCAACGCGCGCTTTTATCGCCGTGGCTGGACCGACGGCCTGCCGATCGTGCCGCCGACGGTAGCCCGTGTGCGCGACACGCTGCGCTACTCACCAGAGTCCGCGGCGACCGTCATCGGCGAACTCGAGCCGATGCACGGCGAAGCCAGCGTGGAGAAGCTCGCGGTCAACGCCGTCATGGCGGGCTGCCGGCCGGATTACTTCCCGATCGTGCTGGCGGCGGTGCGTGGCCTGCTCGATCCACGCTTCAACCTCCGCGGTGTGCAAACGACCGACGAGAGCGTCACGCCGTTGCTGGTCGTCAGCGGTCCGCTGACCGAGGAACTAGGCGTCAATGCCGGGACCGGCGCGCTCGGTCCCGGCTGGCGTGCCAACGCAACGATCGGCCGGGCCGTGCGTTTGATCATGAACAACGTTGGTGGCGGATTCCCAGCCGTCACCTCGTTGGCGGGCACCGGCCAGCCAGCGCGCTATACGCTCTGCCTGGCCGAACGCACGCGGGCCAATCCCTGGGAGCCGCTGCATGTCGAGAGCGGGTTGCCAGCGGAGAGCAGCGCCGTCACGCTGCTGCGCGCGGAGTGCAGCATCAATGTCACGGGCGGACTCGACGATCTGGCGAGCGTCATGGCATCGGCAGCTTCGGCCTTCAGCATCCTACACGGCGGCTACGTGACGGTGCTCGTTGCCCCGGCGACGGCTAGGCAAGTAGCGGAACAGGGGTGGAGTAAGCGCGACGTATCGCGCTACCTATTCGAACGTGCACGCATGCCGATCCAAGAGTGGAAGCGTTTGTGGGTGCGTGCAAAGATCGCTCCGACATACGGCCTGCCGTCGTGGGTCGTTGCGGCCGAGGCCGCTCATGCGCCCATCCCCATCGTCGAGTGCGCGGAGGACATTGTCGTCTTCGTTGCCGGCGCTGACGTACCGATCCCGCAGCACGTCTACTTTCCGACGTGGGGGTTCCCGCCGTGTCGAATCGTGGTTCCGATTACCTTGCCGCGGGATTGGTCTCGCCTACGGCAGGACGTCGCCACGTAGGACCATGGTGCGATCATTGCCGTGGTCGAACACGCTTCCCGTCGGCGATGCCGCCGTACTGATCGAGTTTGGCCAAGTGCTGGATGTTGCCGCGAACGCGCGCGTCCTGCTGGCGACGCGTATGGCACAGCGGCTGCTAGCAGACGGCGCGCTACCCGGAGTCTGGGGAACGATTCCTTCCTATAATACACTCCTGATCGAGTTCGATCCGCTTGCGACAACGCGCGACGCCGTGCTCGCCGCATTGCGGAGTGCGCTCATGCAAGGCGGGGATGAGACGATTGCCGGCCGGCGTTTCCGCGTCCCGGTGTGGTACGCGGGGGAAGACTTGCCTGAGGTTGCCGCGCGTACCGGTCTGACCGTGGATGAAGTCATTACCCTCCACGCCGCAGTGGACTTCCGCATCTTCACCGTGGGTTTCGCGCCCGGCCAGCCGATTTGCGGCATGCTCCCTGACGCGTTGCGCCTGCCTAGGCGTGGCTCGCCGCGCGTTGCTGTGCCGCCTAGGTCCGTGGCGCTCGGCGGGCATCAGGTGACGATCTACCCAACGGCGAGTCCGGGCGGCTTTCACCTCCTGGGACGGACGCCTGTTGTACCGTTTAATCTTGAACGTATTCCACCGGTGCTCTGGGCGCCGGGCGATGTGCTCCGCTTCTATCCGATCGGCCGCGAGCAGTACGAGCATCTCGCGGCCGCGTTCGCTACCGGCGAAGAAATGCTTGCGCCCGAGCCGCCCGGTAGCGCACTGCTCGCGTGAGGAGAGCCGATGAGCGAAACGGTAATCGACCTAAACTGCGACATGGGTGAGAGTTACGGAGCCTGGAAGATGGGCGACGATGAGCGCATGTTCGCGTCGATCTCGTCTGCCAACGTGGCATGTGGCTTTCACGGTGGCGACCCGCGTGTGATGGCGCATACGGTGATGATGGCAAAGAGTCACGGCGTTGGCGTCGGAGCACACCCGGGCTTCGCGGATCTGGTGGGCTTTGGACGCCGTAACCTCAACGTGACGCCCGACGAGGCGCGCACCGACGTGCTTTACCAAATCGGCGCGCTCGCCGGCTTCTGCCGGCGATTCGGCGTCCCGCTGCAGCACGTCAAGCCGCACGGGCAGCTCAACAATATTTCGCTGACGGATCGTGCGTTGGCCGACGCCATCGTAGCTGGAGTCAAGGACTTCGATCCCAACCTATTGATCGTCAGCTTCGGCGGGGAATTCGCGCGCGCTGCGGAGGCGGCGGGGATGCGCGTGGCCTACGAGGTCTTCGCCGACCGCGAATACAATGGCGACGGCTCGCTGGTGTCGCGGCGTCAACCGGGTGCGGTGATAACCGATCACGCACGGGTGGTGAAGCGGGCGGTGGCGATGGTGCTGGAGGGGCGCGTGCGCGCCATCGACGGAGCGTGGCTGGAGATTCCGATGCATACCATCTGCCTGCACGGGGATACGCCGGGTGCGGCCGAGGTAGCGATCGAGCTACGTGGCGCGCTGGAGCGCGCCGGCGTGCATATCGCTCCGATGTCTGAGGTAGTCCATGCTCGGACTTGAATGCGACGTCGCCGTTATCGGTGGCGGCATTTGCGGACTCGCGGCTGCGGCGGAGGCTGCCGAACTCGGTGCCTCTGTCGTCTGCATCGAGCCAAGCCCGCTGCCGGGCGGGCAGGTCGCGAACGTAGGCGTCCTCGGTAGTTATCCGGCGCCGACCTCCGTCTCCGGCGCAGTGCTCGCGGAGACGTTGAAGGAGCGATTTGCGACGCTGGGCGGGACGCTGGTGGAGTCACGCGTGACGGCTGTTCAGATTGCGGCACCGCGGTTCGAGGTGACGACGCAAGACCGGATGGTCCGTGCGCACGCGGTCATCATCGCATCGGGCGGGCGTCTACATGCCCTCGGCGTTCCCGGCGAGGGCGAGTTGAGCGGCCGTGGTGTTTCGCAGTGCGACTGGTGTGATGGTGGCCTCTTCCGTGACGCCGACGTTGCAGTGGTCGGCGGTGGCGATGCCGCACTTCAGGCGGCGCTGCATCTGGGAGAGATCTGCCGCTCCGTAGCAGTGATCGTACGTGGCTCGCGGCTGCGTGCGCGTCGGCGATACCTGCAGGCAGCCGCTGAATGCGAGCGTATTGCTTTCCACTGGGAGACGGTAGTGGAACAAGTACTCGGCAAGGAGTGCGTCGAGGGCGTGGTCCTGCGCAGCATAGCGGATGGTAGCATGCAAGAGCTTCCGGTGCGCGGCGTATTCGTGTTCGTCGGCGCAGATCCGAACGTCGAATTTCTCCCGCCGGACGTGCAGCGTGATGCTCGTGGGCTGGTCGAGACGGATAGTGACGGCCGGACTTCCGTGCCGGGCGTTTTTGCGGCCGGTGCCGTGCGCCGCGGCTATCGCGGCTTGATCGTCAATGCACTGAGCGAAGGCGCCGTAGCCGCTGCCGCTGCGACCGAATACTTGCAGAAGCGCGGGTTACTCTGATTCCCCACGTATAGCCAGTCCGTGCTGATCACGGACGCGCGTGATACTGCATTGCCGCTCCACTGGAGAGGACGGCGGCAATCTCGGGCTCGGAGAACTTGAGCTCGCGCAACAATTCGACGGTGTGCTCGCCCAGGACCGGCGCGTGACGCTGGATCTCGGGTTGCGACGCGCTCCAGGTCGACGGCACGCCCATGCCGCGCAGGCGCCCTTCCGAGGGATGATCGATCAGCGGGAAAAAGTTCACCGCGCGTACGTGCTCGTCTTCGAGCAGTGACTGCGGCGTATGCAGCGGTGCCGCGGGAATGTCGGCTTCGCCGAGCAGCCGCATCCACTCCGCCGTCGTCTTCAGCGGAAAGATCGCGTCCAGTTCGGCATAAAGTGCGCTGATGTTCTGCGTGCGCTGCTGCATCGACGCATAGCGCGGATCGCCGGCCAAATCCGCGCGCTGTGCGAGCGCGAAGAAGCGCTCCCACTGCTTGTCGTTGTACACCAGCACGCTGATGAAGCCGTCGCTGGTGCGATACGGCTGGCGATGTGGGTCCAAGAGGCGCGGGTAGCCAAAGTCGCCGAGGGGCGGTTCGAACGTTTTCCCGTACAGATGGTCCCCCATAACGAATTGGATCATCGTCTCGAACATCGGGACTTCGATCGCTTGTCCCTCGCCGGTCTTCTCGCGGTGATATAACGCCATTCCGATCGCGGAGGCAGCCGCCATCCCAACGATGCGGTCGGCAATGGCGGACACCACGTAGCGCGGCGGCTCACCCTGCTTCGCTTGCAGCACCGCGAGGCCAATCGCGCCTTGCATCAGATCGTCGTACGCAGGCTTGTCGGCGTACGGCCCGTCTTGTCCGTAGCCGAACGAGCCACAGTAGATGATGCGCGGATTGATGGCCCGCACGTCGTCATAGCCGAGGCCGAGCCGCGCCATCGCCTTGGGTCGCAAGCTGTAAAACACCACGTCCGCACGCTCGATCATGCGCCGCAAAATTGGCCGCGCTTCGGCCCGCTTCATATCGAGCGCCATGCTGCGCTTGTTCCGGTTAAGATTGAGGTAGTACGGCCCCATCTTGGGATGACGGGCCGGCCCGACGCCGCGCAGCGTATCGCCTTCGGGCGGCTCGATCTTCCAAATATCGGCCCCCATGTCACCCAAGATTTGCGAGCCGAACGGTCCCAGGACGTTCATCGTGACGTCGATGACCCGTACTCCCTGCAGCGGCCCGCTCATGCGCGTGCCTCCATGCCGAGCTCGCGCAAGATATCGTCCGCATGCTGGTTGAGGCTGGGCGCCGTGCTGCGAAGGGCCGGTCTGTGCGTACCGTCGGCGATGACGGGAAATGGCAAGTGCGTCTCGCCATCGCGCTCCACGACCAGCTCGCGCGCGCGCATCTGCGGGCCTCGGCTCGCTTCGCGCGGTGTTACCACGAGTTGTGCCGGGACGTCGTGCCGGCTGAAGCGCGCTAACCACTCCTCGGCCGCGTGCGCGCGCAACGTCGCACGCAGGATCGGCTCGAGCACGTCGCCGTGCTCGCGCCGCAATGCTTCGCTCGCGAAGCGTGCATCCCGTAGCGCGCTCGCTTCGTCGCCGAGCGCACGCATGAAATTCGCCCAGAAACGATCTTCGACGAGCCCGAGCACGATATACCGGCCGTCGGCCGTTTCGAATAGGTCGTTGGTCGGGTAGAGGTGCAGCCGCGTCGGGGCGTCGAGGCCGAGTCCGCGCCGCGTGGCGGTGAACGAGAGCGCCGCTTCGAATAGGCTCAGATCGAGTTGCCTGCCGCGTCCGGTCCGCTCGCGTTCGTACAGCGCGCTCAAGATCGCGATCGCCGCGTAGGTGCCGCCGGCTAGGTCCGCCACTGGAACGCCGGCGCGGCGCGGACGCTCGTCGCCCCAATGGCTCGCGAGCGCGAGCGTTCCCGCCGCGGCGAGGTAGTTCAGATCGTGTCCGGGCGTCTGCGCTTGCGGGCCGTTTTGCCCGTATCCCGAGAGCGAGCAGTAGATCAGCCGCTCGTTGTACGAACGCAGCATCCCGGCATCGATCCCCAGACGCTGCGCAACACCCGGCCGGAACGTCTCGATGGCGACGTCGGCCCAAGCCGCGAGCCTGGCCACGACCGGTCGTGAGGCCGCATCTTTCAGGTCGAGCGCGATGCTGCGCTTGTTGCGGTTGACCGAGGCGAAGTGCAAGCCGGTAATCGTCCGGCCCTCGTCCCCCGCGGGGGCCTCGACCTTGATGACGTCGGCGCCGAGATCGGCCAGGGCTAGCGTGGCAAACGGCCCGGGCAGGAGCACGGAGAAGTCGAGGATACGTATGCCGGCGAGCGGCTCCCATGCGCCGGCGTTCTGCGTGCCGCTCATCGTGCTGCCCCCAGCAAGCGCCGCGCCAGGGTGAGATGGGGGCGATCGATCATTTTGCCATCGATCGCGACGGTGCCCGCGTCCGGAGCACGCTCGAAGGCCTCGATCACCGCCTTGGCCCAACGCAGCTCTTCCGGCGTCGCGGTGAACGCCGCATTGATGATCGGCACCTGCGCCGGATGAATCGCCATCTTCCCCGCAAACCCCGCGCGCCGTGCGGCGCGGCTTTCGGTCTCGAGCCCGCGTTCGTCTTTGAAGTTGGTGAATACCGTATCGACCGCCGCGACTTCCGCAGCCCCCGCGGCCACCACGCACAGCGAACGAGCGAGCCGGAAGACATCGCCGTACGTCCCGTCGGCCAGTCGATTCTCCGCACCCAGCGCTGCCGCCAGATCTTCGGCACCCCAGGTCAACGCCTCCAGACGTGACGACGCCCCGCGGTAATCTTGCAGCGCGAACAGGGACGCGGGCGTCTCCGTCGCGATCGCCACGATGCGCGTCGCCCCAACCGGGTGCCCGCCGGCTGCTTCAAACGCGCTCAGGTACGCAGAGAGCGTCCGGACGTCGGCGGGAATGCACTTCGGCAGCATGATGCCGTACGGCCGGGTACGCATGACAACCGCGAGATCGTCGAGCGCCGCCCCGCTGGCCAGAGCATTGATGCGAACGTAGAGTTGTGGGCCGCCGCGGGCGGCTTCGATGTACGCTCGCGCGGAATCGCGCGCGATCGGACGGCGCGCCTCGGCGACCGAATCCTCGAGGTCCAGGATCAGCGCGTCGGCCCCGCTCTCGCTGCCTTTGGCGAGCTTACGCTCGCTGTCGGCCGGAACGAACAGATACGAGCGCATCATGCTGCCGCCGTGCGCTTCTTCATGAAGGCCGCACGCACGCATGTCGCAACGATCTCGCCCCGCTGATTGATTGCCTGATGCTGGAATTCGACGATTCCGGCATCGGGCCGCGAGCGGCTGCTGCGCTTTGAGCGAACGGTCGTGCGTGCGTGCAGCGTGTCGCCGTGGAACACCGGCTTCGGAAAGGCGATCTCGCTCATCCCCAGATTCGCGATCGTCGTTCCGAGCGTCGTCTCACCCACCGTCATCCCGACCAGGAGTCCGAGGGTAAAGAGGCTGTTTACCAGGCGCTGCCCGAACTCCGTCGTCCGGGCGTACTCCTCGTCCAGGTGCAACGGCTGCGGATTCATGGTCAGCGAGCTGAACAGCACGTTGTCCATCTCGGTGACCGTGCGCGTCGGCGCGTGCTCGAACACCTGTCCTTCGTCAAACTCCTCGAAATATAGCCCTGCCACGTCGGATCTGCTCCTCTCCGTCTAGTACGATTTCGGCAAGCCGAGCACGCGCTCGGCGATGAAGTTCATGATCATGTGCGGGCTGATCGGCGCAATGCGGGGAATCAGCGACTCGCGCAGATAGCGCTCCACGTGATACTCCTTGGCATAGCCCATGCCGCCAAGCGTCATGACTGCGGTCTCGCACGCATGGAACGCGGCTTCCGCCGCCAGGTACTTGGCGCTGTTGGCTTCCACTCCGCATTCCTTACCGCGGTCGTAAGCGTCCGCCGCGCGCAGCACCATCAGGTAGGCCGCCTCCACGTCCATCCAACAGCGCGCAAGGGGATGGGCAATTCCTTGATTCTGCCCGATCGGCCGATCGAAGACCACCCGCTCTTTGGCGTAGGCCGCTGCCTTGCGCAGAGCGGCACGCCCGATGCCGACTGCTTCGGCGGCAATGAGAATGCGCTCCGGATTCATGCCGTGCAGGATCGATTTAAAGCCGTCGCCCTCGGCGCCGATGCGGTCGGCCTCGGGAATCTCCAGGCCGTTGATGAACAGCATGTTCGAGTCGACCGCTTTGCGGCCGAGCTTTTCGATCTCCCGGACTTCGACGCCCTCGCCGCGACGAAAGCTGGTGTAGAAGAGCGTCAGCCCGTCGGTCTTACGTTTGACGTCCGCACGCGGCGTCGTGCGCGCGAGCAGCAGCATCTTGTCCGCGACTTGAGCCGTCGAGATCCAGATCTTCTCGCCGTTGACGACGTAGCGATCGCCATGCTTTTCGGCGCGCGTCATGAGTGCGGTCGTGTTGAGCCCGATATTGGGTTCGGTAACGGCAAAGCACGCCTTCTCCGCTCCCGCGATGAGCGGCGGCAGCATGCGCGCCTTCTGTTCGGCAGTCCCAAAGACGACGACCGGCTGCAGACCGAAGATGTTCATGTGGATCGCCGACGCGCCGCTCATCCCTGCGCCCGACTCCGCAACCGCTTCGAGCAGAATCGCGGCTTCCGTGATCCCTAGCCCCGCGCCACCGTACGCTTCGGGCATCGCGATGCCGAGCCAACCCGCTTGCGCGATCGCGGCGTGAAACTCCACCGGAAAGCCGCCGTGGCGATCCTTTTCGAGCCAGTACGCGTCATCGAAGCGCGTGCACAGCTTGAGGACGGAGTCCCGGATCGCCTGTTGCTCTTCACTTAGTTCAAAATCCATACCACCACCATCAGCCGATGTAACTTTCGAGGACTCGGGGGTCGCGCGCCACGCTTTGTGCCGGCCCGTCGAAGACGCAGACGCCTGCGGCCATCACGTAGGCGTGGGTGGCGCGGCGCAACACTTCGTGCGCGTTTTGCTCGATCTGTACGATCGTCAATCCCTCGGCGTTGAGCGCGGCGAGGCGCTCGAAGACTTGCGCCACCAGCAGCGGCATCAGACCCCACGAGATCTCGTCGACGAGGAGGAGGCTGGGGCTGGCCATGAGGGCACGCGCGAGCGCGAGCATCTGCTGCTCACCACCCGAGAGCGTTGCCGCCGGCTGCGCGCGCCGTTCAGCTAAGCGCGGGAAGAGCGCGAATGCCTCGTCGAGTCCGCGCCGGATCTCTGCGCCGGCGCGTGAGAACGCCCCCACACGCAGGTTCTCCTCGACGCTCATCGCACCGAAAAGCTGCCGCCCTTCCGGCACGTACCCGATACCGCGCCGCTGGCGCTCCCACGCCGGGAGCTTGCTGATGTCCTTGCCGGAGATGGCGACCGTCCCCTGATGCGGAACCAGGCCGCAGATCGCGCGCGCAAGCGAGGTCTTCCCCGCGCCGTTGGGTCCGACGATCGCAATCCACGAACCGGCCTGTGCGCTCAAGCTGACGTCGCGCACCGCCAGTGCCTCACCGTACCGGACCCTGACGCCGCGGACGTCGAGCATCTAGTCGCCCTCCGGCGTATCGCCCAGATATGCGTGAATGACCGCGGGATCGGACCGGATCTGTGCCGGTGTGCCCTGCGCGATGACCCGGCCCTGTTCCATCACGACGGCGCGATCGCACAGTGGCAGCGCGAGGCGAACGTTATGCTCAACCATCACGACAGCGGCACGCAGCTTCACCGATTCGATCAGCCGGAGCATCATCGTGGACTCTCCGTCGGTGAGCCCCGCCAATGGTTCGTCGAGTAAGATGAGGCGCGGCTGAACCATGAGCGCGCGTGCAACCTCGAAGCGCTTGAGCATACCCAGCGTGAGCGAACCGGCAGGGTCGTGGGCACGGTCGGCTAGGCCCACGCCGGTGAGCAGTTGGAGCGCATCGTCCTCCGCGGTTCGATTTGATGCTCCTTGGCTCGCGACCACGGCGAGTAAATTCTCCATGATCGAAAGCGCACGAAAAGGCCGGACCACCTGAAACGTGCGCGCGATGCCCAGGCGCGCGCGTCGAAAGGCCGGAAAGCGTGTCACGTCGCCGCCGTCGAATCGAATCGTGCCCGCATCGGGAAAGTAGGCGCCGGCGATCAGGTTGAAGAGCGTCGTCTTGCCCGCGCCGTTGGGACCAAAGAGTCCGACGAGCTCTCCCTGCTCGACCGTGAAGTCGACGCCGTCGACTGCGCGGAGCCCACCGAAGCGTTTGCTCACGCCCACGGCTTCCAGACAGCTCATCGTGCCGTCTCCAATGCCGCCCGGTACGAGCGCCGCCGCTGTAACAGACGGCGCGCGGCGCCGACGATGCCGTCGCGCAAGAACAAGGTGACGAGCAGAATCAGCAAACCGACGATCACCAGGTGCAGCGACGGCGCCACGATCTGTAGGACCTCGCGCAAACCGACGTAGAGAATCGCCCCGACGACGGGCCCGAGCGCGGTTTCCACACCGCCGATGAGCGGCACCGCAAGCGCGACGATCGACGTCTCGACGGCAAACACCGACTCAGGATGCAAGGAGGCGATAAACAGCGCATGAATGCCGCCTGCGAGGCCGCACAGTGCGGCGCTGGCGCAGAAGACCCCGATCTTCAACCGCGTTGCATCGATACCAACCGCGGCCGCCGCATCCTCATCGCCTTTGATCGAGAGCAGGCGCACGCCGGTGCGGCTACGGCGCAAGAGCGCGAAGGCAATGGTCGCGGCCGCGGCCGTCGACACCATCAGTACGTGCGGGAGCGACGTCGGCAGAATCTCTTGCAGGGTCGTGCCGGCGGCACCGCCGGCGGCTGGGAGTTTGCGCACGGCGAGCAGCAGCAGTTCTTGGAAGAACAGCGTTGCGAAGGTGAACGCGGTCCCGCGCAGCCGTAGGCTGGTCGCCCCGATAACGAGAGAGGCGAATGCGGTCACAACGACCGCGGCGACCAGCGCAAGCGCGATTGGCCAGCCGCCGTTGATCGCAAGCACCGCGGTGTAGGCTCCGATTCCGGCCAGGGCCCCGTGCGTGAACGAGACGTAGCCGGTGAGGCCCGACATCATGTTCCACGCTTGCCCGAGTACGAGGTAGTACGCCGCGTAGTAGACGAGCGTGCCTGCATAGACGGATGCCCCGGCAAACGGCATCACTGCCGCGACGGCCGCAACCGCTACGGTAATCGCCGTGAAGCGCGCGAGCGTGTTCAGGTTGCGCTCCGCGCGCCGAGCAGTCCGTGCGGACGGACGAGCAGAGCCACGTACAGCAAGGCGTAGGTCATGATCTGTGCCCATGAATCGTCGAGGAAGTAGCTTGCGAAACTGTGCAGGAGGCCGATGGCGAGCGCGGCGACGAGCGCGCCGCTAATGCTGCCGAGGCCGCCGATGATGACGACCACGAAGCCGTCGAGCAGCCACTCGTGGCCGACGGTCGGCGTCGTGGTTCCGATGAAGCTGATGAGCGCGCCGCAGATTGCCGCGAGCGCGACGGAGAGGCTGAACGCCAGGCGTTCGCTTGCGACGACATTGACGCCGCACGCCGCGGCCGCCTCGCGATTCTGCGCGACGGCGCGAAAACCAAGGCCGGTACGTGCTCGAGAAACCAGTGCCAACGTCGCGGCTCCAACGATGACGCAGGTGACGAGCACCGTGATGCTGCGCCAGCCGATGACGACGCCGGCAAGTGACACGTTGCCGTTCGGCCCAGCCGAATACGTGCGGAAGTCGCCGCCGAAAGCGAGCGCGAAGAGTCCCAGGCCGACGATAGAGAGCGCATACGTTGCCATCAATGCATCGAGCTCAGGGCGCCCGGCAAGGCGTGAGATCACGAGCATTTGGACCGCGAGCCCGATCGCCGCGCCGAGTAGCGCGGCGATCGGGATGCCCCACAGCGGTGAGATACCGGTTGTGGTGACCAAGAGGTACGTCGCGTAGGCGCCCAGCGTGATGAACTCGCCATGGACGAAGTTCACCAGCCGCATCACGCCGAAGACGAGTGCGAGCCCCAGCGCGACGAGCCCCAGTAGTGAGCCGAAGACGAGCCCATTGATCGCGAGCTGCAGTATCAGCGTCACCGGATTACTTCCAGGCGGGCTTCGGCCACAGGGCTTGAGCCGGGTTGCGGACGACTTTGGACTCTCCGTTCACCCACTGCGTGAGCGTGTAGCGATAGCCTTCCTGCTGCAGCTTGCTGTTGACCTTGTAGGTGCCGAGCACGGTCGGCATCGTCGTCGTGGTGATGAAGTCCCGGATGCCGTTCTTGTCCGGCCCTTTGGCCTTGATCGCCGCTTCGAGGACTTGTCCCGCGGCGTAGGCGGCGGCTGAGTGGTATGACGGCAACCGGTTGAACTTGGCCTTGTAGGCGGCGGTGAACGTTTTGCTCGCGCTGTCGGTGAAGGTTGATTCCCACGCGGAGCGTCCGAAGATACCGTTGGCGTTGTCAGCAAGCGCGGTCTTCGTCACGCCGTCTGCCGCTTGGATGAAGTGATATGCGACGGGATTGTAGCCGCGCTCGATCATCTTGCGCGTGAGCGCGATGCTGGGCTGGTAGTATCCACCCATCGAGACGGCATCGGCCTTGGACGCGATGAGACGCTCGACGATCGAGCTAAAATCCTGGGATCCCGGCGCGTAGCCGACGGCTTCGGCCGCAAGCCCCATCTTTTTCGCTTCTTCCATGGCCCAATTCTTGGCACCGATCGAGAACGGCGACTCTTCGTAGACGATCGCGAGGTGTTTGATCGCTTTTCCCTTGCTCGCGATCACCTTGAGAAAGCCTTCATGGTCGTAGGTTGACGACGGAAACGCTTGAACGGTCCAGTGGAGCTTACGGCGCTCCCAGATGGAGCTGTCCGAAGCGATCGTTCCTAGCATCGGTACGCCGGCGCGCTCCGCCACGGTTGCGGCGGCATCGGTAATCGGGCTCGAGTAGGGCCCGAGGATCGCGATGACGCCGTCACGGGAGATGAGCCGCTCGGTCAACACCGCGGCGGTATCCGGATTGCTCTCGTCATCGTAGGTGATCAGTTGGACCTGACGGCCGTTGATCCCGCCGTGCGCGTTCACCTCATCCAGCCAGAGTTGATACCCTTCTTGAACGTATTTGGCTGAATCGGAGAAGCGGCCGGTCAACGAGAGCGAGGCGCCGATCTTGATGGGATCGGCCGCCGTCACCGGTGCCGCACCGATGACTGCGAAGGCGAGGATGAGTGCAACGGCAGCGAGCCGCGTGACCGTTCGAGATATCATGAACGTTCCTCCTCCTGACGTGGACTAAAGTGTTGCGAGATGTCCGTGGCTGCCTCGCGCAGCGCTTCGCCGAGCGTCGAAATGCCGATTCGTTCGATCTGCTCGCCGATGCCGAGCGCGACCAGGATGTGGGGGATGCGACCCGTGGGGTCGAGTACCGGAGCGGCGACAATCGTCACTCCGTTGATGTAGTTGCCGATGTCGACGCCGTACCCTTGACGGCGTGTTTCTTCGACTTGCCGTTTCCAAACTTTGAAAGAGGGCGCGTCGTCCCAGCGCAGTGCGGTGAACGCGCGCTCGAGCTCCGCAGGTGAATATGAACCGAACGCCGCGACACAGCGCCCGCTTGCGCTGATCAACAGCGGGAAGCGGCTGCCAATGTCGACGTGTAGGCGTAACGCCCGCTCGGTGCGTGAGATCGCGACCACCACCAAATGCTTGCGCGCGAGCGGCTGAAGCGCGATCGTCGTCATATCGAACGTGTGGGCGATCCCGTCGATCGTTGGTTGCAGCGCGCGATAAAAGCTCTCTTCCTGCAGCAACGAGCCGGCGAGCGTGAGGATTCCCGCGTCGAGGGTGTAGCGCTTCGTCTCCGGGTTGACCGCCACGATCCCCTCGTCGACGAGGGCGCGCAGGATGTGCAGGCAGGTACTGGGGACCAGGTCCAGCGTTCGGGCGATGGCGCTGCCGCCAAGCGGAGCGTCACTCTTCGCGAGGAGCCGCAAGATCTTGATGGCCCGGGTCACGGCGGGAGCGTGCTGAGCGCCTCTGTCGTCGCCCGGTGTTAGAAGGAGGTCCCTCTCGCGTGGAGCGGCTTGCCGCTGTTCCGAACCCGCTAGTCGTTTCATAGGCGCAATGGTGATTTCACCAAAGAAAGATATTCCCCTCTCGCCGCGAAAAGGCGCCGGGACGATGGCAAAATTAACTGATTATTCCAGCTACGCCGACGCTCAGCGGTACTTCACGATAGAGCGGCTCTGGGAGCTCTTCGACGGCAACGAGCGCGAACTGAACATCGCCCACGAGTGTATCGATCGCTATGCCGCAGATCCACGCCGCATTGCGGTGCGGATCGCACACGCCGACGGCACCGACGAAGCGCTCACCTTTCGCGCGCTCTCCGAAGCGTCGTCGCGTTTCGCACATGAACTGCGTGAGCGCGGCGTGGTGCCCGGGGATCGCATCGCGATCATGCTCGAACCCTCGTTCGCGTTTTACGCGACGCTCTTCGGAACGATCAAATGTGGAGCCGTAGCCGTTCCGCTGTTCACCGCGTTTGGACCGGACGGCGTGCGCCTGCGCATCGATGACTGCACGCCGCGCCTGCTTTTCACCAATGAAGAAAAAGCCGCGGAGCTAGCCGGATCGCTGCAGCTCGAAACGGTGATCGCGGACACGGGGTTCATCGGCACGCTCACGCGTCATCCCGCCACGTTCGAGACGACGACGCGCGCAGGCGACCTCGCCGTCTTTCAATACACGTCGGGCACGACGCGCGAGCTACCCGCCGCGATACGTCACAAACACCGCGCGATCGTCCTCGTCATGATCGCGGGGTTGTACGGAACGGGAATCCGTCCCGGCGATCGCTACTTTTGCCCGTCGTCACCGGCGTGGGGGCACGGACTGTGGCATGGCACCCTGGCTCCGCTGGCGCTGGGCCTGGAAACCGGCGTCTATGCAGGAAAATTCGACCCCGGACGCCTGCTGCGTGCGCTTCATGAATACCAAACGACCAATTTGTCGGCGGCGGCCACGCACTATCGCATGATGATGCTCTCCGGCGAGGCACCGCGGTATACGTACGCGATCCGCCGCCTCACCTACACCGGCGAAGCGATCGACAGTGAGAGCCTCGACTTTGCGCAGCGCACGTTCGGCGCGCCGGTCGGCAGCATCTATGGAACGACCGAGGTGGGTGTGTGCCTGGTCTGTTATCCGGGCGCTGACGATCTCCCGATCAAGCCGGGCTCGCTCGGCAAGGCGGTGCCCGGCGTCCGTGTCGAGGTGCAAAACGCCGCCGGCGAACCCTGCCCGCCGGAGGTAACCGGTGAGATCAAGGTGCTGCGCAACGGTGCCTGGTTCCCGACCAAAGATCTCGGTTACGTCGACGCCGACGGCTATTTCTATCATGCCGGACGGGCCGACGACGTCATCATCTCGGCCGGTTGGACGATGAGCGCAACGGAGATCGAAGGCGCGATGCTCAAGCACCCCGCCGTGCAAGGCGCCGCGGTGATCGCCGTTCCGGATGCGGTGCGCGGCCAGATTGCTAAAGGCTTCGTCATTTCGAATCGGCCTGCTAACGAGGCGCTGGCCGCCGAGATCCAAGAGTTCGTTCGCGCGCACCTGAGCCGGCATGAGTTTCCGCGCGCCCTCGTCTTCGTCGAAGAACTGCCAAAAACGCCGGCCGGAAAAATCAACCGCAAAGCTCTGCGCGATCGCGAAGCTGCGGCCGCCAAGCACGTTTCGAAAGGGAATTGATGTCTACTGAAGCCGTCGAACGCTTTCCCAAGATCACCGATCAAGGATTGGCCGAACTGCGCGAGCGCATCGGAGCAAAGATCGAAAAAACGCTCGAGCCCTGGTGCTACGAAGCCACGCGTGACAACATCCGTCACTATGCCTACGGCATCGGCGACGACAATCCGCTCTGGTGTGATCCCGCGTACGCCGCCAAAACCCGCTGGGGCGGCATCGTGGCGCTCCCTAGCTTTCTGTTTGCTACGAACCGCATCGTTTCCGGTTACGTCGGTGGTCTCTCGGGCGTGCACGCGATGTGGGCGGGTGCTAATTGGACGTGGCATCTACCCGTGCGGCGTAACGATGAGATCACGACGGAAGCCTGGCTCAAAGATCTGATCGAGCACGAAACGCACTTTGCCGGGCGTGCCATCCAACAGATCTACCACGTCGACTTCAAGAACCAGCAGGGCGAGCTGGTCGCCGAAGCGGATAGCTGGTGTTTCCGTACCGACCGCGATCATGCGCGTAGCGGTTCAAAGTACGCCAACGTCAAGAGCCGCCCACCCAAACGCTACACAGAGGAGGAGCTGGCGGCGATATTCGAGCTGTATGCAAAAGAAGAAGTGCGCGGTGCGACGCCGCGCTACTGGGAAGACGTGCACGTGGGCGACAAGCTCCCGACGCTCGCGAAAGGTCCGATGACCATCACGGGATTCATCGCTTACGCGCAAGGCTGGGGCGGTCTCTACATCCGCGCGAACAAGCTGAACTGGAAGCAGTTCAGCAAGCATCCCGGGCTCGGCATCCCTAATCGGTTCAATGTGCCGGATTGTCCGGAGCGCGTGCATTGGGATTCCGAGTTTGCCCTGCGCGTTGGCGCACCCGGTGCTTACGACTACGGCCCAGAGCGCTGCTCGTGGCTAACCCACCATCTCACCAATTGGATGGGCGACGACGGGTCTCTGCGCTCGGCAAGCTCGAAGATCCGGCGTCACAACCCCGAGGGTGATACGCTTCGCATCGACGGGCATGTCGTCCGCACGTTCGTCGAAGCGGGCCGCCACTTGGTAGAGATCGCGCAAGAAGCTCGCAATCAGGATGGTGAGCTCAGCGTGCTCGGCGGTGGCGTCGTCGAACTGCCGAGCAAGGGTGCGCATTAATGCGCACCCTCCGCGCTCAGACAGCCACGCCGTGGGCTATGGCATGCCGTATCTCATCGGCGATACGATCGGCGACCATCTTGATGGCAACGCCGAAACGGTCGATACCCTCTGCGGGAAGGTCCTGCGTGGATCCGAGGCTGCATATCACGAACGTGACCTGACCGTCAACGAGCACAGGGGCGGCCACGGCATTTGCATTCCGGTAATATTGCGTTCGCGAGACGGCCCAGCCACGCGTGCGGATCTTCGGAAGCTCTTCTAGGAATGTGTCGTTGTCCGCAATGGTCTCCCTGTCGGGTGGCCGGCGCCCGCTCGAGCGGATGATTCGTTGGGCGTCGGCTTCCGGCATGAACGCAAGTTGAGCCCCTCCCATGGCAGGGGAAGTCACCGGAAAGGTCTGTCCGACGCTCACCGTCACCTTGATGATGTGCGAACTATTCATCGCATCCACGACGATGAACTCGCGATCCGGGAGGAGGCGCGCGACGAAAATCGTGAGCTGTGTGGTATCGACCCATTCGCGGAGATAGGGTCTTGCCAACCGGATATACCAGTCACGCTCCGCCGCCAGCGCCCCCAGCGGTATCAATGCGGTTCCGAGTACGTACGCCTTCGTCCTTAGGTTAAAGCCGAGGATACCGCCTTCAACCAGGGCTTTGAGTATGCCATGGCAAGAACTGCGGCTAATCGCGAGCTCATCGGCAATCTGATAGGCGCGAGCCGACTCGACAAGCGATAAGTGGCGAAGGATTCGAATCGCTGCTCCGACGGCAGGAACTGCCTGCTTTGTCTCACGCACCCCTAACCTCAGGCTCTTCCGTTACGAAAACCCTGGACAATCTCCCGGCCGATCTTCGGCTCCCATTTTTCGATGACGGACGCCGTAGCGTGCTTCCAAGCGCCGATGTCGTTGGTGGACAGGGTCAGCGCCTCTCGTCCCTTTCCAGCAAGCGCATGTTTCGCCCTCGCGAGCATTGCGTCGAGCACCGCCCACGAACCTCTGATCTCTTCTGACAATGTGGACGAGATCAAGCTGCGGGTAGGGGCGTTGAGCGCATTCCACCAGTCTCGCTGGACGAGCTGTAGGTATCCAACCTTCCACATTTGCGGGTCGACGCCGTACATCGCGATGTCCGATAGCACGGCATTCCACGCAAGATAGGTGGCAACGGCCGCGTCAACTGTCCCTTGGCTCATGGCGAGGGGAAGCTGTGGGAACGAGATGTCGACCGGCCCCGCTCCCAAGGCGTGGATAGCATCAGCCGTGATCTGGCCCGACAAATTTCGTACTTTGAGCCCGTGCATGTCGGCGAGTGTCCGCAGCGGCCGCTTCGCGCTGACCACGATGAGCGGCCCAAGGTCAATGACGTCGCCAATGGCGATCAAACCGTTCTCTGACAGGCTCTTTGAGATAAGCCTGCCTGGTGCGGTGTCTAAGGCACCGCGGAACTGATTCTGAGATGCGAACTCGTAGGGTAGCTCAAACGCTCCGGCAGCTATACAGTACGGTTCGACGTAGAATGCGCTAGTCGATACCATTTGTAACGTAGCGCCTTGCGACGTGACCAGCGTCTGCATGCCATCCGAATCGTTGAAGAGTTGGCCGGCGGGGAACACTTGGACCGTGATCTTGCCGCCGCTCTTCTCCTTGATCTTGTCGGCCCACTTTTTCAGCGTGAGATCGTTGATGAAATTGACCGGAGCTTCGTGACTCACGCGGATCGTCAGCGTCTCGATTGCTCCCCCGCTGGATTGCGCGGCAGCGCCTTTTGGCAGCGCCATGCTCAGCGCACCGGTCCCAGCCCATTGCAGCAGTCTCCGCCGGGAGACGAACCCCATGGAAAGGTTGCTATGTGGTGTCTCTTCTGTCACGGTCTACTCCTCCGGAGCCGAAGCCCTCGTTGCGATTATTGAATGGTCACCTCACGTGGGTCGATCAGTTCGACGGACTGCACCGTTGGATGCGCCTTACGTACCGCGCTCTCCACGATGTGCTGAAGGGCACTTTTGGGAACGATGCAGTCGAGGCAGGTCTCCGGCGTCACTATCAGACGCACGGTTACCGAACTCGCGCCTGCCGTGACGACCTCGAGGTCGGCGCCGTCGGCATTGAAGCCGCTGCGGAGCTCACTGAGTGCCGCCGTTATCGCGGCCTCCGCATCGCTCATGGCTGCCGGCTGCGCAGACGGAGCGTCAATCTCCTGCCCGAGAAGGTACGCGACGATTGTCGGCATGATCTCGTCCGCACGCGCTATGACCTCGTCTGGGGTCAGACCCGCAATCGGATGCCGCATGATCACCGGTTCGTAATCGGGTCGCCCGAACGCCGACGCATGCGCGCGTGCGGATCCGAGGAAGGCCGACGTATGAATCGCCACGGAAGGAATTCCACGCGTCTCCAACTCGATGCCGTCGTGCACACTGCACGACACGCAAGACCCTCAATCACCGACCGCGGTGACGACGAAGTCACACCTTGCCGCCAGATCCTCGAGGATCTTCTCGTCGGCTCGGCGGGCATAGATGAACTTCGTCGTCCGGTACGGCTCCAGCGTTCCATACCGATCGACAAGCAGCTGACCGATGCGCTCGAGTAGGCGGTCACCATTCCCCTTGCGATTGTCAAGCAGTCCGGGGCGCTTACCCGCGAGCGACTCCAAGCGCTGAGCCGCAGCCAGAGTCGTTGAGGAATGGTCCACTGGATCAACGAGGCCTAGCTCTGCCAGCCGCTTCGCGGCCAGGGCTTTGCGGTCGTCATTGGTCGAAGTTACTGTCTGCACGTCTACTTGCTCCTCGCTAGTTCGATTTTTCGCGTTGCCGAGCGAGAGGACCAGCCCGGAAGGTAGGCCGAGTGTCGCCCCGGCCCGCCGGTTACGATCACCGAGATATCGCTGGCACGCCGGCAGACCGGGACCATGACATCGTCCCGCTGCCGGTCGATCCAATGCGGCCAGGTGTTATACTTCGCCGTGTCCGCGCCGTAAATTCCACCAGCCTTGAGGCGGCGATGTTCGTTGCGCGCGTTGTCAAACAAGAACTGCTGAACGTCGACTTTCCGAAAACGATTCGCGGCACATACACTCGCGTGCTCCGGACACAGCGCGACGAAACTCTCGCCCATGAGATATGGGTGATTCGATCCGAGATTGGACATCATGCTGCCGATCGTCGTAAGCAGATCGAACGGGTTGTCGACCATCTGATTGTTGATGTTATGGGGTGCCTCGCTGCCGTAGACGGTGACCGTGCTGTCTGCCGGACTGAATCCGCGCTCGACGTGCAGAGGCTCCCACGGGGATTCCTCTTCGTTCTCCCCGATGCAGTAGGTGTACTTCCCCGGGTGGCCGAGCGTGGCTTTATCCGTGACGCCCGGAATCGCACCGCCGATGTTCACCAGGACGAGCTTGACGGCCCGCCCGATCGTGGCGTTGGCGCGCCAGCCCTGCCCGAACACGTTGGCCCCGCAATTGATGTCGAGTTCCTTTCGGATGGGGCCATTGATGATCAAGAGGGGAGTTGAAAGATGCGTCGAGCACTGCATTCCGCCGAGGTTGAATTTGTCGTCCAGCATGGCATCGATGGCGGTCAGGATTACGGGCATGTATTCCGGCCGGCATCCCGCCATCACCGCGTTCGCGGCGACCTTCGCCATGGTTGCCTTGCCGCCGAGGGGCGGGATATAGCCAACCAGGTCGTCCGGAGAACGGTCGACGTACCTCACGAAGGCATCGACGAGTTCCGGTAGCGGCGGAACGACCGGTAAACCGTCCGTCCAGCCTGCTTGATACATCAGTTCAATCATCTCGATCGCTTCGCGCGACGTTTGAGAGCCAATCATGCCAGCCTCCTCAACGTGCTAATCGGGTGCTCGCCTAGAATCGGAGGCGCCAGCGAGACGCTTGCGGGCGTCTCACTCAACAGCACGGGCGAGCGGACGACCGTGACCGAGCCATATGCTGGGTGCTGCATCTCGACAAGCAAGCTATTGTGAATGACCTGAGGATCGGTAAGGACCTCGGCAAATGAGTTGATCGGGCCACACGGAATGCCCACCGCTTCGAACGACTCGAGCCATTCACCCGAGGCTCGGGTCAGGAGTACGGGGCGGATGAGATCGAGTAGCGCGCTCTTGTGCTCGACGCGTAGGGCATTGGTTTGAAAGCGCGGATCTGCGGAGAGATCGTCGCGCGACAGCGCGTGGCAGAAAGGTTGCCATACTTTGTCGTTGAGCACGCCGATGTTGATGTAGCCATCGGCCGTGCGAAACGTCCCGTAAGGCACGATCTGTGCGTGTTGGTTGTGACTGGTCGGTCGCGGCGCCTTGCCGTTCGCGGCCGCCGCCGCAACGAGATAGCCGGAGCAGGAAAGGAGCGAGTCGAGCAGCGAGACCTCGACGCGTTGACCGCGTCCCGTTCGCTCTCTGGCCTTTAGCGCGAGCAGGATGCCGAAGGCCGCGTTGACACCGGCAAGATGGTCGATGAGGTTTACCCCGGGTCTCTGGGGCGGCCCGTCCGGCTCCCCGGTCACACTCATCAAGCCTGCAATCCCCGCCACGAACAGATCGTACGCGGGTTTGTCCGCCTTGGGGCCACTGGTTCCGAAACCCGTAATCGTGCAGTAGATGAGCCGGGGATTGATGGCCGCAAGCTCTTCGTATCCCAGGCGCGCCCGTTCCACATAGGCCGGCCGATAGTTGTGGATCAGGACGTCGAAGTCCGGGACGGCGGAACGGAGTAGCGCTTGGCCGCGCGCGGAGTTCAGGTCAAGTGCTACCGACTTCTTGCCGCGATTGAGGCTGAGGTAGTACGTCGATTCTCCTGCGATGTACGGGGGAAAGGCGCGCGTGTCGTCCCCCCGGGATGGCTCCTCGACTTTCACGACATCGGCGCCGTGATCGGCGAGCAGCAGCGTTGCGTAAGGCCCGCTCGCAATGCGCGTGAGATCGAGTACGCGAATTCCGGCTAATGCTCCAACAGAATTCATCATATCGAATTCCTAGTAGAAGTTTGGAAGAGTGTACCATCCGTGGCTTCTAGGCGTCAATAGACGCACTCGAAGCCTAGCGGTGAAGCTTAGCGAATCAGCATGGCGAATTGACTTCGAGCAAGGCCGGTAGTACACTCGGCCAATGGACGCGCGCAACGGCGCCTCCGGCGGGCCGATGGGGTTGCTGACCAGAGCTGCCCAGTTCGTTGGTGCCGCGGGCATCGTTCTGATGGTCGTCGTCTCGGCTTTCGCCGCGATTCAGCGCTACGTCTTCCACACGAGCGGCGCTTGGATCGGAGAGATCGAGCAATATCTCATGCTCATGACCGTCTTTGTCGTGAGCGGCAGCGCCTACACCGAAGGCGAGCACGTTAATACCGGAATGTTGGTCCGCTTACTTCCTCCCCGCGGGCGGCGAATGGCGGCTGTTGCGACCGACGTCATCGGACTCGCATTTTGCGCATTCATGTGCTGGCAAGGCCTGTTGAAAGCACTGCAGCTCTACGCTGCGCACATACGCTCAGGGACGTCATTACAGACGCCATTGTACCTGGTTGCGCTGCTGCTCCCGATATCGATGGTATTGCTAGGCGTCGCCTTTGCCGGCCGCATGGCGCGCACGATTCATGACGGGAAGGGCTCGGCGTGATCGCGATTAGCCTCGCGATCCTCGTCTTCCTCATGATCCTCGGCGCCCCGCTGTTTCTTGCCATTGGGATCCCGGCAATCGTGCTTTTGGTCTTCGGGTCAACCTATGCGCCGAGCGTTATTGCAACCACCTTTCAATCAGCGATCAACAACTCAGTGTTTATCGCTATCCCACTCTTCGTGCTCACCGGCAAGGTCATGACGGCAAGCGGTGCCGCGCGCTATCTGACCGGATTTTTCGAATCGCTGCTCTGCCACTTACCCGGCGGAATGGCGATCGTGTCTATCGTCAGTTCCGTGTTTTTCGGGGCCATGACCGGCTCGAGTATCGCGGACACGACCGCGGTAGGCACCATCATGATTCCAGCCATGGTGGACACCGGCTATTCTCGCCGCTTCGCGGCCAGCGTCGTCGCGGCGGGCGGCTGTCTGGGAATCCTGTTCCCGCCCGGTATTCCGTTGATTCTCTTCGGCGCCATATCACAAGTCTCGATCGCGCGCCTCTTTCAAGCGAGTCTCGTCCCGGGTATCTTCGTCGCGGCGATCTTGACCGCTGTCGCCGTCATCGTTTCGGCACGAGGAGAAGGAAAGAGGCTCCCGGCGTACTCCTGGGAAGAGCGATTCAGCGCGTTTCGTAAGGCCCTCCCGGCACTGCTGCTGCCGGTCGTCGTGCTCGGCGGAATCTATCTCGGGTTAGTGACGATTACAGAGGCCGCCACCCTCGCAGCCGTGTACGCGATCATCATCGCCGCTGCTGTGTATCGGGAGTTGTCGTTTTCGACGTTCATCCGTCAGCTTGTCGATACCGCTCAAGTGACGTCGATGATCATGTTCATCGTCGCCAGCTCAGCGGTGCTCGCGTTTTACTTGATTCAAAGCCAGGCCCCGCAGCATTTGGCGTCCGCAGTCGTCGGATCCAAACCGTCGCTCACACTATTCTTGCTCGCGACGAATGCCGCGTTTCTGATCCTTGGATTCATCCTCGAGCCTCCGGCGATCATTTATCTCACCGTTCCGTTGTTCGTGCCGCTGTTGGCGGTCGTGGGCGTCGATCCGCTGCACTTCGCAATTATCATGATCTTAGCGATGCAGATCGGCCTGATCCACCCTCCGATTGGCTTGAATCTCTTCGTGGTCTCAGGAATATCGAAGGAACCGGTGGAGACCATCTCGCTGGCCGTGCTGCCGTTCCTCGCGGCGTTGTTCGTTGCCCTCGTCGTCGTGAACGTCATCCCCGGTGTGACCTTAGCGCTGCCTGGGCTGATGCGGTGAGCTTCAGACGACCAACGAGCGGCTGGAACGGATGAATGCGCGGCTTGCGCAAACGAATACTACTACGAGCCGGTATCGACCGCTTCCGGAGCCACCTGGCCGTAGTTGAGCAGTGAAACGAGCGCGACACCGCCGATGACGTTGCCGATGAACACCGGCAACAGGAACTTGAGCAGGTACGTCGCCCAAGAGATCGTGCCAACCGCGACGCCGTAGAGCACCTCGACCGATCCCGCGATGATGTGGCTGAGGCCCGCCGCGCCGACGATGTAGGTGATGATGAGCACGATCAGCACCCGCGAAGCATCGGCGGCGGGTAAGAGCCAAACCATGAGGGCGATGAGCCAGCCCGCGAAGATGCCGCGGAGCAGAATCGTCCCGAACGTTGGCTTGATCGCCTCGGCGCTTAGCTGCAGGAACGCGGCACGAACGTGCGGCGGAAAGACGTCGGTGAGTGCGGTGACATAGGCGAAGACGCAGACGCCGACGAGGTTCGCGGCCAAGACGATCGCCCAGAGGCGCAGGACACGCAGCGCGGTCTGGCGTTTGTTCGGGTCGTCGAGCAGCGGCAGCACGGCCGTCACCGTGTTCTCGCTGAAGAGCTGCTGGCGTCCCATGACGACGATGAGAAAGCCGAGCGTGTAGCCCGCGTTCTCTAGCAAGACTCGCCACGGCGCGGCGGTAAGCCCGGCTCGAATGATCCCGGTCGCAACGAGCGAGAAGCCCATCGAGAGCCCGGCTGCTAGGCCGGAGAAGGCGAGCGCGGCGGCAGGGCGGCGCAGCTCCGCCTCACCTTCCCGGCGTACCGTCTCGAAGACCACGGCGGCGCGCAGCCCCGTGCGGCGCCGGACCTCGCGTTCCTCGTTCTTTGTCAGGGTTACCGTCTGGCCGGATCGCTCGTCCATGACCCTCCTCGGGGCGATTCCCCGGGCTATGCTACCCATGGATGAGCCGGTTTGACACGGATTAGCTCACATTTTCGCACCTACGCGAGCCGAACCGCCGGAGCCCATGGAGCCGGACGTCCCACAGGCGGCGACTCACCGCGATGCCGTGACCATCAAGCCGGCTCTATGAGAGAGAGCAGGTTCCGTACCTCAGTCGATGTCTCCGATGCGCGCCAACACGCGTGTATTTCACAGAAAGCCAGCGGGTTGTCTATGCTGGGAACGACCACTCCGCTCGTAGCCATGCGCTCGATTGAAGCAGGAACAACAGCCACTCCGACTCCTACGGCGACCAGTGAGATGATCGCGGTAAACCGATTCACGTGTTGGCGAATGCGAGGCCGGAAGCCCGCCGCACGGCAGAGGCCGGTGATTTGATCATAGAGCGCCGGTGATTCTGCGCGGTCGAACATGATGAATGTCTCGGAGCCGAGTTCCGAAATCTCAACCGAGGAAAGGGAAGAGAGCCGGTGTGTCGTTGGCAGGACGAGCGATAGGCCCTCCCTGTGTACGAGCCGTGTCTCGAGCACTGGGTCGTAGGCCGGCGAGTGGAGGAACCCGATATCTATTCTACCTTCGCGGATCGCCGCAAGTTGGTGTGATGAAGTGATGTCATCGATACCGATCTGCACGTCAGGGTAGGCGGTGTGGAATACCCTCAAGAGCTTCGGTAGGATGCCCAGTTGCGCCGCCGAGACCGCGCCAATCTCGAGATGGCCGCCCTTGCTCGTGCCTGCCCGCCGCGTTGCCTCTACGACGTACGCGAGTTGATCAATGATCGGCAGTGCTTCCGCGAGCAGCGCGCGGCCCGCGCGCGTCAGCGCGATGGGCCGGCGCGTCCGGTCAAAGAGTTGGACGCCCAACTCCGTCTCTAGGTTCCGGATAGCTTGACTGAGTGGCGGCTGAGCCATCGCCAGCCGCTTCGCAGCCCGTGCAAAGTTCAATTCCTCTGCTACGGTGATAAAGTACCGCAGCTGTCGGATCTCTACGGACATTCTTACGGCTCCACCATTTCTTCAATCGAGGTCTCATTGAGGGCGGCGTGCCGATCCTCGCGGCTTGCCTCAGGTACCTCCGCAGGACTGTACGAAGGTCGCCGATAACTACAATATAGGTAAATCGTTAGTACGTACACCGTCAGACCATACCTTTTCGGTATAGTTCAACAATTTCACGATATGGTTCTGCCAAGCCGTATCGCGTCATGGTTGGGCGACGTTCGAGGTTGCCGATGACCGCAACTGATGGCCGTTGCTTGCCCGGAAGCGTGCGGGTAGCGCGCCGCTTTCACCTTGGCCGGACCGCGTTTCACGTTGTAGTGGCCACGATCTACGGCTTCCTTTTCCTGCCGCTGATCTTCATCGCGTTCATCAGCGTGTTCTCCAATCGCATCATTTCGTTTCCCGCCGATGGGTATACGCTGGGCTGGTATCTTAATATCTTTTCGCAAGTTCAGTTCGTGAACGGCTTCGTGATGAGCTTTCAGGTCGCGCTGCTTGCGATGGTCTGCGGCTGCATTCTCGGGACCCTTGCGGCTATTGCGCTGACAAAATTCGATTTTCGTGGCAAAACGTTCTTGAACACGCTGCTCATGTCGCCGCTGATCGTACCTGGTATCGTCGCGGGAACGGCGCTCTACGTCTTCTACGTTCAAATCACGGAACTATTCGGCTTGCGCCTCGCTGCAAGTCTCCCAGGGCTGGCATTCGCGCATATCACCATCACGATTCCGTGGACGGTCCGTCTGGTTGCCACGAGCATGGGCGGTGCAGATCGATCGGTCGAGGAAGCCGCCATGAATCTGGGCGCGAATGCCTGGACGACGTTCACTAAAGTGACGCTCCCGCTGATACGCCCCGGCATCGTCGCCGCCGCACTCTTTAGTTTTATCGTCTCCTTCGGTAATCTCGAGATGTCGCTGTTTCTCGTTGGGCCCGGGAAGACGACGCTCCCGATCGCCATCCTCCAATATCTCTCATTCAACCTAGACCCGACGATCGCGGCTGTGTCGGTCGTGGAAATCGTCGTCATTGGCGTTGCGATGCTCGTAACGAACCGCTTCGTAAGGATCAGCAGCTTCGTCTAGTTCATCTGGACGATAGAGGGACACATGGCGAAGGTACAGCTTCATAAACTTATGAAACGGTATGGCGACTTCGTCGCAGTCGATGACTTTTCACTCGACGTCGCCGACGGTGAGTTCGTCGCGCTGCTCGGCCCCAGCGGCTGTGGGAAGACCACCACGCTTCGTATGATCGCCGGATTCGTCGAAGCCACCGCCGGCGAGATCCGCATCGGAGAGCGAGATGTCACCGGATGCCCTCCACACCGGCGGAATACCGGCATGGTCTTTCAGGGCTATGCGCTCTTCCCACACATGACGGTGTTCGAGAACGTAGCCTTCGGCCTCAGAATGCGACGCCTGGGCGCCGCCGAGATCCGCGAGCGTGTTGCTCGAGCTTTGAAGCTCGTCAGGCTGGACGGCCACGCGGAACGCATGCCGCGTCAGTTGTCTGGCGGGCAGCAGCAGCGCGTTGCGCTTGCGCGGGCATTGGTCGTCCAACCGGATGCGTTCCTGTTGGATGAACCTCTCTCGAACCTGGATGCCAAACTCCGCCAAGAAGTTCGCTTAGAGATTAGGCAGCTCCAGCGAACCCTAGGGCTAACGACGATCTTCGTGACGCACGATCAAGAAGAGGCCCTTACGATGGCGGATCGTCTCGTCGTCATGGATCGCGGCGCAATTCAGCAAGTCGGATCGCCGGCAGAGTTGTACGATTGGCCCGTGAACCGGTTCGTCGCGGACTTTATCGGACATTCGAATTTCTTCGATGGCAGTGTTTGTGGACCCGGACAATTTAAAACGGACACTGGCGCGATCGTGAAATTCGATCCAGAGGCCGGGACGCCACAGGGCGGCGTCGCTCTTGCCGTACGGCCGGAAAGAATTACGTTTGGGAATACTCCGGCGGACGGCCCGATGAACTGCTTCGAAGCGGAAATCGAAGCGGTGACCTTCGCGGGGCCTCGGCTGGATCTCATACTCCGCTGCGCGGGTAGCCGCATCGTCGCGTATGTTCACAACCACGATGGCAGCGTTGCGGCCGGGAAATATCGCGCCGGGGAGCGAGGCTTCGCCACATGGCTGCCATCGAGCGCGCGACTCGTTGATCAATGAACCATTCGGGTGTGTCGAGGAACTCCCACTTACAACGATAGAGGAGCAAGCAGAAAATGCCGCACATATCACGCGCTGAGTTCGTCCGCGGAGCCGCGGGGGCCACGGCATTGGGCCTCACGGTTGGGCCGCGTCTCGCCCTAGCTGATGACGACTGCCGACAAGTCATCGTCACGACCTGGGGAGGCGACTACGATCGCTTTCTCAAGCAGTTCGTGGAGCCCCCGTTGGTGGCCAAGGGAATACAGGTCCTGCCGGACATTACTCAGGAGCCCCAGCGCATGACGAAGCTGCTCGCGGAGCGCAGTTTGAAGAAGGGCAGCCTCGACGTCGTCTCGTTCAGCGATGCCAGCATGTTTCAAATGTATCAGGACGGCGTGCTCGGCTCGCTGGATCCCGCAAAGCTCCCGCATTTGAAGTATGTCCTGAAGCAGTTTGCGAACTCTTACTCCGTACCGCACATCTTTAGCGCTCAGGTCATCGTGTATACGCCTGACCACGTCAAGGGCGTACCGGATTCGTACTCGGCATTCTGGGACCCGAAATATAAGGGTCGCGTCGGCATCCAGCGTACGGAATGGGTAAACTGGCTGCAGCTCGCGGCACAAGTCGGTGGTGGATCTCCATCGAATTACGAGCCAGGTAAGAAGCTTCTCCTGGAGCTCAAGAAGAATCAGCCGCGGATCTACCCGACTCAGGAGACGCTTGCGGCCGGCATCGCCAACGGTGACGTGTGGCTGACGCCCGACTGGAGAGCGCGCGCCTATATGTGGGCGAAAGGCGGCCTAAAAGTCGAGAGCGCCGTTCCCAAAGAAGGCGCCTTACCGGTTGTCTATCGTGCGGGGCTTGCCAAGAACGCCCCCGATCAAGGGTGTTGCTTCGCATACCTGGATGCCATGCTCGACGCAAAAGCCCAGGTCGACTTTGCAACAAATATGGGCTACGTGCCGACCGTGAGCAATGCAAAATTGCCGGAAGACCTCGAACGTAAGATCGGCTTCACGGAGGAGCAGCGGGCGCACTTTTACCCGCAAGACTTCCGGTACATTGCGAAAAACAATTCCCAGTGGCTCCAGTGGTGGAACCAAGAATTCCTCGCGTAGGTAGGTCGAGCAACGGCGTCGCCGCGGCGTCGTTGCTCGCCCCGGCCACGCTGTTCGTGCTGGCGTTTCTGCTGTTGCCAATGCTCGTCGTGCTGCGCTACAGCGTCAACCGGTACGTGCCCGGCGGCCTGATGCTGCAGGTCTTCACCTTAGAGAACTATGCCCATTTCTTCCGGGATCACTATTTTCAGAAGGTATTGCTGACGACCGTCTGGGTGTCGGTCGTTTGCACGTTTGTCAGTCTCGTCCTCGCCTTCCCGTTGGCATATTTCCTAGCCCGTACGCGTAGTGCGGCGAAGAGCATGTTGGTTATGCTCGTGGTCTTTCCACTACTCGTTGGAAACGTGGTGCGCGCGGCGGGCTGGATGGCTCTCTTTGGCACCAAGGGCGTCGTGAACTCGGTGTTGGAGGCGCTCCACATCATCACCGTGCCGCTCAATATCATGTATACGACGGGGGCAGTTATCGTTGGCATTATCTCGATCGTCACGCCGTTCATGGTACTGACGCTGCAGAGCGTCCTCGAAGGGATCAATTTTTCAGTCGAGGAGGCAGCGCTCAATCTGGGAGCAGCACCGCTGCGAGTGTTTACCAAAGTAACCCTTCCGCTGGCTATGCCTGGCGTGATCGCAGGGACGTCGCTGGTCTTCATCCTATGCATGAATGCCTACGCGACGCCGGTTCTCTTGGGTGGACCGAGCTTCCAAATGATGGCGCAGACCATCTACGACCAAATTTCGAATACTCAGAACTGGCCGTTTGGAGCTGCGCTCGCATTTGTCCTGATGTTCGTGACCGTAGCTCTTACCGTGATTGCTCAAGTCTTCTTGCACCGAAGTTACAAGAGCGCGGGTTAACGGATCGCGCGCTCCGTACCACCGAGGAGAATCGTCCATGGCATTCCTATCGGAATCCGTATTCGGGTATCGTCGAAAGCTGATGCGCGACGTCATGGAGGCAAATCACGTCGCCGCGCTGTTATTCAGCAGTCCCGAGTTCTTCCAGTTTGCTACGAACTTTCATGTAGACGTGCAGACCTGGGAACGACCGATTGCCGCCGTGGTGCCGAAGGACGGCGAGCCATTCGTCGTGATGCACGAGCTCTCGACCAATCACGTACGCTTTCACCAAGAGCGTGGCGCGTTCTGGCCTGGAGACGTGCACTTCTACGGCGAGCATGTGCGCTTGACGGGGCGCCTGCCTACGCGTGCGGAGTGGCCCGGGCTGGTGGCCGGGCTGCTGCGGCAGCACGGGCTGGGGCATAGCAGGATCGGAGTGGAGTCCGGCGCGGGATGGGCCGGGAAAGTAGCCGCCGCTGCTCCCGAGCTCAAGTTCGTCGAGCTGCTTGAGGATCTGAGGGTAATGCGCTGGGTGAAGCATGGGGAGGAGCTCACCCTCCATCGCCAGGCCGCCGCGCTGTGCGACTTTGGGCAAGAGCTCTATCGAAAATTGATCCGGCCGGGGCGTCTCGTACAAGAGCTCGACTTCACGCTCGCCGGCATGGTCGCGGAGGAAGGTGCGAGGCGGTATCCGGGTGAGCATCTCGAGCCGCGCTGCATGACGCTGACCGGTGTCGACTCTTCGTCGCCGCACGGCAATGGGGCGCCCACCGGTGCGAGATTCCAAGAGGGCGACGGTGTCGTCGTGATCTGTAACATGCGCCTCAACGGTATGATGACCGAGAACGAGCGGACCTATTTCGTCGGCCGGCCGGGTGGCGTACAGCGCGAGGCCTTCGCGGCTGCTCACGCGGCGAATGCCGCCGGCAAAGATGCCGCTCGTTTAGGAAATCGCGTGTCTGACATCGATGCGGCCGCACAGGAGGTGATCGAGAAGGCAGGCTTCGGAGATCGGATTCTGCATCGCACGGGCCACGGCTTGGGCGTGCAGGGACACGAGTACCCGGATGATATGCCGTTCAACCAGCGGCCGCTGAGAGCGAACGAAGTGTATTCGATTGAGCCCGGCATCTACGTGTACGGATTGGGCGGATTCAGGATCGATGATACGGTCGTGGTCGGCCTGGAGCCTGAAGTGCTCACCGCCTCACCGCGTGGGCTCGACGAGTGCACGCTGCCGGTTTAACTCAACGTTTGGGAGATGATGGTGGAACAGCTCGTACTTCGAAATTGCGCATTGCTCGTCCCGGGCGAGGATAGCCTTCGCGAAGGATACGATATTCTCGTCGAGGGCGACCGTATCCGGGAGGTGTCTGACCGGAGGATTGTATCGCCCAACGCGCGAGCAGTAGACGTGCACGGTAAGACCGTCATGCCCGGTCTTATCGACTGCCATGTGCATGTCATGTCGGTTATCGCCAACCCGACCGCTAACGCCGGGCTGCCCAACGTCACTACCGCATACGCGGCGATCCCGGTGCTTCGTTCGATGCTGTCGCGCGGGTTCACGACGGTGCGGGATGCGGCAGGCGCGGACTTCTTCCTCGCCCAGGCCATCGAAGAAGGATACGTCCAGGGCCCGCGGATCTTCCCGTCGGGGAAAGCGCTCAGCCAGACCGGCGGTCATGGCGACTTCCGCCGGCGGACGGACCATATCGAGCCGTCGTGCTGTTCGGATCGGCTTGGGATGCTGACGCGTATCGAAGATGGCGTCGACAACGTCCGGCGGGCGGCGCGTGAGGAGCTCCTCAAAGGAGCGACGCAAATCAAAATCACGGCCTCGGGCGGGGTAGCATCGTCGGCGGACCGGATCGATAACACCGGCTTTTCACTCGATGAGATTCGCGCCATCGTAGAGGAAGCCGAAGCGACGAATACCTACGTCATGGCGCACGCCTATACACCGCGTGCGATTCGTCGCGCCACTGATTGCGGCGTTCGAACGATCGAGCATGGCAACCTCGTCGACGAGGAGACGGCCAAGCGAATGCACGATTGCAGTGTCTATGCGGTTCCAACGCTCGTCACGTACGATGCGCTTGCCAATCATGGCGAGCACTTTGGGCTCTATCCGGAAAGCATCGCGAAGGTAGCGGCGGTTCGGGAAGCGGGCTTCCATTCACTTGAGATCTTCAAGCAGGCCGGTGTAAGAGTCGGCTTCGGTACCGATCTGCTCGGCGAGATGCACAAGTACCAAAGTGACGAGTTTCGGATCCGGGCCAACGTGCTCAAGCCCAGCGAGATCATTGCGAGTGCAACGGCCGTCAACGCCGAGATCCTCCGGATGCAAGATCAGCTCGGGTGTATAGAACCCGGCGCACTGGCTGATATTCTGGTCGTTGACGGGAATCCGCTGCGCGACATCTCGTTGCTCACGGGGCAGGGAGAGCACCTCATCGCGATCATGAAGTCGGGGCACTTCTTCAAGGAAGAGCTGGCGTAAGACCGTTGACCCGGCGAACGCCAGCCGTGCTCCACGGCGCGCCGGGAGCCAAGCTGTTGTGAGGCAAAACAACCTTCGCATGCCGCCCCAGACCATCGATCTCGTGATCTCCAGCGGTGATCCGCAGACCGACGCCTCTCTCGCTCGCTTGATCTCAGAACAGGCGCCTGCTTACCGCGTCGCCGTCGCCGCGAGCGCGGCCGAGTGTCGCGAGCGCTTTGCGCGAGCGCGGGTCATCCTCGCGTGGGGCGTCCCCGCTACCGCCTTCGACTATGCCGGCCAACTCGAATGGCTGCAGATCATTGGGACCGGCGTCGACGCCGTCGTTCCCGCGCAGGAGCGCTTGCGCGGAGTTACGGTCACCAACGTGCGCGGCGTCTTCGGCGCCGCCATCGCGGAGTACGTCGTTGCCTACGTTCTGGCACACTTCCAGCGCATCCCGCGTATCGTAGAACAGCAGCGGCGCCACGCCTGGGAGCCGTTTGCGCCGCTACGCTTCACAGGCAAGACGGTTGGGATCGCAGGTCTGGGCTCGGTCGGCACGGAGATCGCCAAACGCGCTGCGGCTCTCGGTGCGCACGCCATCGGCGTCCGCCGCACCGCCGCGCCGGCAGCGAGCGTAGAGCGCGTGTACGCGCTGGATGAGGTGGCCGAGTTCTTCGCCCACTGCGACGTGCTCGTGCTCGCGCTCCCGGCGACCGCGCAGACGCAGAACTTCATGTCGCTCGAGCGGCTGGCGCTGCTCAAGCCGGACTGCTTCGTTGTCAACGTCGGTCGCGGCAGCGCTCTGCCGGCGGCGAATCTCATCGCGGCACTCGAGCGCGGCTTGATCGCCGGCGCGGCGATCGACGTCTTCGAAGAGGAGCCGTTGCCGCCGGAGAGCCCCCTGTGGAACTGCCCTGGTGTCTTCATCACGCCGCACGTCTCCGGCATCAACCGGCCGGAGGACGTCGCCCCGCCGATTCTGGAGAATTTGCGCCGTTTCGCCGCAGGCGAGCCGCTATGTAGCGTGGTCGACCTCGAGCGCGGTTACTAGGATCGGCCGTGCTCGGCGCCGGTAGCAGAACGCCCGAACACGTAGATGGCCATCACCAGCACGGCGATCGCGGTGACGCTGAAGCTCAACGCAAAGCCGCTCGTCAGCGCCTGCGAGTGCGTGATTCCGCGAGCGAGGAGCGCTCGTGAACGTGCGCTGCCTAGGGAAACGAGCGCGGCCAACCCCAGCGCCATGCCCATCTGCTGGGCCACGTTATTGACCCCGCCTGCCAAGCCGGCATTCTTCGCATCCGTTCCCGAGATGCCGGCAATCGTGCCCGCGGTGACGACCATGGCTCCTCCCAGCGGGAAAAGGATCAGGCTCGGCAAGACCGTCGCGAGATACGATGCGTCTACGCTCAGGCGTGAGAGCAGCAGGAACGATACCGTGACGATCGAGAGCCCTGCGCCCATGGTGATGCGCTCGCCGAGCCGGCGTATCACGAACGGGCTCAGGTAGGCCATGACGATGAACGTTGGGCCCACGGGCAGGAACGCCAGGCCCGTGCGCAAGACCGAGTAGCCGAGGACGTTCTGGAGGTAGAGCGGCAGGCTGAAGAAGAGCACGGCCAAGCCAGCGCTGAAGAGCGCCAACGATAGATTTCCGATCGATCGCCGCGGCGAGGAGAAGAACGGCAACGGCACGAGCGGGTGCTCGTCGTGCGCCTCCACCACGATGAAGAGCAGCGTCAGGAGCAGTCCCAGCGCCAGCGCCAGGATGGTCATGGGCGCGGCCCACGACGATCCCGCCGTCCGTAAGAGGCCGAACGCGATGAGCGTGAAGCCGCTCGTCACGAGTACTGCGCCTGCGACGTCGAGGCGGCGGCTTTCGCCCGGGATCCGGCTCTCATCGAGCAATCGCCAGGCCAGCAGCAGGAGTGCCGCGGCGACGGGGACGTTGAGAAAGAAGAGCCAGCGCCAGGAAAGCAGTCCGACAAGGGCTCCGGAGAGCACGACGCCGAGCGTGACACCGGCGCCGCGCAGGCCGCCCCATACCGAAAAGGCGGTCGCGCGTTCGCGTGGGTGCGGAAAGAGCAGCGACAGCAGCGCGAGGGCCGAAGGCGCGACGAAGGCTGCCGAAGCCCCCTGGACGCAGCGTGCGACGATCAGCAGCGCCGGCGTCTGCGCAAGTCCCCCTAGGGCCGAGGAAAGCGCAAAACACGCAAGTCCGCCTAGGAACGTCCTCTTTCTTCCAATGAGATCGGCAACGCGCCCCGCCAGGAGTAAGAGCCCGCCAAACGGCAACGCGTAAGCATCGATGATCCAGGCGAGGCCGGTGGGGCTAAAGTGGAGATCGTGCTGAACGGGTGCTAGTGCGACGTTCACCACGCTCATGTCCAGCATGAGCACGAGTTGTGCCGCCGAAAGCACGAGCAGCGCGCGCCAGCGGCGAGGATCTGAAGAATCGGACATTGACCAAGGCTTCTGCTCGCCCGGGTCACCTGAAACCTCCGTCCTGGAGAGCTCGGACCTATGTCATACCCCGCGAGCCCGCAAATCTGTACGCTGGACCACGGCCGCGTTGACAGAACTCAAGACGTACGTACTGTAGGGAGCAGCGCCGATGCTGATTGCTAACCTTGGAAAAACCCGTAGAAGGCTCATGGCCAGCTTGGATAGCTTGTCTGAGGAGCAACTGAATAAATCGCCCGGTGGTGGTGGCTGGAGCATCGCGCAGATTGTTTCTCATGTCTGCGATACCGAAAAAGGCATCGTCGAGACGTTGCTCAACGCGTTGCCGGGTACCGGCGGAAAAGTCGAAGAGCGCGATGTGGCACCTCTCATCGAAACGTTTGAGAGCAGCCAAGTGGGAACGGCATCGCCGCCGGGCTCGCTATCCAAGGCGCAGCTGATACGCCTCTTGGAAGAATCGCGATTCAAGTACCTGCAGTACATCTTCAACAAGACCCATGAAACCGTCTTGACGGAAAAATCGATGGATCATCCGCTGTTCGGCAAGATCAGTTTGAAGAATCTCGTCGACTTCATCTGGCTGCACGAACAATATCACGTCGATCAAATTGAAAAAGCCAAGCCTAGGATCTAGAAGAGCCTGCTCCAGAAGCGGAGGAATGCGACATGCAAGAGCAATTTACGGCCCATCTCGCTATAAAATTCACGCCCGCGTGGAGCCGGCAAGAGAAAGGCGAAAAGACCGCCGCCGTACGAGAGGTGGTTGAGCTCTTCCACCGCTGCGAAGATAAGGTTGGGCTGCGCGGCACGTATGTCGTGCAGGGATTCCAGGGGCACACGGACGTCATGTTTTGGATGTTCAGCGACTCCTTCGAAGACATCCAGGATTTACAGCTCGCCCTGCGCCGGTCGGCGTTCGGCAAATACGTTGAAACGCCGCATGCATTCACCGGGATTACGAAGCCGTTCGAGTTCTCGGAGCATCCTACTTCGTTTGCCGTGGGGATGACGCCGAGAAAGTACCTCTGCTTCTACCCGTTCATCCGGAGGCCTGAGTACTACCTGCTCCCCAAGTGGGAGAGAAAAGCTCTGATCGGCGATCACGGCGATATCGGCCACGAGTTCGTGCCGGACATTCTCACGAATGGCGTGTATGCGTTCGGTTTAGGTGACTACGAGTGGCTACTGACGTTTGAGACGAACGAGTTGGGCCGGCTCGTCGATTGTGTCCGGAAGCTGCGGGAGTCGAAGTCGAGATTGTATATGCAGGACGAACACCCGTTTATCGTCGGCCGGTATTTCGATCTGGAAGAGGGCTTGTCGCAGTATGTTTGATCTCAGTGAGCAGACGGTTCTCGTCACCGGTGCGGGGCGTGGGCTAGGCGCGGCGATCGCGGAAGCGTTCGCCCGTGAAGGCGCGAAGGTTGCGCTCAACTACCGCGCCAGCCGCGAGCAGGCGGAGGCGCTGGCGGCACAACTCGGCGGTGATGCGCGCACGTTTCAGGCGGACGTGCGTGACGCCGGCGCGGTGGAGCGAATGGTGGCTGAGGTGACGGCGTCGCTGGGTGCTCCAACCACGGTTGTTCATAATGCGCTGGCGGATTTCTCGTTCAATGGCGACGCACGCACCAAGCTCGATGCGCTCTCGTGGGATGACGTAGCGGCTCAGCTCGACACCTCAGTCAAAGGGGCGCTGAATCTCGTGCATGCGGTGCGCCCAGCGATGGCTAGCGCCGGTTTCGGCCGCATCATCACGATCGGTACCAATCTCTTTCAGAATCCCGTGGTGCCGTACCATGACTATGTCGCCGCAAAGGCGGCCTTGCTTGCGCTGACCCGGACCGCGGCGGCTGAGCTCGGACCGCTGGGGATCACCGTCAACATGGTCTCCGGCGGACTCTTGCGCACGACGGATGCGAGCGCCGCCACGCCGGAAGCCGTCTTCGACCTCATCGCCGCCAATACGCCACTGCGCCGCGTCATCACCCTGCCGGAGGCCGCCGATGCCGTGCTCTTTTTTGCCAGTCCTTGGGCGCGTGCGGTCACCGGCCAGAACCTAGTCGTGGACGGCGGCCTCGTCTTCAACTAGCTCAACGCTTCCTCGGCGCTCCTGGTCAGACGCTGCAGCCCCGCGTCGAGATCCGCATCCGGTACGGTCAGCGGCACGAGCACGCGAATCGCGTTGTTCGCAAGCCCGGCGCGCAGCAGCAGAAGTCCCCGGCGGCGGGCGGCTTCGACCAGCCGCTCCGCCGCCGCGGCATCCGGCACCTTCGTCTCCCGATCGCTTACCAACTCCATCGCCATCATCGCGCCTAATCCACGGACGTCGCCGACTTCGCGGTAACTCGCGTGCAGCGCGTGCATGGTTTGCGCGATCGCCGCGCCCACGCGCCGCGCGCGCTCCAGCAGGTGCTCGCGCTCGAAGATCTCGAGCACCGCCAGCGCCGCGGCGCACGCGACGGGGTTGCCGGCGTACGTTCCGCCCAAGCCGCCCGGCTCCGCCGCGTCCATGACGTCCGCACGCCCGCATACGGCGGATAGCGGCAGGCCGGCCGCTAGACTCTTGGCCATGACCACGAGATCCGGGACGACGCCGCTGTGCTCGATGGCGAACATCTTGCCGGTGCGGCCGAAGCCGCATTGGATCTCGTCGGCCACGAGCAAGATGCCGTGGCGTTGCGTGAGCTCGCGCAGTTGGACGAGAAACTCTTTGGGCGCGGGCACGAAGCCGCCCTCGCCGAGCACCGGCTCGATCACCACGGCGGCGACGCACTCCGGCTGCACCTGCGTCTCGAAGAGCTCGCGCAGCGCCTGCAGCGCATCCGCGCTGCTCCAGCCGCGATATTCGTAGGGATAGGGCGCATGGTAGATCTCCGGACTGTACGGGCCGAACTTCTGTTTGTACGGCGCGCTCTTGCCGGTCATGCTCAGGGTCAGCAGCGTGCGCCCGTGGAAGCCGTGCGAGAACGTCACGATCGCGGCGCGGCCCGTGGCCTGCCGCGCGATCTTCACCGCGTTCTCGATGGCCTCGGCGCCCGTCGTCAGCAGCAGCGTCTTCTTGGCGAACGCCCCCGGCGTCACGCGGTTGAGCGCGTCGGCCAGCAGAACGTACGTGTCGTACAGCGCTACTTGGAAGCACGTGTGCATCAGCCGCTGGAGCTGCGCCTCTACCGCCGCCAGGACGTGCGGATGCCGATGGCCCACGTTCAGGACGCCGATGCCGCCGATGAAGTCGATGTACTCTCCACCGTCGGTATCCCAGACGCGCGCGCCCTCGGCGCGGTCGATGAAGATCGGATGGGCGTTGCTGACACCGCGCGGCACGGCGGTGCGCCATAGCTCGAGCAACGCTTGTGTGGACCGTGTCGTCAGAGCCATCGCGGGACTCCCTTCTCAAGCGCCGGCGTGTAGCCAGCGTGCCACCAGCGCCTGCGTGTCGCCGCCGAACTCGCTGCGTGCGCCCTCTTCGATGATGGCGCCGGTCTGCATGACGTAAACGTAGTCGGAGATTTCGAGGGCGTGCCGTATGTCCTGATCTACCAGCAGGATCGCTTTGCCGCGCTCCTTGGCCAGCGCCAGGATGCGCTGGTAGATCTCGGTGCTGGTCTTGGGATCTACGCCGGCGGTCGGTTCGTCGATGAGGAAGACGTCGGGGTCCAGCAGCAGGCTGCGTGCCATCTCTAGTTGGCGCTGCTGACCGCCGGAGAGCTGCCCCGCGGGCTGGCGGCGCTTCTCCGCCAAGACCGGGAACTGCGCCTCCATGCGCGCGACGCGCTCGCCGATTTGCGCGCGGCTGAGTCCGCTGCGCCAGAGGCCCAGGCGCAGATTTACCTCGACGCTGTGGAATGGAAAGATGCTGGGGTGCTGCGGCAGATAGCAGACGCCCTGGCGCAGCATGGCGCGCGGCGGCAAGCCACGCAGCTCGCGGCCCTTGAGGCGCACGCTGCCCCGCAGCGCGGGGAGAAAACCGAAGATCGTCTTCAGAAGCGTCGATTTGCCGGTGCCGTTGGGGCCCAGCACGCACGCGATCCGGCCTGGCCAGGCTTTCACGGAGACGCCGTTGAGGATGAGGATATCCTCGACGTATCCAGCGACGAGGCCGTCGGTTTCGAGAAAGGCGCCGTTGTTCTCCGTCATCTGCCCGTGTACGCCTCGATCACGTCGACGCTCCGCAACACCTCGTCGGGCGCACCATCGGCGATCGTGCGGCCGCGTGCCATCACCACCAGGCGGCGGACCAGCCCCCGTACCGCATCCAGGTTGTGATCGACCAGGACGATCGCGTAGCCGGTGCGGCTGAGCTCCTCGATGCGCTCGGCCACTTGGTCCAACAGTTTCGGGTGTACGCCGGCAAAGGGTTCGTCCAACAGTAAGAGCCGCGGCTCCAGCATGAGCGCCCGGCCCAGCTCGAGCAGCTTCTGCTGCCCCCCGGAGAGCGCGCGCGCTTCCAGGGCGGCCACGTGCGTCAGGCGCAGAAAAGCCAGTACCTGATGCGCCTTGTGCTCCGCCTCCACGCGCGAATACGTGCGCTTGAGCGCGAGCGCCGGCGTGATCAAGTTCTCCAGCACGCTCATGCGCCGGAAGAGCCGCGGAATCTGGAACGTGCGGCCCACACCGGAACGCGCGAAGACGTGCGGCGCCTTGCCGCTCATCGAGATGCCGTCGATACGGACGTGGCCGCCGTCCGGCACGAGCGCGCCGCTCATCAAGTTGATCAGCGTGGTCTTCCCGGATCCGTTCGGGCCGATCAGGCCCACCAGCTCACCTTTTTCGACGGTGAGCGTGAGATCGTCCACGGCTCGAATGCCGCCGAAGCGTTTGGTGACGCTCTCCGCGCTGAGCAGCATCGGCCTAGCCCGTGGCCGTCTTGGGAGAGGGGGCGCGCCGCCGTGTGGCACGCGCCAACCGCGCCGCAGCTAGCACGACCAATCCGTTCTGCGCGAAACGTTGGGTCAGCATGATGACGAGCCCGAGCGCCACGAAGCGTAGCTGCCCGCCGCTGCGCAGCGCCTCAGAGGCGACGAAGACGAAGATTGCACCGATCGCCGCGCCCGGCAGGTTCTCGATGCCTCCCACCACTGCCATGGCCACTACGAGTCCCATCTCCGGAATCGTGACGATGTTGGGAGAGAGGATGCCGACGTAGTGGCCGTAGTAACCGCCGGCCAGACCCGCGAAGGCGCTGGTGATCGTGAAGACGAGAATGCGGTAGTAAGAGGTGTCGATGGCGCTAGCCTCGGCGGCGTCCTCGTCCTCGCGCAACGCCCGCAAGAACAGCCCGACGCGCGAGCGCAGCAGCGCGCCCATGATGGCTAGGCTCGCGAGCACCAGGACGAAGCCCGCGTAATAGTACGGCAGATCGGAGTTGCCGCCGAAGAGCCCCGGTACCGAGAGGCCCAGACTGCCGCGCGTAAACTGGTATTCGGCGATGATGATCAGCTGGAGGATCAGCGCGAAGGCCAGCGTGAAGAGCGAGAGGTACGGTCCGCGTAGCCGCAGGCAGAGCCAGCCGATGGCGGCGCCGACGAGAGCCGCGGACGCGACGCCGCACAGGATCCCAAGCGGCACCGGCAGATGCAGATCGACGGCCAACAGTCCCGACGTATAGCCGCCGATGGCGGCAAAGGCCATGTGCGCGAACGAGAACTGTCCGGCGAAGCCGGCCAGCAGCGCCCAGCTCACGGCGAGGATAGCGTAATACCACGAGGTGGCGAGAATGTGCAGCCAGTAGGCGTTGAGCCAGTGCGGCAGCGCCGCCATGACGGCGATGGCAACGAGCCACGAGATAGCCGGCTTTGCGCGTAGGGCCACGGCTACTCCATTCGCACGTGCGCGCGGCCGAAGAGGCCGGTGGGGCGCACGAGCAGCGTGATGATGAGCAAGAGGGCACCAAAGGCGTTGCTGTAGGCCAGCGCGCGGTTGGGATCGGGGTAGTAGCCGACGCCGAGTGCCTCGACGATGCCGAGCAGCATGCCGCCGATGATGCTGCCGGGCACGGAGCCCATTCCGCCCAGGACGACGATGATGTACGCCTGCACGGACGGCAGATCGCCCATGGAGGGCGAGAGCGTGAAGATCGGAGCGATGAGCGCGCCGGCACCGCCCGCCAGCGCCGCTCCTAGACCGAACGCGGTCGTGAACATGCGCTTGGCGTCGATACCGATGATCGCGGCGGCGTCACGGTTCTGACTCACCGCATCGAGCGCTTGGCCGAGCGAGGTGCGCTGCATGAAGAGCGAGAGGCCGATCAGCAGCAGCGCCGCCATCCCCGCGGCCACCAGTCTGTCACCGGTGATCGTCAGCATGCCGACGTGCAGCGAGGCGTCGGTGAAAGAGGGTGGGCGTTTGTTGAAGGGTCCGAAGGAGACGATGGCCGCGTTCTCCAGCAGCATGAAGAGCGCGAACGTGACGATCGTGGCGTACTCGTCCTTACGGTCGACTTTATTGGTGTACAGCGGCGCCAGCATCAGGCGTTCGAAGATGACGCCGAGCACGAAGGTCGCCGCCATTGCGACCAAGACCGCGAAGAGCGGCGGCACGCCCAGGAGATGGATGGCGTAGTAACCGGCGTATCCGCCGATCATGTAGAGGGCACCATGGCCGAAGTTGACGATCTTGAGGACTGAGAAGATGATCGTGAGTCCTGCGGCGATGAGCGCGTAGATCAACCCGGTGACCAGACCGTTCAGCACCTGGAGCACGAAGTAGCTGGTCATGGTGCCCTCGCTACCTTTAGGCGGTGGGCTTGGCGAAGAGGTACGGCACCGTTGCCCATTCGCGGGGGTAGAGTATCGGCGAGATTTCCGGGCTCTGATTCAGCTCGCTGTATTGGATCAGCATCACCGGCGCCGACATGAACTGGTGGTACGCCCACGCGGGCTGGTGGCTGGTCGAGAAGGCGTAGGTGCCACGCGAGCCGGTGTACTTCAGGCGCTCCATCGCCGAGATGACGGCCTTGTGTTCCGTCGACTTGGCCAGCGCGATCGCCGCGGCGAGCACGCCGACGCAGTCATAGGATTCCATCGCGGTGCCGGTTGGCTGCCGCTTGAAGTGCCGCTGGAATGCCGCCGCGAAGCGCTTGGCCTTGGTATTCCAACGCGCTTTGGGAAGCGCGACGTCCTCGCAGATCAGGTTGACCGCGCACTTACCGTCGGTCTCCCAGACTTCTTTCTCCAACGCCGGGCCGCCGCCGTTGTAGAGCGCGGTCTGCGGCGTGGGCGCGAAGTTGGAGCTGCACGATTCGCGAATGATGTTGTAGGCCGCCGCCCCCGAGACGATGACCATGAAGATGTCCGGGCGCGGACTGCCGTTCATCAAGCGCAGGATCTCGGGCGAGAACTCCTGTTGGCTCAGCTCGACCGTGATGACGTTCGTGCCGATGCCGTGCTGCTTGAAGATGTCGCTGAGCACCTGCACGGCGCCTTGACCGTAGTCGGTGGCCTCCTGCATGATGGCGGCGTTCTTGAAGCCGGCTGCGGCAGCCCATTTGCCGACCATGGTGTAGATCAGCGAGTTGGAGGGACAGACGCGGAAGAACTCAGGGTAGCCTTGAGCCGTCAATTTGTCGGCCCAGACGTCGGTGGCGAGAAACGGGATGCCGTGCTTGTGCGCGACTTGCGTCTCCGCCAACGCCACCGAGCTGTGGAACTCGCCGAACACCGCCGCGACGCGTTGCGTAGCCAGTAGTTCCATCGCCGCCGTGCCCTGGTCCGGCGTACCTTTGGTGTCTTCGTACAGGACCTTCAGCGGACGTCCGAGCACGCCGCCCGCGGCGTTGAGCTCCGCAATGGCGAGTTCGGCCGCCCACTTCATCTCTTGTCCGGCGGCGTAGCTGCCGGGAGGCGAGAGTGGGCCGACCCAGCCCAGCACGATCGGCTGCGCGGCCAGCGCAGGCAGTGGCTGGATGGCGGCCGAGGCCAGGAGTCCGGCCCCGGCGATCAATGTCTCCGAGCGGGTGAACGTCTTCATGCCATGGACCTCCTCATCAGGAAGGGTGCAAGCAAGATTACGGTGGTCGCAGACGATTCAAAATTGCTTCTTGGGCTGCTTCGGTGGGCGCGAGATGGGCGACGAGCTTTCGCCCTTCGGTGATGTTGTGCCGTTCCGAGAGCGACGCCGCGAGATCGCCGTTCCCGGCTAGGATGGCATCGACGATCGGGCGATGCTGATCGATCAGGGCACGCCCGCTTGCGAGCAGCGCATCGCTGCACGCGATGAACAGGCGAATCTGTTGACCGACGATACGGTACTGCTCGGCTAGGCGGCGGTGGCCGGAGATCTCGACGATCGTCTCGTGTACCGCGAAGTCCGCTTTCGCCGCATCGGGGAGCGAGCCGGAGAGGGCGGCTTTCACGAGGCGCTCCTGCGCCGTCCGCAGTTTTTTGCGTCCGATCTCCGTGGCCTCGGTGGCGGCCAGCCGCGCGGCCAACGCCTCCAGAGCCGCCCGCAGCGTATAGAGCTCCCAGGCGTCGGCGGCGGTGAGATTGGCCACCATCCAGCCCGTGTAAGGAATCTGGACGACCAGTCCTTCCTGGGCCAAGCGGTGCAGCGCCAGCCGCACGGTCGTGCGCGCGATCTGCAGTTGTGCGGCCAGCTCCATCTCGGTCAGGCGCGCGCCCAGCGGCAACGCGCCTTTGAGCAAGTGCTCGCGCAAGTTGGAGATGGCTTGCGCCTCGGCGCTCTTCTTGGCGACTGCTTTCACATCGAATCCCGCTTGCGAGCCAGTATAACAAATTGCCGACAATCGTCAAGGAAGCGGGCGTCTATCTTGACGATTGGCGACAATCTGGTAGGATCGAAGCCTAACCAGATCGGAGGCGCAGGGATGACGACCGGCAAGATAACCGATGTACGCGCGCGGGAGATCGTCGATTGCCGCGGCTGGCCGACGGTGCAAGCCGACGTCTACGTCGATGGCCGTCTCCAAGGGCGCGCCGATGTGCCCGCGGGGCGCTCGACCGGGGCGCACGAGGCGCACGTGCTGCACGACGGCGACCCCAAGCGCTATCGCGGCTTGGGCGTGCGCAGGGCCGTGGCCAACGTCGAAGGGCCGATTCGCGATGCCTTGACCGGGTTCGACGTCACGCAACAGCGCCAGCTCGACGCAACGCTCGTCCAGCTCGATGGGACGCCCGACAAGCAGAGACTCGGCGCCAACGCGATCCTGGGCGTTTCGCTCGCCGCTGCGCGGGCCGGCGCCGCGGTCAGCGGCATCCCGCTCTACCGCTATCTCAACCCGTTCGCGCGCGTGCTGCCGGTGCCGCTGATGAACTTTCTGAACGGCGGTAAATTGACGGCCAACGAGCTCGAGATTCAAGAGTTCATCATCATGCCGGTGGGCGCGGACGATTACGCGCACGCGCTGGCGATGACGACGGAGATCAACGAGCACCTGCGCGAGCTGGTCGTCGCCAAGTACGGTATCCTCGCAACGAACACCGGCGACGAAGGTGGCTTTGCCACGCCTATGAAGGGGATTTGGGAGCCGCTCGAGTTTCTCCAGAAGGCCGTGGAAAGCGCCGGCTACGCCGCCGGTTTCGGCGAGGACGTCGTCTTCGCGCTCGATTGCGCTGCCAGCCACTTCTACGATCCGCAGGCCAAACGGTATACGCTCGACGGCAAGGCGTACGACCGCAACGAGCTGATCGATCTCTACCGGAGAGTGGCCGTGAAGTATCCGCTGGCCTCCATCGAGGATCCGCTCGATCAGGAGGACTTCGAAGGCTTTGCCGCAGTCACCAAAGCCTTGCCGCAGGCACAGATCGTCGGTGACGATCTCTTCGTCACCAACGTGGCGCGGCTGAGAATGGGCATCGAAGCCGGAGCTGCCAATGCCATGCTCTTCAAAGTCAATCAGATCGGCTCGTTGACGGAAGCCTTCGACGCGGCGGAGTACGCCTATCGTTACGGCTACGGCGTGCAAGTGTCGGAGCGTTCGGGTGAGACCGAGGATGCCTTGATCTCGGATCTCGTGGTCGCGCTCAACAGCGGGCAGATCAAGACCGGCATGCCGGTGCGCGGCGAGCGGACCTCGAAGCACAACCGCCTGCTGCAGATCGAGGAAGAGCTGGGCGGTGTAGCCAGGTATGCCGGCCACGCGTTCCGCCGCCCCCGCTAGGGCCGCGATGGGATACGTCAAGAACCGCGCGACCCTGCTTGCCACCGGCGCTGCCGCGTTGCGCGAAGTTGTGCTCGACTTAGCCGAAGCCGGGCTCGCCGCGGCCGACCCGGAGCAGGCGGTCTATCGTGTGCTCCGCAGCGAAGGCGAGCACGTCCGGGTGGCCGGACGCACGATCGAGCTCGCACGCGGCGGGAGCATCTTCGTCGTCGGCGCCGGCAAAGCGACCTATCCCATCGCCAAAGCGCTCGATGCCATGCTCGGAGCGCGCATCGCGCGCGGCGCGATCACCTGCAAGTACGGACAGCCGGGAACGCTCGACCACATCGACGTGCAGTTGGCCAGCCACCCGCTGCCGGATGCCGCCTCCGTCGCAGCGGCGGCCCGCGCCGTGCGCATGCTCGACGACGTCCGGCCGGGCGATCTCGTCTTCGCCTGCTTCACCGGCGGCTCGTCCGCGCTCTTCGTCAGCCCCGTGGAGGGCGTGACCCTGGCCGATCTTGCGGCCACGTATCGCACGCTGTTGAACAGCGGCGCAGACATCTTCGAGATCAACGCCGTGCGCAAGCACTTGAGCACCGTGAAGGGCGGCCGGCTTGCCCGCAGGCTCCCGGCTGGGTGCAGCCTCGTCAACCTCACCGTCTCGGACGTGATCGGCGACCGGCTCGATTACATTACGGATCCCACGGTGCCGGACACCTCGAGCTTCGCCGATGCCTGGGCGACGCTGGACAAGTACCGGCTCTGGGCGCGCCTGCCTGAGCCCGTGGCGGCGTACCTGCGCCGCGCTCCACCGCAGGGGGAGACGGTTCGCGCCGCGGAGCTCGCGCATCTGGAGCGCACCGACGTTCTGCTCGTGAAGGGCGACGCGGCCTGTCGTGGAGCGGCCGCGGCCGCGCGCGAGCGCGGTCTGCAGCCGCTGCTCCTCTCCACGTTCTTCGACGGTGAGAGCAGCGCGCTCGCACGCAATCTCATTGCCGTCGCAAAGCAGGCGGCGTTCAGCGGAGAGCCGGCGGCGCCGCCGTGCGTGCTCATCGCCGGTGGCGAGACGACGGTGACCGTGGGCACCTCCGCGGCTTGCGGCGAGGCGGCGAGCGGTGGACCCAATCAGGAGTTTGCGGTGGCGGCCGCGCTGGCGTTGTCTGAGACGCCGGGCATCGTCGCGCTCGGCATCGATACCGACGGCACGGACGGACCGACGCGTTACGCCGGCGCGATCGCCGACGGCCAGACGCTCGCTATCGCGCGTCGCAACGGCGTCGATCTTCAGGCGGCGCTGGCCTGTCACGACGTCACGCCCGCACTACTGCGCGCCGGGCATATCGTCGAGACGGGGGCGACCGGCACGAACGTCAACGACTTGAAGCTGGTGGCCGTCGCGCCGCGGCTACGTCAGCCCGATTCGCCGTCCCAGTAGTCGAGGTCGGTGCCACGGTTGCCGCTGACCATTCGCGGCATCGTGTTGCGCGCGAAGAGCAGCTTGTCGGAGTCGGGATAGAAGCAGCCGTCGCCGGGCTCGTTGTTCGCCAGCGCCAACACCACCAGCTTCGAGGGGCCGGTGTTGCGGAGCTGATGCGCGCCGCGCTTGCCGGTGGGCAGCGCGATCACGTCGCCCTTGCGAATTGGGTACTCGCCGAACGTGAAGCGGATCGTGCCGCTGCCGTCGAAGATAACGTAGAGCTCCTCCTCTTCGGTGTGCCCGTGCAACGGCGAGCCCCACTCGCCCGGCGCGATCTCGAGGACCTGATAGCCCAGACGGTGGGCGCCGAGTAAGAATCCCACCTCCGCTTGCCGGCGGTGCAGCCTGCCAGGACCGTGCCGTTCCGTCCAATCGGTCAGCTCGTCGAGGTTGATCTTGTGGATCAGCACGTCGGTGCGCGTCGCTAGATACTCTTCCAGGGCTTGGGTGGCGTTGCCGAAGACGCAGTGGCCGTCGCCCATGAGGATGTTGCGCGGCTGCAGCGCCAAGATGCGCCGCAGGCTCAACGCCGCGCGCTTGGGATCGCCGAGCTTTGCGTCCGGCACCATGCGCAGCGAGCCGGGCGGATCGCCCTGCAGCGCGTCGCCCACGATCATGGTCTCGCAATCCGCCAGATAGAGGCCTAACTCTCCCGGCGACTTCATCTCGTCGAACTGCACGATTCGCGCGCGGCCAAGCGTGTCGCCGTCACGCAACGCGCGCTCTACCTTGACGGTCAGCTCTTTGAGATCGCGCTCCGGTGCGGCGATCCGTGCGTGCAGACGTTGCGCTAGCGCACCGGCTTGGCGCTCGTGGTCGCGCGTGGTGACCACGATCCAAGCGGCACCGCCGGCGGCCTCGATCGTTCGAAGATCGGCATCCTCGAGCGCCAGCGGATCGACGATGAGGTTCTCTTCGCCTTCGACGAAGAACGAATTGAAGAACATCGAGCGGTCGGCTTGCCAGCGCGACCACATCGCGATGCCCGGGAGGGACGTCCGCTGCAGGAGTGTCGTCTCCTTGCTCGTCATCATGGTGGCTGCCTCCGTTCTCACTAAGACGCCCTGTACGTGTAACAAGAGTGTACCACGTGTCGCTTAAAACGACTTAAAATCTCGACGTTCTTTCGCAGGCCGAAGATGCCGCAGCCTCTCGCTTGACACCGGCGTTTGCAGCGACGCACAATGTCGTCACGGGTATGTTGGAGGCCGGAGTCGTGACCGTTTCGATCGCGTCGCAATTTCCATCGGTCTCGACCGGTTGTCTTCTTCTTGCAGAACAACTGCTGGGCCATTTCGACGCTGCGCTCGCGCCAGAGCGCTGCCAGGACCCTGGCCGGGCGCGCACCGGGTTACGGCTTCGACGGCGTGGTCGTGGACGGTAACGATCTCTTCGCGGTCTATGCCGTCATCCGATTCTGCTTACCGTAACTTGAAGGGGGTATCTCGTTGCGTTATTCAACTGTCTCCCGCAAAACGTTCGTCAAGGGCGCAGGCGTCGCAGCGGCGGCGCTCGGCGCCGGCTTTCCCGCCTTCATCCCCAAACTCGGTGAAGCCGCCGAGACCATCAAAATCGGTCAGATCGACTCACTGAGCGGTCCGTACGGTTCGGCTGGTCTCAATCAGGTGCGCGGCGCCGACATGGCCGTCCAAGAATGGAACGAGCGCGGTGGCGTGCTGGGGCGTAAGATCGAGAAGCTGGTCGAGGACGATCAGACCAATCCCGGCGTCGGCGTCCAGAAGGCACGTAAACTCTTCAACGAGGAGAGAGTCTCCGCGTTCATCGGGACCGTCAGCAGCGCCGTGACGCTCTCCGTGAGCGGCGCGGCCGCCGCGATGCGCGTTCCGTTCGTGGATGCGGGTGGACATACCGACGACGCCGTCGGCAAAGACTGTCGCTGGTGCACGTTCATGACCTGCCATACGACGTGGATGATGACCCATGCCACCGGCTTCTCGATCGCCAAGCTCTTCGGCAAGCGCTGGTATGAAGTCACACCCGACTACGCCTTCGGCCACTCCATTGCCGCCGGCTATGCCGACGTGGTGCAGAAAGTCGGCGGGACGATCGTCGCCAATGACCTCGCGCCGCTGGGCACCACCGACTTCAGCCCCTATCTCACGAAGATCGAGGCGGCCAAACCCGACGTGATCATCGTGACCGTCTCGAGCCAGGACTACGTCAACTTCATGAAACAAGCCGGCTCGTTCGGATTACTGAAGAAGTTCCCGGTCGCGGGTTGGGCCGCCGAGTTGGAGTCCGTGTGGGCGTTGCCGCCGGAGTACCGCCAGGGCTACTGGGGCAGCGAATGGTACTACAACAGCGAGCGCGTCTTCACGAAGAAGAATGCCAAGGCGGCAACCTTCGCGGCCGAGTGGCGCAAGCGTTACGGTTTCCCGGCCACGTCGCGCAGCTGCTTCGGCTACATCGCGGCGGACCGGCTGCTGTGGGCGATGAACGAAACCAAGAGCACCGACCCCGCGAAGATCGCGCGGGCACTGGAGGGGTCGACCTTCCAGTCGCTGTGGGAGGGCGTAGCCTCCTATCGCAAGGCGGACCACTCGCTGATCTGGCCGGTTTGGTTCGGAAAGCTGCGTCCCAACGGGACGCCTCAGGACAAGTACGACGTGATGGAGATCGTCGACGAGCAAGAGGGGCAGAACATCGCGCTGCCGGTAGGCGAAGCGGCACGGGTATGCCGCCTGGAGTACCCCTCGTAAGGCGTCACGGGAGGCGACACAGGGAGGATCATGCTTCATTCGATCAATGAGTACGAGCGACCGGATCCCGCGCTCGTGCAGCGGTTCATCGAGGTCGCGCGCTGCTACAGCGCATCGTGCATCTTCGCGGACGTCCAAGGTCGCGACAACGTCATGCACAGCGGCATCAAACCGATCTACACGGCCAAGCTCGTGGGACCCGCGTTGACGGTGAAGCTCTCGCCGGGCGACCTGGTCGATCCGCTGAAGGCGCTCGAGATGGGGAGGCCCGGCGACGTCCTCGTGGTGGACGCGGGAGGTGAGACGGAGACGTCCGTCTGCGGCGGCTTGATGGGCGGGCTGGCGAAGAATCGCGGCATCGCCGGCATGATCATCGACGGCGCGGCGCGGGACGTGGACGAGTTGCGCGACATCGCGTTTCCCGTCTTCGTGCGCGCGATCACGCCGCGCGGGACGCACACGATGTTCTCCGGGCGCAAGGACGAGCTTTCGATCAACGTGCCGGTCACGTGCGGCGGTGTGGTCGTCTGTCCCGGCGACATCGTCATCGGGGACGAGATCGGCGTCACCGTCGTGCCGCGCGCGGACGCGCAGAGGGTGCTCGACTTGGCCCGGGAGCAGGCGGAGCGGGAGAGATCCACGCGCGAGTGGGTCTCGCAGGGCAAGACCATCGAGGATCTGCTCGCGCAGTTCGGTCGCATCTGAGGCCAACGCAGCAGGGGCGCCGATGATCGCAGTCGACTGGGGAACCAGCAACTTCCGGGCCTATCGTGTGGCCGCCGGTGGGGGCGTCGTGGATGTGCGCACGGCGCCGCTGGGAATCCTGGCTGTAGCGCCGGGGCGTTTTGCAAGCGTGCTCGACGAGCACGTCGCGGACTGGCTCGCAGACGGTGCGGGTCCCGTGGTCATGTGCGGGATGGTCGGCAGCCGCCAAGGCTGGGTCGAGGTCCCTTACGTTCCAAGCCCCGCCGGCCTAGCCGAGATCGCGGCCGGCGCCCAGCGCCTGCGTGTGAACGCGGCAACCTCCGGCCTCATCCTCCCGGGCGTGTGCTGTCGCGATGCGGCCGGCGTCCTCGACGTCATGCGCGGCGAAGAGATTCAGATTCTCGGAGCGCTGGATGCGGGCGGGGACGGCGTCTATTGTCTACCGGGCACGCACACGAAATTTGCGATGGTTGCCGGGCAGCAAATCGTCTCGTTTCGTACCTTCATGACCGGCGAGCTGTTCGACGTGCTGTGCCGCCACAGTATCCTCGCCAAGACGATGGATCGGCTCGACGGCACCGACGACGCGGCGTTCGCCGACGGCGTTCGACGTGCGCGAGCGGGAGGCGCGCTCCTGCACGACCTCTTCGGGGTGAGAACGCGGGCGCTCTTCGGCGAGCTGCCCAGTGCCGCGGCCGCATCGTATCTCTCCGGCCTCCTCATCGGCCACGAGTTGCGGGATGCGGCGCCGGCTGGGCACGTGACGGTGCTCGCATCCGAACGGCTAGCCGCATTGTATGCTCGCGCACTGGCGTTGGCGGGTGTCGAATACACGCTTCCGGATCCCGTGCGCGCGCTGACGCGCGGCTGCGCGGCGATCCTCGCGCTGTTGCGGGAGGGTGGTCATTGAAGGACTTGCGCGCTTGGCTGAAGGCCTCGCCGCTGATCGCGATCTTGCGCGGCGTCACGCCCACCGAGGTCGAGGCGCTCACCGACGCCATCGTCGACGCGGGGATTGTGGTGATCGAGATTCCACTCAACTCTCCGCGTCCGTTCGAAAGCATCGAACGCCTGGCCCAACGCTACGGGGAGAGGGTGCTCGTCGGCGCCGGAACCGTGCTCGATCCGGGCGACGTCGCACGGGTGGCGGAAGCCGGAGGTAAGGTGATCGTCATGCCGCACGCCGCTGCGGCAGTGGTAAAGGAGGCCAAGGCGCGTGGGCTGATCGCCGTTCCCGGCTGCGCGACGCCGACCGAGGCGTTTTGCATGCTTGCTGCCGGTGCGGACGCGCTCAAGCTCTTTCCCGCTGAGGCGTTCACGCCCGCGGTCTTGCGCGCGCTGCTGGCAGTCTTGCCTGCGCATAGTGACGTCCTTCCGGTCGGCGGCATCGTCCCGGAGGCGGTGGAGGCCTGGCTGGCAGCGGGTGCCGCGGGCTTTGGCATCGGCTCCGCGTTGTTTCGTCCCGGCATCGGCGCGGTGGAGGTCTCCCGGCGCGCGCAGCGCTTCGTCTCCGCCGTGCGGCAGGCGCGCACGGCGTCCAGCCGTTAACCGATCGCAGCCTGCGCCGCAGCGCGCTGGCCGCCGCTGGACCTGCGCACGATCAAGTGTTCCTCCAGCAGGATCTCGCGCGCGGGCAGCTCGGGGCGTTCGATACGCTCGAGTAGACGCTGCACCGCGCGCCTGCCAATCTCAGCGTGCGGCGAGCGTACCGTCGTCAGCTCGATCAGGCGCGACGATGCCAGTGCCATGTCGTCGAAGCCGACCACCGCGACATCGCCCGGTATGCGCAAGCCTGCATCGATGATCGCATCCATCGAACCCAGCGCCATCACGTCGTTTCCGCATACGAGCGCGGTCGGCGGCGGGCCTTGCGAGAGCATCTGCGCGCACAGAGCATAGCCGGACTCCACGTTGAGATCGCCTTCGCTGTACCAAGGCGCGGGAATCGCCAAGCCTGCTGCGGCAAGGGCCCTGCGCACGCCGGCGGCGCGTAGACGGCTGGCCGACGAGACGCGGGGTCCGGCCGCCATCGCGATGCACCGGTGCCCGAGCGCGAGCAGGTGCGCGGCCGCGCGGTATCCGGCAGCCTCTTCGTCCGTACCGATGAAGTCCGCGCCTACGCCGTCGATCTTTCGGATTACTTGGACCACCGGGACGCCGCTCGCGCGGATCCGCGCGAGCAACGGACGGTCGCCTTCGACGACGGAGGTGAAGATGAGCCCCGCACAACGCTGGTCCAAGAGCGCCTCGGCCTGTTGGCGTTTGAGCTCGCCGTGCACGCCTTCGTGGCTGAGAAAGACGTGGTAACCGATCGCGGCGGCCTCGTTGACGACCGCTGAGGCGATCTCCGTATAGGTGGGGTTTGCCACGTCCGAGATCAAGAGCCCCAAGACGTGCGCGCGCCCCGAGCGCAATCCGCGCGCCAAACGATTCGGACGGAATCCGAGTGCCGCCGCCAGCTCCAACACGCGCCGCCGCGTCTCCGCACCCACTCCCGGGCGTCCGTTGAGGGCGTAGGAAACCGTGGCGATCGATACACCGGCCGCTCTTGCAACGTCGATCAATGTCGGACGGGCTAGATGCTGGGCGCTCGTCCGGTTGTCATGTTCGATTGACATAGACTACGTACGCTATAAAACGTTTAAGCGCTAGCTTGGGATCATCTTAGTGCGTTCGCGCTGCTTTCACAAGGGGCTCACCATGGCATGCCGCGCCGTTTGCCAGGTGTTTCGGCGCGGGTAAGACCGGGAGATGAACACACGAATCGCGCTCGCCGAGCGCTTGCCTCTGGCCGTTGCGCTGATCGCGGCCGCGGTGCTGCTGGCCTCACCTCTCGCCGCGCGCGCGGCACAGAGTCCGGTTGCGAACGTGGAGGCCGTGATCGTCGACGTGCACAGCAGCATGCCCCTCGAAGGGGCGCACGTGCGCGTCTTCAATGCCGACACCTATCGTGTGGGCTTGCAGCCGTTTCAAGAGACCCGCACGGACAAGCAGGGGACGTTTCAACTCAAGGGCCTGCACCACGGTGATTACCGCCTGCAAGTGAGCCGGCGGGGCTACCAAACCATGGCGTACACGCTTGACGTAACCTCCAGCGAGCACGAGCAGTACGCGGGGCACCTGGTGCTCTATCCCTCTGACGATCCGGCGCTGCCGCGCGCTCTGAAAGGCCCGTGCGGCCGTCCGATGGATCCCAAGCAGACCGCCTCCGTCTACATGATCTGCTCCGGCAACCAGTAGCGCTCCAGCGGCGCCGAGTGTTGCGCCGCGGGAAAGCAGGCGCGTAGCCTGCACGGCGTGCTCGAGTTCTTCGTAACGCGTGCGTGCGCCACGTGTATGGTTGGTCTGTGCTTGCAGACAAGGCCGCGGCAGTCACCCTAACGATCGCCATCACCGCGCTGGCGTTGATCGGGGTCTCCAAGGCGTCGGCTGGCCAGATGTTCACCCAAGACGTGACCCCACTCTATGCCGCCGCCCAGGGCAGTGGGGGGATCGGATCGCTCAGCCCCGGCACGGCGGTGATGCCGAGCGGCACGCCGCAAGCGGCACATGCGCGCAGTGAGGTCGTCGTGGAAGGGTGGTCGATCCAAGGCGCCGATGCCGTGCTCTACAGCGCCGTGGGGCGCCGGATCGTCCTAGCGACGCTGGAAACCGCAGCGCCGCAAGAGACGCTGATAGCCGAGCAGCGCGACGATTACGGCACCGTTTGGCGGCACGTGCGTCTCGTGGGCTGGGTTGACGCCACGCACCTCGTGCCCGACGCCGCCAGCGTGTGGTCGTCCGCACAGAAGCTGTATGCCGCGCGCTGCAGCGCATGTCACGCGCTCCACGCACCGGCCGAGTTCACCGCCAATCAGTGGCCCGGTATCCTGCGGACCATGGTAAGAAACGCCGCGCTCGATCCTGAGCAGACGGCGCTGGTCACGCGCTATCTGCAGGAGCATGCTCGAGCGCAGTAAGCAGCAACGAAAGGTGAGGTATACGGTGAATGTTCGCAGACCGCTCTCGCGCCGTGCGCTTATCGCCGGCGGAGCTGCGCTGGGCGGAGGCCTGTTGCTCCATCCCGATCTCGCTCGCGCCGTGCTGCCCGCCGCGCCGGGCGGGAATCCGCTGATCGGTACAACGACTCCGACCGCCACGCACTGGGGGATGGTGGAGGCCACCGTTCAAGGCGGGCGCTTCGTCCGGGCGGCACCCTTCTCCGGCGATGCCCATCCCACGGCGATGATCGAGGCCTTCGCCGATAGCGTCTATGCGAAGAGTCGCGTCCAGTATCCCTCCGTACGTAAGAGCTTTCTGAAAAGCGGGGCAGCCGCGGGCGGCGAGGGACGCGGCCGTGAGGAGTTCGTGCGCGTCGGCTGGGACGAGGCCCTCGATCTGGTGGCCGGCGAGCTCAAACGCGTTCGCGCGGCGCACGGTAATGCCAGCATCTTCCCCGGCTCCGCCGACTGGCAGTCGGCGGGGCTGCTGCACAGCGCGTCGGCGCTGGTCAGACGCATGCTGGGACTCTTCGGAGGTTTCACCGACTGTACCGGAGACCCCAGCATCGCGGCGGCGATGGTCATTCTGCCGCACATTCTTGGCGACTTGGAAGTGTACGACCAGCAGACCGCTTGGCCCGTGATCCAGGAACACACGGAGCTGCTGGTCCTCTGGGGCGTGGACCCGCTCAAAGACAATCAAATCGGTACGCATCCGGCGGACCACTACGCCTACGGCGCAATCGAGCGCTTCCGTGAGAAAGTGCGCGCGGGCCGGGCGCGAGTCATCGCGATCGATCCGCGCCGGACGGATACGGCCGTCTACCTCGGCGCGCAGTGGGTGGCGCCGCGTCCGAACACGGACACGGCCTTGATGCTGGGCATGGCGCACGTGCTTTACGACGAGGGGCGCTACGACAAGCAGTTCATCGAGAAATACACGGTTGGCTTCGATCGGATCGCGGCGTACCTGACCGGCAAGAGCGACGGCGTTCCGAAATCTCCGGCGTGGGCCGCCGCCGTCACGGGCCTCGACGCGAACGTGATTCGCGATCTCGCCAGACGGATGGCACAGAGCCGCAGCATGCTCATGTCGGGCTACGCCGTCCAGCGCGCCGACCACGGCGAGCAACCGTACTGGATGCTCGTCACGCTGGCTTCGCTGCTTGGCCAGATCGGATTGCCTGGCGGCGGCTTCGGCGTCAGCTATCACTATGACAATGGCGGCAGTCCGACAGCGGCCGCTCCCGACGTTGCCGGTATCTCCGCCGGCGAAAACCCGGTCAAAAGCGTGCTCCCATTCGAGCGCGTGGCGGAGATGCTGCTCCATCCGGGTCAACACGTAGCGTATAACGGGACGATCATCACCTATCCAGACGTCCATCTGATCTACTGGGCAGGGGGCAATCCGCTGACGCACCTGTGGCAGACGAACAAAGTCGTCGAGGCCTGGCGGCGGCCCGAGACGATCATCGTGCAGGACCCGTTCTGGACGGCGACAGCAAAGTTCGCCGACATCGTGCTCCCTGCCACCACCACGTTCGAACGGAACGACATCGAGGTCTGCGGAGCCTACTCGCACGAGTACATCGTCGCGATGCGCAAGGTGATCGAGCCGCTCTTCGAGTCACGTAACGATATCGACATCCTCACCGGTGTTGCCAAGCGCCTTGGATTCGAGCACGCGTTCACCGAGGGGAAGAGCGAGATGGATTGGATCCGCTCGTTCTATGCCACCACCTTGAAGCAGGCGGCTGGGATGAAGATCGAGATGCCGGCATTCGATGCGTTCTGGGAGCAGGGACGCGTGGCGTTTCCGGTGCCGGAGGCGGCTAAGGGCTACACGAGTCATGCGGATTTCCGTGAAAATCCCGCGCTCCATCCGCTTGGTACGCCCTCGGGGCGGATCGAGCTCTACTCCAAGATCATCGAGGGCTACCATTACGACGATTGCCCGCCGCATGCCACGTGGCTGGAGCCCGTAGAGTGGCTGGGTTCTGCTCGAGCCAAGCAGTACCCGCTCCATCTGCTCTCGCCGCATCCGCGCTATCGCCTGCACTCGCAACTCGGCAACACGTGGATCCGGGAGTGGTACGAGGTAAACGAGCGTGAGCCGATGTGGCTCAACGTCGACGACGCGCGCGAACGCGGCATCGCCAACGGCGACGTGGTGCGCGTGTTCAACGAGCGCGGTGAGGTGCTGGCTGGGGCGCTTGTGACGGACCGCGTGCGCCGTGGCGTGGTGGTCCTGCACGAAGGTGCCTGGTACGACCCTGAGGTCCCCGAGAGGGACGGGTCGCTCTGCAAGCATGGCCTCGTCAACGTGCTGACGCTTGACAAAGGGAGCTCGCAACTCGCGCAAGCCAACATCGCCAATACCACGCTGGTGGAGGTGAAGAAGTACGAGCAGGCGCTGCCACCGGTCACGGCCTTCGATCCGCCCGCTATTTCGAACCGCAGAGCCTGAAAGGACACACGAAAGGATGCAGATGCCCAAGTCATCGATGAGATACCTCACCGTGCTCGGCGTCGCAGCCGTGCTTGTCTGCGCGGCTGCACCGGCAGTCGCCGACGACAACGCTGCCGGCGTGACGGTCAACGGCGCCTTCAGTGCTGCGAGCATCGTCACGACGGGCGGCGGCGTCAACGCCGTTGGCAGCTTCGATACCGTAAGCGGCCAAGACGAAGCGGCGCGCGGCAACGTCACCAATGCGCTCTTGACCGTGTCGAAGGGCAGCGGCCCGGTGCGTTTCGGCTTGACCGCGGGGATCTACGACTTTCCCGTGGTCGGCTTCGCGGGTAATCCCACGCTCCAGAAAGGCGCCAACACCAACCTCTTTACGCCGTTTCCACTGGCGTACGTCGGCTATGCGCCGACGTCGAGTTTGGTCGTCAGCGTAGGCCAGCAAGCGACGCTGCTGGGTTCGGAGGGAGTCTTCACCTACCAGAACGTCAACGTGCAGCGTGGGTTGCTTTGGAACATGGAGCCGCTCATCAGCCGCGGTGTGCGCGCAACCTACAGTCAGGGGAAGCTGATCGCCGCGTATGAGCTGAACGACGGCTACTACTCCGGTACGCACTGGGCGCAGGAAGGGATGATCGGCTACAATACCAGCTCCGCCACCAGCGTGGCCCTGGCCGTCATCGTGCCGCAGGCCGGGACGCCCGGTAACGTCACGGCGGGGGTCGCCAACAAGCGCGAGTACAACGTGATGCTGACGACGACCGCTGGGCGCTGGTCGTTGAGCCCGTATCTGCTCTTCGTCGACTCCCCGGCGAACGCAGCGCTGGGCTATAGCGCCGACGAGCATGCCACGGGCGGCTCGCTCTTGGGGTCCTATGCGTTGAACGGCACCTGGTCGTTAGGGGCGCGCGTGGAGTACGTCAAGAATGCCAGCGGCACCACCGACACCAGCGCGAATGCGGACCTCATCGGTTACGGCCCCGGCAGCAGTGCGTGGAGCTACACGCTCACGCCTACCTACCGGCTGGGCCACGCCTTCGCCCGCGCGGAGGCCTCCGCGGTAGACGTCAGCCATCTGACGCCGGGGATCGGCTTCGGAGCGGCGGGGACGCAGGCGTCGCAGTTCCGTCTCGCGCTGGAGGTCGGCGCGTCGTTCTAAGCCTTCCCAGCGAGCTGGCGCAGCGGCGCATCCGGGATGCGTGCAATGAGATGCTCGGCGAGCGCATCGATCGCCTCCCAAGCGAAGAAGGGTGTGCCCTCGGGGGCCGGTCCCTCGCCTACCACAGCGAGGATCGGCCCCGCGGGTTCGGGGCGATCGGTGGCGTAGCCCACGCGGCGCACGAGCAGCTTGGGGAGGCCTGAGGAGGCGTAGCCCTCCACCAGCACCAGATCCGCGCTGGGCATACACGCGAGCGCCTCGGCGATACCGGGCTCGCCGGCACGGGGTGCCCGGCAGACCAGGCCCCTGGCCCCGGTCAAGACGGCGCCGGCTGCGCCGGCGCGCAGCGCGCGATCGGTGTCCTTCCCCGGCTCGTCCAGGTGCAGCATGTGGCCGTGATGCTTCACGACGCCGATGCGCACGCCGTGACGCGCACAGGCTTCGATCAGCAACTCGATCAGGCGTGTCTTCCCGGCGTTGCGCGCACCCACGACGCTGACAACCGCGCGGGGACCGCGGCGCAGCAGACCGGCGTAGCTTTCGTCCAGGACCCAAGTCTGCACGAACGTTCCGGCGGGGAGCGTGCTCTGCGTTGGACCCAACAGCAACAGCGCCTGCGCGTCGCTGGGGGAGCGGATGGTGGCACTCCCCTGATCCACCAGCGGCTCGACGATCGCGCCGTATGCATCGCTGCTCAAGCGCGCCCACAGCAGACGCGAGCGCCCCGCCTGTAGCTGCAGGTCGCGCGCCAGCCGTACGAGTGCGTGCGGGCGATGGATGTGGCGATCGCCCAGCAGCGTCAAGATGGCGGGACGTACCAAAACCTCGAAGGCCACGCGGCACGCGCTGGGTGTCCCCGGCAACGCAAAGACCGGACGCCCTTCCCAGAGCCCGAAGGACGCCGGGTGCCCCGGCTTCATCGACACACCCGCGAACACGAGCGTGACGCCGACGTTGCGCAGCGCCGCGCGCGCGAAGTCCCGCTCGCCTACCGAGAGCCCGCCGCAGGTGATCACCGCGTCGGCAGTGCGGGCGCGCCGGAGCAGTTGCTCCAGGCGGAGAGGGTCGTCCGGCGCGATACCCAACCGTACGACGTCGGCACCGAGAGCCCGTAACTCCGCGGCCAGCGCGGGCGTGTTGCTGTCGTGCACCTTGCCGGGTGTCAAGCCCGTCCCCGCGGGCACGAGCTCGTCGCCGCACGCGACGATGGCGACTCGTGGGCGCCTGACGACCGCGACGCGTACGTGCCCCAAGGCCGCCAGGAGGCCGATCTGCGCTCCACTCAAACGGCTCCCGGCGCGCAGGACCGTCTCGCCCGCCCGCGCATCCTCACCGGCGGGGAAGACGTGCTTGGCGCTTGCCACCGGGCGCAGCACCGCAACGCTATCGCCATCCCACTGCACGCACTCGTTGGGGACGACGGCATCGCAGCCGGTGGGAAGCGGCGCGCCGGTGGCGATGCGCGCGGCGCAGCCGGCGGATGGGCCGGACGACGGCGCGTCGCCGCAATAGGCGGCACCGTCGAGGAGGAGCCGCACGGGCCGCTCCGGCGTGGCGCCGGCAAGATCGGCCGCACGCACGGCGATGCCGTCCATGGCCGCGCGTGCGAAGGGCCAGTAGTCGCGCTCGGCCGTGACGTCGGTGGCCAACACGCGCGCCGAGGCAGCGTCGAGCGGCACGTCCTCGCTCGGGAGTACCGCTAGTGATTCGAGCACCAGACGCTGAGCATCCGCGGGCGTGCGCACGGCACCATCCTACCGCCGCCTGCGGCCGATTATGTGAAGGCAGTAGGAACGCCGTCCACCCGTGCGCCGAGGATACGGTCGAGGTCATCTGGCCCGACGGTCTCTTCGCGCAGCAGCGTCTGTGCCAGCAGGTCCAGGCGCTCCCGCGCTCCGGTCAGGCTGGCACGCGCCTGGTCCCGCGCCGCGTTCAGCAGCCGCCCAACGTCCGCGTCGATGCGCGCCGCGGTCGCCTCACTGTACTCGCGGCCCTGCGTGATCTCGTAACCGAGAAACGGCTGCTCGCCCTCCGCTTTGAAGGCCAACAGCCCCAGCTCGCCCATGCCCCAACGCATCACCATGCGGCGCGCGAGCGCGGTGGCCTCGGCGAGATCGTTCTCCGCGCCGGTGGTGATCTCGCTTAACGCCAGCTCTTCGGAGACGCGGCCGGCGAGCAGTACGATCAAGCGTGCCCGCAGATAGGTCAGGCTGAGATTGTGCCGTTCGGTGCCGGGGATCTGCTCCGTGAGGCCGAGCGCCTGCCCGTGCCGGACGATCGTCACCTTGCGCACGGGGTCGGCGCCGGGCGTGAGCCACGCCGCCAGCGCGTGTCCCGATTCGTGGTAGGCGACGACGCGCCGCTCAGTGGGATCGACGAGGCTCTTGTGCGCTGCGCCGAGCCGAATCTTGTCTTGGGCCTCCTCGAAATCGCTGGTCATGACGGTGGCGTGCCCGTGTCTGGCCGCGGCCAGCGCCGCCTCGTTGGCGAGGTTGGCCAGGTCCGCTCCGCTCAGTCCGATCGTGGCGCGGGCGATCGCGTTGAGGTCCACGCCGGGGGCCATCCGCAGCTTGCGCACGTGCACCTGCAGGATCGCTTCGCGGCCTTGCAGATCGGGCAGCTCGATCACGACCTGCCGGTCGAAGCGCCCCGGCCGCAGCAGCGCGGGGTCGAGCACGTCGGGACGGTTGGTGGCGGCGAGGATGATGACGTTCGCGCGCGGATCGAAGCCGTCGAGCTCGCCCAAGAGCTGGTTGAGCGTCTGCTCGCGCTCGTCGTTCACTGCGCCCAGACCGGCGCCGCGGCGCCGCCCCACGGAGTCCAACTCGTCGATGAACACGATGGCGGGAGCCGCGGCCTTGGCTTGGTTGAAGAGGTCGCGCACGCGGCTGGCACCGACGCCGACGAACATCTCCACGAACTCGGAGGCGTTGATGCTGAAGAACGGCACGCCCGCCTCGCCCGCGGTGGCGCGTGCCAACAGCGTCTTGCCCGTGCCCGGCGCGCCCACCAGCAGGATGCCCTTGGGGATGCGCGCGCCAAGCTCGTGATACTTCTTGGGCTGGCGTAGGAAGTCGATCTCTTCCTGCAGCTCCGCTTTGGCTTCGTCCGCTCCGGCCACGTCGGCGAAGGTAACCGGTGACTCGTCACCGCGATAGCGTTGGATCGCGGCGCGCCCGAAGCGCCCTAACAGACCGGACTGGCCGCGGGCATTGGCGACGCCCAGCCACAGGAAGAGTCCGCCCAGCAGCAGCAGCGGGAACCAGTTCGTTAAGATCTGGAGGAACCAGGGTTGCGAGGTCGGCTTGACGTCGACCACGACGTGGTGCGCTGCCAGTAAAGGCAGGAGGCGCGGGTCGCCGACGGCGGAGGGAAAGGTCGTGTGGAACGAGGTGTAGGATGGCGCGGGCGCAGGCGACGTGCGGGCCGGCGGCGGCGAGGCCGGGGCCGTGTAGGGCTTGACGAAGGAGCCTCTGATCTGCTCTCCGCCCAGGCTCACGCGCGACACGTTGCCCGCGCTCACCTGCGCCAGGAACGTCGAGTACGCGAGCTCCACGTGATCGGCCGGCCGCGGCCACAGGAGCGCGGCGTTCCAAGCCAGCAGCACGGCCCAGAGCAGCCAGAGCCACGACGGGCGTTTGCGCTCGGCCATGGTCAGTTCAGACGCTCGCGCCCGTGCGGCGTCATCAGATCTTGCCGCGGCCCGATCGGGACGATGCGCGTGGGATTGATGTCGTCGTGCGTGTAGTAGTAGTGACGCTTGATGTGGTCGAAGTTGACGGTCTCGGCGACGCTGTCGATCTGGTAAAGGTCGCGCAGGTAGCCAAAGAGATTCGGATAGTCGACGATGCGGCGCAAGTTGCACTTGAAATGGCCGTAGTACACGGCGTCGAACCGCACGAGCGTCACGAAGAGGCGCCAATCGCTCTCCACGGGTCGCGGACCGCAGAGGTAGCGCCGGGTTGAGAGCCGATCCTCCAGCGTGTCCAGGCTCTCGAAGAGGCGATAAGCGGCGCGCTCGTACGCCTGTTGCGTCGTGGCGAACCCGGCGCGATAGACGCCGTTGTTGATCGTCTCGTAGATCCAGGCGTTGAGCGTCTCGATTTCGGTACGGTGAGCCTCCGGATAGAGATCGAGCGCGCCGCCGTCACCGAAGGCGTCGAACTCGGTCTCGAACATGCGCATGATGTCGTCGTCGCTGTTGCTGACGATGCGTTTGGTCTGCGTGTCCCAGAGCACCGGCACGGTAACCCGTGCGCGGTAAGCGGGGTCCGTGGCCGTATAGGCCTCGCTCAGGTAGTGGAAACCGTTGACGGGGTCCCTGGAGGCGCCGGGCACGTCGCGGAAGGCCCAACCGCGCTCGTCGCGGATCGGATCCACGGCGGTCATGCCGATCGTCTCCTCCAAGCCCTTGAGCCGGCGCGTGATGATCGTGCGATGGGCCCAGGGGCAAGCGTAGGAGACGTAGAGATGGTAGCGTCCCGCGGCCGCCGGGAGGCCGGTACGGCCATCCGCGGAGATCCAGTTGCGAAACTCG
>SCRI01000081.1 GCA_004298675.1 bacterium | reverse complement strand
CGCTTCGCCGCGGGCGACCTCACCACGTGGACGGACGAGTCGTGCAGTTGCGGACGCACCTACCCGCGTCTGCCACGCGGCGTCTACGGGCGCATCGACGACCAGTTGACGATTCGCGGCGAGAACGTCTTTCCGTCGGCGATCGAGGAAGTGCTACGTCGCGAAGGCTACACCGACGAATACCGCATCATCGTGACGCGCACGGGCAGCCTGGACGAGCTGACCGTGCGGGTCGAAGGCCACGGCGCGTCGCAGGAAGCGCTGGCGTTGGGCGAGGCGCTGCGCGCCGTGATCGGGCTGCGTTGCCGCATCGAGCTGGTGGAAGTCGGACAGCTGCCAAGGAGCGATCTCAAGAGCCGGCGCATCGAGGATTTGCGGTCCTAGACCTAGAGCCGATCCGGAGGAGCGCCGCGTTGACGGAGCTCTACACGCGGCACTTGAGGACTTCGCCCACCAGCACGGCGGCTGGATAGACCACTTCCTCCTCGACCAGTGCGTGATGTTTGAGATTTGCGGCAAGTTCCGCCGCCTCCGCCTGCCCCTCTTGGCGCGCCGCGACGCCCATGCGGTTAGCCGCTTCGAGAATGGCTACGTGCTCGGTCAGCATCTGAGATAGCTCCGCCTTGAGCGTTTCCGTCGCGGTGGCGATCTCGCGCACATTTGCGGGGACTTGGCCGCGCGCAACTTCGGGTAGGACGGACAGCGCCGGCGTCGCGTACAGCTCCTCTTTCTCGAAGTGCGGCTTCAGCAGCGTGGCGAGCACGCGCGCGGCCGCACCGGTTTCACCGCTGAGTGCAAGCGCGCGATGCAGCGCGGCGTGGATCTCTTCGTGCTCATGCTCCAAAGCGGAGTGGCTGTGATGGTTCGACATGCCGAGAGCATCTCGCCGCGTTTTGAAGAAGTAGGGAACGCGTCGAGCAGCGTTGGTGAGCGACTCGGGCGAAACGTTGTAAGCCCGACTTTTGCCGTAGTGCGTGGGAGCGAGCGGTGCCTACGCTACGGATGAAGGAGGGTGGACCATGAACGCGGAGTTGCGTGCAGCGACAGCCGAGCCCAAGCCGGACGAGCGAGATACGGCGACGGTGCAGCCAGAAGTCCCGGTGCAGAAGCGTCGCAAGCGCGGCGGGTGAGGACGCAAGCGGCGTACGTAGCCGCGCGAATCGGTACGATTCGCAAAACTTCCGCTACGCGGTAAGCTATTTCGTAAGTGCAACTTGGGTCATTGTTGGCCCAGGTGCGCCGCGCTATGGTAAGGGCGTCACCGCTGGAAAGTAGGCGTTTATGAGTTCGATGGATCCGTCGAGAATCGTTAATATCGAAGACCTCCGCAGATTGGCCCGCCGTCGCCTGCCCAACGTGGTCTTCGATTACTTGGATTGCGGATCGGACGGACAAGTCACGCTGCGTGAGAATCGCAGCGCATTCGAACGTCTGCGTTTCCGCCCGCGTCAGGCCGTCTCCGTCGGCAACTGCGACCTGCACACCAAGGTGCTCGGCCGCGACATCTCGTTTCCGGTTATGCTCGCACCCGTGGGCTATCTCAGGCTCATGCATCCCGCCGGCTCAGTGGCCGCTGCGGCAGCAGCCGGCGAATTCGGCACGGGGGCCGCGCTCTCGACCATCTCCGGTCATCCGCTCGAGAAGTTCCGCGCCGCAACCGAGGGCCCGGCCTGGTACCAGCTCTACCTCATCGGCGGGCGCGAGGCGGGTGAGGCTGCCATCGAGCGCGCGCGCAAGGCAGGCTTCGATGCGTTGATCATCACCGTCGACACGGCGGTCTCCGGGTTGCGCGAGCGCGACCCGCGCAACGGCATGAAGCAGCTCTTAGGGAACAATGCGCTGGCCAAGGTGCCGTTTCTCAGCCAGTTCTTCTTGCATCCCGGGTGGGTGTTCTCGCTGCTGCGCGACGGCGGCGTGCCGAAGCTCGAGAACGTCAAGCTTCCGGGCCAAGGCCCGATGCCGCTCATGGATATCGGTGCGGCGCTGGCCGACACGGTGGTGACGTGGGACGATCTCAAGTGGATCCGCAAGGTTTGGCCCGGCCCCGTCATCGTCAAGGGCATCCTCTCCGCTGACGATGCGCGCCGCGCCGTCGACGAGGGCGCCGCGGCGATCGTGGTCTCCAATCACGGTGGCCGCCAGCTCGATTACGTTCCGGCGACGATCGACGTGCTGCCGGAGATCGTGGACGCCGTGAAGGGGCAGACGGAGATCGTGCTCGATGGCGGAGTACGCCGCGGCACCGACGTCGTCAAGGCGCTCTGCTTGGGTGCGC
>SCRI01000080.1 GCA_004298675.1 bacterium | reverse complement strand
CTGCTCGGCGCCCGGAAAAGAATGTTCGCCGTGAGAGATGCGTTATTCGGGGTACGCATTTTGCTCAAGGAGGTGGTAAGGGATGCAGAAACAGCAACAACTTCGTACACGTTTACTCTCCTGGGCCACCATGGCGGCGCTCGCCGGGAGCCTCTTCCTGGGCGTTCGCGCGGATCCCGCGCAAGCCGCAGTCAACGTCGTGGTCAACGGCTCGCCCGTTCACTTCGACCAGCCCCCAGTGGAGCGCGCGGGGCGCGTCTTCGTTCCACTACGTGGCGTCTTCGAGCAACTGGGTGCAACGGTCGTCTTCTCCGACGGAGTGATCAACGCCACCGGAAACGGACGCACCATCCAATTGCACATCGGCTCGACGCAAGCGCTCGTGGACGGCCAGCCGGCCTACCTAGACGTACCGCCGTTCATCGTCGGGTCACGAACGCTGGTACCATTACGGTTCATCTCGCAGGCGCTGGGCGCGTCGGTTGGTTACGACAACAACACGCAAATCGTCACCGTGACGATGGCGTCGGCACAGGCTCCTGTGGTGCGGGCTCCGGCGCCCACCACGACGCCTTTCAACACGGTCGATCTGATCGATCGCAGCCCCGGCGCCGCTGCAAGCGTGCCGTCGCGCCACCCGGCGATCTCGGCACACTTTAGCCAACCAGTCGATCCCAACAGCGTGAAGATCGCACTGGACGGACGTGACGTCACCACCGGCGCCTACGTCGGTCCAAACGAGTTTCAGTTTACGCCGTCATACGATCTGCCCAGCGCGCGCCATGAGGTGCACATCAGCGGGCTATCCGCGAAGGGCGTCGCCTTTGCGCGTGGCTGGTCCTTCAACTCCGGCACGAGCGAGGTGCGCAACTTCATCAGCTCCGTCGCGCCGGTGAAGGGGTCTCAAGTGGGTTCGGACTTCACCATCAGCGGAACCACGCTGCCGAGCTCGCACCTGAAGATCGTGGCGGAGGGCACTGCCAACGTGGCCGGTATCTTCCGCGTTGGCACGGGAACGTTCGTCGGCGAAACGATTGCCGACCAGAACGGGCACTTCGCGCAGCAAGTGCAACTGGCTACGCCGGGTGGCAGCGAGATTGGCGTACGCATCATCTCGACGCAGCCCACGAGCAAGGCCTCCGCGAGCGTGGATCTTACCTACGTCGTCGCGCCATAGAAAGGGGAGCTGACACGCGCTAAGCGCGTGTCAGCTCGCCCAGGCCGACGGCCTTACGCAACGCCTCAATGCGATCCGTGCGCTCCCACGGCAGGTCGAGATCCGGGCGGCCGAAGTGGCCGTAGGCAGCCGTCTGCCGGTAGATGGGGCGGCGCAGATCAAGGTCGTGAATGATCGCCGCCGGACGCAGGTCGAAGACCAACTGGATCGCCTCGGCGATCTTCTCTTCGGGCACGCTCGCCGTGCCGAACGTCTCGACCAGCACGCTCATCGGACGCGCGACGCCGATGGCGTAGGCCACCTGCACTTCGCAACGCTCCGCCAGGCCCGCCGCCACCACGTTCTTAGCCACGTAGCGTGCCGCGTAAGCGGCCGAGCGGTCAACCTTGGTGGGATCCTTGCCGGAGAAGGCACCGCCGCCGTGGCGCGCCATCCCGCCGTAGGTGTCGGCGATGATCTTGCGGCCGGTCAGACCGGCGTCACCCATCGGACCACCGATGACGAAGCGCCCCGTGGGATTGACGTAAATGCGCGTCTTCTCGTCGATCAAGTTCGCGGGGATCACCTTCTTGATGATCTGCTCGGTGACGTCCTTACGAATCTGGTCGAGCGAGACGTCGGGCGCGTGTTGCGTGGAGATCACCACGGCATCCACGCGCACCGGCTTCTCGCCTTCGTACTCCACGGTCACCTGCGACTTACCGTCGGGGCGTAGGTACTCGAGCGTTCCACTCTTGCGCGCGTGCGTCAGCTCGCGCGTGAGGTTGTGCGCCAGCGTGATCGGCAGCGGCATCAGCTCCGGCGTCTCGCGGCAGGCGTAACCGAACATCATACCTTGGTCGCCGGCACCAACCTCGGAGAAGCGATCGCGATCCGCGGATTCGCGAACCTCCAGCGCCTTGTTGACGCCCATGGCGATATCGGGCGACTGCTCGTCGATCGAGACGTTGACACCGCACGTATCGGCGTCGAAGCCTACCGTGGAATGGGAGTAACCGATCTCGCGCACGACGTCACGAACGATGTGCGGAATATCGACGTAGACGCTCGTGGTGATCTCGCCGCCAACGTGAATCTGGCCCGTTACGGCGAAGGTCTCCGCGGCGACACGCCCCATGGGATCGGCTGTGAGAATTGCATCGAGAATCGCGTCCGAGATCTGATCGCACACCTTGTCGGGGTGCCCCTCGGTCACGGACTCCGAGGTGAAGAGACGCTTGTAGGTCATCGTGGCTCCTTGTTGCGTGAGGAAGCCTAGTTTGAAACGTAGAGCTTCGTAGATGTCTTACTCGCCCGCTGTAGCAAGAGGTATCTTTCCGGAGAGCAAGGCGAGAGGAGCCGAAGCGTACAAGGCCGGTACGTGAGGCCCCGAGCAACGCAGCTCTACGGAAAGAGACACCTTGCTACGTTCCTTCGGACCAGGAGGCGAGATATTTAACCTGGGCCGGGGTCAGCACGTCGACCGCGATGCTCATCGATTCCAGTTTTAGACGCGCGACTTCCCGGTCGATCTCCTCGGGCACGCTGTAGACGTGCTTCTCCAGTGAGGCATGGTTGCGCGCCATCCACGCCGCCGCCAGTGCTTGATTGGCGAACGACATGTCCATCACCGCCGCGGGATGTCCCTCGGCAGCGGCGAGATTGATGAGGCGTCCCTCACCCAGGATGCAGATCTTACGTCCATCGGCCAACGTATACTGGTCGACGAACGTACGCGGCTTGGACTTCGCCTTTGCCAACCGCTCGATGCCCGGGATGTCGATCTCGTCGTTGAAGTGGCCCGAGTTGCAGATAATGGCGCCGTCCTTCATCTTCTCGGCGTGCGAAGCATTGACGACGTGCAGATCGCCGGTCAGCGTGATGAAGAGGTCACCCAGCGGCGCCGCTTGCGCCATCGGCATCACGGCGAACCCATCCATCACGGCCTCCAGCGCCTTGATGGGATCGATCTCGGTGACGATGACGTGCGCGCCCATACCCTTGGCACGTGTGGCCACGCCGCGGCCGCACCAGCCATAGCCGGCCACCACCACCGTACGCCCTGCCAGGAGCACGTTGGTGGCACGGATGATGCCGTCCAACGTCGACTGTCCGGTGCCGTAGCGGTTGTCAAACATGTGCTTGGTGAGCGCGTCGTTGACGGCTACCACCGGGAACGGCAGCACGCCGTCCTTCTCCATCGCCTTGAGCCGGATGACGCCGGTCGTGGTCTCCTCGCAGCCGCCGATCACGCCAGGCAGCTGATCTTTGTGTTTGCCGTAGAGCGTGTTGACCAGGTCGCAGCCGTCGTCCATCGTCATCGCAGGCTTCGTAGCCAGCACGGCCTCGATGTGGCGATAGTAGCGCTCGTTGTCCTCGCCCTTGACGGCGTAGGTGGGGATCTCATACGAGACCGCCAGCGCCGCGGCCACGTCATCTTGCGTCGAGAGTGGGTTGGAGGCGCACAACGCGATCTCCGCGCCGCCGGCCTTCAGCGCCAGCATCAAGTTCGCGGTCTCGGTGGTCACGTGTAGACAGGCGCCGATCCGCACGCCGGCCAGCGGCCGTTCCTTGGCGAAGCGCTCTTTGATCTGAGCGAGAACCGGCATGAACGAGGCCGCCCACTCGATGCGCGAGCACCCCATCTCCGCCAAGGACCGGTCCTTGACGTCACCCTTAAACTCCGCGACGTTCTGCACGCTAGCTCCTTACCTTGAAAACGAACAGGCCACGATTCTTTCCCCCCCATCGGCCTCCTGCCCCCTTGGGTAGGGCATCAGGCCAAACGCGCTGAAGCGCGCCCGGCCATGAACGAGCGCACGTTGGAGGGCTATCTGGAACGTTTGGCGTCGGGAGCGCCGACGCCCGGCGGCGGGAGCGCCGCCGCTACCGTCGGTGCGCTGGCCGCGGCGCTGGTGGCGATGGTGGGGCGGCTGACGCTGGCCTCGCCCAAGTTCGCCGAGCGCCACGCGGAGCTGACCCACCTGATCGAAGAGGCCGATGCCTTGCGCAGTGCGTGCCTAGCCGGCGCTCGCGCCGACGAGCAAGCCTACGAGGCCGTCGTCGCGGCGCAGCGGCTCCCCAAAGCCACCGGCCAAGAGCAGGCGGCGCGCACGGCGGCGCTGCAGCAGGCCTTGGCCCATGCCGCCGAGACGCCCCTGCGCAATGCCCAGACCGCGTTGTCGATCCTGCGTCTGGGCGCCGCGATGGCACGCGCGGGCACGCCTCACGCACAAAGCGACGTGCGCTGCGCGCAGGCGTTCGCCCGTGCCTCACTGCAGGGCTCGTTCGAGAACGTGCGCGTCAACCACGCCTACTTGAAGGACGAGTCGCTCGTCGCCGCGCAGCGCGCGCGCATGCAAGCAATCGAGAGCGAGGCGGCGCAGCTCTAGCCGAGCAGCGTAAAGAAGCCCTCGAGATCGCGCGCGTCCACTTCCATCCCCACGCCCTGCGCATTGTAGGTGGGATCGTGGAAATCCGAGCCCCCGGTCATGACCAGGCCGAGACGCTGCGCCGCGGCGCGGAAGTAGGCGCGTTGATTGGCGTCGTGTGCGGGATAGAATACCTCCAAGCCCTGCAGCCCCTCGCCGGCCAGCTCGTCGATGATGTCGTAGTCCTCCAAACGTCCCGGATGGGCCAGCACCGCGACACCGCCGCTCTCGCGCACCAGCCGCACCGCTTCGTGCGGATGCATGTACGTGGAGGGCACGTAGCCGGGACCGCCGCGCCGCAACAAAGTCCGGAAGGCGTCCTCGATCGTCGCAACGTGTCCCTTGCGGATCAGCGCACGTGCTACGTGGGGGCGCCCCAGCGGACCACCGGGATGGCTCTCCGAGCGCACGTCCTCGACGCTCAACTCGTAGCCCGCGGCGGTGAGCCGTTGCGTCATCGTCTGCACGCGCAGCTCGCGCTCCAGACTGTTGCGCTCCAAGACCGGCCGTAGCACCGGCGATTCGAGCGGAAAGCCGTAACCCAAAATGTGGACTTCGTTATGCCGGTACGTCGTATTGATCTCGACGCCCGTGACGACACGTGAGCCCAGGGCCCCTAGGTCGAGCCGGCTGTAGGCATCCAGCGCATCGTGATCGGTGATCGCAAAACGGCTCACCCCGCGCGCATCCAGGAGCCGCAGGAGCGCCGCCGGCTCCTGGGTGCCGTCGCTGTGAAGCGTGTGGGTGTGAAGGTCGACGATCATCCTGCCGGCTGCCCTCTAGTCGTACCGCTGGAAGATGCGATGAACGCCCACGGCGCGTCCGCTCTGCGGGTCGACGTTTACCACCAGCGCGCAGAACTGACGCGGCGCTGTCTTGGCGACCGCGAAGCGCTCGCCCGTCCCTACGAGAAACCGCTCCAAGACGATCTTCTTGTCCATGCCGATCACCGAGTCGCTCGGTCCGGTCATGCCAAGGTCCGTGATGAACGCGGTTCCACCGGCGAGGATGTGCTCGTCGGCCGTCTGCACGTGGGTGTGGGTGCCGTAGACGGCGCTTGCCAGGCCGTCGAGATGATAGGCCATAGCGGCCTTCTCGCTAGAGGCCTCGGCGTGGACGTCGACGACGACGACCGGAGTGGTCTGCTTCAAGTCCTCCACGAGGCGGCGGGCGATGCGGAACGGATCGTCGAGCGCGGGCATGAAGACTCGCCCCATCACGTTCACCACCCCCACGCGCACACCGTCGCGCTCGACGATGCCGTAGCCGCGCCCAGGGGCCTCTTCGGGGTAGTTGGCGGGGCGAATGACGCGCCCGGAGTTGGCGAGCTGATCGCGGTAGTCACGCTTGTCCCACACGTGGTTCCCACTGGTGATGAAGTCAACTCCAACGGCAAAGACTTCCTCAACCGTAGGGACGGTGAGACCGAAGCCGCCGGCGATATTTTCGCCGTTGGCGATGCAAACGTGAATCTCGAAGCGTTCGCGCAACTCGGGGAGGCAACGCTTGACGGCCTCACGCCCGGGGGAGCCGACGACGTCGCCGACGAGCAGAAGATTGAACGAACGGATGGGGTCCTTCTTCCTAAATACGCCGTGCGCGGACGTACGATGGAGACCTTCGGCCTAGCGCCCGCTGGTGTCCTACTTCTTGGCCGTCTTCTTCTTCTTGGCGGCCTTCGTGAAGTAAATCAGCACGCGGCGCTCTTCACGGAACCCCACCAGGCTCTTTTGGCTGCCGCCATCGCGCAGCGAGTCGATGGCGACGTTGACCATCTCTTCCTGCTCGGAGACCTCGTCGTCACTCGACTCCTCCGGCACCGGATTGGTCACCAGCGCAGAGCCGAAACGCTCCGTCAGCAGCGTGACGATCATCGAGATCTCGTCCTTCGCGATGGTCTTGAGATCGCGATCCACGTGCAGGAAACTCGCCCCTTGATCCACCTCGCAGTGCGCGCCGAGAACGGCGGGAGCCAAACGCGAGACGTCGTGGTAGGCCTCGAGGTACTCCACGATCTCGGCGGCGATCCGGCGTGCCTGCGGCGCGGTGAATGCCGTCGTGAAGGCGAAGGTGAGGCGAATGGTCTCGTCGGCGGGATTGGAGCGCACGCTCGTGATCTCCGGATAGCGCACGAGCAACGAGACGATCAGGTTGACGGCGTCATTCGTCTCCGTCGGCATGCGCTGGGCGATCACGGTGGTACTCCTTGTCTGGGGTTCGGGCCGGACCCCCTTCGCGGGGCCAGGCGCCGGTCCTCCGGCCTCCCCCACAGACTCTCTGCGCCGCCTCGTGGATGCGCTAGAGGCGTTCGATGGGCGGTACGGAAGGAGGCTCCTGCCAGGGAAGCCGCTGCCTTCGCGGGCACAAGGGGAACCATTGCCATGCGAAGATTCGTATACACAGATGACGGAGGAACGCAGACGGAGGCACCGCCGCGCTAGTGGCGACTCGACCGCGTAAGCCGCTCGAGCCGGCCACGCCAGAGCAGCGGGAGTTTCTCGAAAAGGCGATGACCGACTACGGGCGTGCCGCCTACAGCTTTGCCTATCGCCTCACGGGAAACGAGCCCGACGCCAGCGATCTTACGCAGGACGCCTTCATTCGCGTCTTCCGCGCCTGGAGGTCGTTTCAACCCGGAACGTCGTTTCTCTCGTGGATCTATCGCATTATCACCAACCTCTACCGCGACGAACTGCGCCGGCGCAAGGGCGTCTTCCATCAAGAGCTGCCGGAGGACAACGCTCCGCAGGAGTACGGCGGCGCCAAGCCTCTGGCGATCGATCCGATCGAGAGCTACATGGAGACGCAGCTGGGCGAACCGCTCTCGGTGGCACTGGCGCAACTTTCGCCCGACCAGCGCCACGTACTGATCCTGGCCGACATCGAGGAGTTGAGCTATCAGGAGATCGCCCAGATCGTGGGTTGCTCGATCGGCACCGTGCGCTCGCGTCTGCACCGCGCCCGTAACCAATTGAAACGGCTGATGCTGAAAGCCCGGCACAGCGAGAACCGATAACCGGAAAGACCGACATGGACAGCCACTACGATACCGAAACACTGGTCGACTACCTGCACGGGGCCCTCGACGCCTCCGCGGATGCCGCAATCTTCTCGCACCTCTCCTCCTGCGCGGATTGCCGCGCAGCCTACCAGGCCGAGGTCGAGCTGGGCGAGGCTCTGCGCGCGGCGGCCCGCAGCGAGCAGTTGAACTTGCCAGGCAGCGTTGTGGCGCGCATCCGCCAAGCCGCCGCCCGGGAGGGTACGGCGGGGAGTCTGCGTGCGTGGTTTTCCTCAGCCCGCCTGGTGTGGGCGCTGCCGGCGGCGGCCGCCGTGGCCTTGGCGTTGTGGTTCGGCGGCAACGATCTGCGCGGCATCACCTCCGGTGCCCCGGCGATCGATGCTGCCTACTACTTCGAAGCCCACGACGCCCAGATGCTCAGCATTCCGGACGGTGAGCGCAACGCACCGCTGGCGTTTGCACCCGCGGACCGGCATCAACACCTCGACGCCGCTTGGACCGCGCCCACCGAAGCCTACCTGGGACTCATGGCCCCAGGCGCCGGCCCGGCGACGAATTAGCGGCGTGGCGATCGCGCGCGCGCTGGCGCTCCTGACGTTGGCGCTGGCGGCGGCAGCCACGGCCCCCCCACGCGCCGTCCCATTCGTCGAGCCGGCAAGCGATCCGGCCGCGGCGCGAACGCTCGTTCAAGCCATGCAGGCGCCGCGCAAAGTCTCCTACATGGGACGCCTCTCGACGATCGCCTGGGGCTCCAGCGGAACGCAAGCCGTCGAAATCGAGATCGACCACCGCGCGCCCAACGCAACCCGTAAATGGTACATCGCACCGTCGAGCGTCTACGGCAACTATGTCATCGAGCACGGCACGACCTCGTATGTCTACGACCTGCGCGCACAGAGCGTCACGATCTCCCACTACCCCAGCGCCGACGAAGACGACCTCACCGAGGATGCCAACTTCGGCCTGCTCACCACGAACTACCGTGCCGTCCCCGGGGCCGACGACGAGATCGCGGGGCGCAAGGCGCACACGCTCTCGTTGATCAACCGCTACAGCGGCGTGCGTCTGCAGCGCATCTGGATCGACGCGCAGACGTCGCTCCTACTGGCCAAAGAACGCTACCACGCTAACGGATCGGTGGCCTACACCTCCCGGTACCAGGAGATCACCTACCGCGACGTGCCGCAGGCGCTCTTCTCCACGGCGACGCCGGAGGGTTTTACCGTCAAGCAGGGTAGGGACTTCGGCACGCCATCACACGACTTGGAGCGCGTACTGAGCCAAGCCGATTTCTCCGCCACCGGCCCGCGCTATCTTCCCGAGGGCTTCGCCCTGGTCAGCGGCGACGTCACGACGATCCGCGGCGTGCGCAGCCTGCATCTGCTCTACACCGACGGCCTGCGCAGCCTCTCGCTCTTCGAAAACGTCGCCCGCAACGGCGGTGCCAACTTCAGCGGCATGCAGACACACGAGGCGCGCGTGGGGGGTCACGACGCAACCTACGTCGAGGATGAGCCCAACCTGCTCTTAGCCTGGCGCGAGCAGTCGCTCAACTTCACCCTCGTGGGCGATCTGCCGTTGCGCGAGCTCGAGCGCATCGCCACCTCGGTGGCACCGTAGCGAACAAGGGGTGCGCCGCACGAAGGCGTACCAATGCCTGTCGTGCGCACGCAACGCCGCTACGCCGCTCTGCAAGCCGTGCTGGTGGCGATAGTCCTGACCATCTTCCTCTACGGCTTCTGGCTGGCGTCGGAGAACCCCAAGTTCGGCATCTTCGGGCGCACGCTGACCAGTGAGCCGGCGACACAGCGCGTGGTGGCCCTCACCTTCGATGACGGGCCCAACCCACCGTATACGACGGAGATCGTGCGCTGGCTCAAAGCGCACGACGCCGTCGCAACCTTCTTCGTGGTGGGGCGCGCCGCCGCACGCTATCCCGAGGTCGTGCAAGAGGCGGCCCAGGCCGGTGACCAGATCGGCAACCACACCTGGGACCACGCGCACCTGCTGCTCGAGCGTCCCTCCCATCAGCGTCTGGAACTGCGCCGTACCTCCCTGGCCATCCGCGCCGCCACCGGGGCGGCACCGACGCTCTTCCGGCCGCCCTTCGGCGGGCGCGACCCCGAGATCGTCTCGCTCGCCGGCGCGCTCGGGATGCGAACCGTGCTCTGGAGCGTTCCGCTCGCGGGTGATTGGAATCGCCCGCCAGCGCGAATCATCGCCGCGCGCATCCTCAAGAAGATCAAACCCGGCGCCATCATGGTACTGCACGACGGCAACAAGGGTGCCTGCGGCGTGCTCCCCCGCATGACGCACGCGGCCTGCGACCGCAGCCAATCGGTCGAGGCCGTGAAGCTCATCGTGCCGGCGCTGCAGGCGCAAGGCTACCGTTTTGTGACCGTCGACGAGCTCCAGCGCATGGCCGGACCCGCCGCGCCCGAGATCGAGAACGAGGAGGAGTCCGGCGGCGGCCTTTAGGATCTGGAGCAGGTCGCACGAATTTGACGAAGAATCGCAATTTCATGCGCCGTTTCCTCTTCTCCGCCGCACTGCTCTCGTTGGCTCTCCCGGCTTGTACGAGCGGAGGCGCCCCCGCCACGGGCGGTGCCGTGGCGACGATGTCGACGCTTGCCTCGCTTACCTCCGCGGTGGTCTCCCCGCACCTCGCGGTGACCAGCCTCGTACCGGTCGGCGCCTCCGTCGAGGAGTTCCAGCCGCGCCCGCGTGACGTCGCGACGCTGCACGGCGCGCGGCTGCTGGTAGAGAACGGCGCGGGCCTGGAGACGTGGCTACGCGACACGATCGACGGGGCCAAGAACCCCGAACTGCGCGTCATCGTCTGCACTGCCGGTCTGCCCGTGGAGCAGCAGAACCCCCATCTTTGGATGGACCCCGCGTATGCCAAGATCTACGTGGAGAAGATCGCGGCCGCTGCGGCTCTGGCCGATCCCGCCGACGCGCGCGACTATGCCGAGGCGTCGCAGCGCTACGGCCGCCGCCTCGACCAGCTGGATCGCTGGATCCGCATGCAGATCGCCACGATCCCGCCGGACCGGCGCACGATGATCGTCTTTCACAACGCGTGGTACTACTACGCGAAGCGTTACGGCATCCAGCTCGTCGGCGTCGTGGAGCGCAATCCCGGGCAAGAGCCCAGCGCCTACGAACTGGCGAATTTGGTGGACCTGGCCAAACGCCACCACGTACGCGCCGTCTTCGCCGAACCACAGTTCTCGCCGAAGCTCGTGCAGCAGTTGGCGCGCTCGGCCGGCATCCGCACCGTTGAGAACCTGTATGACGACTCCGTGGGCGAGCGGCCGGAGGTAGCCGACTACGTATCGATGATGCGCTACGATACCGTGACGATCGTCAAAGCGCTCGGCGGCGGCGACGGCTCGCACGCATGAGTATTCCGGTGGTGACCTCGGCGGTGGAGGCGGCGGTGGCGGCTTGCGACCTTGAAGTCGCGTACGACGACGGGCGCGTTGGACTCACGCAGGTGAACTTCGCCCTCGCGCCAGGGCAAGTGCTCGGTGTCATCGGACCCAACGGCTCGGGCAAGTCCACGCTCTTGAAGGCAACCGCGGGGTTGTTGCGCGTGAGTTCCGGCACGCTGCTGGTGTTCGGCCGCGAGCCGGCGGATCTCGCGCCGGGCTCCGTCGCCTACGTGCCGCAGATCGAAGCGGTCGACTGGCATTTCCCCGCGACGGTGCGCGACATCGTGTCGATGGGACGCTTCCCGAAGATCGGCCGCCTGCGCCGTTTCTCCGCGCGGGACCGGGCCTTGGTGGATCAAGCCCTGGAGGCCGTTGAACTGCTGAATCTGGCCGACCGCACGATCGGCTTGCTCTCCGGCGGTCAGCAACAGCGTGCCTTCCTGGCGCGCGCGCTGGCGCAGGAACCGGCTATCTATCTACTCGACGAGCCCACCACCGGCGTCGATGCCGCCACGGAGGAGAATCTGCTGCACCTCGTTCGCACCTTGGCCGGCAACGGCAAACCCGTCATGATGTCCACGCACGACCTCGAGCGCGCGCGCGATTGGTTCGATCGTCTGCTGGTGCTCGACACCCACCAAGTGCTCGAGGGAACCACCAGCGACGTGCTGGCCACACATCCGGGGCTGGCGCACTCGCACGCGCACGGACACCCCAAGCCATGAGGCTGATCGACGCGCTGATCGCGCCCTTCGCCTACGACTTCATGGTGCGCGCCTTCATCGCCGCGCTCACGGTGGGCTTGCTGTGCAGCGTGGTCGGCTGTTACGTCGTCGTGCGTAAGCTATCGTTCATCGGCGACGGCATCGCGCACGCCTCGTTCGCGGGCATCGTCGTCGCCTATCTGCGCCACATGGATTACTACGTCGGAGCAGCCATCATGGCGGTGGCCACGGCGCTGGGTATCGGCTTCGTGGTCCGCCGCGGCAACGTCTCGCTCGACACGGCGATCGGCGTGCTCTTCACGGGCGCGTTCGCTCTGGGCGTCTTTCTGATGTCACAGTTGAAGAATTACGCCGTCGATCTGCAGGACTATCTCTTCGGCAATATCTTGGGAGTCTCGCAGCTCGATCTCACGCTGACCGTAGCGCTGGCAGCCGTGGTGGCGGTGGCGTTGATCGTGCTCTGGCGCGACTTACTCTACACTTCATTCGATCCGGTCGTCGCGCAGACATCCGGCATTCCGACTGCCATGATCGATTATATCCTGCTGGTGCTGTTGGCGCTGACGATCATCGTCTCGCTCGAATCGGTGGGCATCATCCTCGTAGCGGCGCTGCTGGTAACCCCGGCGGCAGCCGCCGCGCAAATCACGCGCCGCCTCCCCACCATGATGGTAGTCTCCGCGGGCATCGGAACCTTCTGTGCCGTGGGCGGGCTCTATCTCTCCTACTACGTCAACGCCGCCTCCGGCGCCACCATCGTGCTGCTGGCCACGTTCTGCTTCTTCGCCGCGCTCGGGGCCGGGGCGCGCATGAGGCGCGCCGCATGAGTGAGATCACGGAGCGGCTTCATGGCAAGGGCCGCTACGCCACGCGCACGCGCGAGCGTGTGGTGCAGGTGCTGCGCGAGGAACGCCGCTATCTCACCGCGCACGAGATCCACGAGCTGCTGGTCGCGGACGGCGTTTCGATCTCGCTCTCAACGGTCTATCGCACGCTGGAGCTGCTGGTAGGCTTGGGAGTAGCGGCCACGCGGGGCGCCGAGAGCGGCGAGCTCTCGTACGTCTTCTGCACGCTGCAACATCACCACCACGCCGTCTGCCGCAGTTGCGGGCGAGTGGAGGAGGTGGGCTGCGGACCGCTGGAGCGTTTCGCACGCGATCTGCGCGCAGGACAAGGCTTCGAGCTCGAAGACCACGCCATCGAGCTCTACGGCCGCTGCTCCGCGTGCGCCAAGCGCGTCGCCGGCTCTACTTCACCACGGCGTTGATGCGCGTCTCGAGTGCCCCCGCCTCAACCTCTCCCGACCCCACCCACGCCACCTTACCGTCGGGGGCAACGAGCGTGAGGCTGGGATACCCTTCCCGCAGATAGGGATTAGGGTTGGCGCCCGTCAGATCGAAGCCCAGCGGATACCCGGCACCAAAATCAGAGGCGAACTTCGTCACGTCGCCCGCGCTGATGGGCGTCGATTCGTCGAATCCATACGGGCTGCCGACGATGCCGATCACCGCCAGTTTAGCGCCGTACTTCTTGTCCAGCGCGGTGAGCGTGGCAGCCTCATTCTGACAGTGCGGACACCAGACGGCGAAGACTTCGACCAGCCACGTCTTGCCGGCGAACTGGCTGGAGCGTACCTCGCCCGTAGCCGTGCGAATATCAAACGGCGGCGCTGCGTCACCTACCGCGAGCAACTTGGTGGGCGCCTTCACGGGCGTCACGGCCGCCTGCGATCCGTGCAATCGCCAATAGGCGACGGCGACCACCGCCAAGATCGCCAAGATCACGAAGGTCACAAGCGGACCGTTCCCCCGGCGCGGTGCCTGGCGCTTCGGACTCATCCCGTCTCCCTTCCGTCCACGGCTAGCGCGCCTGGCGCGCGCAACGCTACGAACAGCGCGGCCGCGGCCAAGGCCGCGTCTCGCGCAACATCCACCCACGACGCGGGGGCGGCATCGGCTTGACCGAAACAGCCACACGAGATGTGGATTCCTCGCACGACCACGGAGGCGATCGCCCCCGCAAAAAGCACGAACTCGGCGCACGCCACCCACGCCGCGGCGCGCGTGAGATAGCCGGCGACGAGATATCCGCCCAGCAAGATCTCAAACCACGGCACGAAGACGGCCAGCGGCCCCGCCACCGCCGCCGGCACGAGGTCGAAGCCGGCAATGGTCGAGGCGAAGGCATTGGGGTTGGGGGCCTTCAGCGCTCCGGCAACGACGAGCACCAGCCCAATGGCTACACGCAGCACGAAGACGGCATAGCGTGCTCTCAGCCGGCCCATGCCGCCAACTCCTCCAACTGCCGCCGGATCGGCGGCGGCGCCGCACCGAGATCGGTATCCGGAGGCGCGGCGGCGGCATCGAAAGCGGTTACCGTCCGCGCCACGCCGTGCGCCAAGTTTTCCAGATGGTAACCGCCCTCCAAACAGAACGCGACCGAAGCACCGCAACGCTCGGCCGCCTCACGTAAGAGCGCCCCCAGCGCATCGGCACTCTCGATCGAGACGCCGAGATCGCCGATGGGATCGCCTTGCAAGTAGTCGTAACCGGCGCTGACGACGATGGCATACGGCTTGACGATGCGCACCGCCTGGTTCAGCAGCGCGCGCCAGATAGCGATGAACGCCTCCGTCGAGATGCCGCTGGGATGGATCGGAACGCTTGCGTCCAGATCGCCGCCGAAGGTGCGGAAGAGGCCGGCGTCGCCGGTATCGGGATAGGCCGGATGCGCGTGCGTGCTGACGTAGGAGAGACGGTCACCCACCACCGCCTGCGTTCCGTTACCGTGGTGGTAGTCGAAGTCGACGATCAGCACGCGCTGGCCCGTCTCTTCCACGAAGGCGCGCGCCGCGACCGCGGCGTTGTTGAACATGCAGAATCCCATGCCGCGCGCGGGCTCGGCGTGGTGGCCGGGTGGACGCACCAAGGCAAATGCGGCGCCATGGCCGGCCGCGGCGTGTTCGACGGCGGCCAACGCCCCGCCGGCGGCGCGCAGCGCCGCGGCGTACGAACGCTCGTCCACCATCGTGTCACCCGTTGAGAGCTCCCGCACCGTACCCGGCACGACGGCGGCCACTTCGCGCTTGGCGCGTTCGAGATAGCCGCGCGTATGCACGCGCAGGATCGAGGCCTCGCTGGCGTCGTGGGGTGCCATGGCGTCGAAGAGCCCGCGCTCGCGCAGATGCGCCACCACAGCCTCGACGCGGTCGGGTCCCTCAGGGTGACCCACACCGCGCAGATGCTCCTCGTACAGCGGATCGTAGACGATCTTCACGCCGGACGCAGCGTCAGCCGTCTGCTAATGCAGGCGCTTGATCGCGTCCGTCGCCTGTTTGGCCAGTTCACTATTCTTGGGAGCATACGAGAGCAGCTTCTGGTAGTTCTCCTTCGCCGCCGCCGTCTGGTGCAGACCCTCATACGCCTGTGCCGCGACGAGATACACCAGCGGCTGCTGCTTGGCGAACCCCGCGGCCTTCTTCTTCACGGTCTCCGCGAGATCGGCCGCCTCCTTGTAGTTCTTCACGCGCAAATCGGCTTGTGCCAGCGACATGGCGGTGACCGGATCGGCGTGCATATCGTAAGCCTTGCGGAACGCGTCGTGCGCCTGCTGCGCCTGGTTCTGAGCCATGTAGGCCTGGCCCAAGCCCAGGTAGAGGTCGGGCGTCGCGCCCTGCGGCCCGAGCGCCGCGATCAACTTGCTGAGGTAGCTGGAGGCGTCGGCGTACTTCCCGGCCGACATCGAATACTGCGCCAGCACGTTGAGCGCATCGGGATCGTTACCCTTGGCGCCCAGAGCCTGCTTCCAGAGCGCAACGGCCTTGTCGGGCTGCTTCTTCCCATACCAATATTGACCGTAGGTGATGAGCGGCAGGCTCTGGCCTTGATGGTCGTCGACCGTCCGCTGGAAAGCCCGCTGCGCATCGGCGTCCTGCTGGTGCGACGCGTAGAGGCTCGCCACCTCGAGCTCGATCTGCACGTTCTTCGGATCGAGCTTGAGCAACTCGTCGTACTGCTTCACCGCGTCGGAGACTTGCCCCGCCTGCGCGTACGCGTGTGCCTTACCGTAGATCGCATCGCGGCTGTCCTTGTTGCCGGCCAGGATGCGGTTGTAGATGTCGATCGCGTACTGCGGCGTCTTCTGATCGAGGTAGGTCTGCGCCTCGAGCATCAGCGACGAGGGATCCTTGGGATCCATCTTGCCGGCGATCTCGAACTGCTTACGCGCGTCGTCGTACTTTTTCTCGGCGGCGTACACCATGCCCAGCGTATCATACGCCGAGGCGTCGTTCTTGTTGAAGGTGATCGCGCGCTGAGCCACGCGCTCGGCGTCGGCGCCGCGATTCTCCTTGAGCAGGAGATCCGCCAGCCGCACCAAGACGCCGGCATTGGTCGGCGCCAGATCGGCCGCATGCTGCAGCGCAGCGGCGGCGTCCTTCTCGTCGCCGAGATCGCTATAGGCGACGCCCTGGTAGTAATACACCTCCGCCGTCTTCACGCCCAACTGCTCGAGCTTCTGCGTGGCGGCGACGGTCTGGTCGGGGCGCTTGACGATGTACATGTACTGCGCCCACTTCAGCAGGGCGTCGCGATCGTTGGGATCCTTCTTGAGAGCCGCCTGTAGCTTCGGTATCGCGACGTCGGGGGGCTCGGGAGTAGCCACGGGCACCGGCACCGCGGATACGCTGGCGGACGGCGCCGGGGCCGGTGCCGCTCCCTTGGCGGATGCGGCAAGCGGTACCAATGCGAACGCCACCGCGATGAGCGGCCAGCGAAGGGCGGAGACTCGTGACACTCTGTGACTCCTAACGCGTGTGCGGGGCTAAAGCGCGGCCTCGTTCAATCTCTTCAGGCCGAGGCATTCTCTTTGACGAGCTTCGTCAACTCGGGGACGACCTGGAAAAGATCGCCGACGATCAGCAGGTCCGAGAACTCGCCGATCGGGGCCGCAGCATCTTTGTTGATCGCTACGATGGTTCCAGCCGTACGCATGCCTACCTTGTGCTGAATCGCGCCGGAGATGCCGCAGGCGATGTAGAGCTGCGGCGAGACCGTCTTGCCGGTTTGCCCGATCTGTAGGCTATACGGAACCCAGCCTGCGTCGGAGGCGGCGCGAGTGGCGCCGACGGCGCCGCCCAAGGCATCGGCCAGCGGCTTGAGCAGGGTCTCGAACGGCTCCGGGCCGCCCAGGCCGCGTCCGCCGCTCACGATGACGGGAGCCTCCTCCAGGCCCATCTCGCCGGAAGCCTCCTCGACCTCCTGCTCGATTTTCATGGCGTAGGTCTTCCCAGCCGGCTTCTCGAGCGGTGCGATCGCCGCGCCCGCCCCCCCAGGCTGCGCGCTGAAGGCGCTGGGGCGCACGGTTACGACGCCGTAATCGGTATTCTTGAAGACGCAGGTGGTAATCGCCGCGCCACCCAGCTTGGGGGCCACACAGCCAACCGTGCCGCCCTCGACGTTGAACTGCGTGACGTCTGCAGCGAGGCCCGCGTTCAAGCGCGCCGTGAGGCGCCCCGCCACGTCGCGCCCGTAGAGCGTGTTGGGAACGAGGATCAGCGAGGGACCGGCGGCTTTGGCCGCAGCCTCCAGGTAGTCGACCACCGGGTCGAGCAGGTAGGCGTCCACATCGGGATCCTCGGCTACCAGGACGGTATCGAGGGGATAGGCCTTGAGCCGCTGTGCGAGTTCGCCTGCCCCTTTGCCCAGGACCACGGCCTGCGCCGTTCCGCCCAGGGCGTCGGCAAGGGCGCGCGCCTCCGTGGCGAGCTCAAAAGTAACTTTACGGGTCTGACCGGCTTTGTGCTCCGCAAAGATCATGACGTTACGCATCAGACGAGCTTCTTCTCTTTCAGCAAATCGAAGATGGCACGCGCGCCGGCCGCGCCGTCGGGGGCCTCGACCACACGCGCCTTTTCGCGGACGGGCGGCGCGGCCACGGCTCGCACTTCGGTCTTCGCGCCGTCACCGCCGACGGCGCCGTCGACGCTCAGTGCGGCCAATGCCAGCGTGGCGATGCTCTTTTTCTTCGCCCCCATGATGCCTTTGAGCGAGGCGTAGCGCGGCTCGCCGATGGCCATCGTCACGCTGACCAATGCCGGCAGCGGCCCGCTGACCACCTGGTAGCCCGAGTCGGTCTCACGCTGCACCTTCAATGTGCCGCCCGCGACCTCGACCTGACGGCAATTCGTGAACCCGGGCACGCCGAGATACTCCGCGAGCGCGCCCGGCACGCCGCCGGTGCTACCGTCGTCGGCCAAGCCGCCGCAGATCACGAGATCGAAGCCGGTCTGCTTGATCCCCTGCGCCATCGCATAGGCGGTGCCCCGGACATCGCTGCCTTCAAGTGCAGGATCCGTCAGCAACACGGCATCGTCGGCACCCATCGCCAGCGCCTTGCGCAGAACTTCCTTTGATGCCGCGGGGGCCATGGAGAAGATCGTCACGGTCGTATCGCCGCCGAGCGATTCCTTGATCTTCAGCGCCCCTTCGATGGCATACTCGTCATAGGGATTGAGCACGGTTTCAATGCCGGTGCGCACGAGCCGCTTGGACCCAGCGTCGATCTTCTTTTCGGCGTTAGGGTCGGGCACGAGCTTGACCGTGACCACGATCTTCACGGATCCACTGCCTCCAGAATAGTAGACGACTGTTGGATGTCGCCCAGCAATGGGCGAACCGGCCTGCGATTCGCCACCCCTAAAGGCACCCCTTCTCTAGAAGCAGCCGCGGCGCAGGCGCGCTGCCTCGCTGCGAAGACGGAGGTTGGCCCCGCGCGCAAAGGGAAGAGCCCGCCGCGATGGTGACCGCAATCATTCTGATGAACGTCGAGCGCGGACGCGTAAAACCGCTGGCCGACGAGATGCTCGAGATCGACGGGATCGCTGAAGTCTACAGCGTGGCCGGCCCCTACGACCTGGTGGTAATCGCGCGCGTGAAGGAACACGAAGCGCTCAACGAACTCGTGACCGAGAAGATGGCCGGACTCGAGGGTATCATGGCCACCGAGACGCTGATCGCCTTCCGCTCCTTCTCGAAGCGCGACTTGGGGCTGCTCTGGGACATCGGAGTAGACTAACCCCGCGCAGTTCCGCACTCGCGCCCCCGTACTCCAACCGGTAGAGAGAGGCGACTTAAAATCGTCGTAGTGTGGGTTCGAATCCCACCGGGGGTAGAGGCCTGGCCCGGAGCGGTCCGGCTACGAGAGGGGACTAGCGTCCTGCGGCGCTGAGCGAGCGTCGAGAGAGACACGCGCGCACGAAGGCGGCCAGCGCCGGCAGTGCGAGCTCGGGACGATCGCGATGGGGAGCATGGCCGCAGTTTGACAGGAGCAGCTCGTCGACGGCGCCTAGGCTCGCGCGGCGAATGGCCTCCAACTGTGCGCGGGTGCCGTACTCGTCGCTGGCGCCTTGTACTAGCAGCATCGGCGCAATGATACGCGCGGCGTAACGCTCGATGTTCCAATCTCGGAACGCCGGGGAGAGCCAGACGTCGTTCCAGCCGTAGAACGTCTTGTCGACGTCGGTGTGATAGCGTGCCATGCGCTCGCGTAACCCGCCGTTCGCATACGGCTCGCGAATGGCCGCGATGCTGCGCAGCGAAAGCTCTTCCGCGAAGACGTGCGGCGCCTCCAGCGCCAGCCCGCTCACCGGGTGCTCCGCGCCGTGCACGACGGCGATCGAGGCGCCGTCGCTATGACCGATCAGCACCGGCTCCCGCAATCCCACGCGCTCGAGCAACTCCGGCAGCACCACCAACGCCTCGTGGTGCATGTAGCGCGGATCGCGTGGCTCCTGCAGCACGGCTGAGAAGCCGTTCCCATAACGGGAATACACGAGCGCCCCGGCACCGGTGGCCTCTACCAACTGCTGCGGCAGATCCTTCCAGAGTTGCACCGACCCCAGGCCTTCGTGAAGAAAGACTAGCGCCGGCGCGTCTTCCCGCGCGCCGGGAATCCAGAGCAATTCGAGTTCGCGGCCATCGACGGTCAGCCGCTGCGTGCCTGCGTCCACGCAGCCTGCTTTGGCGAGGCCTCGCCGCCGCCCTGCCGCGTTGACGCGGCTACGGCGTGCGCTCGAAGACCTTGCGCAATTCGAGTCTTCGCGCGCTCGAGCACGTCGCGGCGCTCTTTGCAGAGCTGCCTCCCCGCGCGGTTGACGTAGAAGTTGAGCATCGACATCGCGGCTTGGTACGGCGTGGCTTTACGCGCGCTGCTCGCTTCAGCGTCTGCCCGCGACAAATCACGGAACCGAGCGGACGCGGCTGACGTCGCCGCTAGGAATAGGGCGACACCCGTCGACGGAGCCAAGCCAGCGGTAGAGCCAGGCGTCGCGGCGTCCGCCGTACTCGTCGCGCACCTCGCGCCGCTCGCGTGCGTAGAGGCACCCTTCGCCCTCAAAGGCGTCGAGCAGCGCCAAGAGGTCCTCGTCTACGGCGTAGAGCTCGCCCACCACGAAGCCTGCGCCGTCCACGAACGCCGGCCAGTGGCAGAGGTAGAGACGTCCGCGCGCCGTGGCTCGCGCCACGAAGCGCGCACGCTCCAGCCGCGGCGCATGCTCCCGCCCCCGGCGCAACGTGCCGTAGACGAAGAGCAGCTGCTCAACGCTCACGCCTTCCAGCCGTCGATGACGTAACCAAGCAGCAGATCGTGCACCGAGACGATCGCACGCTCGATGGAGAGCGCCTCCAGAGCCTGCTCCAGCACGATCAATCCGCCCACGATGATGTCGGCGCGCTGTGCCGGTAGCCCCGGAACAGCGCAGCGTTCGGAGACCCGCAGCGGAGCGAGCCGCTCCGCCAGCGCCGTGAGCTCCGCGCGCGCCAGCGTCATGCCATCGACGCGCTCCGCCTCGCGCGCTCCGAGGCTGAGCATCGCGGCGCACGTCGTGGCCGTACCGCCGACGCAGATCAGCCGCACGACCCCGGCGCCCAACCCCGCAATCCCGGCCAGCGCCGCCCGCGCGCGCTCGCGCGCCGCCGGCAGGGCGTGCGGCGGCGGCGGATCCGCGCGCAGCGGCGTCTCCTCCGTGAGGCGCACCGCTCCGATCTCAAACGAGCGCGAGCGCTCCAAACGCGCACCTGCGCCAACCGCGAACTCGGTACTCCCGCCGCCGGCGTCGAGCACCCCCACGCGCGCGCCAGCGCTGAGCCCCTCGCCGTGCCCAGCTAGCGCACCGACGAACGAATAGCGCGCCTCCTCCTCACCCGGGATGATCTCGAGCTGCAGACCGGTGCGCGCCTCCAACGCCGCGCTCAGCGCGCGCGCATTGCGCGCGCGGCGCATGGCGCTGGTGGCAATGGCACGAATCTGCGGCGTGTTCTCCCGGGCACGCGCCACGAACTCAACGGCGGCGGCGAGGGTACGAGCGATGGCATCGTCGCGCAACATTCCGCGCGGCCCCAGCCCTTGCCCCAAGCGCGTGCCGCGGCGGGCCTGGCTGACGGTGATCCACGCTGCATTGGAACGCTTAGCCAGCAGCAAGCGGGTGGAGTTGGTGCCGATGGAGAGCAGAGCCCGCAGGCTGCCGGCGGCTGGCGCTCTCAATAGCGCTTGGCGGCCGCAGCCTCACGCGTACGCTGGATCATCTTCAGCGAGCGCTCGTAATCGCGCAGCGCAATGCCGAGATAGAGCGTGTCGATAATCGAGAGCTGGGCGAGCCGGCTAGTCATCGCATCGCTGCGAAACGCGGTCTCCTTGGCGGCCGTGAAGAGCCGGATGTCGGCCACCTTCGTGATGGGAGAGGTGGCGCGGTGGGTCAGGCAGATGGTCGTGGCCCCGTTGTCCTTGGCGTGGCGCAGCGCCTCCACGACGTCACGCGACGCGCCGGTGTGGCTGATGCCGAAGGCGACGTCGCCGGGTTGCAGCAGCGAGGAGGACATCGCCATCAAGTCCGAGTCGACCAGCGCCACCGCTGAGATGCCGAGTTTCATGAACTTGTGATAGGCGTCGTAGGCCAGCGGTCCGCTGCCGCCGATACCGTAGCACTCGGCCCGCCGCGCGCCGGCGATGGCGCTAACGGCCCGCTCCAGTTCCTCGTCCGATAGCACCTCGATCGTATCGCGCAACGCCTGTGCGTTAGCCTGGAAAACCTTGGTCTTGATCGTGCGCAGAGAGTCGGTGGGGGCGATCTCCTCATAGATCGAGCTGACAGGACCCACGAGATCGCGGGCCAGCATGATCTTGAACTCCTGGTAGCCCTTGTAGCCGATCTTCTGGCACAGGCGCACGACCGTCGACTCGCTGGTCTGGGTACGCTCGGCCAGCTCGGTGACGGTGAGGTGGATGAGCTCCTCGGCATGCTTGAGAATGAAGTCGGCCACGCGCTGCTCGGCGGTGCGCAGCGACGAGTAGGTGCCCTCGATACGAACGAAGCATCCGGGAACGTTGACGGCCTCGACGGGCTTATCCACCACCTTCATGGTCGTGAGATTCGGTTTGCAAAGCCCGCGCGCCTGGTAGCGCAGGCTGAGCGCACGCTCTAGGCCCGCTCCGGGAAGCGTTCGGCTCGCTTGGACTTGCGGCGTAAATGGCGCTCGAAGGCGGGGGCCTGGTCGGGCCGCTCCCACTCCTGCGTCTGTTTGAGGTACTCGGCGATCTTGCGCTCGAGGTCAGGGTTCACGAGTACCGGGACGCCCTCACGCGCGGGTTGCAGTGACTCCTCGTCCTCCACGAGCGTCAGCGCCACGCGCGCCCCCTCCCCCACGCGCGTGAAATGCCGCGGGCGCCGGTCCAACAACGCACGCCGGTAGGCCCCTTCGCGCTGACGCACGTCCGGTGCCAGCGCCGCAGCTAGCCTACCGTCCCGCAAGCGCACGGTGGCGCCGAAGGCATTGAGGTTGATGACCGCGCCCACCAAGGGAGCGTCACTGCTTGTCAGCGGAGTCTCCCTGCAAGTAGATGATCTCCTCGTGCGGCCTCACCAGGCGTAGTTCATCGTGAATGGCAGGGACCACGCCTTGCGGCGTCTGCAGCAGGCGGATGCGCTCGCGCAGGCGCGCGCTATCGGCCACCAGTTGCGCGCGTTCGGCGTGCGCCGCCGCGACGCGGTGCGCCAGATCGAGGTTCAGGGACACCGCATGAGCGAACTGCGCTCCAATCAAGACGAGCACGGCCAACCCCGCGGCCAGCGAGGCCACGCGCGCCGTCAATCGCCCCCATCGGCGCGCCGTCTTCACGTTGCGCCCCGCACCATCCGATCGCTCTGGCTCTGCCAGGAGCCGATACGCCGGTACTTCGCATAGCGCTCTTGCAGTAGCCGCTCGAGCGGCAGCATCGCCAAAGCGTCGAGGCTGCTTGCCTGCTCGCGCAGGAGTGAGGTTACCGTCGCATCGACGTCGCGATGGGCGCCCCCCAGCGGCTCGGCCACGATGTGGTCGACGATTCCCAAGCCCTTGAGGTCGCTTCCGGTGAGCTTGAGGCGCGTGGCGGCCTCCTCCGCCTTCCCGGCGTCCTTCCAAAGAATGGCGGCGCAGCCCTCGGGGCTGGCGATCGAGAAGATCGAGTGCTCCAACATGATGATGCGGTCCGCGACGCCGAAAGCCAACGCGCCGCCGGATCCGCCCTCTCCGATCACCGCCGCCAGCACCGGCACGCGCACGCGCGTCAACTGCAGAATGCACTGTGCGATCGCCTCGGACTGTCCGCGCTCTTCCGCGCCGATGCCGGGATCGGCCCCCGAGGTGTCGATGTACGTGACGATCGGCAAGGAAAACTTCTCTGCCAAGCGCATCAGCCGTAGCCCTTTTCGATACCCTTCGGGATGCACCATGCCGAAGTTACGCCGCACGTTCTCCTTGGTGTCGCGTCCCTTCTGTTGCGCCAACACTAAGATGCGCCGGCCCTCCAGGCGCCCGATGCCACCGATTACCGCCGGATCGTCACGAAAGGCGCGATCGCCGTGCAACTCCACGAACTCATCCAGCGCTGCGATGAAGGCGGTAGCACGCGGGCGCATGGGATGGCGCGCCATGTGTACCTTCTGCCAGGCCGTGAGATTGCCGAAGATCTCGCGCTGCAGCGAGGCGTACTTCTCTTCCAGCGCACGGATTTCGGCGGCGAAGCTGGCCTCCGGGTGCTGCTCGCTCAGCGCCTTGAGATCGCCGATGCGCTGCTCTAACTCCAGCAGCCCCTTCTCGCGCTCGACGATGACGTTCACGCGGGCACTCCCGCGCCGGTGCCCGGTAAGAGCATGCTCAGCACCTGGACGAGCTGCGCCTTGAGCTGGTGCCGGTCGACGATGAGATCGACGTGGCCATGCTCGATGAGAAACTCTGCGGTCTGGAAATCGTCCGGGAGACGCTGGCGGATCGTCTGCTCGATCACGCGGCGTCCGGCAAAGCCCACCACCGCTTTGGGCTCGGCGACGATGACGTCCGCATCGAAGGCGAAGCTGGCCGAGACGCCGCCGGTCGTAGGATCGGTCAGCACGCAGATGTACGGCAGGCGCGCGTCCTGCAGACGCGTGAGCGCCGCGGACGTCTTGGCCATTTGCATCAGCGCCACCAGCCCCTCTTCCATCCGCGCCCCCCCGGAGGCGGTGCAGACGATGGCGGGCACGCGCCGCCGCGCGGACTCCTCGAAGAGCAGCGCGATCTTCTCCCCCACCACGGCTCCCATCGTGCCGCCGCGGAAGAAGAAATCCATGACGGCCAAGCCGATCTCGATGCCGCCCATGGAGCCGAAACCGGCGATGACCGCCTCGACCGCGCCGGACTTCTCGCGGTCCGCCGCCAGCTTCTGCGGGTAGGTCTTCACGTCGGTCCACTGCAGCGGATCGCGCGGCTCGAGGTCTGCCGCGATCTCGTGGAACTCTCCGTCGATCAGCGAGACGATGCGGTCGGCGGCAGGCATGCGGAAGTGGTGACCGCAGCGCCCGCAGACCAGCAGGTTGAGCTCGAGGTCCTTGCGGTAGAGCGTCTCCGAGCAACCGGGGCACTTGACCCATAGCCCCGGCTCCCGCCGTTCGATCTGACGCTTGCGTCCACGCAGCCAATCGGCGACGGACGGCATCAGCGCGCAAACCTCGCACGGTACATCTTGCCCAACTGCTTGAGATAGTTGACGATCTCTTTGGAATTGAGCTTCGACTCGCCCGCGACGCGATCGGTGAATACGTACGGAATCTCGATGAAGCGCCGGTACTTCGCCTTCACCACCACCTCGAGACCGATCTTGAAGCCGATGGGATCGAGCGCCACGCCTTCGAGCGCGCTGCGGCGCACGAGAAAGAAGCCGCTGGTGATGTCCTTCACGCGCGTCAGCGGCCGCGCCATCCAGCAAGCCACCAGACTCGTGATCTTCCTGCGCCAGGGCCAGTTGCTGATGCCGCCCCCGCGCACGTAGCGGCTGCCGATCGCCAAATCAAATCCACCAGACTCGATAGCCCGCACCATGTGCGGCAGGATCGTCTCGTCGTGGCTGAAGTCGGCATCCATGGCGCCGACGATCTCGGAGTCCGGCCGTGCGAAGTGCCAGCCGTCGATCACGCCGCTGGAGAGTCCCAACTTGCCGGGACGATGCAGACAACGTACCGGGAGTCCCTCGTGCTCGAGACGGTCGACGATGCCCCCGGTTCCGTCGGGCGAGTTATCGTCGACGACGACGATCTCGCCGTCGAGGTTCGCCCCTTGGAAGACTTCCGTGAGCCGCCGCACCAGTTTCTCGATGCCTGCGGACTCGTTATACGTGGGGACGACGATCGAAAACTTCAAACAGCCTGCCTCGGGAAATTCGGGTATTCCCCGTAGATACGTCGTGCACAGGGTGGAATCCCCGTGCGCGCGCGCCGTCTAGAGCTCGCCGCGCAACGCGTACAGCGCCGCGATCAGCACGAGCGCGACCGTCTCGGTGCGCAGGATACGCGGGCCAAGGGAGATCAGGTGCGCCCCAGCGAGGCGCGCCCGTTCGGCTTCGTGCTGCGAGAGACCGCCCTCCGGGCCCACGATGACCAGGATACTGCCTGCGGCGCCGAAATCGGCTAGCCGCTCGCGCAGCGGGCGCTGCTCGGCCAACTCCCACGGCATCACCACGGCATCGTGGGCGGCACCCAACTGAAGTACCCCGGCGAGATCCAGCGGGGTCCTGACCTCGGGCACGCGCTCGCGGCCGCATTGCAGCGCCGCACTCTTGGCCAGCCGCCGCCAGCGCTCCACTTTGCCGTCCGCGCCCTGCGGGCGCGCGATCGTGCGCTCGCTCACCAGCGGCACGATCGTCCGCACGCCAAGCTCCACCGCCTTCTCGACGACGAAGTCCATCTTCTGGCCCTTGGGAATGCCCTGCGCGAGCGTGATCGCGAGGCCGGCCTCGCGCGGCGGCTCCGTCAGCGCGGCGGCTAGCTCCACGCTGACGCGATCGCGTCCGACTTCGCGCACCAGACCCGCGAAACGCCGGCTGTGCCCGTCGAGGATATCCACGCGATCGCCCGGCACCGCGCGCAAAACTCCGGCCAGCTTGCGCGCGTCGCCGCCCTCCAGCTCCACACGATCGCCGACGTCAAAGGTGCCCTCGACGAAGAAGCGGCTCACGCGGCGGGGACGCCCAGCGCGAGGCCCACCCACTCACCCTCGGCCCGGCGCGCTCTCACCGTAAACCCCAGCGGCTCGAATGCCTGCAGCACCTCGCGCTCGCGCGCTCCGACGATGCCCGCAAGCAGGAGCGTCCCCGCAGGCTCGACCAGGGCCCGCAGCGCCCGCGCCAGCGCGAGAGCGATGCCGGCCGTGAGATTGGCCGTCACGATCCGCGCGCTCGGCACGCCGGAGAGATCGGCTGAGCAGCGCGCTACGTGCACACGCGACTCCAAGCCGTTGCGCCGCACGTTCTCACGCGCCGCGCGCACCGCCACGGGATCGATGTCACAGGCGTGGACCCGCCGCGCCCCAAGTCTGGCCACGGCGAGCGCCAAGATACCCGAGCCCGTGCCGACGTCGGTGACGGTACACCCATCCAAGTCGAGTTCCTGAAGTGCGAGCAGCACGCCGCGCGTCGTGGGGTGCAGTCCGGTGCCGAAGGCTTGACCGGGATCGATCTCGACGATCGCACGCACCGCATCTGCGAACGTCTCGCGCTCCCACGACGGTACGATGGCGATCCCGCCGATATGCTGCGCGTGAAAATGCTCGCGCCAGGCCTCACTCCAGCCGGCGTCCTCGATCGACGTGGCCGTGGTCCGCGCCTGCGGAAGCGCGGCGACGATAGCGGCGCTCATGGCCTCCACGCCCGCCCGCTCGTCTTCGGAGAACCATGCGCGCAGCATGGGCGGGTCACTCTGGATGGCCGTTCCGCGTAGCGCGTACGCGCTCGCCGCGGCCTCAACGATCGCGAGCTCACCGGACGTCTCCACGCCGACGGCGACCTCGATCCAGCGGCTCATTCGACGCCGAACGCGTCCTTCACGCGATCGAAGAAGGTCTTATCTTCCTCCACCTGATCGCCGCCGGCGCGCGCGAACTCTTCCAAGATCTCACGCTGGCGTTTGGTGAGTCTGCGCGGCACGACGACATTGACATGCACGAGCAGATCGCCGAAGCCGCCGCCACGTACGCTGGGCATGCCTTTCCCGCGCACGCGAAAGATCGTCGCCGTCTGCGTGCCCGCCGGCACGTGCAGCACCGCCGGCTCACCGCTCAGCGTTGGGATCGTTACGTCGCCGCCGAGCGCGGCCTGCGGGAAGGTCACCGGCACCGGGAGCGCGAGATCCAAACCGTCGCGCCGGAACAATTCGTGCTCGCTGACGCTGAGGTAAACGTACAGATCGCCGGGTTGGCCGCCGTGCACGCCGGCTTCACCGCTACCCGCGACGCGGATGCGCGAACCGTCGTCTACCCCGGCCGGAATGTGCACCGTGATGCGGCGCTCGATCTCCATGCGGCCGCGGCCATGGCAGACCGCGCAGGGTGAGGGAATGATGCGCCCCTCGCCGCCGCAGCGCGTGCACGGCGCGGTGGTGACGAACTGTCCCAGCGGCGTCGAGCGCACTTGACGGAGTTGCCCGCTGCCGCCGCACTGCACGCACGGCTGCGGCTTCGTACCCGGCGCGCAGCCGCTGCCCTCGCAGGTTGAGCACTGGCCGAGATGGCTGTAGGAGATCTCGCGATCGACCCCGCTATAGGCCTCCTCGAGCGTGATCTCGAGATCGTAGCGCAGGTCGCTGCCGCGCTGCACGCCGCCGCGCCCGCGTCCTTGCGAGCGTCCGCCGCCGAAGAACATGTCGAAGATCTCGCCAAAACCCTCGCCCGCGAAGGGACCAAAATCTCCGAAGCCGCCGAAACCCGAGCCGCCGGCACCGTTGCCTACCGTTCCGAAGCGGTCGTACTGCTCGCGCTTGTGAACGTCCGAGAGCACTTCGTAGGCCTCGTTGATCTCTTTGAAGCGCTCGCCCGCGCTGGCCTTGTCCTCGGCTACGTCGGGGTGGTACTTACGCGCCAACTGACGATAGGCACGCTTGATATCACTTTCGGTGGCACCACGTGAGACGCCGAGAACTTCATAGTAGTCGCGGGTAGGCATGCGCAAGAGACTCGATTCTACGGCAATTCGACGTCGGTGAGGTGTTGACTGAGGTGGTCGGCCGTGGCCGCGATGAGCGCCATCATGCGCCCGTACGGCATCCGTCGCGCCCCCAAGATCGCCAGCACGCCCAACGAACGGTCACCCATACGATAGGGGATCGTCACCAGGCTGCACTCGTTGATGTCGTCCAACTCGAGCTCGCCGCCGATGCGCACGGACGGCGTCGATTCGCCGCGCTCGATCGACTCCAGGACGACGTGGTACAACGTGCGCTGCTCCTCGACCAAGTCGAGGATCGAGCGCAGCTTCTTGAAGTCGCGGAACTCCGGCTGATCGAGCAGATGCTGGGCCCCGCCGAAGAGGATGCGCCGCTCCTCCGGGCGGCGGACGCGAGCGAACCCGGCCACGACGCCGTCGACCAGCGAGGCATGCAGCGGAGGGCTCATGGCCGCAAGCACGTCGCTCACCGCGGTGCGGTCGAGCTCGGCCAGCAGCTTGCCCGAGAGGCGCCGGTTGAGCGCGTTGGAGGCGCGCGTCAAATCGTCGGGATCGACGTTGACCGCCGGCTCGATCACGTGCTGCTCGGTGACGCCCGCGGTCGTAACCACGACCATTAAAACCGAACGCTCGGCCAGCCAGATGAGCTGGAGGTGGCGGAAGGTCTGGCTGTCCTTGCTGGGCGCGACGACCACCGCCAGGCTCTGTGAATATTGGGCCAGTAGACGCGTGGCTTGCTCGACGATCTCGTCGAGCGCCCGCCCGGCACGCATGAACTCGGCCCGCAGCCGCCCGCTCTCTTCGCTCCCTAAGGTCTCGGCCGGCATGAGGCGATCGACGTAGGTACGATAACCGGTATCCGAGGGAACGCGGCCGGCGGAGGTGTGCGGTTGCACGAGGTAGCCGCGGGCCTCCAGCTCGGCCATCTCATTGCGTATCGTCGCGGAGCTCACACCCAAATTGTACTTTTGGGTCAGGGTCGCCGAACCTACCGGCTCCGCCGTCGCGATATATTCGTAGACGACGGTCGTTAGGATGTACGCCTTGCGCTTATCCAGCTCGGGCACACGCGGCAGAGACTCCGGCACGTTACTATTGGCACTCACTTTTCGAGACTGCTAGCGAGAGGCTACCACGCCGGCGTGCGCGCGTCAAGAACGCGGTAACGCCGAGGGCCGCCCGAACGGGCGGCCCCTGCCTCGCGCCTGGTCCCCGCAGGCGGCTACTCGTCGGCTTTAGCCGCCGTCTGCGCCATCTCCGCGATGTGTTTCACCACGCCAGCGTCGGCCAGCGTCGTGGTGTCGCCCAGCGGCCGCTCCTCCATGACGTCGCGCAACAGGCGGCGCATGATCTTGCCGCTACGCGTCTTGGGGAGGTCCGGCGTGAACGTGATGTACTTCGGCCGCGCGAACGCGCCGATCTTCGAGGCCACGTGCTTGCGCAGCTCGTCGGCCTTCTCCGGCGAACCGTTGCCGCCGCCCTTGAGGGTGACGAACGCCGCGATCGCCTCGCCCGTGATGGGATCGTGCTTGGAGACCACGGCCGTCTCGGCGACTTCGGGATGGTCGACGAAGGCGCTCTCCACCTCGGTGGTGGAGATGCGGTGGCCGCTGACGTTCATCACGTCGTCCACGCGGCCGAGCAGCCAGTAGTACCCGTCCTCGTCGCGCTTGCAACCGTCGGCCGGGAAGTAGTAACCCTGCTTGGGGAACTTGCTCCAGTACGTCTTGAGGTAGCGGTCGTGGTCCCGCCAGAGCGTGCGCAGCATCGCCGGCCAGGGCCGGGTGATGACGATATAGCCGCCGCCGCCCAAAGGAACCGACTCACCCTTCTCGTTCACGACGTCGGCAAAGACGCCGGGGAAGGGCTGGGTGGCCGACCCGGGCTTGGTGGCCGTGAGACCCGGCAGCGGGGTGACCATGATCATCCCCGTCTCGGTCTGCCACCACGTGTCGACCACGGGGCAGCGCTCTCCGCCGATGTGCTGGTTGTACCAGATCCACGCTTCGGGATTGATGGGCTCGCCCACGGAGCCGATCAGCCGCAGCGACTTCATGTTGTGCTTGTCGGGATACTCGGTGCCCCACTTCATGAAGGTGCGGATCGCCGTCGGCGCGGTGTAGAGAATGGAGATCTTGTACTTCTCGATCAGGGCCCAGAAGCGGTCCTTGTCCGGGAAGTCGGGCGTGCCTTCATAGATGACGCCGGTCGATCTATTGGCAAGAGGCCCGTACACGATGTACGAGTGCCCGGTGACCCAGCCGATGTCGGCCGTGCACCAGAAGACGTCCTCGTCCTCGCGCAAATCGAAGACGTACTTGTGCGTCGAGGCCACGCCGGTCATGTAGCCGCCGGTCGTATGGACGATGCCCTTGGGTTTCGCGGTGGTACCGCTCGAATACAGGATGTAGAGCGGATCCTCGGCATCCATCTGCTCCGGTGCGCACTCTTGGCTCTGCTTGGCAACCAGCTCGTGGTACCAGACGTCGCGCCCGCCCTTCATGTCGATGGGGTCGCCCACGCGCTTGAGCACGACCACCTTCTCGATGCTGGGGGTGTCCTTGACCGCCTCGTCGGCGATCTGCTTGAGCAGGATCTTTCCGCCGCGACGCCAGCCCTGGTCCTGCGTGATCAGCACCTTGCACTCGCCGTCGATGATGCGGTCGCGCAGGCTGTCGGACGAGAAGCCGCCGAACACCACCGAGTGGATGGCACCGATGCGCGCGCACGCCAACAAGGCCACGGGAAGCTCGGGAACCATGCCCATATAAATGGCGACGCGATCGCCCTTCTTCACGCCTAAGGACTTCAGCCCGTTGGCGAGGCGGCACGTCTCGTTGAGAAGATCAGCGTAAGTCAGCGTGCGGGCATCGCCCGGCTCGCCTTCCCAGAAATAGGCGACTTGCTTACCGTGGCCGCTCTTGACGTGGCGGTCCAGGCAGTTGTAACTGGCATTGAGCTTGCCGCCGTCGAACCAGCGGGCGACCTTGGTCTGGTCATCCCATTTTAGAACGGTATCCCACTTGCGATACCAGTCGAGCCGCTCCGCCTGCGAGGCCCAAAACGCGTCAGGATCCTTGGCCGCGATCTCGTAGATTTTGGGATCGTTCCACTGCGCGTGCTTCTTGAAATCCTCGGATGGCGGGAAGGTGCGGTTTTCCGCGAAGAGCGCCTCGATGGCCTGCTGATGCTGTTCGAGCATATGAGCCTCCGAATGCCGTGGTGTTGAAGATGCGCTATGTCCGGAACGTACCTTATACCCGGGCGCACCGGGGTCCCCCCTCGCGCAAGCAAGGAGCAGGCCGCCACCAGGGGGTGGGAGTCAAGCGAGCGAGAACCTAGCATTCCAGGAAAACCGGTACTCCAGCCCAGTGGTTCGTTCGCAACACACTAGACACCACGCTTGATTGGAGGTTTACCGAATGGGTAGTTCCGCTCCAGCCCCCAAGCTGGGGAATCCGGCGGGCCTCGGCCTAGCCGGATTCGCCCTCACCACATTTCTGCTCTCGGGCGCCAACGCCGGTCTCATCCCACACTCCGACGCCTGGATCGGCTTCGCGCTCTTCTATGGAGGACTCGCACAGCTCTTCGCCGGCATGTGGGAATTCGCAGCCGGCAATACCTTCGGCGCCACAGCCTTCTCCTCGTACGGCGCCTTCTGGTTGGGCACCGCTTTCTATGTGTGGTTCTGGGCTGGGAAGTCTGGTAACGTCGGACTCGATCTGACGTGGCTCTTGGGCGCCTGGACCATCTTCACCGGCTACATGATGCTGGAGTCGTTCCGCATCAACAATCCGCCGGTGATGTGGGTCTTCGTCGCCCTGTTCATCACCTTTGTCCTGCTCTGGCTCGGTGCGTGGTTCTCCGCGGCTGGGCTCACGGTAGCCGGCGGCTGGCTCGGCATCGTGACCGCGCTGCTGGCGTGGTACGCGTCGTACAAGACGGTACACAACAGCATCGCCTGAGTTCAGGTGCTACGTGCGGCGCGCTCGACGTGTAAAACGCCTTCGCGCCGCACGTTCACATACGCACCGCAGCCATCGCAGCGGTACCACGCTTCGGTTACGGCACGGCCGTCGACGCGATACAAATAGCGCGCATCGGGGACGCCTACCACCACGCGCTTGCAGTTCCAGCACTGCGGCTGCGTCTTCTCGCCGAGTGGAACGAAGCGCACGCGATCCATTTGCGTTTACCTTAGCACCTCCGGCGCGCCGCCGTAGTGACGCCTGTTACCCCGTCGAGTCGCCCAAGAACGCGGAGATCTCGCCCAGATCGGTGATGCGCCGTGCGGGTGGTAACGCGCGCAAGATCGCCTCACCATAGCGTTCGCTTTGAATGCGTCCGTCCAACAGCACCACGATCCCGCGATCCTCGACGCTGCGGATCAGTCGCCCAAAACCCTGCTTGAGGCGCGTGATCGCCGCGGGAATCATATACTCCTCGAACGACGAGCCACCCGCGCTGTCGATGGCGCGCAGGCGCGCCGCTACCAGCGGATCACCCGGCGACGGAAACGGCAACCGGTCGATGATCACGCACGAGAGCTGCTCGCCCACGACGTCCACGCCCTCCCAGAACGTTCCGGTGGCAAAGAGCACGGCTGAGGGCGTCCGGCGGAACCACGACAGGAGCTGCGAGCGCGCAAGCTCGCCTTGAATCCGGCATGGGAAGGCGACGCGCGCCGCCACCAGCCGGTGGACTTCGCGCATACGCGCGTATGAGGTGAAGAGCACGAAGGCGCGGCCGCGCGTGCGATCGAGGGCCTCCTCCACCAGCGCCGCCGCGCGCCGGGCGAAATCGTGCGACTTCGGATTGAGTGACGGCGGCGCCAGGTAGAGCCCCGCTTGGCGTTCGTAGTCGAAAGGCGAAGGCGCCACACACTCCTGCGCCTGCTCGTAGCCCAGCGTGCGCCGCAAGTAGTCGAAGGAACCATCGGCGGCCAGCGTCGCCGATGTCAGCACCACGCTCTCGCAGCGTTCGAAGAGCGCCCGCTGCAAAAAGCTGGCGACCTCGCACGGCGCAGCGCAGATCCGGTGGCGTTCCCCGGGCTCGCCGCGCTCCACCCAGGCGATCGTTTCGTCGCCTGCGCTCTGCAGTTGCTGCAGCGCCTGGCGATGGGCAACGATCCCGCGCATGCAGAGCTCGCGGCGGCGCTCCGCAACCTGCTGATCGAACGCACCGCGGTAGGCGCTCTGCCACGAAGCATCCAGCCAAAGCTCGGCGCGCTCGAAGGCGGGCGCCAACTCCAGCAGCAACTCGCGCGCCGGCGCGTTGGCGGAGAGTGGATAGCGGTCTTGGTCGACGGCCGCGAGCCGGCTGCCCAGGCGCCGCATGCCTTCACCCAACTCGTCCTCGACCGCCGTGTCAAGCGTGTAGTAGCGATTCAGACGCCGCAGCATCCGCCCCACTGTGCGCTGGGAGATCGTGGAGGTCAGTGCAGAGGTAGCCCAGGACTCGCATTGATGCGCCTCGTCCAGCACGGCGAAGTCGTAGGGCGGGAGCAGCGCTCCACCCATCGCGAGATCGAGAAAGAAGAGCGCGTGATTGACCACCACCAGATCCGCGAAACGAGCGCGCTCGCGTGCCTGGAAATAGAAGCACGTGTCGTAGAACGGACACAACTCGCCCAGGCAGTCGTCCGCGTCGGCGTCCACCTGTTCCCACTCGCCGGGACCGGGCTGCACCGCCAGCTCAGAGCGGTCACCGGTGGTCGTCCAACGCGCCCAGTCCCAGATCTGCTCCATGGCGCCGCTAGAGGCAACGAAGGTGTCGCGCTGCAGCCGTGCCAGCTTCTCACGGCAGAGGTAGTTGTTGCGGCCCTTGAGCAACGCTACGCGCAGATCGGTCCCTAGGGCGCGCTGCACCAGCGGGACGTCCTTGGTGAGCAGCTGCTCCTGCAACGCGATCGTCCCCGTGGAGATGACGACCTTCTTGCCCGAACGCAGCGCGGGAACGAGGTAGGCCAGAGACTTGCCGACGCCGGTCCCCGCCTCCACCACGGTGTGTATCCCTTCGAGCAAACCACGTTCGACCAGCCGCGCCATTTGCAGTTGCCCCGCGCGGGGAACATAGCCGGGGAGCACGCCCGCCAGCGGGCCGCCGGCGGCGAAGATCTCATCCAGATACATCGTCGAACGTCTGTTCGCTTCTAACGCGGGCCATCCTGGTACGGTGGCTCGCCCGTCTCCTGCTCGATCGTCTGACCGGTATAGTCACGCGACTCCCGCGCATCGATGGCGTAGACGCGCCGGGCCGGCGCCCCGGGCACGAGTGGCAAACCCAGCAGAAATCCCGCCACCAAGCCCCCGAGGTGGGCCGCATTGGAGATGCCCGCGACGGCAAACCCGTAGACGAGATTGAGGACGATGATACCCAGGCACTGCCGCACCAGGGCCCGCCCCGCCGCTCCGCGCCGCAGCCCCAGCGCGAGCAGCGCACCGAAGAGTCCGAACACCGCGCCGCTCGCCCCCAGAGTGGGAGTCGCATAGTTGAAGAGCAGCACCGAGAATCCCGCCGCCAGCAGCGAGACCGCGTAGAGCAACAGCATGCGCGCGGCGCCGAAGGTCAGCTCGATGACCATGCCCACCTGCGCCAGCGCGATCATGTTGAAGAGAATATGCAAGATGCCGGCGTGCAGGAAGGCCGCGGTGACGATGCGCCACCACTCGCCTGTGGCGATGGCCGGACCGTACTCGACCCCGAGCTGCACGACAGCACCCTGCTGCGTGCCTCCGCTGAGCAGCTCGGCGACGAAAACCAGGACGTTGACGGCGATCAGTGTTTTTGTGACCGGCGTCAGTCGCAGGGCGGCGTCTCCACCAGCACCGTGCGCGCCAACTCCAAGCTGATGGCATGGCGCGTGCCATCGATCGCGATCGTCACCGGGCCACCCAAGGGAGCCTTCTCTACGATCTGCACGTTGACGCCGGGAATCATGCCGATCTCGCCGAGGTAGCGCAGCATCTCCGGCACCTCATCGGTGACGCCGGCGACGCGCACGTTCTGCCCGGGCTGCGCCTGCGCCAACGGGGCCAAGTCGAGCGTAGCCTCGCTGCCGTCCGCCTCCGGAATCGCATGGCCGTGCGGGCAGGTCTTGGGTTGTCCCAAGAAGACGATCAGGCGCTCCTCGACGCGCTCGGAGATCGCGTGTTCGAGCTTACAGGCCTCCTCGTGCACCTCGTCCCAGCTCATGCCCAGGACGTCGGTAAGCAGCCGCTCCGCCAGACGGTGGCGGCGCAGCGTCCGCGCTCCGACCTCCAAGCCCTTCTGCGTGAGGCTCGCCACGCCACGCGGCTCGTGATCGAGATAGCCTTCGCTGGCCAACTTCTTCAACATGCCGCTGACGCTGGCGGGGGAGATCCCCAACTCGGTCGCGAGCCCGGAAGTCGTCACACCAGGGCCCTCGCGCTCGAGGCGATAGATCGCTTCGAGGTACTCCTCGATGCTCTCGGTGAAGTGCGAATGTCCCGACGGCATATGCTACTGGTTCTCCACGCGCCCGCGCTCCCCCGCGCCCTTGCTAGCTGCGTGCCGGTCGATGCGCGCGAGCAGCTCGCGCTTGGTCTCGCCGGCGGCGAAACTGTGCACGACGGCGTTACGAGCGAAACGCCGCACGCTATCGAGTCCAGCCATCTCCGCGACGCGGGCATACTCGGTCAGCAAGGTGGTGCTAAAGAGCGCCGGATCGTCGGAGTCGATCGCGATCGGCACTCCGGCCCGGTCGAGTGAGAGCAGCGGATGCGGCTCGCCCGCGCGCCACGCACCCGTCAGCGCATTCGATGTTGGACAAGCTTCGACGCAGACGTTTCGTTCCGCCAGCAGCGCCGTCACTTCCGCATCGTCCGCGGCGGCGCAGCCGTGCCCGATGCGCTCCGCACCGATCTCCAACGCCTCACGGATGCTCCAGGCCGCCTGAGCCTCGCCGGCGTGAGCCACCGTGTGCAGTCCCACCGACCGGGCCTTCGCAAAGGCATCACCGAAATCACGCGCGGGATAGTTGCGCTCGTCGCCACCCAAACCGATGCCGATGATGCCGAGGTCCATGAGCCCTTCCACCAAAGTGATGGTCTTGAGCGCACGCGCCGGTCCGAAGTTGCGGGTGACGTCAGCGATGAGACGTGCCTCAAAGCCGCTGCGCCGGCGCTCCGACTCGAAGGCATCATGAATCGCTTCGACCACGGCGCGCACGTCGATCTGACGATGAAACCACGTCCAGACGCTGGGCGAGATGAAGACCTCCGCGTAGCAGACGCCCTGCGCTGCTGCCGCGCGAGCGTAGCTCGCCGCCAGCACCCCGTAGTCGTCGGGCTCCTTGAGAGCCTGGCAGACGTCACGGAAGAGGTAGAGGAACTCCTGGAAATCTTTGAAACGGTACAGATCGGCCGGTGCGAGCCCTGCGCGCTCCTTCAGATCGATCCCGTGACGGCGAGCAAGCGCCAGGAGCAGTTCGGGAGAGATCGTTCCCTCCAGGTGAACGTGCAGCTGGACCTTGGGCAGGGTACGCAGGCTCTCGAGCATGGTGGAATTCGGCTTCGCTGCAGGCGCCCGGCCGCCTGCGGCGTAGCAGGGGCGCATGCGTGCTCTCGCACCGGTCATCGCCTGCGCGTTCCTAGCGGGAGGCGTGCCCGCATCCGCCGCAGACCTCACGTTCTTGGTCCTGCCTCCGGTCAGCGATCGGCAACCCTTCGCGAGCGCGGCGGAGGCGGACGCCGACCTTCCAGGCTTGGGCGGATACGACGTCCGGGTCTTCGCGCGCGTCGCCGCTGCGCTGACGGACAGCTTCAGTCTGAGCACGCCCGCGCGCCCCGCTACGCTGCTGGACACGAGCTTTCACTTCTTCCAAGTCGGCGTGACGTTCGCGCGCACCTACTTCGGACACTTTTCCCTCTACGCCGGCGGCGGTTACGCCTGGGAGCACGGCGGCTTCAGCAGCGCCAACTTCGCCGGTTTCGGAACCGCCGCACAGGGTGGAACGATCGCCAATGGACCCACGCTTGAGCTCGGCGCACGCGTACCACTCGGCGGCAGCGCCCATCTACAGGCCGGCGTGATGGCGCTCTTCAGCACGCCCTCGGGTCAAGTCTGCGACACGTCCGGCCGCTGTGCCGCACCCGACTCGCGCAGCGTGCTGACCTATCCGTATCTCGGCGTCGGCTTCCGCATCTAGCGCGCATGCAGGGGGTTGACCGCACACATCGACTTCAAGTAGAATGTGTTGCGTTCCGTCGCGGGGTGGAGCAGTCCGGTAGCTCGTCGGGCTCATAACCCGAAGGTCGCAGGTTCAAATCCTGCCCCCGCAACCAACTGACGAGGAGCCTGCTCGAGAGGGCAGGCTCCTTCCGGTAGAAACGCGGAGTCGCGCAACCAATCTCTTGGGCCGCGTGTCCTTGGCTTTGCGGGCATCATGTGCGGAATCATCGGCGTCGTCTCGACTAGCCCAGTCGGTCAACTGATCTACGACGGGCTGTTGGTCCTCCAGCATCGCGGTCAGGATGCGGCAGGCATCGCTACGTCCAGCGGTCATCGCTTCTACGTGCACAAAGGCAACGGCCTGGTCCGAGACGTCTTCCGCACGCGCGACATGCGCAATCTGCAGGGCAACATCGGGATCGGGCACGCGCGCTATCCCACCGCGGGTTCCTCGGCGTTCACCGAGGCTCAGCCGCTCTACGTCAACTCGCCCTACGGCATCATCCTCGGGCACAACGGCAACCTCACCAACGCCGAACAACTCAAGCACGAGCTCTTCCAAGACGATCTGCGGCACGTCAACACCGGCTCGGACTCGGAGGTGCTGCTGAACGTTCTGGCCCACGAAATCGGGCGCGCCTCCGAGCATCGTAAGCTGAGCCCCGACGTCGTCTTCGACGCCGTCTCCGCGGTCCATCGGCGCTGTCGCGGCGCCTACGCGGTCGTAGCCTTGATCGCGGGCTATGGGCTACTGGCCTTCCGCGACGCCTTCGGCATCCGTCCGCTCGTCATCGGGCATAGCCGCGCCAACGGCCACGACGAGTACTTGATCGCCTCCGAATCGGTGGCGCTCGACGTACTCGGATTCACGTTGCTGCGCGACGTGGCGCCGGGCGAGGCGGTCTTCATCGGCGTCGACGGGAGTTTCTCGTCACGGCGCTGCGCCGGCGACGTCGACGGTTATCCGTGCATCTTCGAGTACGTCTATCTAGCGCGGCCGGACTCGGTGCTCGACGGCGTCTCCGTCTATCAGACGCGGTTGCGGCTGGGCGAGCGTCTGGCGGAGAAGATCCGCCGTTTCTACGCGCACCTCGCCATCGACGTCGTGATTCCCATTCCGGATACGAGCCGCCCCGCCGCGATGGAGCTGGCCAACCGCCTCAAACTCAACTACCGCGAAGGCTTCGTGAAGAACCGTTACATCGGGCGCACGTTCATCATGCCCGATCAGACGTTGCGCCGGGCTTCGGTGCGCCAGAAGCTCAACATCATTCCGCAAGAGTTCGCGGGCAAGAACGTGCTGCTGGTGGACGACTCGATCGTGCGCGGAACCACCTCGCGCCAGATCGTGCAGACCGCGCGCGACGCCGGCGCGCGCAACGTCTACTTCGCCTCCGCGGCTCCGCCCGTGCGCTTTCCCAACGTCTACGGTATCGACATGCCCAGCCGCCAAGAGCTGATCGCGCACGGGCGCACCGAGGAAGAGATCTGCGCGGCGATCGGTGCCGATGCGCTGATCTACCAAGATCTCTCCGACTTGGTCGCCGCTGCCAGCGAAGGCAATCCCGCCATCAAGCATTTCGAAACGTCTTGTTTCGACGGCGTCTACATCACCGGCGACGTCACGCCGCTGATGCTCGCGGAGATCGAGCGCAGACGCCCCGCATCGCGCACGCAGGCTGCGGCAGCAGCGAGCCCGGCACCCGCGCTCCGTTAGTCAACGCACTTCTTCGCGATCTGATCGCGCGGAGAATGATCTCGTCTTAGCCTCGCGAATAGAGCGGCGATCTCATGCGTTCCTGATTTCATGATACAGGAAATTAGGTACCGCTATGTCCGTCATGTAGTGGCCTGGCAGCGTCAACCTCGTCGGTTCTTCTCCTGTGAGATCCGTAATGATGAAAGGACGTCGGGACCATGGATACGCGAAACGGAACGAAAGAGTCGGCGCTCAGCCGCAACCTTTTCCTGAAAGGCACGGCGGCGGCCGCCGCCACCGCGACAGTCGGCTTTCCAGCGATCGTGCGCGCCGCGAAGTCAGCGAAATCGTACCCCGCCCTCGGAACGTTCCCGGCGGGCGTGAGCGGCGACACCGCGATGATCGGCATCATCTCCGACCTCACCGGCTCGTACTCAGCCGACGGCGAGGATCTGGTCAAGGGTTACAAGCTCGCCATCAAGCATCTCAACGGCGGCGGCGGGCTGGTAAGCAAAGTACCGACGCTCTCGGGTAAGGGCGTACTGGGCAAACGGCTCGTCTACAAGATCGGCGACTCGGAGACCAAGGCCAATCCAGCCGTGCAAGCGGCAACCGAGTTCATCGAGCGGGACAAGGCGATCATGATCTGCGGTGACACCAGCAGCGCCGTTGTCATCGCGCTGGCGAAGCTGGCTCAGCGCGAGAAGGTCGTCTTTCTCTCCGGCGCGAGCGGCTCCAACGACACCACCGGTAAGGACTGTCAACGCTACGGCTTCCGCTCGCAGCCGTCGGCATACATGGACGCCAAAGCGCTGGCTCCTGTCCTGAAGAAGGAACTTGGAACCAAGCGCCGTGCGGTCTACCTGGTGCCGGACTACACCTACGGCACCACGCTCTACGATTCGATGAAGGAGTTCACGGAGAAGATCGGCTGGACCACCGTCAACCACTACCTCGCACCGGTGGGCACGACCGACTACAGCTCGTATCTCCTCAACATCGCCAACTCCGGTGCCGACGTCTTCGTCAACATCGAGTTCGGCAACGACGCCGTGGCGTCCACGAAGCAAGCCGCGCAGTTCGGTATCTTCAAGACAATGCAGATGATCGTGCCCAACATCTCCTCGTACATGCCGGACGGTGTGGGCGCGGAGATCATGGCGGGCGTGTACGGAACGCAGGACTGGTATTGGGGTTTGGCCGGCAATAAAGCCTACCCGGAGGCCGCCGCGAACTCGAAGATCTTCCTCGATGCCTTCCTCAAGGAGTACCACGGCATCTATCCGCGCTGGACCGCGCACATCGCCTACGATCAAACCTTGACGTGGGCCGACGCCGTCGAACGCGCGGGCACGTTCTATCCGCCCGAGGTCATCAAGACTCTGGAGAGCGGCCACAAGATCGATCTCTGTCTCGGCCCGGTGGCCTACCGTGCCGGAGATCACCAGCAGATCCGCCCGGTGCCGGTGCTCAAAGGCAAGAAGCCCTCCGCGATGGCGAACAAGGACGACTACTTCGAGATCGTGGGCATGGTGCCGGGAGCGGAGGCGGTTCCGCCGCTCGGCCTGTTCGGCTGCCACCTGCCCGGCTACACCTAGAGAAGGGCGCGCTCAGGCGTGAACTGGCATCTCCTGATCGCTCAGTTACTGAACGGATTGGCGCTGGGGTCTATCCTGGCGCTGGTGGCGTTGGGCCTGACGATCACCTTTGGGCTCTTGGGACTCGTGAACTTCGCGCACGGCGTCTTCTTCATGGTAGGCGCCTACGCGGGGCTCGTGACCTTCGAGCGCACCAACTCGTTCGCGCTGGCGCTGTTGGCGGGCGCGCTGGTTGTGCTCGCATTGGGCATCGTCGTCGAGCGCGTGCTGATCCGGCTCTTCTACCGAAGGCCGCCCGAAGATCAGATCCTCGTCACCTTCGGGTTGGCGATCGTCATCGTGGAGATCGTGCGCGCGATCTTCGGCGGAAAGACGCAACTCTTTCCCATGCCGCCATGGGGCATGGGCGCCACCAATCTGGGGTTCCTGGTCTATCCGAACTATCGTCTGCAGGTGATCGTGATTGCCGCGATCACGCTGACGGCCATCTACCTCGTGCTCTACAAGACGCGTTTGGGCCTGATCGTCCGCGCCGGCATCGACGACAGTCTCATCGTCAACATCCTCGGCATCGACGTCACCAAGACGCTGTTGGCGGTCTTCGTCATCGGAGCCATGGTGGCGGGATTCTCCGGCGTGATCGACGCCCCGATCGTCGCGGTCGATCCCGACATGGGGGCATCGGTTTTGGTCGAGTCGTTCGTGGTGGTCGTGATCGGTGGCTTGGGCTCGTTTACCGGATCGATCGCGGGAGGCATCATCGCCGGCGAAATCATCAGCATCACCACGATCTGGGCGCCCGACTACGCGCAAGTCATGCTCTACCTCGCCATGGCGCTCGTGCTCATCCTGCGCCCGCAGGGCCTCTTCGGCACGGAGGGCCGGCTGTGATCTTGCGTGCCGTCGGAGACCGCTCCACCTGGCGCGCCGAGCTCGCCGTCGCGCTCTTCCTGATCGCCTTCCCGTGGATCTTTCCGGCCATCGGCGGCTACGCCAACCTCGCGACGCGCATCTTGATCCTCGGGCTCTTCGGGATCGGGATGGATCTCATCTTCGGCTACACCGGCATGCTCTCGTTCGGGCAGGCCGCCTTCTATGGCACCGGCGGCTTTGTCACCGCCTACCTGCTGAGCACGGGCCTGCTCCACAATACGCTCTGGGCATTGGCCGCCGGCACGATCGTGGCGGCCCTGTGCGGCACGCTGATCGGCTATCTTTGCCTGCGCCAGGCCGGCGTCTACTTCGCGATGCTGACGCTGGCGTTCGGCGAGGTCTTCTACTTCCTCGAAAACTCACCGCTGGCAAAGTGGACCGGCGGCGAGAACGGCCTGCCGGGACTACCCAAACCCGAGATCCCGCTAGGCTTCACCACGCTGCACGTGCACTCGAACCTCGCGCTCTACTACTTTGTCGCGGTGTGCTTCTTCGCCGGCTACTGGATCGCGCGGCGCATCGTGCGCTCGCCCATGGGCGCGGTGCTGCGCGCGATTCTCGAAAACCCCGCCCGCGCCGCGGCGGTAGGGCACAACGTCCCCAAATACAAGCTCGCGATCTTCACGATCGCCGCCGCCTATGCCGGCATGGCCGGCGGTCTGCTGGGCATCTTCCAAGGCTACATGCCGCCGGACGCCTTCTCGATCGACCAATCCGGCGAGATCATCATCATGACGATCATCGGTGGAGCGGGCACGCTGATCGGCCCGCTCGTGGGCGCGGGACTTTGGAGTTACCTGCGCGAGGCGCTGCAGAACCTGCACGGCGTGGGCGCGTTCTGGAAAATCATCTTGGGGCTGACCTTTATCGTTCTGGTAACGCTCTTCCGGCGCGGCATCGCGGGCGGTATCAGCGACGGCATCGGGCTCTTCCGCTTGCGGCGCGCGCCCGCGCCGCGCACCGACGAGGGCACGGCATAGTGGCGGCGATGCTCGAGGCTCGCAGCATTACCAAACGCTTCGGCGGCTTGACCGCCGTCAACGAGCTCTCGCTCGAGGTGCGCCAGGGCACGGTGAACGCCCTGATCGGCCCAAATGGCGCCGGCAAGAGCACGCTCTTCAAGATGCTCAGCGGCGAGCTGCGGCCGACCTCGGGCCATATCCATTTCAAAGACGCGCCCATCACGGGCCTGAATGCCACGGAGATCTGCCGCCGCGGCATCAGCAAGAGCTACCAGACCACGCAGATTTTCCCCAACCTCACCGTCTCCGAGAACATCGTCATTCCCGCGCTGGCGAAATTGCGTGGCCCGTTCCGCTTCGATCCCTTCCGCCGCCTACGCGGTGTGCGCGGCCTCGCGGACGTGCTAGCCGGGGTGCTGCGCGCGATGAATCTAGAGGAGCGCGCCCAGACGCGCGCCGCCGATCTCGCCTACGGCGAGAAGCGGCGTCTGGAGATCGGCTTAGCTTTGGCGACGCAGCCAGATCTCTTGCTACTGGATGAGCCGACTGCCGGCATGAGCCCCGAGGAGTCGAAGGGCACCGTCCAACTGGTCAAGGAACTGCGCAAGAGCGTGACGATCATCGTCGTCGAGCACGACATGGACGTGGTGTTCGAGCTCGCCGACCGCATCACGGTCATGCACGAGGGCCGCAAGATCGCGGAGGGGCCGCCGGAGGAGATCCGCGCCCATCCCGCGGTCCAGGAAGCCTATCTCGGAGGCGCGCTGTGAGCCTGCTGGAAGTCGAGAAGATTCACACGTACTACGGCGACTCGCACATCCTGTTCGACGTCTCGCTGCACGTCGAGGAGGGTGAACTGGTGGCGCTGCTGGGGCGCAACGGTTCGGGCAAGACCACCACGATGAAGACGCTGATGGGCGTGCTCAAACCGCGTGCGGGAACGATCCGCTTCGCCGGCAAGCCGATCGCCGGACTCCCGGCTTACGAAGTTGCGCGGCGCGGCGTCCAGCTCGTGCCCGACGAGCGGCGCATCGTGCCTTCGATCACCGTGGAGGAGAACCTCAAGCTGGCGGCACTGACGGCGCCGCAGGCGTGGACGCTCGGCCGCATCTACGAGCTCTTCCCGCGCTTGGAGCAGCGGCGCCGCAACATGGGGCGCGCGCTCTCCGGCGGAGAGCAGCAGATGCTGGCAATCGCCCGTGCGCTGATCCGGGACGCGCGCTTGATCCTCCTGGACGAACCCTTCGAGGGTCTGGCTCCGATCATCGTGCAGAACCTCATCGCCACCACGAAACTGCTCGCCGAGCAGGGACGCACGATCGTGATCGTGGAGCAGAACGTCCGCGCCGCACTTGCGTTAGCCCACCGCTGCTACATTCTGAGCAAAGGGCACGTCATCTACGACGGCACTCCGCAGGCGCTCCAGCGCGAGCCGGAGCTGATGCATCGCTACCTGGGTGTTTGAGCGGCCTCGTCCTCGCTCACCGTCCCCGGCGCACTGGAGGCAAACTCGATCGGCTCCAGCCGCTTGCGGTCCACCTTGAGATCGAAGACGTCGAAACGGTTGTAGTAGCAGGCAACGTCGTGGAACTGCTTCTGCTCGATGCACAGCGCGACGTCGATGTCGGCGTAGATGATGCCCTCGGCGTCGCTGATGCTCTCGCCGAACTGCGCACCGTCGGGGCCCACGAACATCGAGACGCTGCGCGGCGTCTGGTCCAGCAGATCGCCCACGCCGGAATCGACGTCGACCAGATAGTCGCGCATCGCCGCATCCATGAATCCGGAGACCACGATATTGAAGGCTTTGGCCTCAAAGGAGTGAGCGCCGGCGCGGATGCGCACGGCTGCCGCAATATCGTAGCGGCGGCCGTCGCTGGGCGGCCGCGTCGGCCAGATCGGCGGCCAGGTGGAGATGTGCACCTCCTCCGACTGCGCCATCAACGAGAAGCGCGCCAACGGATTGGTATTCTCGCCGCAGATGAGCGCACCGATGCGTCCGATCCGCGTCTCGGCCACGCGCAGCCCGGCACCGTCGCCAGCGGCCCAGACCATCTTCTCGAAGAACGTCGGCACGAGCTTGCGATGGTGGTTGAGCAGCACGCCCTCGTCGGAAATCAAGAGGTTGCTGTTCCAGAGCCCGCCGATGCTGGCGGAGCTGCGCTCGCTGAGTCCAACCGAGACGAAGACGCCGGCCTCGCGCGCGGTGTCCGCGATGCGCTGCACTTCCGGCCCCGGCACGCGCAACGAATTGTCCACCAGCGCACGAAAGTGCGCATGGTTGTAGATTGGTGCCCAGAGCGCGGCCCAGACCGGGAACGCGGGAATGTAGGACTCCGGCAGCGTCACCAACTGCGCGCCGTTGCGCGCGGCCTCGCGAATCGCGTCGCAGGCCTTGGCCACCGTCTTCTCCGCGTTCAGGAAGACCGGCGACAGATGGGCCGCGGCGGCTTTGAACTTGGGATAGTTCATGCTTGAGGTCCCTCTCTTGGACGCCTCTTCACCGGCGCGCGCAGCGATCCCCCGGGCGAAGGGGCGCTGGGCCGCGGCGCGAACGAACGGCGCGTGATGCCCGCATGAGCGCCAAGAGCACGACCGTTCCCACGCCGTATCTCCCGCTCTTGTTCTTTGCCGCGGGAATCCTGGCGCTCGGCTGCGCGGCAGTTGCGCTGGCGTTGCGTCTGCTGACGCCGCTCGCGATCCTGCATCTGGTGGCCGTGGGCTCCTTCGCCACCATCGCCATGGGGGCGCTCTACCAATTCGTGCCGGTCGTGGGCATGCGGCAGCTGCGCGGCGTCCCCTTCGGCTTCATCCATCTCCCGCTCGCACTCGCGGGCACGGTGCTCCTGGTCGCGGGCTTCACGCTCGGCAAGTTCGACTTCGTGACAGCGGGTGGCGTGCTGCACGTCGCGGGCGTCCTACTGCAAAGCGGCATTCTCGCGGCGACGTTGCGTGAGGGCTCGCCGGCCATCACCGCGCGCGGCGCCGCGCTCGCGCTGGGTGGCTTCGTCGTCACCGCCGCGCTTGGCATCGCGGTCGCACTGGGCGCGGGCGGCCTCAACGCCGGCGCGCTGGTCGGCATCCACGCAACCTTCGGCCTGGCCGCCTTCTTCGGCACGCTGATCGTAGCCGTGACCTTTCGCCTGCTGCGCATGTTCGAGCGCTTCAGCCTCGAACCGCGTGCGCTGTGGCTGGAGATCGCCGTCGCCGCCGCGGCCATCCTCGCCGCGCTGCTGCCGCGCGTGGGGATGCCGCTCTTGGCGGTGGCGGCGTTGGCGTTCGCCTTCAATCTCGGGGTCGTGGCGAAGAACCGCAACCCCGCCTACCAGCGCGAGACCCTGCTCTACGCGCTGGCCTCCGGGTTGTTCGGCTGCAGCGCGGTCTTCACGGCGCTCGCGGGCGCGATGGAGACCGCGGCCGTGTTCGCGCTCTGGCTCTTCGTCGGCACGGCCGTGGTGGGCTACATCCAGCGCATCATCCCGTTCATCTGGTGGATGCGCCGCTCGCGCCTGGAGGGAACCCGCAACATCCCCATGCTGGGCGAGATGAATCAAACGCAGTTGGGGCACGCCATTCTCGCGTTCTGGCTCGCCGGCGGGCTCTGGTATGCCTTCGCGCCGCCGGCGCTCGCGCCGCTCGCGGGCTGGTTCGCATTCGTCGCCTGGATCGGCTTGATCGTGCAGATCGCGCGCCCGTTCCTCCTGCCCGGGAAGACGCGCGCAACGTAGCGGCGCACGTTCTAGCTCGACGTCATGCCGCGCGACCTGCGGACCGCAGCAACGCGATGCAGGTTACGAGCCAAAGGAGCCCTACGGCGAGTCCAGCCATGACATCACTCGGCCAGTGGACGCCGAGGTACAAACGGCTAGCTCCAATTCCAATCACGAGGGCGCCCGCGCCACCGTACGAGAGCCAAGCCACGCGCGGAAAGCGCGACGCCACCACATAGGCTAAGAAGCCGTAGAGTACGAGCGAGAACAACGCATGACCGCTGGGGTAACTGTAGGACGTCTCGGAGACGAGCTGCGGCCACAGCGCCGGTCGCTCACGTCTAAACGACAGTTTGAGCCCTACGTCGAGCGCGAATGCGCCGGCGCACGCAACCAGAAGCATCAGCGCCTCCGAGCGCCAGCCGGCCAGCCACAACAGGGCGAAACTCACCACGATGACCGCGATGACCCAGATGGGGTTTCCGAGGAATGTCAATCCCAGCGCGATGTGATCGGCTCCGGCAGTCGCAAAGTGGTGGATCCACAAAAGCGCGCCCACGTCGAAGCGGTGCGTCTCCTGCTCGAAGACGTCTTCGGTCAGCTTGGCGAGGCCAAACAGTGTCAACAGGCAGACGGCGAGCACTGGGAGACCGATCTGGGTTGCCGCCCGGCGCAGCAGCGACCGTGCGGTATGCGGCGCGTTCATGGCTAATATCGGATCCGCTGCTCCACGATCAGCAGGCTGCCCGTGAAGTTGGGTGAGAGCCCGCCGCCAGCGATCGGCAGTCCCGCGAACGCGCTGCGCCGGAACTCCACCAGCGTGGCGGTGTGCGCGCCCTCGCGATACTGCAGCCCCGCCACGGCCACGCGCTGCGCGAAGTCCACGTTGGTCGCGGCGCCTTGCGCGAAGCTGCCACGCATGGCATAGCGTGCCAGGCTCGTCGCAGCCAAGAAGCGTGCGTTGAAGTGATGCGCTAGCGTCAGCGCAAGCTCGGGCGCGTCGTAGGAAACGGCGTCCGCGGGGGCACGCGCTACTGCCGCGCGATGCATGGTGTCGTCGACGTAATCGAGCGTCACGTCGCCAAAGCGCGCGTGCCAGGCCGCCCATAGCGCGAACTGCTGCTGGCGCCCAAGCGTCGCGGCCGCGGGGTCCTGCGGCAGATAGAAGCCATCCACGAATCCGGTAGTGGCGGCAGCGGCCGTGGTGATGGGATCGATCTGCGCGAAGCGCGCGGCCGAGAGCGCCAGCTCGAGCGGCCCACCGGAGAGCGCGTACCCCACGCGATACCCTTGGCGGTTGACGTTGGCCACGCTGTTGTCGATCATCTGGTAGTTCGACTTCAGCCACTGCCCCGGCCACGACCACGCCACGCTCCACACGTTCTCCGGCGCGCCGTACGGCAGGATGACGGTGGCATAGTAGGGCTCGTTCCGGTACCAGTCCAGCGCCAGACTCGCGCGCCCAAACGTGTGCACAAGGCCCGCATGGGCGTAGCCGCCCGGTTTCCCAGTACCAGGTTGTGCGACGTGATCGGCGGCGTAGGTCGAGCGCGCCAGCTCCACCACACCGCTCAGAGCGCGCGCCACGTGGAACGCTGCGCGCACGCCGAACACGCTCTCGCGCTGGCCGCCGATTTGACTCAACGGGAGATTGCCCTGCGGCGTCGGCAGCAGTTGCGCGTCGCCGCCGAAGAGGACCGTGGTGGACACCAGATCGCCGCCCGTCACCACGTGCGCCATCTGCGCCGACCAGCGCGTTCCCTCGCCGTGATCGATCACCAGTGACGCCGCAGTCAAGCGCGCCGAGGTACCGGGCAGCGCGGGCAGCGCTGCGTCCGTCAACTCGAGCGTCCCCAGCGCGTGGCGCGCAACGAGATCGACACCGTGCAGCGGAAGCGCCGGCGAATCCGGCGTCCACCAGTCCAGCGTTGGCGCTCCCCCGCCCAGCGATTCGGTCGTCGCGAGGCCGATGGCCGGCGTCACGTTCGTGAGCGCGGGGGGCGCGAAGACAAAGCGCTCGGTCTGCTGCAGATCGAACCAGCCGCCGCGCAGCGCCAAACTGCCGTCGCGTGCGGAGACGGAGAACGAGAGCAGCGACGCGCGCGCGGCGGCGCCGTCGTCCTGCCCGGCCTGCGTTGGAAACACGACGCGGTACGGCAGCGCCTGCGCGCCCAGATGCGGGCTCAGGCCTGGCAGCAGCGCCCCACTCCAGTAGGCGGCGTTGGTCGTGCTGCCGCGCACGTAGCCTGCGCCCAGTGTCGCGGCGACGTCGAAACGGCGCCCCACGTACGTTGGCGCAAGCAGAAGCTGCGCGACGCCGGCGACGCCCGGCGTCAGCGGCGCGCTCGAGAACGTATCGTACGGCGTCAGCGGCGAGGCCGGTGAGCCGTTGATGAAGCCGGACCCTTCGGGCGGCGTGACGCCCGGGCCGCTCGTCGTTTGATCGATGAGCACTATCCGCTGATCGAGGTGCAGTACGAACGTCCCCGGCCGCGGCGAAGGCGGCGCTTCCGGCGCCACCGTATCCGCTGCCAATGCCGCTGCGGTGAGGCAGAGGAAGAGCAGCGCCAGAAGCCCGATAACCTTCTTCACGTTCGGATTCTAGCGAATGTGCGGAACCCAGAGGTAGAGGCGCGACTTGGCCGGCGGCTCGTATGAGGGGCGCTCAGCCCACGTCGAGGCGCGATCGTAGCGATCGGCTCGTTGGCGCTCCGGCTCGGCAAACATGGCGCGCATACGGCGCCGCACGCTCAGCGAGCGCGCAAAAACAGAGAACGACATGACACGTCTTCATCCTTATTTAAACATTAGGTTGCGCGCCGCGCGGGCGCGCAGCGCAAGGTACTACTGGAACTGCCGTCCACGGCGGATCATCACCCCCTCTCTCACGGCAACAAAAAACCGTCGGCGCTCCTCGCGTCCGACGGTCAAGAAATCGACCGGATTCGGGTCCGGCTTCTTCCTCAACGTCGAGCTTCAGCACCACACGCTATAGAGTCCCGAAGGCCTCAGCCGCATTAGGTAACGCCTTGATTCGGCGGTGCCTGGTCACCCGTTGGGGTCTCTCGACCTTTCCGGGCAGCGGCATGTCATCGTGTAGACGCCTCGCCTAACGAGGATACCGGCCTATGGTACACCTGGCTTCCCTGCCACGTCAACCCCGCGCGCCAACTCCGGCTCGGCGGGCGGGCGCCAGGGATACGCATCCGGGAACCACGTCAGCGCCACGAAGCGCGTCACCAAACGCTCGAGCCCCGCGCGATCGCGCGGCGTGAAGCGCGACGCGACGGGGCTATCGATGTCGAAGACGCCGGCCACCCCGCCGCGTACCAGCAGCGGCAGCACGATCTCCGAACGTGAGGCGGCGTCGCACGCGATGTGACCCGCGAAGGCGTTGACGTCGTCGACGACGACGGTGGTCCCGGAGGTGAACGCCGCACCGCACACGCCCTGTCCCGCGGCTAGGCGCACGCACGCGGGTTTGCCGCCGAACGGTCCGAGCAAGAGATCCCCGCGGTCAGGGAAGTAGAAGCCGGCCCAGTTCACCAGCGGCAGTTCGTGGAAGACGAACGCGGAGAAGTTCGCGGCATTGGCGATGAGATCGCGCTCGCTCTCGAAGAGCGAGGCCACTTGCTGCTCCAACAGATCGTAGTCGGTGCCGGTCATACGCATGCCGCTTCGCCGCCGCGCTACTGGTGCCCCTCGCCCACCGGCACCGGCTCTTCTTCCAGCGCGCGCGCCTGGCCGTTACGGCCACGGCCGAACAGCTCGCGGCCGCGCCGCGAGGCCGACTTGACGATCACGTAGATGACCGGCGTGATCGCGAGGTTGAGGAACGTGGCCAGCAGCATGCCGCCGCAGACCACCGTACCCAGCGAATGGCGCGCGTTGGCACCGGCGCCGCTGGCGAAGACCAACGGCAAAACCGCCACCACGAAGGCAATCGACGTCATGAGGATCGGCCGCAGCCGCGTTTGGGCGGCGCGCGAAGCGGCGGTGACGATGTCCGCACCTTCGCGCAGTTGTTCGTTGGCGAACTCGACGATCAGAATCGCATTCTTGCTAGCCAGGCCGATCAACATCACGTAGCCCACTTGCGCGTAGGCATCGCTCGGAATGTGACGCAATCCGAGCAGCAGGAGCGCGCCCAAGAGCGCCGCCGGCACGGCCAGCAGTACGATCAGCGGATCGGCGAAGCTCTCGTACTGCGCCGAGAGCACCAGGAACGTGAAGAGGATGCCCAGCGCGAAGATCAGCATCGTCAGGAAGCCTGCCTCGATCTCGTCGAGCGAGAGGCCCGACCATTCGTACGCGACGCCGGATGGATCGATCCGCTGTGCCAACTGCTCCATCGCCGCGATCGCTTGCCCGGTGCCCTTACCCGGCGCCGGCTGCCCGTTGATCTCGATCGAACGATAGAGGTTGTAGTGGTTGATGATCGGCGCCCCCTTTTGAATGACAGGGCTCACGAACTCCGTCACCGGGGCGATGCCGCCCGCGCTCGAGCGCACGTACAGGTCGCCGAGCGAGGCGATACGGCCGCGATACGGCTCGTCGGCCTGCACGTAGACGCGGTACGAGCGGCTGAGGTAGTTGAAGTCGTTGACGTAGACGGAACCGAGCTCCGCCTGCAGCGTACCGAAGAGATCGGAGAGCGAGACCCCAACCGCCTTGGCTTTGTCGCGGTCGACGTTGAGCAGCAGCTGCGGCGAGTCGATGCGGAAGGTCGTGAAGACGCTGGAGAGATCGGGGTCACGGTTACCCTGCATCATGTAACCAAAGGCCGTGCCGGTCAGCGCGGGCAGACCGACGTTGCCGCGGTCTTCCAACTCGTACTGAAAACCGCCAAAGTTCCCCACACCTTGAATGGCAGGTGGATTGAAAGCGAAAACTTGCGCGCCGGCGAGGCCGAAGAGCGGGCCGCGCAGGCGCCCCAAGATGGCGCTGAGCGTGTGCCCGGAGCCTTGGCGCTGCGCCCACGGCTTGAGGTTGACGAACATGATGCCGCGGTTGGGCTCGCTACCCGTGAAGCTGAAGCCGGCCACGTCGAAGATGTGCTGCACCTCCGGCTGCTGGCGGATGATGCGCTCGACCCGGTCGGCGATCTTCATCTCGTTGCCCAGCGACGTACCTTCAGGCGCCTGCTCCGTGACGATGAAGTAGCCCTGGTCCTCGTCGGGGATGAAGGCCGTTGGTGTGGTCTTGAAGAGCCAGCCGGTCAACGCCAACGCCAGCACGAAGACGCCGAAGACCGCCCAGCGAGCGCGCAGCAACACCGGCAGCAGCCGGCGGTAACGCGCGCGGAAGGCCGAGAGACCGCGATTGAACCACACGAAGGGCGGGAAGTGCGACTCGTGCTGCTCCCGGAAGAGCCGTGAGGAGAGCATCGGCGAGAGCGAGAGCGAGACGAACAACGAGATCGAGATCGAGGCGGCGATCGTCAAGGCGAACTGCTTGTAGAGCTGGCCCGTCGTGCCCGGGAAGAACGCCACCGGCACGAAGACGGAGATCAGCACCAGCGAGGATGCCACCACGGCGCCCTGTACCTCGTGCATCGCGGCCTCGGCGCCCTTGATGCCGCCCATCTTCTTCTCTTGAATGAAGCGCGCGATATTTTCGATGACCACGATGGCGTCGTCGACCACCAGCCCGGTGGCCAACGTCAATCCGAAGAGCGTGATCGTGTTGATCGTGAAGCCGAAGAGCTTCATGATCATGAACGTGCCGATCAGCGACACCGGAATGCTGACGGCCGGGATGAGCGTGGCGCGCGGATCCTGTAAGAACAGATAGATCACCAGGATCACCAGCACGATCGAGAACAGGAGCGTGAAGAGCACTTCCTTGATCGACTCGTGCACGAAGACCGAGGTGTCGAAGGCGATCTCATAGTGCACGCCCGGCGGGAACGCCTTGGCCAACTCGTTCATCTGGGCACGCACTGCTTGGCTGACGCTGAGCGCGTTGGCTGTGGGCAGCTGCAAGACTCCCAGGCCGATCGAGTTGGTATTGCCGTCGAAGCGGATCGCGTTGTCGTAGCTCTCGGAGCCCAGGTCGATCTTCGCCACGTCGCCCAAGCGCACGTAGCCGCCATTGCCGGCGGCACGCAGCACGATCTGGCGGAATTGATCGGGTGAGGTCAGCCGCCCCACGGCGCGCACGGTATAGGTGTACGGCTGGTTCGCCGGCGCGGGCTGAGAGCCGATGGCACCGGCGGCAACGTTGACGTTCTGCTCCTCCAGGGCGCCGATTACGTCGGAAGCGGCCAAACCGTATTGCGCCAGCTTGCGGGGATCGATCCAGATCCGCATGGCGTAACGGCCCGAGCCGAAGACGCGCACGTCACTCACGCCGGCGACGCGCTTGAGCGCGTTGACCAGGTTCAAGTCGGCGTAGTTGCTGAGAAAGAGCGGACCGTACTTGGGGGTGTCGGAGACCAGCGCGATCGCCATCACGAACGTGCCGGCGTTCTTGGAAACGGTGACGCCGGTCTGCTTCACGGCGTCAGGCAGACGTCCCATGGCCGACTGCACCGCGTTCTGCACGTCCGTCGTGGCGGTCTCGAGATTGGTCCCCAACCGGAAGGTGCAGGTAATCGTCGAACCGCCGTTGTTCGAGCTGGTGGAGGAGATGTAGCGCAGCCCCTCCACCCCGTTGATGGCCTGCTCCAGCGGTGTCGTGACGGCCGACTCCACCGTCTGGGCATCGGCGCCGATGTACGCCGCATTCACGGTGACCACGGGCGGTGCGATGCGTGGATACTGCGCGATCGGCAGGGTCGGCACCACCACCGCGCCGGCGATCAAAATGATGAGCGAGCAGACGGCCGTGAGCACCGGCCGCCGCAGGAACATGCCGATCATTGCGCCGTGTCCGAGCCCGTCGCGGCGCTCACGGCTACCGCGGCACCATCTTGCAGACTCTCCGGCGGACGCGCGACGATCTGCGTGCCGGGCACGATGGCCCGGGCCGCGACCTCGGCCTGCGTATCGGTCTCCAGACCCACGCGCACCGCGACGCGCGCGGCCTTACCGTTCGCGACCACGAAGACGGCCGCCCCTTGCGGCGACTGTACGAGCGCCGACAGCGGCACGACGATCACGCCTGCATGCCGCTCCTGCGTCAGGACCGCGGTGACGAGCATGCCGCCGCGCAGCACACCACCGGGATTGGGAATGCGCGCCTGCGCTTGGTAGGAGAGCGTGCCCTGCGAGGGCACGGCGTTGATGGCACCGATGCGTGCCGTGAACGAACGCCCGGGCAGCGAGGGCGTGCGGAACGCCAGCGTCGTACCGGTGCGCGCGTAGGCGAGATCGGCATCGGGCACGTTGAGGTTCAGCCAGACCGTCTGCACCTGCGAGACGCGTAAGACCGCCGTTGCCGGCCCCGCCATGGCGCCGGGATCCATCAGCCGGGCCGTGACCACGCCGTCGAAGGGCGCGCGCAGCTCCGTCTGCGCGATTTGCGTGCGCAGCGTGCGCACTTGCGCGCGCGCCGCCCGCTCGGTGGCAAGGTCCGCCTGCGCGTTCAACTGCGTCGCCTGATTACTGGCGCCGTTGGCAACGGCGGCACGATACTGGCTCTGCGCCTGCACGTACGCGGACTGCGCGTCCTGCAGCGCGCTCTGCGAGACGTAGCCTTGCCGGTAGAGCTGTTGATCCTGCCGGTAGGTCAGTCCGGTGCTCACGACAGCGGCTTTGGCGGCCTCCACGGCGGCGGAGGTCTGCGCCTGCGTGATGGGGATGCCGACCTGGGAGCTGCGCGCGCGCGCCGCGGCCTGATCGGCCTGGGCCTGGAACTGCGCCAACTGCGCCCGCAGGGTCGAGGCGTCGATGGCCGCCAGCAGCTCGCCCTTGCTCACGCGATCGCCGACGTTCACGTAGATCGCGGTGATCGGCCCCGACTGTTGGAACGACAGCGTCGAGTCGAGCAGCGGCACGATCTGGCCGTCGAGCGTGACGGTACGGGCGATCTCGCCGCGCTCGGCATGGACCACGCCCACGGCCAGCGGCGGTGCGGCCGCCGCGTGCTGTTGCGCCTTTCCACCCCCGGCGCAGCCAGCCAGGACAGCTGCCACGGCCAACATAGCCAATACCTTCGAAGTCTGCATGCTCCCCCTGTCGGCGCCGGCTCGTGATCTCTTGCAGAACCCGCGCTTCCGCCCTTTGGTTGCGCCTCCTTCACTACTCCTTCCAGCATTCTGCGCCGCGCCGTCGTAATCTCAACCTGGCCACAGATGCCGGAAGGAGCACCTCCATGAACCAAACCCCACGCTACCAACCGCTCAGCCCGGCCGGACTCGCGGTCGCCTTCGGCGTCCTCGGCCTGCTCAGCGCATTCTCCATGGGCGGCTCCATGATGATGTACGGCCGCGGCCCGATGATGGGGCCGTATGGCCCAACGTATTACCATCCGGGTGCGCTCTTCGGGCTGCTCGGAGGCCTTTGGCTGGTCATCATCGCGGCGCTGGGCGGAGCCATCGCGGCCTGGGTCTACAACGCTGTCGTCGCAGCAAGAGTAGGACGGCAGTAACGGCACGCGTAGCGGGTTAATCGGAGCGTCGGCCGGGGTATCGAACATCAGCCATCCGCGCCGATGAGGAGGATATCTTCGTGCCGCATTCGTTTCCGTCACTTACCCGTGCCGGCGTCTTGACGCTAGCACTTGCCGCTCTTGCCGCTCTCGCCGCTGCGCCGGCCGCGGCTCAGACGCGCGTCGCCGTCTCCGACGCGCAACCGCTGGGCGCTACCACCGTGCAGAGTTTCACGCAGACCGACGTCCAAGGCCGCGTGATCGCAATCGGCATTACCTTTCCGGAGAGCATGCTGATCGGGCTGCCGGCGCAGCCGGTGGAAACCGTCCTGCGCATCGCGCAGGCCACCACCCAAACGCCGTTCACGCACATCGCCATCGACTGGAATCCGCAGGGACACGAGCCCCAGCAAATCTACGGGAAGCCGCACTTCGATTTCCACTTCTACACGCTTTCCGAGCAGACACGCGCGGGCATCACGGCCAGCGGCGACGACCTGGCCCGCGTTGAAAAGAAACCCAACCCCGACAGCGTGCCCGCCGGATACGTGCCCACCCCCGGCGGCGTGCCGCAGATGGGCGCGCACTGGATCAATCCCAAGAGTGCCGAGTTCAACGGCCAGCCGTTCACGCAGACGTTGATCTACGGATTCTATGACGGGAACTTCGCCTTCGTCGAGCCGATGGCCACCACCGCCTTCCTGCAAAGCAAGGCGCAGGTCGACGAAGCGTTGCCGCAACCCAAAGCTTACGCGGCCGGCAAGAGCTTCCCGACGCGCTACACGATCGCTTTCGACGACAAGACCCATACCTATACCGTCGCGTTGACGGGCTTCGAGCCGCGCTAGCCCTCGGAATGCTCCCCCAGCGCGCGCTTGACGAACGCCTCGATCTCCGCGAGCCGTTCGAGCGCCTCGGCCTGTTCGTGTAGATCGCCACAGGTTTCCAGAGAATTATCGAGCACCTCGCGAATCTTCGCGAGGTGCTCTTCAAGGCGTTTACGCTCGTCTGAGTCTGCTGCGTCCATTACCGCGTGAGGCGGCACGAGTGGCTACGCAGGCCGAACTGGCCCGCTACGACATGCCTACTCAGCCGCCGGGGTATTCGAGATTGCGGCACAGCTCGTCGATCTCCCTGCGCTCCAGCGGCGGAAAGTCGTTGAAGTACATCTCGTACGAGAGCGCAGGAAATCCCTGCCCTTGCGCCGTGCGCAGGGCCGCGACCACCGTGGCCAATTCACGTTTGGTGAGAATGACGGAGACGAGCGCCTCCGGATCGATTACATGAGACATTCGTGCGTAAGCACACCCCTAGTACGGGATACCATGGATGCGTAATCCACGGCTGCGACCATGCTCGCACGCCGGATCCCGCGCGCCGGCTCAGCGCGGCCGCGGCAGCAGACGCCGCGCGGAGGCCGCGACCACCACCGTCAACGCGCCCAGAGCCACGGGCACGAAGGCGGTGGCTGGAATCCCGCTGGCGTCCCAAACGGCACCCCCCAACATCGGCAGCGCGAACGCGTACCCGTAGCCGATCGTGAACATTCCCGCGGAGAGACGGTGCACGTCGGCGTCATCCGCCAGCAAGGGCGCCAACGCAAGCGTGAGAATCAAAACGGCGGCGGCGCAGAATCCAAAGAGCGCGGCGCCCGCCACCAGCCCCGTCGTGGTGCCGCTGAGGAAGAGCGCCAAGCCCACGGCAGAGAGCACGCCGGCCGCGATCAACGGGAGGCGCCGCCCCACCAGTTGGCGCGCTGCCAGGGCCACCACGATGGTGGCCGGAAGTTGGCCCACGTTGAGTGCGCTCAGGCATGGGCCCACCAACCCGGCGTGACCCGTTGCGTGCAGGTATCCCGGAATGAAGGCGTTCGCCGCAAAGTACAGGCTGGAGCCGCCACCTTGAACCATGCCCAGCACCCAGGTGCTGGAGTCGCGCCAGTCGGGGATCCACGCGCGCGCCCGCGCGGCCGCGCTGGGCTCGGGGGACCGCGGCGCCCAACGCGCGATGACCCCCGTCGACAGCAGCACCGGCACCGCCCACCACGCTAGGCTCAGCATCCAGTTGCCGCCTAGCAGAGGCAGCAGAAGCGGAATCGTCAACGAGGCGCTGAGCGCCTCGCCCACCAGCAAGCCGTTGGTGTAGATCGCCGTCGCCAGGCCCACGCTGCGCGCCAGCCATTGATTGATGAGCGTGGGCACCGCCGGTTGGACCACCGCGATTCCCACGCCCATCACGAACGTCATCGCGAAGAGCATCGCGGACGAAGGGCCGGCGCCCCGCAGCGCGGAGCTGACGGTCACGGCCAAGAGTCCCGCGATCAGCGCCCGCCGCGCACCGAGTCGCGCGATCAGCAGAGAGCCGGGAATCGCCGCCGCCGCCAAGAGCAGCACGGGCAGACCCGTGAGCGCGGCGATGGCCTTCTCGTTCAAATGCAGATCGGCGCGCAGCATGGGCAGGATCGGCGGAAGCGCTAGCAGCGTCACGCGCAGATCGACGCCGGCCAGCCACAGCAACAGATAACGCAACGCGCCGCCATTCGGCGCCGCTGGGCCGGCGCCTCGTCACACGGCGTTCTTTTCCATCACGCGCAGGAGGTTGCGCTCGCGTCTGCGAGAACGCCGCCGCGAGGTGCACGAACGTTGAAGAGCTATCGCATCGCCGTCATCCCCGGTGACGGCATCGGCAAGGAAGTGGTACCGGAGGGCATCCGCGTGCTCGACGCCGCCGGACGCCGCTTCGGCCTCGCCTTCGAGTGGGAGACCTACCCGTGGAGCTGCGAGTGGTACGCCGAGCACGGGCGCATGATGCCGGAGGACGGCCTCGAGCGCATCCGCTCGCACGACGCTATCTTCCTAGGCGCCGTGGGCTTTCCCGGCGTGCCGGATCACGTCTCCCTGTGGCAGCTGCTGATTCCCATCCGGCGCGTCTTCCGGCAGTACGTCAATCTGCGCCCGGTACGGCTGATGCGCGGCGTCACCTCGCCGCTGCGTGGACGCGAGGTTGGCGACGTCGACTTCTACGTCGTGCGCGAGAACAACGAAGGTGAGTACTCGGAGATCGGCGGCCGCCTCTACGCGGGCACGGACGACGAGGTGGTCGTGCAGCAGTCGGTCTTCACGCGGCGCGGCGTCGACCGTATCATGCGATACGCCTTCGAGCTGGCACGCTCGCGTCCGCGGCACCATCTGACCTCGGCGACCAAGTCCAACGGCATCGTCTTCTCCATGCCGTATTGGGACGAGCGCTTCGCCGCGCTCAAGAGCCAGTACCCCGACGTGCGTACCGATCAGTTCCACGTCGACATCCTCACCGCGCATTTCGTGCAGCACCCCGACTGGTTCGACGTAGTGGTGGGCTCGAATCTCTTCGGCGACATCCTCTCCGACTTGGGACCGGCCGTCGCGGGAACCATCGGGATCGCCCCCTCGGCCAACATCAATCCGGAGCGCGAATTCCCCTCCATGTTCGAGCCGGTGCACGGCTCGGCGCCGGACATCGCCGGACGCAACATCGCCAATCCCGTGGGACAGATCTGGTCGGGGGCGATGATGCTGGAACACCTGGGCCACGCCGATGCGGCTGGGGCCGTAACGTCCGCCATCGAGCACGTGCTCGAGCACGGACCGCGCACGCCAGACTTGGGCGGCACGGCCTCCACGCAGGAGATGGGTCAGGCCATCGCGAGCGCGCTCACGCGCGAGTTGGCGCCGGAGGCGTAGGAGCCCGCGGCGCCAACCTTCAGCGCGCGGCGCTAGCCCGGATAGCCCAAGTGGCAGACGGCCGCCTTCTCGGCAACGGTCTGCTCGATCTTGTCGGCTTCCTGGCGATCCTTCACGTCGAAGATGTCGTGGCTGTCCGTGGCGGTTCCCTTGGCGCGAATCTGCGCGAACCACATCGGCCACATCAACTGGTGATCGGCACCGCGGTAGTACGGTGAACCTTCCCAGAGACCGCGGAAATGCGCGTTCTCCAACGTGCGTGCCACCTTGGCGGCGTCGGTCGTCTTGGCCTCGTTCATCCCCCAGAGCAGACGATCGACGGTGGTATAACCGAAGCAGACGCGAGCTGTGGGCGGCTCAGTGTACTGCTTGCGGTAGGCTTGCACGAAGTTCGCCGCCTGGGTGTTGCCTTTACCCAGCACGAGCTCGTTCGTGTAGTACCACTCGATGCCCCAGTAGCCCACGCGGGCCTCGTCGGGCAGCGCCCACATCGTCTCCAGCTCCACCTGCGGCCCCGCCACCGGCAACTTCTTGAGCAGGCCGAACGAGGATGCTTGTTTGAGCAGATTGACGAGGTCGTTACCCTGCGGCATCGCCACCAGCACGTCGGGCTTGGCCCCCTCGACTTTGGTGAGGTACGAACTGAAATCCGTGGTGCCCAGCGGCGTGAGCTCGTTGGCGATGATCTGACCGCCGATTCGCTTGATCACGTCCTGGTAGCCGATCGCCAACGAGTGGCCGTAGGCATAGTCGGGCGTGATGAGGAACCACTTCTTCCCAAACAGCTTGGCGATGGAGTAGCCGGTGGCGTGCGTCTCCATCCAGGTGCTGTGGCAGGTTCTGAACGTGTTCCAATGGCAGGCTTTGCCCGTGACGTCGTCGGTGTGCCCGCCCGAGTCGACGTAGAGCATCCCCATCGCATTCGCGGCGCCGCTGGCAGCGAGCGCGTCGGCGCTGGAGACGCAGCCGAAGAGCGCTTCCACCTTATCCTGATTCACGAGCTTGCGTGCCTTCTGCACGGTGACGCCGGGATCGCCCTGGATGTCTTCCTTTACGAGCGCGACTTGGCGCCCCAGCACACCGCCGCGCTTGTTCCACGCATCGACGGCCATCTGCGCGCCGCGCGTCTCGTTGCGCCCCTCGGTGGCGTAGGTGCCCGTGTACTCTTCCAGCACGCCGATGCGTAGTTGGTCCGCGGCCTCACCGCGTTTGGGAACGAAGGCTGGGAATCCCGCAGCGAGGGCGGCGGCACCAGCAGTGGCGCCCTTGACGAACGCCTCGCGCGAAATCGAAGCATGACGCATGATCTTGCCCCTTTCAAAAATGATCGGATATTGATCCGGCGCCCACCCAGTAGCGTACTTCCCACCTTTCTGACGCTTGCACCGGCTCCGGGTGGTCGCTTGCTGCACGTATGCTCCACGCATTGGAGCACGCAGGGATGGGTATCCTCCTCTTGCAGTGACCGGCCCTTCACTTTCCGTATATCGCAAACGTCGCGATTTCGATCGCAGCCCCGAACCGCGGGGCGCGCGCGCTCGCGCGGCAGGCGCCCGCTTTGTGGTGCAGCTCCACCGCGCCTCACGTCTGCACTACGACTTTCGGCTTGAAATCGATGGCGTGCTGAAGTCTTGGGCCGTTCCCAAAGGGCCCTCGCTCGACCCGGCGCTCAAACGGCTAGCCGTGCACGTGGAGGATCACCCGCTAGAGTACGCGGCGTTCGAAGGGCGCATTCCGGAGGGCAGCTACGGCGCCGGTGAGGTGATCGTTTGGGACACCGGCACGTACTCGTTGCTCGAGGGCACCTCGGCACGCGCCGCCTTCGAGCGCGGCGCGCTGAAGTTCGCGCTGCACGGCCGCAAGCTGCACGGTGGTTTTGCGCTGGTGAAAATGCGCGCACGCGAGGGTACGGAGGATGCCTGGCTTTTGATCAAGGAGTCCGACGCCCAGGCTGACCCGCGCTGGCTTGCGTCGGAGCACCCGGCCTCGGTGCTGACGGGGCGCACGCTCGACGACGTCGCGCGCGAAGGGCGCCGGCACGCATGACGACGCTCGTGACCAATCCGGGGAAAGTGCTCTTTCCCGGCGAGGGCATCACCAAAGGCGATCTCGTCGCGTACTATCAGCGCGTGTGCGCACGCATCCTGCCATACTTGGCGGGGCGCCCCTTGATGCTCGAGCGCTATCCCAACGGACTGGACGGCGAGCACTTCTTCGAAAAGGACGCACCGCGCGGCGCCCCGTCCTGGCTGAAGACCGTCGCGCTGCGCAGCGAGTCGGCGGACCGTACCATCCATTACGTCCTGTGCGAGGACGAGAGGACGCTGCTCTATCTCGCGAACCTCGCCGCGGTAACGTTGCATCCGTGGCAGTCACGCGTCGGGCACCTCGACGAGCCGGATATCCTGCTCTTCGATCTCGATCCGATGCCGGGATGCGGTTTGGCACGCCTTGCCCGCGTTGCGCTGCTGTTCCGCGACACACTGTCGGCGCTGGGACTGCGCGCGCGCGTCAAGACGACGGGCGGCAAGGGCCTGCACGTGATCGTTTCACTGGCGCCCAGCGCCGGCTATGCGCAAGTACGCGACTTCGCCGAGACGGTGAGCAGGCACATCGCCCAAGGCTCCAACGACGTCACGTTGGAGCGATCCGTGGAACGCCGCCGGCCACGCACAGTCTCGCTCGACTATCTGCAGATCGGACGCGGCAAGACGTTCGCGGCGCCGTTCACGGTGCGGGCGCGCCGGAGCGCACCGGTCTCGATGCCGCTGGCCTGGAGCGAGGTCGAGGCGTGGAGCGCCGGCGCAAGCCTAGAGCCCACGCTCGCCTTCGCGCGCTGGACGATCGCGAGCGCCGCCGCGCTCCCCGATCCCTGGCGCGCTTCATACGGACCACCGCAACGTTTGGAGCCGGCGCTCGAGCGCGCGGCTCGCCGCTGGAGGAATGTCTGATCATGGCACGCGCGATTTGGAGCGGAACCGTCAACTTCGGTCTGGTCACCATTCCCATTCAACTCTTTACCGCGGTACGGCCGAACGAGCTGCGCTTCCACTTTCTACACGATCGCGACGGCGGGCGCCTGAGCACCGTGCGCGTCTGCGATATCTGCGGCAAGAACGTGGCGTGGGAGAACGTGGTGCGCGGTTTCGAATACGAGAAGGGCAAGCACGTGGTCCTGACCGACGAGGATTTCAAGCGCGTCGACGTCGAGGCCACGCAGTCGATCGACATCACGGAGTTCGTCGAGACCTCGGAGATCGACCCGATGCTCTTCGATACCCCCTACTACCTGGTGCCGGAGAAAAAAGGGCGCCATGCCTACGCGCTGCTGCGCGACGTGCTGGCGAAGGGGACGAAGGTGGGGATCGCGCGGGTGGTCCTCCGCACGCGCGAGCATCTTGCCGCGGTGCGGCCGCACGGCAATGCCCTGATTCTCGAGCTGATGCATTTCGCCGACGAGCTGGTCGGTCAAGAGGGTCTCGATCTACCGGCTAAGTCGGAGAAAGCCAGTGCCGGCGAGGTCAAGTCCGCGACGATGCTGATCGATGCCATGGCCGCCACCTTCGATTTCGCCGCCTTCAAGGATACGTATCGTGAAGAGTTGACCGCGTTGATCGAGGCTCGCGCGCGCGGTCAGACGGTGGAGGCTCGTACCGCCAAGCCACGGCCGGCCACCAACGTCATCGACCTGCGCGAGGTGCTCGACGAGAGCTTGGCGCAGACTCGGAAGAGCCGTCCTGCGGCCGCTCACGCACCACGTCGCGCGCCCGCTTATCGGCGCGCAAGCCGATGAAGACCGGCTGGCGGATGCTGCCGTCCCGCGTCCACTCGGCGAACTTCACCTCCGCCACCAGCGTGGGCTTCACGAAATGCGCGTTGGCCGGAGTTGCCGATGACGCGATAAACGGGCTGCGCTGCTGCTTCAGTGGCGCCAAGCGCAGCATCACTTCGTGCAAGTCACGCGCCGCGAATCCGGTGCCGACGCTGCCGGCGTAGCGTAACCCGGCGCCGTCGTACGTTCCCAGCAGCAACGCGCCGAAGTGTTCGCGGCTGCCGCGTGGCTGCGTCCATCCGCCGATCACGAACTCCTGACGCAATTGCACCTTGATCTTCAGCCACTGACGCGAGCGCTTGCCCACGTAGTGTGAACCGAGGTGCTTGGCCACGATGCCCTCCAGGCCGGCCCGCTCCGCCGCCGCGAACGCAGCCTTTCCGGTGCCGCGCACGTCGCGAGAGAAGGCCAGTACTCCGTCGCGCGCGACGATCGCCGCCTGCAGCAGCTGGCGGCGGCGCTCGAGCGGCAGCGCGGTGACGTCTCGCCCCGCGTGCTCCAACAGATCGAAGACCACGAAATGCACCGGCACCGCCGCCACCTCGGCGGCATCGGGGCGAGCGCGGTTGATGCGCGCCTGCAGCCGTTGGAACGAAGAGCGCCCGTGTTCGTCCAGGGCCACGATCTCACCGTCGACGGTGAGCGGCAACCCGGAAAACGCTCGCCGCAGCGGCGCCAGCTCGGGGAAGGCCGGCTTGAGATCGCCGCCCGTGCGCGAGCGCAGCGTCATGCCCCCACGCGCATCGATGTGGCAGAGCGCGCGTACGCCGTCCCACTTGGTCTCGAAGATCCACTCGGGATCATCGAAGGGTTCGCCCACGAGCGTCGCCAGCATCACGCCGTGCGGTTGCATGGGTCATTATGCCCAGGCCGGAGCCTCGACCGAACCCATGCTTAGTAACGGCCACGCCGCCCCGAAGTCTCGTGCATGAGAGGCTGGGAGGTCCTGCTCTTGACGCTGGCGCTCACCACCGCAGGCTGTGCCGCGCCGCGCAGCGCCTCAGAGCACGCCGCGCCATCGCCCAGCGCGCACCGCGACACGGCGGCGGCGGGCTTACCGGTTGCGCTCGCGCTAGACCGCCTGCCGCAACGGCAGGATGGATTGAGCGTCGATGCCGACCGCGCAGCCGCCGGTTTCGTCGGCCCGGAGCGCACCATGGTCGTCGCGGTGCCGCTGAGTGCGGGCGGCCGCGCCGGTGCGATGAACGTGGGTGTCTTTCGCGTCGCGGGCGATCAGCCGGCCTTCATGAGCAACATCACGCTGAGCGGCGGCGTGCGCAGCCTGCGCATCGACGGCGGCCGGCTCAGCATCGCGACGTCCGCCTACCGTGCCGACGATCGCCTCTGCTGCCCTAGCGGCACGCGCACGTGGACGTACGGGATCATGCACGGCAAACCGCTGCTGCTGCAGAGCAACGTGACCTGGATGCGCCGGGCCTCTGAGGGCGTGAGCGCCGCCGCGCCGGCACCGTCCGTGGCGGTACCTGCCGTGCGCGCGCCCACGGCCGCACCGCCAACGGTCGCGCCGCCAGCGGCCATGCGGACGCGTGCGCTGCGGAGTGCCGCTGCGCCGCCGGAGAGCGGCGGCACCACCTGCACGCCGGGCGCGATCTACGCCGTGGCCCCCGACGGCTCAACGGTCGACACCGCGGACGGCTCGGTCTACCGTATCGCCTTCGCGGATCGCGCCATGGTCAAGCAGTGGGGCGCCGGACAGGCGCTGCTGATTTGCAGCACCGCGCTCGTCAACGAAGACCAAGGCGGTCAGCGCGCCGCCATCGTCGCCGACGAATAGCGCCGCGCTAGTGCGCCATGCGCGCGGGCATGGCGCTCAGCAGCTCTTCGAATGCCGACTGCACGCCCTCGGCCAGCGTCGGGTGAATGAAGATGGCATCGAGGATGGGCTGTGGCGAGCGGCTCTCCGTCGCCATCGCCGTCGCCACCACGTGGACGAGCTCGCCCGCGTTGGGCCCGAAGAGATGCGCACCCAGGACGCGTCCGCTGTCCGCATCCGTGAGCACTTTGATCAGCCCCTCGCGTTCGCCCATGGCGCGCGCGCGGCCGATCTTAGCGAAGGGATACGTGGCAACGACCGGCGTGAGCCCCGCCACACGTGCCTGCGCCTCGGTATATCCGATATGGGCCACCTCGGGCTCGGTGAAGACCGCGCCGGGGATGACGGTAGGGTCGAAGCGCTCGCCGGCCGCTCCGGTCGCGTTGCGCGCCGCGATACCGCCTTCGGCCACCGCGACGTGCGTGTAGAGTTCACTTCCGCTCGCATGCCCGATGGCATCGCCAACGGCGAAGATTCCCTCGACACTCGTGCGCAGCGTGGGGTCGGCCTCGATCCAACCTTCAGCTGTGGTGGTAATGCCGGCGCGTGCGAGATCCAGTGCCTGCGCGTTGGGCTCCCGTCCGATGGCGAGCAGTACTTCGTCCGCCGCGAAGCGCCGCTCCTCGCCGTTTACGTCGGCGATGACGGCACGCGGCGCAGCGCCGTCGTGCGCGCCCGTACGCTCCATGCGCAGCACTCGCGCGTGCGGCACCATCTCCAAGCCCTCGCGGGCGAGATATTCGGTCAGCGCTTTGCCGATGTCGGGATCCCCGTGCGGCAGAACGCACTCGCTGCGGAACAGCACCGTCACCTGGCTGCCGAAGCGCGCGAACATCTGCGCGAACTCCATACCCACCGGCCCCGCGCCGACGACGACGAGCCGGCGCGGAAGGTGCGCCAACGCCATGATCGAGGCATTGGTGAGGTAGCCCGTTTCCTCGGCACCGGGGATGGTGGGCCGCGCCGGCCGCGAGCCCGAGGCGAGGATCACGGCCCCCGCGGTGAGGCGGCACTCGCCGTCGATCGCAAGGGTCCGGCGGTCGACGAAACGCGCCTGGCCCCGCACCAGCTCGAGCTGCTCGGTACTCTCCAGCGAACGCGTGAGGCGGCCGACGACGTCTGCGACTACTTCGTCCTTACGTGCGATCACGCGCGGAAAATCGACGTCGACGCCCGCGACGGTGAACCCAAGCTCGGCGTTGCGCGGACGGCGTGCCAGGTGAATCAACTCGGCGACCCTGACCAGGGCCTTGGTGGGGATGCACCCCACGTTCATTCAGGTGCCGCCGATGGCTCCACGCTCGATCAGCGCCACCCGCGCGCCGCGCTCGGCGGCCGTGGTGGCCGCGGCCACGCCGCCCATGCCGGCTCCCACGACGGCCACGTCGTATTCCTGATACTTCATAACTTCATGATATATCATCCACGCTCAGCGCGCAAGCGGCTGGTGCGGATTACTGCCGACGATGGCGTGCAGCATGCGTTCCAGCGTCCCAGGATGGAGGCGCTCGGGGCACGGCACGACGATGCAGTGCTCCCGGTCGAATTCCAGCAAGCCCGCGCGCTGCATCCGCCCCAGCTCCACCGTGCAGGTTTCACGCGAGGTTCCGGCGAGGTTGGCAAGCTCTTGATGGGAGAGTCGCAGCGTGATGCGTTTGCCGCCGCCGGGAAGATCCTCGCCGTGCTCTCCGAGCAAGTGTTGGAGCGCGGCCGCCAAGCGCCCACGGACGCTGGCGTAGGTCATGCCGGCGATGCGCGTCTCGGCCTCGGTGCGGCGGCGGGCGATCTCGCGCGCCACCATCATCGTGAGTTGCGGCCGGTGCGCCATGAGCTGCGTGAAGTCTTCGATGGAGGCGGCGCAGACATGGGCGCGGTCGAGCGTCTCGGCAAACGTCGAGCGCCGCGTCTCTTCGAAGAGCGCGAGCTCACCGAACACGTCGCCGGGCCCGAGCAACGCCAAGGATATCTCCTTGCCGTCCTCCGTGAGGCGATAGAGGCGGACGTGACCGACTTTGAGCAGATAGATGGCGTCGCCGAGATCACCCTCGCCGAAGATCAGCCGTTTGGGATCGTAGTCGTATTCGTGGAAGAGGTCCGCCATACGCTCGACCTCGTCCAGCGGCACCCCTCTGAACAAGCGGCTCTGTTCGAGGTACCAGACTTTGTTCGGCATGCTCCGTCCTTGTCCGGAAAGGGCGGCCAGGATGGACCGTAGCCTTCCGTAATCCGGTGTTCCAACAACGCGCCAGCCGTTGGGAAAGATGATCGTCGGCGTCGCGGCGACGCGGTGACCATACCTGGCCGCCTGCGCTACGTCGCGCACTTCCACGTCGACCCCTGGCGTGCCCTGGGCGAAGATCCGCAGCCGCTCGAGCGCAAGCGGCGAGAACGGGCAACCCTCCGCGGTATAGAGAATCAGCTCCACGATCCCGAGCATAGGTAGCCGCCCGGCGCCTTTGCTGTGAGGGAGCTTACGTCGGGTTGCCGCGGCTGCGCGGGGGGAATGATGGGGAGAGCGGCGCCCCTCGGCGCCGCCCCACGAACGCGAAACGAGAGGTGATCCATGTACCGCTCAATCTTAGCAGCTCTCCTACTCGTCGTCTTAAGCCTCACCCCGGCTCTCGCGAAGAGCCATCGAGCGGGCGCCAGCCCGCCCGCCGGATCCATGGGTCAAACATCGAGCGCGACGATGCCCACGTGCGCGGCCAGCGACCCCGTGGTGTGGGTCAATACGTCGAGCCGCGTCTACCATCTGCCGGGCACCAAGTACTACGGCAAGACCAGACACGGCAAATACGAGTGCCGCTCCGCCGCCACGTCCGAAGGCTTCAAAGAAGCCTCGATGAAACGGCATGGACCCATGAGCGCGCCGGCGCCCGCTACAACTCGCTGACATGCGAATCGTGGTGCCCGCCGCACGCATCGTGCTCGGGTTCCTCTTCGGGGTGTTGGGCATGAACGGCTTCGTGCCGTTCATGCCCAACCCTACCTTCATCCCGCCCACCGCCGCGGCGTTCGCCGGCGCGATGGCAAGCTCGCACTTCTCCTACTTCGTCTTCGGCGTGCAAGTCGCGTGCGGGGTTCTGTTGTTGGTGAATCGTTGGGTCCCGCTGGCGATCGTGGCGCTGGCGGCCGTGCTCGCCAACATCCTGGCCTTCCACATCACGATGTGGCCGCAGACGCTCGTTCCGATGCCGCTGCTCACGCTCATCCTCTGGTTCATCGTAGCCTGGCCGCTACGCGGCCACTTTGCGCCGCTCTTCGCCGCCACGGTCGACGATAGCCCAACCATCGGCACGGCTGCACCATCCGCCCAGCAACGGTAATGTAAGCCGCCTTACCGCGCGCCCGCGGCGGATCGCGTACGCTCGGGCCCGGAGGTAATTACTGCATGAATCATTCTTATTCGTGGGCGCGCGCCGTTCCGGCCGCGTTGCTTGCGTTGGGCACCCTGCCTGCGCTCGCCGTGGCGGCGCCAATGATGCCGGCACCGTCGGTGTCGATCGTCTCACCGGCGGCGGGGGCCACGGTGACCGACGCAGCCATCCCCGTGACGCTCGAGACGAAGAACTTCAAGGTCGAATGTGCCAACAGCGGCAAGACTGCTACCGCACCCGCGCAGGGGCACATCCATGCGATGCTCGACGGCATGGACATGGAGCACATGACGAACATGTACTGCTCCGATCATTTCACGATCTCCGGACAGGGGCTGAAACCGGGCAAACATACACTCTCGGTCGTGTTGGCGACCGACGCGCACGTGATGGACAGCCTCCCTGCGATGGTCTCATTCGATTACGAGCCCTCGCAACAGCCGGCGGCGCTTCCGGCACCGCTGACCGGTACGCCGCATATCTCCATCATCTCGCCCAAGAACGGGGCCACGGTCGGCAGGACCTTCGACGTCAAGGTCGCGGTCAGCGACTTCGACCTCTCCTGCGACTTGGAGGGTAAGCCCGACGTCGCTGGCTACGGTCACATTCACATCTTCGCCACACAGAGCGGCGAGACGACCCAGAAGCCCGCGGCGCCGCTGGCCGCGATGATGAAGACGCCGGCAGGCATGGAGATGGGCAAAGGGTTAATGCACGACACCGGCATGTCGATGAATGAGATGCAGATGATGCTGACGACGTCGATGCCCGGAATGCTGGGCATGCCCTGCACCACGACGATCCCCGTCGATCTCTCGCAGTGGCGTGGTGGCCAGGCGAAGATTCTCGTGATGCTGGCCAACAACGACCATATGCCGACGCCCAACGTGGCACCGGCGGCCATTAGCGTGCATCTGAAGTAAGGGAAGCTGCCCGTGAAACCACGCCCGGCCGTCGTCGCCTTCGACATCATCGAGACCGTCTTCTCGCTCGAACCCTTACGAGGGCGGCTTGAAGCGGTAGGCTTGCGCGGCGATGTTCTCGACGTATGGTTCGCACAGGTGTTGCGCGACGCATTCGCCCTCGACGCCACTGGGGTTTACCTACCCTTCCGGGACGTCGCCGCCGGATGTCTCGAGCAACTCCTCGTGGGGCACGGCGTCCCTGCCGGCCAGGGGCACATCGACCACGTGCTGGCGGGATTCGCCGAGCTCCCGCCGCACGCCGATGCCATGGCGGCCTTTCGCGTATTGCGCGAGGGTGGCTCTCGGATCGTCGCGCTCACGAACGGCAACGCGCAGACAACGCGAGGGCTCCTCGAGCGCGCCGGCCTGCTGGGCCTGGTGGAGCGGGTTACCTCCGTGGAGGAGATCCGCCACTGGAAGCCACGGCGCGAGGTGTATCTCCATGCCGCCGCAAGCGCGCAAGTCGAGCCCTCGCGCATGGCGCTGGTTGCGGCACACGCGTGGGATATTCACGGCGCCGGACGGGCTGGCTTGACGACGGCCTTCGTGAGCCGCGGCGTTCCGTATCCAGCCACCATGCAGGCGCCGGATGTGGTGGGTGAGACGCTGCTGGATGCGGCGCACGCGCTCATGCGATTGGCTGCTGTGGCTACCCCGGGTGCAGATTGATCGTGAGGAGCGTTGGCACTGGGAACACCCGCCGGTTTGCTTCTGCCTTCACGCTGGTCTTCACCGGCCCCGGCGCCGCGCGATCGTACGCCACCGCGCTGGGCTTGGGAACCCTACTGACTGGCTTCTACCTGATCGCGCTTCCCGCGGGCAGCTTCGGCGCCCTCAGGCCAGGCGCATTGCACTTCCTCACTCCACCGCTGGCCGTGTCTGCCGCCCTGCTCGGCTATGGCTTTGCCCTCACCCTGACGCTGAACATCAACGCTCGCCCCGGCAACGCCGGCGCTCCGCGAAGATCCGGATTGCTCGGGCTGGGCGGCCTTTTTGCGAGCCTGCTGCCGAGTAGTCTGTGCTGCACGCCGGTCATTCCGCTCGTGCTGGCGGCGATCGGTGTCTCGGCCCCCGCCATCTTCCGGACGAGCGGCAAGTTCCAGGCCTTCTTCGCCATCCACGCGGACGCGTTCATCGCCGGCTCGGTGATCTTGGTTCTCCTCTCCGTGTGGTTCGCTGCCTACAACCTCACCACGCCCTGCGCCGTTGGGGCTGCGAAGGATTCGCCTACATGAGACAGTCGTGGTTTCTTGGCTTCGTTACACTCGCGCTGGCCTTCGCACTGCCATCTTCTTGGGCGGCGGGCTCCGCCGCAACGGAGGCCCTCGCCCCCGGCAGCTCCGCTCCGTCGCTCGCGTACCGCCTGATCGACGGCAAGACGCTGACTCCGAGCGAGTTGCGCGGCCATCCGTACGTGCTCTGGCTGATGGCAACCTGGTGCTCGTCGTGCCAAGGCGGTACCGCCGTCGTCGCCCAGCACATCGGAGAACTCCGTGCGCGTGGCGTGTACGTCGTCCAGGTAGAGGTCGCTCACGATCTCGGGTACCCCGGCCCGCCGCTCGCGTCATTTCAAAAAGCCGTGGGTATGGCCGCAGCCGCTCCGAACTGGTACTGGGGGCAGCTCACCGAGGCCCAGATGCGCCAACTCGATCCCCACGCGTACCCAGATATCTATTACCTCGTCGACGCCCAGGGACAAATCGTTGCCGTGGACGGTGCCCCCGCCGCAACGTGGTCGCGCATCGCACGCTTTGCAGGGGCAGCGCCAACGGCGCGATAACGAGCGCTCGCGCTAGTCCTGCGGCCAGCTTACCCGCGCGCCGATGTTGAAGCGGGTCACCTCCGACCACAGCGCCGTTACCCCGAGAACCTCTGCGATGGCCTCGTCGTCCAGTCCGAAGCGGCGTAAGCCCGCGGCATGAGCATGCGAGCAAAAATCGCAGCCGTTCATCGAGGCCACAACAAACGCGATGATCTCTTTGGCCTTTGCGTCGATCTTCCGCGGTGCCATGACGCGTGCGATGTGGTCGTTGAGCGACGCTAAGTACGCGGGATCGTTTGCGAACGCCTTATACACGGCTGGGATCGCGCCGCCATAGCGGGCTTTCACCTTCGCATACGTCTCCTGGACCTCCGGCTTCGCGTCCAACTCTTCGATCAGTTTGAAAATGGGCATAGTTTCCTCTTTTCATCAGGTGTCGTCAAGGAGTAATCGCTGCAGCTAGCCGGCGGATGCACGCTCTTGTACGAGAAATGCTACCGCCTCGTCCGTCGACCAGAGCGCGTTCGCGATGTATCGGAAATTGATGATGGCGGCGAGGTATCCGTCCCCTTCAGGAACTCTTGCGGCGGCCGTCGCATCACGTACGACGGCGACTTCGAAACCGTTCTCTATCAGCTCGCGTAAGTGGGACTCGACGCAAAGATTTGCGGACATACCGGCCAGCACGACTTGCTGAACCTTGCGCTTACGAAGCTGTAAGACCAGATCGTTCGATGACGGGCCGTAGACTTTATGAGGCGAAGCGATGATGGTCTGGCCGTCGAGCAATTGCGCCTTGTACTCCGGCATGAAGTCGGCTCCAGAGCCCTCAAAGTCTGCCAGCGAGAGCGGGCTCGTTCGATCGAACATGTGGATCTTGTGCATGAGGACCTCGAGCGGCCCTCCAAAATCCCAGCGATGATCGTACGGGTAGTAGTAGTGTGGCGAGACGGCTACCGGAAGACGCGCCCGCTTGGCAGCCTCCAGCAACCGGCCGATGTTTCGCACGGTGCCGTGCTCTGTAACGCTCTTGCCAACGACACCCCAGGCAACTCCGTTCGGACTAAGAAAGTCGATCTGTGGATCGATGATGACAAGAGCGGCGTGACGCGCATCGAGCTGCATCTCCGTCTTCGGCAGACCAGGCTTCGGCGGATCGGCGTAGACGTTCTCCGCGGCCTGGGCAGCTTGGCTGCCCAACGCCGTCAGCGATGCCGCGAGACCGGCGGCTGCGCCGGCTAGCACCGTTCGACGTGGGACGTGACCGCCACCAACGGGACCAGCGTGTTGTTCTGAACTCATAAGAGAACCTCCTTACGAGTGAACCATAGCAGCATTGCTGGTCGCGCACCGTCGTGCATGCGACATTCACGAGAAAACGACATGCGAAGGGATGCTCGACACATGGTAAATCGAAAAGATACGGTGGGCATCACACGCTCGGAGGCGTTGCAACTCCTCGCGGAAGTACCGCTCTTCCGCGGCTTGGCATCCGATGAACTCATTGAGCTGTTCCGCGGGGTGCAGCATCGATTGGTTCCCGCGAAGACGCTGCTACACCAACAAGGCGACGGCAGCACGCTCTACGTGCTCAAACGGGGCCGTGTAAACATCTATCGCGTGACTCGCTCCGGCAGGAAAATCGGTGTGTTGGTTCTTACGCCGCCGGCGGCCTTCGGTTCGATGAACGCTTTCGGCCTGGAGATGGACGGTGAGTTTGCGGAGACGATAGAGCCGAGCCTCGTATGCACGGTCGGTGCACCCGCACTTGAGTCCTTGCTCCGGCGCCGGCCGGACGTCTCGCTACGTTTACTCGAACAATACGGGCGGAGAATTCTCGCGCTGGAGCGCAGGCTCGAAGAGCTAGCGGCGTCCACGGCTGAGGAGCGGCTGGCTACGGTCATCCTCCGCTTGACAGACGAGGCCGGTGACATGATCCGGGGACTGACGCAGGATGACCTCGCGGACGCAAGCGGCACCGTGCGACAGACTGTCGCGCGAATTTTAGCCGCATGGCGCAATCGCGGCATCGTCGCGGTGACGCGGCGCGCGATTCGCGTTCTCCGACGGGAGGTGTTGCAAGACGTGGCCTCCACGGGTGCATCGTCGCATGTTGCGGTGCAGGCCTCTCATAGCGACTGATCTTCAGCCGAGGACCGCGCCCAGGGCACGCGCGCCGAGGCCGCTCAAGCCCAGGACCGCGCCATACGCCAGATGCGTCAGCACCGCCAGGAAGACCGGATCGTGCTGGACGAGACCACTCGCGTTGGGGAGGATGCTCCCGATGACGTAAAAGTTCACGCCCCACAGGGCCAAGCCGTAGAGGAGCCCCGTGAGCACCGGAGCGCGCACGATCCACCGGCTGATGGTCATCGTGTAGATAACGCCGAACAAGCCGGAGAGCAGCATGTGCAGCATCAGGCCGGTTAACGCGGCCAAGGCACCCCCGCTCATCGAGACGCCGGGGCCCAGGATCAAGCCGCCGATCATATCCGGCATCGCCAGCGCGCCCATGCCCATCGTCGCCGTGGCAATCATGCCGATCATGGCCATGAGCAGCCCGGCGACAACTCCTGCTAACGCCCCGTACCACGGGCTGAGCGATGCTTCCTGACGTTGTACTTCCATCACGTGGTTTCTCCATGGCATCATGAGGGTGTGATCTCCCACGAAAGATACGGCACCCCGCACGCGGTTGGATGTAAGCCCGCTAACCTCGCCGTCTCAAGTAGCGGCGCGCCGCGCCAGCGCGCTGGCTCAGAAGGATGACATAGTCGTGCAACCTTACGATCTGACTCAACTCGAATTGCGTCACCTCTTGGCGCTGCAGGCGGTCGCCCGCAGCGGCACCTTCTGGGGCGCGGCCGAGGACATGGGGTGCTCGCAATCCGCGCTCAGTCAGCAAATTGCCGCCATGGAACGTCTGCTTGGAGTAACGTTGATCGATCGCCACCGCGGAAAACGGACGGTATCGACAACCGAAGCCGGCCGGCTGTTGCTTCGCCATGCTGAGGTCATCGTGGCGCGTATGCGCGCCGTCCGCGCGGACTTCACGGCTTTTACGCAAGGAGCGGCAGGCACGCTGAGAGTGGGCACGTTCGAGAGCAGCGGAACGCATCTGCTGCCACCCCTGCTCAGGGAGTTTCGGAATCGCTGGCCGGCCGTCGAGGTCAAGCTCACGGAGCTATCAAAGGACGATCAACTCTTGCGCCTCGTCGAGCAAGGCGATCTCGACTTGTCGTTTGCGATCCTCCCGCTGCCGGCCGGGCCGTTCGAGTCGCAAATCCTCCTCGAAGATCCCTACATGCTGGTGGTTTCCCGCACAGCGACGTTTCCTGGCATCAAGCCTAACTCCGTCAGGCTATCTCGGATCAAGGGCATGCCGGTGATTGGGTTCGGCCAGGGCCGGAGTATGGAGCAAGCAGAGTCGCAGATCAAAAGTCAGGGTATCGAGCTCAACATCGTCTTCCGGTCAAACTACAACGGCGTCGTGCAAGGTCTGGTCGGGGCCGGCGTTGGCTGCGCGATCGCGCCACGATTGACATTGGATCTGAGGCGAACCGATACGCGGGTGCTTGGCCCCATCAAGGATCTGCAGCCGAGGCTCATCGCCATGGCGTGGCACAAGGACAGATACCGGACCCCGGCCGCTGCTGCTTTCATTGATGTTGCGCGAAGAATTTCAGAAGGGCTGCAGACCGCTCATCAACGGCAAAAACGGCGTGGGTAGCTACATCCAGGCCGTACCGTTGGTTATCTTCGGCATGACTGTCTTTTGCGCGTGAATGATGGCGTCGTTCAAGATAGACAGCGCCTCGTCGGCTTCCTGACGATGTAGGATTAACGGCGGCAGGATGCGGATGATATTGCCGCTGACCGCTCCCGTCGGCCGGTGGCCAAGCAGCAACCCGTGGTCCCGGCAGTACTGACTGATGGCGCTCGCGTGCCCCGCCGATGGTGTCTTGCTGGCCTTGTCGACCACGATCTCGATGCCGAGCATCAATCCCAAGCCCCGAACGTCGCCCAGAATCTCGTGTTCCGCCTTCAGCTGCTCGAGCGCGCCCTTCAGATACCGCCCCTGCCGTTCCGCGTTCTGCACGAGACCCTCGCGCTCCAGAATCTCGATGTTCGCTAGAGCGACCGCGGCCAGAAACGGATCATCGGTGTGCGAGGACGACTGGTGGTAGCCCAGCTCCGCGACCCGATCGGCGATCTCGGGTGTGGTCGTGACGCCTGAGAGCGGCACGCCGCCGCCGAGGCTCTTGGACGTTGTGATGATGTCCGGAACCACGCCGAAGTGCTCAACGGCAAACCATTTCCCCGTCCGGCCCACACCAGACTGCGCCTCGTCCACGATCATCAGCGCACCAGTCTGGTTACACCAGGCCCGCACCGCCTGGACATATTCCCTCGACGGCACGATCATACCGCCGACACTCATCACGACTTCTAGAATGATGGCGGCCGGCTTGCCCGTCGTGGTCCAGTTGATGATCTCGAGCCCCTGGCGAAAGCAGGCCATGTTGTTTTCGTCATCTTTGAACGGGCTGCGATAGGCATACGGCGCCGGAATGTAGGCAATGCCCGGCAAGCCGCTCCCCGGAACGCTCTTGAACTTGCCGCCCATCCCCGTAACCGAGAGACTCCCATGTAGTCGGCGACAATTATCCTGACCGTCCGGCGCCAACTATCTTGGCCGATTCGGAGCGAGGGTGTCGTATGGGCGCAGCATTCGAATAAGGTGGCTAGTCGCTCCTTTCGGGCGATGGGCTTCGGGCGGCGCCCTTGAGCGCGATGTCGGCTCGCGTTCCTTGCGCGGTGCGCCGGCGGTAACTCTCCGCGTTCATCTCCAGGATAGTCGCGTGATGTACGAGGCGATCGACCGCCGCCAGCGTCATCGCCGGGGTGACGAAGACTTCGCCCCACTGCGAGAACGGCGTATTCGCAGTGATCGCGATACTACGGCGCTCGTAGCGCTCGGAGATCAGTTCGAAGAGGACAGAGGTCTCGGCCTGATCGCGGCGGACATAGCTGAGATCGTCGAGGATCAGGAGATCGAAACGATCGAGCTTGGCCAACTCCTGGGGGAGACGCAGGTCCCTCCGTGCCGCCTGTAAGCGCTGCACCAAATCGCTACAGCGCGTGAAGAGAACGCGGCGGCCGGCGTCAATGAGAGCGTGGCCGACCCCGCTGAGCAGGTGACTCTTGCCGCTTCCAGGCGGTCCGAAAGCCAAGAGGTTGGCGCCCTCGTCGAGCCATTCGTGTGCCTCAACCAAGGCGGTGACCTGCGCGCGCGGGACCGCCGGCACGGCCGAGAAGTCGAAGGTGGAAAGGCGCTTGTCGGGGCTCAACCCCGATTGAGCGCGGTTACGTTCAAAGCGTCGTGTCTCGCGTTCGAGCATCTCCTGCTCGAATAGGCGCTCAAGTAACTGGCGCGCCGACCAGCCTTCGCTGTCAGAGCGATCGCAAAGCTCTGATACCAGCCGCTTGATCGTCGGCAAACGCAGTTCGGTGAGTATCATCCCGAGTCGCCCGTCGGCGCTGAGCGCAGCAGGGCTCATGGCGCCACCTCCAACAGCGCATCGTACACGCTGAGCGACGGCAGCGTGACAACTACACCAGGAATGGCATTCGAGCGCGGCGCAAGCCGCTGAGCCAGCACTTCGAGATCCGGCAGCTCGTCGCGCGCGTGTGATTGTTCGAGTTCGAGCGCCAGCTCCGCTTCGTGTCCTTCAGCCGCCAGTGCCAGCAGGCCAACCATGATCTTGCATGCCTGGCGCTCGGGGAGCTGTGCGCTGAGGTCTTCCCAAGCCTGGCGATAGACCTTGCGAGGGAACACATCATCGCGCAGGATCCAGCGGGCGAAGGCGCCGGGCTTGCGTTTGAGGTTCTCGACCATGTGCCGATAATCGATCCGCCGCGCCCGGTGCTGCCCGGGTCGGCGCACCGCCCGCGAACATGCGAACACGCACTCGCCGCCGAGATAGCACTCGATACGCTCGGCGTAGACACGCACGGTTAGGCGATGACCGATGAGCCGGCTGGGCGCACTGTACTGGTCGCCGCGGATGGTGAAGATGCCATACTTGCTTACGCGAGCGGGAAGCTCGTCAAACTCGGCGGTTCGCCGTGGTGGCAGTGGCCGTAGCGTCGCTCGCTCGATGGCCAAGCCCTTTTCAACCCGCGCATTGAGGCGCCGGACCACGGTATTCACGAGCGCTTCGTACGCGGTGCGATCGTCAAAATCGCACGAAGAGCGGAGGAGCAGCGCCTGGCGTAGCGCCGTCTTGAGCGAGCCGTTGCGCGACTCGATGCTCCCGTTCTCGTGCGACTCGCCGGGGTTGTTGCGTGACGGGCGCATCCCATAGTGCGCGCACAACGCTGCGTAGCGCTCCGTCCATTCGCGCCGCTCGGGGTCGGATAAGTTCTTGAACGCCGCTGAGAGACTGTCGGTGCGATGCTCTTCAGGAGCGCCCCCTAGACGCCACAGCGCCATCTGTAGGCCAGCGGACAGCGCCGCGAAGCTCTCACCGCCGGCGATCACGCTGGCAGAACGCCATCCCGAGTACGCCAGCGCGAACTGGTACAGCCGATGC
>SCRI01000079.1 GCA_004298675.1 bacterium | reverse complement strand
TAGAGCATCGCTTTGCTCGCGCAGCGGTTGCAGCGTCGATGCGACGAGGGCGCTCAGCGCCTCGCGATCGGCGGCCGAGCCCAAGATTCGCATGATCAGAAAATCCTCGCACCACCAGACGCCTGGTCCCCGTACCGAGCGCAACGCGGTCTGCGCCTCGCGCAGGCTTCCGCTCATCTCGGCGTCGCCGCGATTGGCGCGCCCCACCAGGAACGCGACGGGCTGTTGCGGCTCCAACTCGCAGGTGCGGCGCCACAGTCGCTGCATGCGCTCGCGCATCTGCGCCTGCGTGGCCGCCGCGGGAATCAGCGCCACCACTTGGTTGAGGACGTAGGCGATGAAGCTGGGCTGCCGTGCGTCCTGCAGCGACACTTGAAGCGCGTGCCCGAGTCGCGCGCGCAGGCGCACGTCCTCGGCCGAGGAGAGCGGCTCCGCGCGGGCGCCGCCGTCCGGCAGCACCGGTGAGGCCAGGACTACGTGATAGGCGCCAGAGGGGTCGAAACCGAGCAGCTGGGCGCGCTCGCGCAGTCCCGAGTCGTCGACGAGCCGCCCGTGCAGCACGGCCTCCACGAATGAATTGCGCACGCGTGCCTCGGCATCGGCCAGCGCCTGTTGGCGCAGCAGATGCAAACCCACGACGACCACGCCGTGTTCGCCCGCGCGCAGGTCCAATTCGGCGATCTCGCCGCCGCTGTGCCAGATCGCGAGATACCCTGCCAGATCGCGTCCCGCACGCACCGGGAAGACGACGCCCTGCGTCGCGCCGTGCTGGCCCGGTAACGTAAAGTGCTGGATGGGGTGCGACTCATGCATCGGCAGCGCCTCGATTGCCGCCTCAACCGCCGGGCCCACCGCTCGCCAGTCTGCGGGGGCGCCGGTCAACAGGCGCCGGCGCAGGTTGAGAATGGCCACCCGCTTGTCGATCAGTTGCGCGAGCCGCTCGGCGATGTCACCGACGGCTTGGGCCTCCAGCGCGGCCGCCGTCAACGTGCGGTGGATGCGCTCGGAGCGCTCGATCGTCGCAAACTGCGTGCGGATGATCTCGCGATTGATGCTCTCCACGAGCTCGGCGAACGAGCGATCCTCGCGTGATTCGAAGACCGGGAGATCGAGACCGCCGGCCTCCTCGACGATGGCGGCGGGCGTGCGGGGAAAGAAGGGCTCGGCGGCTCCGAAAAGGAGCGCCGCGACCCCGGCGCCGTCCAGTTCGCGCACGATCCGACGCTGCTGTTCGGGCTCGGCCGGCCAACTGTAGGCGGTGGTGAGTAGCAGCTCCCCGCCATGCAGCCACGGCTCCACTTCCGGCCAGGTGTGGACCCAGCGAACCTCACGCTCGAGGTTGGCGCTAGAGAGCAGCTGGACATCGCCCATCATGCCGCCAGCAAAGAGGTCGACGACTCGAAGTCCCACGTCCCCATGCTAGCCGGTTGTGATAACTTGTCAATCTTTATGCTAGATATTTGTGTGATTGAGCCCTTGCCTCGCCGAACGCGCCGGTGGTTCAATGAGGGGCAATAAGATGGCTCGTAGACTTCCAGCGAAGGGTCGCGGGAGCCGGGATGCAGTCACCATCGGATGCCTTTATCCATTATCGGGTAGGGCTGCCCGCTATGGTTCGGACTCCATCCAGGCCGCCGAAATGGCCGCAGAGGAGATCAACCGGACCGGCGGGATCGACGGCCGCGAGGTTCGTTTGCTCTTCGTGGACGACCGCTCGGAGCCGACCTACGCGGTCAAGGTGGCGCGCCGCTACGTCGTAGAGGACCGGGTCGACTTCCTCATGGGCGTGGTGAGCAGTGCCGTGGCGCTGGCGGTATCGGCGGTGTCACGGTACTTCGGCATCCCCTTCGTCGGCACGGATCACGCTTCGGCGCGTCTGAGTCTGGAAGATTTCCAGCCCTACTATTTCCGCGTGACCAACGACACGCAGCAGTCGATGCGCGCTGGTGCGGTGTACCTGAGCAGCCGCCCCTGGGAGCGCCTGTTCTACATCGGACCCGACTACGAATACGGCCATCGCCAGTATCAGGATCTGCGCGAGCATCTCAGCGTGCTGCGCCCCGACGTTCAGATCGTGGGCACGGCTTGGCCCAAACTGTACGAAGCCGATTACCAGCCGTACGTGGAGGCGGTGCTCGCGGCGCGCCCCGACGTCGTGATACACGGCTTCTGGGGCGGCGATACGATTGCGTTCTTGGAGCAGAGCCTGCCCAGCCGCCTCTTCGAGCGCACGCACGTCATGAGCTTCGATGCCGGAGGCAACTACGAAGCTTTTGAGGCGTTGGGAAGCCGCATGCCGCTGGGCATGACGTTGAGTTGCCGCCATCACGTGAATTTTCCCGACACGATTGCCAACCGCGCCTTTGTCGAATCATTCTGGCGCAGGGCGCACCGCTTTCCATCCTACGCGGCGCACGGCGCCTACGTCGGGGTGCAGTTCATCGCCACGGCGCTGCGCCGCGCCAACTCGCTGGAGCCCGATGACTTCGTGGCGGCCGCGGAGGGGATGGAGCTGGCGACGCCGCGCGACCGCGAAGGCGTGACTTCGGTCATGCGCGCCGTCGATCATCAGATCTCGCAAGAGATGTTCATCGGCATCACCGAGGCCTGCCCGCTGTATCCGCCGGCGCAGGTCATGCTGGGCTCGTGGGAAGTGATCGGTGCGCACCTCACGCTGCCCAGCGAGGAAGAAGTCTTGCGCCTGCGCAGCCAGGGCGGCAAGTCGTTCGGTCACCCCTGATTTTCTAACGTAAAGGAGAGTTTCGATGGAAAGGCAGTGTTTCATGACGTTCCGTCGTGTCATCATGGCGGCATTGGCCGCGACCGCAATGGCTTCGGCCACGTTGGTGCCCAGCTCGCCCGCGGCGGCGCAGACGCAGCCGCAGGAGCTCAAGATCGGTATCGTGACGTTCCTCTCCGGTGCCGCCGCTTCGCCGTTCGGCATCCCGGCGCGTAACGGCGCGGAGATCTTGCTGGAGAGCATCAACAAAGGCAGCCTGCCGGCGCCCTACGAGAAGAAGGGCTTCGGCGGCGTCAAAGTCGTTCCGGTCTTCATGGACGAGGCCAGCGGCCCCGATCCGATCTCGGCCTACCGGCGCCTAGCCTCGTCGGTGGATTTCGTGATCGGCTACATCTCGAGCGAGCATTGCCTCTCCGTGGCGCCCGCCGCCGAAGAGGAACAGAAACTGACGGTTCTCTTCGATTGCGGTACGCCGCGCATCTTCGAAGACAATAGCTACCGCTACGTCTTCCGCACGACAGCCACTGCGGCCGTGGACAATATCGCCGCGGCGCGCTACGTTTACTCGCGCTATCCCAACCTCAAGACCGTGAGCGGCATCAACCAGAACTACGCCTGGGGGCAGGACTCGTGGAAAGATTTCAGCTCTGCCATCAAGAGCCTCGATTCGAAGGTCAAGATCGACGCGGCGCAGTTCCCGGCCATCTTCGCCGGCTCATACTCGTCGCAGATCTCGACGCTGCTGGCAGCCGATCCGGACGTCATTCACTCGAGTTTTTGGGGCGGTGATGCCGAGGGGCTGCTGATCCAGGGCGCGCCACTAGGGTTGTTCTCGCGCAGCCATGTCGTGCTGACGGCTGGCGAGCCGATTCTGCACCGGCAGGGCATCGCTTCGCTCATGCCGTCCGGCGTGGTCTTGGGCGCGCGCGGCCCGCATGGGCCGTTGGCTCCGGAGAACAAGCTCGACGCGTGGTTCAGCAAGGCCTATGCCGATCGCTACAACACCGAGCCGGCCTATCCGTCGTATCATATGGCTCAAGCGGTGCTGGGGCTGAAGGCCGCGTACGAGAAGGCTCAGGCGGCTAGCCATAGCGAGCACCCAACCACGGCTCAGGTGATCGCGGCGTTCACGCACCTCTCGTTCGAGACGCCGAGCGGCACCATCACGATGGCGCTGGGGAAGGGACACCAGGCGGTGGAACCGGCCGCATACGGAGTCACCAAGGTGGAGAACGGCAAGGTGACGCTGACCGACGTCAAGCGCTACCCCGTGGAGTGCGTCAACCCGCCCGAGGGTATCAAGGCGGAGGATTGGATCGCGCGCCACTTCCCGGGCGCGAAGAACTGCCCAAAGTAGCCGATTAGATGACCGCAATCCTCGTCGACGGCGTCGTCTACGCATCCTGGATCTTCCTGGTATCCGTCGGCCTGACGTTGGTCTTCGGGGTCTTGCGAATCCTCAACATCGCTCACGGCAGTCTCTACGCCGTCGGAGCGTACACGGGGGCCTGGCTGGTGGTGCGCTACTTCCAACCCGGCATGCCGCTCGCGCTGAGCTTCGCGCTACTCCTGGCGGGTGCGCTCATCGCCGGCCTGGTCCTCGGTCCGCTCATCGAACGCTTGCTGCTACGCTTCACCTACGGGCGCGACGAGGTGATGCAGCTGCTGGTGACCTACGCGCTCTTCCTGATCTTAGGTGATCTCACCAAGCTGATCTGGGGTGTCAATCCGTACTACGCGTATGCCCCTTATAGCATGCTGGGCAACGTCTCGATCGGGAACGTGCCCTATCCACGCTACGACCTGGTGCTGATCGGCCTCGCCGCCACGGTCGGTATTGGGCTGTGGCTGATGACCAACCGCACGCGTTTTGGGCGGCTGATGACGGCAGTGATCGGCGATCGCGAGATCAGTACGGCGCTCGGCATCAACGTGCCGCTGGTCTGCACCGTAGCCTTCACCATCGGCACCGTGCTCGCGGCGCTGGGCGGCGCGTTCACCGCGCCGACCATCTCGGTGGTTCCGGGAATCGACGTCACCGTGATCGTGCTCTCGTTCGCCGTGGTGGTGATCGGCGGCTTGGGGAGTCTCGAGGGTGCGGCATTAGGTTCGCTGATCGTGGGCATCGCGCGTGCGATCGCGGTGCACCGCTTCCCCGATCTAGATCTCGTGACGATCTATGTGGTGATGGTGATCGTGCTCATCTTCAGGCCGCAGGGCCTCTTCGGGCGCGCGGAGGTCAAACGGCTGTGAAGATCGATCCCGGCAATCTGCGCCGGCTGCTCGGCGTGGTACTGCTCGTCGCGGTTCTGGCGCTGTTGGGGCTATGGCTCGCAGGTTGGACGAGGTTTCTACTGACGGTCGCACTAGGCGAGAGCTTGGCGGTCATCGGCGTGGCGCTGCTGATGCGCGCGGGTTTGGTCAGCTTCGGTCAAGGACTCTTCTCGGCGGTGGGCGCGTATGCCGTGGCGTACGGGATGCGGTTATGGGGCATTCACGAAGCGCTGCTCCTGCTGGCGGTCGCCGTTGCAGCCAGCACGTTGTTGGCGGTGGCGATCGGGCCGTTGATCTGCCGCTACCGTCAGATCTTCTTCGCGATGATCAGTCTAGCGTTCTCGATGGTGCTCTATAGCATCTTGCTGAAATTCAACACCGCCACCGGTGGGAGCGATGGCATGGAGGTTACGGCGGCAACGGTGCTCGGCTATCACGCCGCAGCCAAGGCGCTGGCCGGTGTTTACTACTATCTGACGCTGGCGTGTTTTGGCGTCGCGCTCTTCGCGACCGCGGCGTACTACGCGTCGCCCGCCGGTTATCTCGCGCGCGCCGTGCGCGACAACGAGATCCGTCTGGAGTATCTCGGCGCCTCCGTGAGCCGGGAGACGTTCCGCGCCTACATCTTCGCGGCGGCGCTCACCGGCCTCAGCGGCGGCCTTTTCGCGTTGGCCGTGGGCCACGTTAGCCCGACGCTGGCGTACTGGACCAAGTCCGGCGAGTTCCTCTTTGCGGCGCTGCTGGGCGGCACGTCCAGTCCCATCGCACCCGTCGTCGGCACCGTCGTCTTCGAGTCGCTCAATAGCTACCTCTCGGCCTACCTTCCCAACGTCTGGCAGATGGCGTTGGGCGCAATCATGCTGGCCATCATCCTGCTCATGCCTAGGGGCCTATGGAGCCTCTACGAGCGATTCTCGGCGAGGCACGCAGCGTGAGCACGCCGGTCCTCGAAGCCGTCGGCCTGCACAAACGCTTCGGTGCGGTCATCGCCTGTCATGACGTCTCCGTAGCGTTCGATGCCGGCGAGCTGGTGGGCGTGGTTGGACCTAACGGCGCCGGCAAGACCACGTTCGTAAACGTCGTCACCGGCTACGTCGCGCCGGACTCCGGCTATATCAAGTACCGCGGACGGGAACACAGCGGGCTGACACCGCGCACCGCGGTGACGCTGGGCATCGCGCGCTCGTTTCAGCATCCGCAGCTCTACGAGAGTCTGACCGTGCTGGAGAACGCCTTGATCGCCCTGGCCGTCAAGGAGCGGCGGCACGCCTCATGGCGGCCCCTCAAGCAGGCGCGTGCATTGCAAGGGGCCTCCGCGCTGCTGGAACGATTCGAGTTGGGCGAGGCGGCGGACGTGGAGGTCGGCCAACTCCCCGAAGGCCGGCGCAAGGTTCTCGATATCGCGATGTCGTTCGCCTTGCGGCCCTCGGTGCTGCTCTTGGACGAGCCCACCAGCGGCGTCAGCGCGGCCGAGAAATTTGCGCTGATGGACACCGTGACGGGGGCGTTGGCAGAGGCGCAGATGACGGTTCTCTTCATCGAGCACGACATGGAAGTGGTCGAGCGCTACGCCAGGCGTGTCCTGGCGTTCGTCGAGGGGCGGATCATCGCCGACGGACGCTCCGCCGACGTGCTGGGCGACGCCCGGGTGCGCGAGTTGGTCTTGGGCGTCGCGGAGGGCGCGTAATGCTGCGGGTCTCGGATGTGTGGGTTACTCTGGGTGCCATCCCGATCTTACGCGGCATCTCATTGGAGGTAGAGCCCGGGCGTATCGTGGGTTTGGTAGGGCGCAATGGCGCGGGCAAGACCACCACGATCAAGAGCGTATTAGGGTTGATCGGTGTTCATCGCGGCAGCATTGAGCTGGAAGGGCGCGATCTGCGCGCGGTGCCGCCGTACCGCCGCGCGCGTCTGGGCATCGGCTACGTCCACGAGGATCGCCGTCTCTTGGCCGGAATGAGCGTCGAGGAGAACATCCTGTTACCGGCGTGGGCAAACCGCTTGCGTGACGAGCGCGCGCGCCTGGAGGCGATCTACCAACAGATCCCCGAGGTGCGGGCGCTGGCGCGGCGCGAGGCTATCCAACTCAGCGGCGGCCAGCAGAAGATGGTGGCGCTGGCACGCGCGCTGATGACCGGCAGCAAACTGCTGCTGCTCGACGAGCCCTTCGAGGGGTTGGCTCCGGTGATGGCGGAGCGGTTAGGTGCCCTGCTGCGCACGCTTTGCGCGCGAGGCTACGCCATGCTGATCGCGGAATCTGAGTTGAAGCTGATCGGAAGGCTCGCCGATCGTATCGTCACCATCGAACGCGGCGAGATCGTGGAAGGGAGTCGTTGATGAAAACGCGTGCAGCCGTGCTGGGCGAGATGGGATTGCCCCAGCCCTACGCGCAGTCGCAGCCGTTGCAGGTGCGCGAGGTGGATCTGGACGCACCTGGACCCGGCGAAGTCTTGGTGGAGGTAGCGGCCGCGGGCCTGTGCCACTCCGACCTCTCCGTCATCAACGGTTCGCGTCCGCGCGTGATGCCCATGGTGATGGGGCACGAGGGTGCCGGTATCGTGCGCGCATTGGGTGAGGGCGTGACCGAGCTCGCCGTCGACGATCACGTGGTCTTTAGTTTCGTTCCCATGTGCGGGCGTTGCGAGTACTGCGCAATCGGCCGGCCCGCGCTGTGCGAGCGCGGGAATCGCGCCAACGGAACGGGTGCGCTGCTGACCGGATCGCGCCGCTTCCACAACGGCCTGGACACAAAGCTGCACCACCATTTGGGCGTATCGTCGTTCAGCCACTTTACCGTCGCCGCGCAAGAGTCGCTAGTACGCGTGGATGCCGATCTGCCGCTGGAGAAGGCGGCGCTCTTCGGCTGTGCCGTAATCACCGGAGTGGGCGCGGTGCTCAACACAGCCCGCGTCGAGCCTGGGACCGGCGTCGTCGTCTTCGGTTTAGGCGGCGTGGGCTTGAGTGCGGTGATGGGGGCCCGCGCCACCGGCGCCAACCCCATCGTAGCCGTCGATCTGGTTGCCTCCAAGCTGGAGTTGGCGCAGCGCATGGGGGCGACGCACGTTGTGAATGCGGGTGCAGGCGACGTGGTGGCGAGCGTGCGTGAGATCACCAAGGGCGGCGCCGCCTATGCCATCGAGACCGTGGGCAACGAACGCGTGCTGGCGCAGGCCTACGCGGCCACCGGGCGCGGCGGTACCACTGTGACGGTCGGACTCCCGGACCCCAGCCGCCAGCTCTCGATCCAGGCAGTCTCGCTGGTGGCCGAGGAGCGCGTCGTCCGCGGCTCGTACATGGGTTCAGCGGTGCCTCGCCGCGACGTGCCGCGCTACATCGCGATGTATCGCGCGGGCCTGCTGCCGGTGGACCTGCTGGTGAGCAGGACGATCGGCCTCGAAGAGATCAATTCAGCCTTCGATGCCCTGCAGCGCGGAGAGGTCGTTCGGCAAGTGCTGCGTTTCTAAGAGGTTCATCACATGGCAATGGCAATCGAGCGTTTGAGTCTGGTCAAGCAACTTGGCTACGTCAACGGAGCGTGGATTCCGGCGGATTCCGGACGGACGTTCCCCGTGCTCAATCCGGCCACCGGCGAACACCTCGCCGACGTTCCGCGCATGGGGGCATCCGAGACCAAGCGCGCCATCGCCGCCGCGGGCGCAGCCTTGCCGGCCTGGCGCGCGAAGACGGCCAAGGAGCGCGCGACGATTCTGCGGCGCTGGTTCGATCTCTTGATACAGCATCGGGAGGAATTGGCGACCCTGATGACCCTGGAACAGGGCAAGCCGCTGGCTGAGGCACGCGGCGAGGTGACTTACGGCGCCTCGTTCGTGGAGTGGTTCGCCGAAGAGGCCAAGCGCATCTACGGTGACGTCATCCCTTCGCACGCGGCCGACAAGCGCATCGTCGTGCTCAAGGAGCCGATCGGCGTCTGCGTCGGCATCACGCCCTGGAACTTCCCATTGGCGATGGTGACGCGCAAGGCGGCGCCGGCATTAGCCGCCGGCTGCACCTTCATCTTGAAGCCGGCCGAGCAGACGCCGCTCTCAGCGTTGGCCGTGGCGGCGCTTGCGGAGCAAGCCGGATTCCCCGCGGGCGTGTTCAACGTCGTCACCGGTGCCGCCGATGACGCGCCGGTAATCGGCGCCGAGATGACCTCGAATCCCACGGTACGGAAGCTCAGCTTCACCGGCTCCACGGTAGTGGGGAAGCTGCTGATGGCGCAGTGCGCGGGCACCGTCAAGAAAGTCTCGCTGGAGTTGGGCGGCAACGCCCCCTTCATCGTCTTTGACGATGCCGATCTCGATTCGGCGGTCAGCGGCGCGATCTCCGGAAAGTTCCGCAATGCGGGGCAGGTCTGCGTGAGCCCCAACCGGCTGCTGGTGCAGCGCGGCATTCATGATGCCTTTGTCGCGAAGCTGGCGCAGGCGGTGGAGAAACTGCGCGTGGGCAACGGTTTGGACGAGGGCGTGACCGTTGGGCCGCTGATCGAGGAGCAGGGCCTGGCAAAGGTCGTCGAGCACGTGGGCGACGCGCGCGCGCGCGGCGCGAAGGTCGTTGCCGGCGGCAACCAGAGCGACTTGGGCGGGACGTTCTATACGCCGACGATCCTCACCGGCGTGACCGCCGAGATGAAGATGAGCAACGAGGAGACGTTCGGGCCCGTCGCCGGGATCACGACCTTCAACACGGAAGCCGACGCCATCGCCATGGCCAACGCCACGCCCTTTGGCCTGGCCGCGTATTACTACAGCCGCGACATCGGGCGCGTCTGGCGCGTGGCCGAAGCTTTGGAGACGGGGATCGTCGGCATCAACACGGGATTGATCTCCAACGAAGTGGCACCGTTTGGCGGGGTCAAGGAATCCGGCATCGGCCGCGAGGGCTCCAAGTACGGCATCGACGACTGGGTCGAGATCAAGTACTGCTGCTTCGGAGACCTCGCGACCTAACCGGGGCCGGCGCTACTTGAACGTGGCGAGCACGTACCCCGCGACGTCGTCCACGTCTTTGGCTTTCAAGGTGCCGGGGTAGAGTTTGGGCATGGGCGGCTTGGGGTCTCGGATCCAGGCCACCACCGCCTTCTTGGTGCGCTTCATGACCGGTGTCTTGAGGTCGCCGCGGAGACTCGGGCCAACCCCGCCCTCGCCTTTGGCGCCGTGACAGGAGGCGCAGTTGGCGGCATAGATTTTCTTGCCGTTGTTCAGGTTGCTCGCCGCGGCAACCTGAATGCCGGCCGGCTCGTAGCCGGCGGCCGAGACGGCGTTGACGTGAACCAGACCGAGAACGGAGATGGAAGCCACAGCAGTCAAGGATGCGATTGTCAATCGGCTCAGCATCGCGCACGCTCCTCATGGCTTGAGCTAAGTGGTCGGCGTTCCTTCGGTTGGATGATGCCGTGCCCCTAGCAACCAAGGAGCCTCAGTCGCGCGCAACCGGCCGGGCTGGGTCGGCGATCCACTCGCTCCAGGACCCGGGGTAGAGACGCGATCCACGTAATCCCGCGTGCTCCATGGCGAGCAGGTTGACGCAGGCTGAGACTCCGGAGCCGCACTGATGTACCACCGCCACGGGCGATCGCACGCCCGCAGCGGCAAACTCCGCACGCAGCACCTCCGCTGGCTTCAAGCGTCCCGACGCATCGAAGTTCTCTTTATAAAAGCGGTTGGCGGCCCCAGGGATATGACCCGCTACCGGATCGATGATCTCGTTCTGTCCCGCGAACCGGTCAGGGCTGCGGGCGTCCAGCACCAGCAGATGCCCGCCATTCAAGGATGCGAGGATCTCGCCGGCTTGCGCCGTCAACTCGTCATGCTCGAGCGCGGGGCCGCCAGGCGCCTGCCGTGGCGGCGGGGCCTCCCGCGAAACCGGAAAGCCCGCCGACGTCCAGGCTTGGTAGCCGCCGTCCAAGAGCGCCACGGCCGCGTGCCCCAGCCAGCGTGCCAAGAACCAAAACCGCGCCGCGAACATGTCGCCGCCGCCGCCGTCGTAGGCCGCGATCTGCGTCGCCGGCCCAACCCCCGCTGCCTGGAGGAAGTGTGCGAACGCGCCGGGTTCGGGCAGCGGGTGGCGTCCGTTGCGGCCGGTCTTGACGCCGGTGAGGACGCGTTCCAGCTGCACGCCGTAGGCGCCGGGGATATGACCCTCGGCATAGAGGGCCTCACCGGCGGCGGGATTGGCTAGATCGTTGCGGCAATCGAAGATGACCCAGGCCGGGTCGTCTAGATGTGCGTACAGCGTCGACGGATCCACGATCGTGGTGTACATGGCTTGCCCGCTTCGCAGCCGCCGCACGGCGCCCTCTCTCGAACGCTTTGCCCGGCGCTTCCCGCCGCTTGACGGAACGCGGTCATATCGCCTATACTACCGGGGTTCCGGCCTACCCAGAAGTGGGGGAGGCCGCGTTTCTGTGTGTAAAGGGGCTTCATGCCGACCATTAGTCAGCTCGTTCGCAAAGGGCGCATCACCAGCAAGAAGAAGACGAAGTCTCCGGCGTTCCGCTTCAGTTCCACGGGGCCGAAGCCTGGCCACGCCGACCTGCCCAACCGCAGCTTCAACGTGCCTGGCAGCCCGCAACGCCGCGGCGTCTGCACGCAAGTGAAGACCATCACGCCGAAGAAACCGAACTCGGCCTTGCGTAAGGTGGCCCGCGTGCGTCTGACCAACGGGATCGAGGTTACCGCCTATATCCCTGGGATCGGCCACAACTTGCAGGAGCACTCGGTGGTCCTCATCCGCGGCGGTCGCGTCAAGGATCTTCCGGGTATCCGCTACCACATCGTGCGTGGAACGCTCGACACTTCGGGCGTCGCCAACCGCAAACAAGGGCGCTCCAAGTACGGCGCCAAGCGCCCGAAGAAGTAGCCTGTACAACCCGGGGCGAGTGCCCCGGAACCTTTCAAAATCTAGGGGTCCCCGCGAGTGGAGCGCAGCGAAACGAGTGGGGGAATCCCCACGCGCTGCGCGCGTGGGGAGTAAGGTCGGGCTACTGCCCGGGCAACCTGAAGGAGAGTACGTTCGTTCATGCCTCGTAAGGGACCGGTTCCTAAGCGGCAGATCCTGCCGGATCCGCGCTTCAACTCGAAGATGCTCGCCCGCTTCATCAACAAGATCATGGTTGGCGGGAAGAAGAGCGTCGCCGAGAAGCTCACCTATGACGCCTTCGAAGTCATTCAAGAGAAGATGGCGCGCGATCCGATGGACGTCTTCCAACAGGCCATGACCAACGTCATGCCGATGGTGGAGGTGCGGCCTCGCCGCGTGGGTGGCGCCACCTACCAGGTGCCGATGGAGGTTCGCCCGGATCGCCGCCAAGCGGTGGCGATGCGCTGGCTGATCGGCTTCGCGCGCAAGCGCACCGGGCGTCCGATGTTCGAACGCTTAGCAGCCGAGATCATGGATGCGGCCAACAACATCGGCTCCGCGGTCAAGAAGCGCGAAGACACGCACAAGATGGCAGAGGCAAACAAGGCCTTCGCACACTACCGCTGGTAGCGTACGGCCGCCCGCTGAGCGACGAAGGGCGGCCGCTGGCCGCCCTTGTCGCGTGCGACGCAACTAAGAAGACCGGGCCGGTTGGCCCGGAACAGTTCACGTCATGAGGTTGTAGAGATCGTGTCCAGAGAGTTTCCGCTCGCCAAGACGCGCAACATCGGAATCGCGGCGCACATCGACGCCGGCAAGACCACCGTGACCGAGCGCATCCTGTTCTACACGGGGCGCACCCATAAGTTGGGCGAGGTCCACGAGGGCGCCGCCACGATGGATTGGATGGAGCAGGAGCAGGAGCGCGGCATCACCATCACCTCCGCCGCCACTGCCTGCACGTGGAATGACACGCGCATCAACATCATCGATACGCCCGGCCACGTGGACTTTACCGTCGAGGTGGAGCGCTCGCTGCGCGTGCTGGATGGATTGGTCGCGCTCTTCGATGCCGTGGCCGCCGTCCAACCGCAGTCGGAGACCGTTTGGCGTCAGGCGAACAAGTACAACGTTCCGCGGATCATCTTCGTGAACAAGATGGATCGCATGGGAGCGAACTTCTTCAACGCCATCGACAAGGTGCGTGAGCGCCTTGGTGCGCCCGCATATCCGATCCAGATCCCGGTCGGCGCGGAAGATCAGTTCAAAGGCGTCGTCGATCTCTTTGGGATGAAGGCCACCGTCTATACGGACGACCTCGGCACGACCTCGCAGGAGACGGAGATTCCAGCCGAGCTCGTCGAGGTTTGCAAGGAGTGGCGCCACAAGCTGGTCGAGGCCGTCGTGGAGACGGATGACGAGCTGATGGAGAAGTATCTCGAGGGCGCTGAAGTCGGTGAGGAAGAGCTCAAGCGTGCGCTGCGCACGGCCACGATCAGCGGCACGGTGATCCCGATGCTCTGCGGCTCCGCCTTCAAGAACAAGGGCGTTCAGCCGCTGCTCGACGCCGTGGTCGACTTTCTGCCCGCACCGGTGGATCTGCCGAAGGTTGAGGGCACCAACCCCAACAATGGCGAGATCGTCACGCGCGAAGCGAGCGACGACGCGCCGTTCTCGGCCTTGGCCTTCAAGATCGCAAGCGATCCCTATGGAAACCTCACCTACTTCCGCGTCTACTCGGGCGTGCTGAAGAAGGGCAGCTACGTTTTCAACTCCACCAAGGACCGTAAGGAGCGCGTGGGGCGCATCCTGCGCATGCATGCCAACCACCGTGAGGATATCGACATGGTGGGCGCGGGCGACATCGCCGCGGCGGTGGGTTTGCAGTACAGCACCACCGGCGACACCCTATGCGACGAGAAGACGCCGGTGATTCTGGAGGCGATCACCTTCCCAGAGCCCGTGATCTCGCAGGCCATCGAGCCCAAGACCAAGGCTGACCAGGAGAAGCTGGGGCAGGCGCTCCAGAAGCTGGCAATCGAGGACCCCACCTTCCGCATGTTCACCGATGAGGAGACGGGGCAGACCATTATCGCCGGTATGGGCGAGCTGCACTTGGAGATCATCCTCGACCGCCTCAAGCGCGAGTTCAAGGTCGAGGCCAACGTCGGCAAACCGCAGGTGGCGTACAAGGAAGCCATCACCAAGAGCGTCGAGAAGCAGGGGCGCTTCGTGCGTCAGACGGGCGGCAAGGGGCAGTACGGCGACGTCTGGATCCGGCTGGAACCCGGCGAGCCCGGTACCGGCTTCGTGTTCGAAAGCAAGATCGTCGGCGGCGTGGTTCCCAGGGAATACGTCAAGCCGGTTGAGGAGGGCATCAAGGAGGCTTCGCAGAGCGGATGCTTGGCGGGGTATCCCGTGCTCGACTTCAAAGCCACCCTCTACGACGGTTCGTATCACGACGTCGACTCTTCGGAGATGGCCTTCAAAATTGCCGGTTCGATGGCGTTCAAGGAGGCCAATCGAGCCGCGGGCCCGATTCTGCTCGAGCCGATCATGGGCGTCGAGGTGACCACCCCGAAGGACTACATGGGCGATGTGATTGGCGACCTCAACAGCCGCCGCGGCATGATTCAGGGAACTGAAGAGGCGCCGGGTGGAGCGCAGGTGATCAAGGCCAACGTGCCGCTCTCGGAGATGTTCGGGTACGCCACGGACCTGCGCTCGAAAACCCAAGGGCGCGCCACCTACACGATGGAGTTCAACCACTACGAGCGGGCTCCCAAGACGGTGGAAGAGGAGATCATCGCGAAGTCGACCGGAAAGAAGCCGTCGGCGGCGTAAGAGAGTCCGGCCGCGCCGTCGCGCGAACGGAAGACCACTAAGCACACGCAAGGAGCAGGAGAGACCTACATTGGCGAAGGCAAAATTTGAGCGGACCAAGCCGCACGTCAACATCGGCACGCTGGGCCACGTCGATCACGGCAAGACGACGCTGACCGCGGCGATTACCAACTGTCTGGCGACCGAGGGTCTGGCGCAGAAACGTGCCGTCGACGAGATCGACAACGCTCCCGAGGAAAAAGAGCGCGGCATTACCATCGCCATCTCGCACCAGGAGTACGAGACGGCCAAACGCCACTACGCTCACGTCGACTGCCCCGGCCACGCCGACTACATCAAGAACATGATCACCGGCGCCGCGCAGATGGACGGCGGCATCCTGGTGGTCTCGGCGGCCGACGGCCCGATGCCGCAGACCCGCGAGCACATCCTGCTCGCGCGTCAGGTGGGTGTGCCGCGTCTGGTGGTCTTCCTGAACAAGGTCGACATGGTGGACGATCCGGAGCTGCTGGAGCTGGTCGAGATGGAGGTGCGCGAGCTGCTCTCCAGCTACGAGTTCCCCGGCGACGAGATCCCCGTCATCAAGGGCTCCGCACTCAAGGCCCTCAACTCCAGCGGCAAGCGCGGCGACCCCGATGCCGACCCGATCTTCCAGTTGATGGACGCGGTCGACTCGTACTTCCCCACCCCTGAGCGCGACGTCGACAAGCCGTTCCTGATGCCGATCGAAGACGTCTTCACGATTACCGGCCGCGGTACCGTCGGCACGGGCCGCGTGGAGCGTGGTCAGGTCAAGGTCGGTGAGGAGATCGAGATCGTCGGCCTCAAGGAAGAGACCAAGAAGTCCGTCGTCACCGGCATCGAGATGTTCCGTAAGCTGCTCGACGTCGGCATCGCCGGCGACAACATCGGCGTGCTGCTGCGCGGCATCGAGCGTAACGATATCGAGCGCGGCCAGGTGCTTGCCAAGCCCGGGTCGATCAAGCCGCACACCAAGTTCAAGGCTGAGGTGTACGTGCTCTCCAAGGAGGAGGGCGGCCGCCACACGCCGTTCTTCTCGAACTACCGCCCGCAGTTCTACTTCCGTACCACGGACGTGACCGGAACGATCAAGCTCCCCGAGGGTGTGGAGATGGTGATGCCGGGCGACAACGTGACGATGGACGTCGAATTGATCACCCCGATCGCCTGCGAAGAGGGACTGCGCTTCGCCATCCGTGAGGGCGGCCGCACCGTCGGTGCCGGCGTCGTCACGGCGATCAGCGCCTAGGATTCCGGCCCCGGAACGGGGAGGGCTTGCCCTCCCCGTCTCCGTGTGGTACGATCCAGCGGTTGACGCGGCGCCGCTAGGCGTTGTGTCCAGTCCTTTGACAATCGACGATCCACACACAGCGGCAGGATAGGGAACGAGAGACATGTCCAAGCAGAAGATTCGCATTCGCCTGAAGGCATACGATCACAAAGTGCTCGACCAGAGCGCCGCCCGGATCGTCGAGACCGCGCGCGGTACCGGTGCATTTGTGAGCGGGCCCGTTCCGCTTCCCACCGAGATCAATCGCGTCTGCGTCCTGCGCTCGCCGCACGTCGACAAGAAGAGCCGCGAGCACTTCGAGATGCGCACGCACAAGCGGCTCGTGGACATCTTGCAGGCTTCGCCCAAGACGATGGATGCGCTGATGCACCTCGATCTTCCGGCGGGCGTGGACATCGAGCTCAAAGCGTAAGAGTACCGCTCGTAGCGACGATTTCGGAGGCACGGCCGCAAGGCCGTGCCTCTTGCGTGCGCGAAGATCGCCGTATGAGTAAGCCGCTGCGTGTCGTGCATTCCAAGGAAATCAAGTCGACGCCACGCCGCGCCTTCGAGCTGATCGCCGATCTCGGCACCTCGGCCGACAAGATCTGGCCGTTCCGGGCGCAGCCCTTTCAACGCACCGCCGGCCCACTCGAAGAGGGCAAGAGCGAAGAGTGGCACGGGCCGTTTCATGCGCGGCTCGAGCGCTTGGAGCCGCCCAGCGCGTTGGTCTGGAGCGTGCTTACCGAGGGCATCCGCGGTAGGCACGGCTTCTACCTCACGGAGCTCGGCGAGAAGAAGACGCTGGTGGAGCATCGCTTGGAGGCGGAGCTGGAGACAACCGAGGCGGAGATGCTCTGGCGGCGCGCCGAGGACGCTCACGATCGCTCCATCGCAGGGCTGCTCGACAAGCTCGCAAAGGTCGCGGCGCGCAAATCGTGAGCGCGTGCCGCCGTCGCGCCGCCCGTGTCTGACTGGGCGCTGATCCGCCAGCGTTTCGACGTCACGGCCGTGGCCGATCCCGCTGCCGCGGTCGAGGCTGCCTTTGCCAGCGTCGGAGCCACTAGACGTATCGCGCCTGGCGCGTCGATCGCCATCACCGCCGGCAGCCGCGGCATCGACGCCATCGTGCCCGTGCTGCGCGCGGTCGTTGGCGCCGTCAAGGCGTTGGGTGCCAAGCCTTTTCTCACCGCCGCGATGGGCTCGCACGGCGGCGCCACGGATCAGGGGCAGCGCGAGGTGCTGCGCGGCTACGGTATCACGGAAGAGGCAATCGGCTGCGAGATCCGCTCTTCGATGGAAGTGGTGGCGTTGGGCGCTACGACGGGCGGCGTCGAGGTCTTCTGCGATCGCCAGGCCTTCGAGTCGGACGGGATCATCGTGGTCGGGCGCGTCAAGCCCCACTCCATCCTCACCGGCGACTTGGGCAGTGGTCTGCTGAAGATGTGCGCCATCGGCTTGGGAAAACGCCACGGCGCCGACGCGCTGCACGCCAAAGGGCTGCAAGAGCACTTGGTGGCGGCGGCGCGGCGGGTGTTGACGCGGGCGCCCATCGCTTTCGGCGTCGCGCTGGTGGAGAACGCTCGCGACCGTCTGGCGCTGGTCGAAGGCGTGGTGCCGGAGGAGTTCGAGGAGGCCGATCGCAGGCTCTTGGCCCGCGCACGCGCGGCCATGCCCGGCATTCCCTTCGATCCGCTCGACGTGCTGATCATCGACGAGATCGGAAAGAACATCTCCGGTGCCGGCATGGATCCCAACGTCATCGGAATGTGGCGGCGTATCGGGGGCGCGGTGGACCGGCGCATCGAGCGCATCGTCGCGCTTGATCTCACCGCGGCCTCGCACGGCAACGCCGTGGGCGTGGGCATGGCCGATGTGATCTCGCGGACGCTGCGCGCCAAGATCGACGAAGGCGCGACCGCCATGAACGCGATGACCAGCGGTTTTCTCGCGGGCGCCAAGATCCCGTTGACGCTGCCCACGGCACGTGAGGCCGTCGCCCTAGCGTGTAAGCCCTTCGACGCCGGCGCCGCACGCATCGCCCACATTCGCAACACCGCGGACCTGGAATACCTCCACGTGAGCCCCGCCTTGCTGCCGGCGGTGGCGGCGGATCCGCGTCTGGAAATCGTGACGCAACCCAGTCCCCTTGCATACGATGGCGGCGGCGCGCTGTTGACGGTATGGAGGAGGTAGCGCAATGGAGAGCTCGCCACCGCTGGTGATCGACGTCTGGAGCGACGTCATCTGACCCTACTGCTATCTCGGCTCGGTCTGGGCCGAAGAGGCGGCGCGGCGCCTGGGGGCGCGCCTGCGCTGGCTGCCGTTCGAGCTGCATCCGGAGACGCCGCCCGGCGGCGCACCCAAGCCCTTCTCGCCCCGCGAATGGCCGGAGATTCGCGCGCGCCTGCTGCGTTTCGCCGGGATGGTGGGGCTGCCGATGGATCCGCCGCAGCGCAACCTCAACTCGCGGCTGGCGCTGGAGACCGGTGAGCTGGTGCGCGAACGCGGCGGAGACGCCGCCGCGGGGCGCTTTCACCACGCCGCCTCGCGAGCCTATTTCGCCGAGGGGCGCGACATCAGCGATCCGGCCGTCGTGGCGGAGTTGGCCGCGCCGTTTGGCATCGCGCCGGGCGACGTCGAGGAAGCGTGGCGCGAGCGGCGCTACCGCGAGGCCGTGGACGCGGCGTTTCAAGCGGGTATCGACGCCGGCGTCACCGGCGTGCCGGCGTTCGGCTGGCCGGGGGGGCGCGCCGTCGCCGGGATGCAAGAGCCCGAGCAGCTCGTCGCGGTGCTGGAGCAACTGCACGGGCATTGATGCGCGAGCGCGCAGCGTCTATTGACAGCGCCGCGCTAGGCTAGTAAGATTGACCGGTCGTGGCTCCGGGCCACGGCTGCGGCTTTCTGTGCCGCATACTTGATCCCCACGCACGAGCGCGGGGACGAACGTAGCCTCAAACGCTAGGCTCCGTGGACATGAGCCGGCGGGTGAGAAGCGCGAAAGGACGGACAACACGTGAAGAACATCATCGGCCGCAAGGTCGGGATGACGAGCGTCTTCCTGGACGACGGACGGTTCGTACCGGTGACCGTCGTGGAGGCGGGGCCCTGCGTGGTGACGCAGCGCAAGACCGCTGACTCCGATGGTTATGAAGCGGTGCAGCTTGCCTTCGGCGACGCGAACGCGAAGCGCGCGACCAAGCCGATGCTCGGTCATTTCAAGAAGACCGGCGCGGCCCCGAAGCGCTTCCTGCGCGAGTTCCGCAAGGGCATCGACGGCGTGGAGGCCGGGCAGACGATCACCGTTTCCGACTTTGTCGCCGGCGATCGTGTCGACGTCGTAGGCGTTTCGAAAGGTCATGGCTTCGCCGGCGGCATCAAGCGCCATAACTTCAGCGGCGGCGGAGCGAGCCACGGTTCGATGATCCATCGTCAGCCGGCCTCGAACGGCGATACCAACGCCGGCCGCACCACCAAGGGCAGCCGCCGTCCCGGTCACTACGGCGTCGACCGCGTGACCCATCAGAATCTCGAGGTCGTCCGTGCCGACGCCGAGCGCAACTTGCTGCTGCTGCGCGGCCCGGTTCCCGGCGCGAAGAACGCGCTGGTCGTCATCCAGCAGTCGGTCAAGGTGAAGGGGTCCTAAGAAGATGCCACAGCTCATCGATGCGAGCGGAAAGAGTCTGCGAACGGAGCCGACCCCGGCGGTCTTCGCCCCCTCCGAGGAGTCGAAGACGGCGCTGATTTTTCGCGCCGTTCACCGCGAGCAGGCCAATCGCCGTGCCGGCACCGCCTCCACCAAGCGTCGCGACGAAGTCTCCGGCGGCGGCAAGAAGCCTTGGCGCCAGAAGGGTACCGGGCGCGCTCGCCAGGGTTCTACGCGCTCCCCGCAGTGGCGTCACGGCGGCGTCGTCTTCGGCCCCAAGCCGCGCTCGTTCGCGGAGTCCCTGAACAAGAAAGAGCGCAAGGCGGCATTGCGCGCGGCGCTGGCGGATCGTTTCGCACATGAAGCCGTGCTGGTACTCGACGCCCCGGAATTCGGCGTGGTGCGCACCAAGGAGTTCGCCACCGCGTTCTTCGGCTCGCCCAAGGCGGCCAAGACCGGCCCCAAGACCCTCTTCGTCTACCACGTGAACGAAGCCGACAGCGTGGGGCAGAACCTGCTGCGCGGCGGCGCCAACTTGGCGCGCGTCGGCATCCTCCCCGTCAGCGATCTGGAGATCGAGGCGATCGTCGCACACGAGCGTATCGTCCTCACCTCCGCGGCCTACCAGCAGCTCCAGGAGGTCTGCGCGTAATGGAAGCTCGTGATGTCATCATCGCTCCGTTGATCACCGAGAAATCGATGAGCAAGACGATGACGCAGCAGTACACCTTCCGGGTCGATCCCGCGGCCACGAAGACGCAGATCCGCCATGCCGTCGAGGAAATCTTCAAAGTCAACGTCACGAAGGTCAACACGGTCAACGTGAAGGGCAAGACCAGGTCGTTCGCCCGCCGCCGCGCCCGTCCGACCGTCGGCAGACAGAGCGACTGGAAGAAGGCCATCGTGACCGTCAAGGACGGCCAAAAGATCGAGCTCGGAGGGGTCAACTACTTCGAGCAGTAGAGCCCGCACGGCTCGCACGTATGGGACGTTCCCGCGCCCCGCAAAGCCAGTGAGAGAGTAGAGAAGAAGTGCCCGTCAAGTCATTCAAGCCAACCTCGGCCGGCAAGCGGTTCATGACCGTCGCCGATTTCTCGGAGCTGACCAAAAAGGCGCCCGAGGAACGGCTGATCGAGCCCAACAAGAAGCATGCCGGACGCAACCATAGCGGCCACATCACCGTGCGCCACAAGGGCGGTGGGCGCCGCCCCATGTACCGCATCATCGACTTCAAGCGCACCAAGGACGGCGTGCCCGCGAAGGTGGCGGCGATTGAATACGATCCCAACCGCTCCGCCCGCATCGCGCTCCTGCACTACTTGGATGGCGAGAAGCGCTACATCATCGCACCGTTAGGGCTGAAGGTCGGCGATCGGGTCGAGTCCGGCGAGAAGGCCGACATCAAGACCGGCAATGCGTTGCCGCTGAAGTTCATCCCGCTGGGTACCGTGGTCCACAACGTGGAGCTGCGGCCGGGACAGGGTGCCAAGCTCGTCCGCTCCGCCGGCGGCGCCGCGCAGCTGATGGCAAAGGAAGGCGACTACGCGCAGGTGCGCATGCCCTCCGGCGAGGTGCGCCTGATCCACGTGAGCTGCCGTGCCACGATCGGCCAGATCGGCAACGTCGAGCACGAGAACGTCGTGGTCGGCAAGGCCGGCCGCCAACGGCACCTGGGTAAGCGTCCCGCGGTGCGCGGTATCGCCATGAACCCGGTCGATCACCCGCACGGCGGCGGCGAGGCCCGCTCGACGTCGGGGCGCCCGCCGACCACGCCGTGGGGTCAGATGACCATGGGTAAGAAGACGCGCCGCAACAAGCGCACCGCCAAGATGATCGTGAGGAAGCGCAAGTAACCATGTCGCGCAGTTTGAAGAAGGGCCCGTTCGTAGCGGACCACCTGCTCCAGAAGATCGAGCGCATGAACGCGGCGCGCGAAAAGCGTGTGCTGCGGACCTGGAGCCGTGCCTCCACGGTCGTGCCTCAGATGGTGGGGCATACGATCGGCGTCCATAACGGCAAGGCTCACGTTCCGGTGTACGTCACGGAGAACATGGTCGGGCACAAGCTCGGCGAGTTCGCCCCGACGCGCAACTACCGTGGCCACGGCGACAAGAGCTCGGTGAAGTAAGATGGCAGCCAGCACGCAAGAGCGCAGTGAAGCGCACGCACACCTCAAATTCGCTCGCATGGGCCCGCGCAAGTTGCGCCGGGTTGCCGACGCGGTTCGGGGCAAGAGCGTCAAGGACGCCTTGGCGGTCCTGAAGTTCACGCCGGTCTACGCGGCCGCCGTGATCGAGAAGCTGTTGCGCAGCGCCGTCGCCAATGCCGAGAACAATCACGAGATGGCCACCGAGGATCTCTACGTCAAGCGCATCATGGTCGACGGCGGCCCGGGCGGCAAGTCCACGAAGCGGCTTGACCCGCGTGCCCAGGGGCGCGCCGCGTTCAAGCGCAAGCGCATGTCGCACGTAACGGTCACCGTTGCCAACAAGAGCAATCAAGAAATCGCGACTCGCGCGATTTCCTCCCCGAAGGGGTCTCAGACAAAGAAGGGGACCCCGCGAGCGGAGCGCAGCGCAGTGAGTGGGGAGAAAAAATAATATGGGACAGAAGATACATCCGCTCGGCCTGCGTCTTGGTATCACACGCACTTGGGACAGCCGGTGGTTCGAGAAGAAGCACTACCAGGATTGGCTGCACGAGGATCTCAAGGTCCGTAAGTACTTCACGCGTCTCTCGCGCGTGGCCGGCATCAGCCGGGTGGAGATCGAGCGGCGCGCCAACCAGGCGCGTGTCATCATCAACACCGCCAAGCCGGGTATCATCATCGGCAAACGCGGCGCGGGCATCGAAGAGCACCGCCGGAACCTGGAGAAGCTGACGAAGAAGTCGATCCAGGTCAACGTCGTCGAGATCAAGCACCCGGAGCTGGACGCGCGTCTGATCGGACAGAACATCGTCGATCAGCTCGAGAAGCGGATCGCCTTCCGGCGCGCTATGAAGCAGGCCATCATGCGGACCATGAAGGCCGGCGCCCGCGGCATCAAGGTGCAGATCTCGGGGCGTTTGGGCGGCGCGGAGATCGCGCGCACCGAGCGCAATCATGATGGTAAGGTGCCGCTGCATACGCTGCGCGCCAACATCGACTACGCCAACGTCGAGGCCTTCACCACGTTCGGCCGCATCGGCGTCAAAGTCTGGGTCTATACGGGCGAGCAACTGCCGGAGGCCGTGCAGCGCGACGGCGGACAGCGCGGTGAGCGCGTGCAGTTCCGCGATCGCCGCGGCGACCGCGGACGGCGTGGTGGCAGGGGCGGACGCCCCGGCGGCGGCAGACCCGAGGCCCCCGCGGCCGAGCCTTCGCTGGATCAGGCTGATTTTTCCGAGCCCCTCGTGCTGAATCCGCCCAGCGCGCCGGCCCCCGCGCCGGCGGCAGGGACGCAGAGCGAGTGACGAGTCCGACTTCTGAAGTGAGTGGAACGAAATGCTGACACCGAAACGAGTCAAGTGGCGCAAACAGCAGCGCGGCCGCCTACGGGGCCGGGCGCTGGTGGGCAATTCGCTCACCTTCGGCGAGTATGGACTACAGGCGCTGGAGCCCGTGTGGCTGACCGCCCGTCAGATCGAGGCCGCCCGTGTCGCGATGACGCGCTATATCAAGCGCGGCGGTAAAGTCTGGATCAAAGTGTTCCCGGACAAGCCGGTCACCAAGAAGCCCGCCGAGACGCGTCAAGGTTCCGGTAAAGGCTCGCCGGAGTTCTGGGTAGCCGTGGTGCGCCCCGGCCGTGTGCTCTTCGAACTCTCGGGGGTGCCGATCGAGGTCGCCAAGGAAGCGCTGCGCCTAGCTGCGTTCAAGCTTCCGATTCGTACCAAGTTCGTCCAGCGCGAAGAGATGGGGGCGACGGCAGTTGAAGCGTAAAGACGTAGTGGCTCTACGCGAGCTGACGGTTGACGAGTTACAGAAGAAGGCCCGCGAGGTCAAGGAAGAGCTGTTCAACCTGCGCTTTCAGCTGCGCACCGGGCATCTCTCGAACTTCAGCACGGTGCGCGCGGTCCGTCGTGATTACGCGCGCATCCTGACGGTGATTGCCGAGAAGCAGATGGCGGAGGACAAGCATGGTGCAGCTTAACGGACAGGCGCTCGCGGAGCGCGGCCGGCGTAAGGTCAAAGTCGGCCGCGTCGCGTCCAATAAGATGGACAAGACGATCGTGGTCGTAACCGAGACGCGCGTCCCCCACCCCATCTACAAGAAGATCGTTCGCAAGTCCGAGCGCTTCAAGGCGCACGACGAGAAGAACGAGTGCAGCATCGGTGATCTCGTGAAGATCATGGAGTGCCGTCCGTACTCGAAAGAGAAGCGCTGGCGCCTGGTCGAGATCGTGGAGCACGTGAAGTAGCATGATACAAACGGAAACTCGGCTCAAAGTCGCCGACAACTCCGGCGCCCGTGAGATCCTGTGCGTTCACATCTCGGGCGGCAGCCGCCACCCCTACGCGCACATCGGCGACATCATCGTGGGCACCGTCAAGAGCGCCATCCCGGGTGCCGCCGTGAAGAAGGGGCAAGTCGTGAAGGCCGTGGTGGTACGCACCACCGCGCCGGTGCGCCGTCCCGACGGCTCGACGATCAAGTTCGACGAGAACGCCGCCGTGCTCATCAAGGGCGATAAAGATAATCTCGACCCGCGCGGGACTCGTATCTTCGGCCCGGTGGCGCGCGAGCTGCGCGAGCGCGGTTTCATGAAGATCATCTCACTGGCACCGGAGGTGCTGTAACCATGGCCAGGGCGAAGCGTCCGGACGCGTCCGTTGCGGTAGCCAAACCGCACGTCAAGCGCGGCGATACGGTGCAGGTGCTCTCCGGTAAGGACAGAGGCAAGCGCGGTACGGTTAAGTCGGTCTCTCCGAAGAATGGTACCGCCACCGTCGAGGGGTTGAACATCGTCAAGCGCCACACCAAGCCGCGTCCGGCAGGTGGAGCTATGTCGAGCACCGAGGCCGGCGGAATCATCGAAAAAGAGTCGCCGTTGCGGCTCAGCAAGCTGATGTATGTCTGCCCGAAATGTCAGGCGCCCTCGCGCACCAAGTCAGAGGTGCACGCGGGTGTGCGCGAGCGAGTGTGCCGCCGTTGCGGTGAGGTCGCTGAGCGGCCTGGGAAGGGCTAATCGGAGAAGCTGTCATGCCATCGCGTTTGAAAGAACGGTACCAGACCGAGGTTCGCAAGCACCTCATCGACCGCTTCGGCTACACCAACGTCATGCAGGTGCCGCGGCTGGAGAAGGTCGTGCTCAACATGAGCGTGGGCGACGCCGTCGGCAATCCCAAGTCGCTCGAGGCCGCCGTCGGCGAGCTGACCACGATCAGCGGTCAGAAGCCGGTGGTTACGAAGGCCAAGAAGTCGATCGCAGCCTTCAAGCTGCGCGAAGGAATGTCGATCGGCTGCAAGGTGACGCTGCGCGGCGAGCGCATGTACGCCTTTTTGGACAAGCTTTTTAACATCGTGCTGCCGCGTCTGCGCGACTTCCGCGGTCTCTCGCGCAAGTCGTTCGACGGCCGCGGCAACTACAACATGGGTCTGCGGGAGCAGTTGGTCTTCCCGGAGATCAACTACGATAAGGTCGACAAGGCCCGCGGCATGGACATCGTCATCGTGACCACGGCCAAGAACGATGAGGAAGCGGCCGAGTTCCTCTCTGAGATGGGGCTCCCGCTGCAAAAGGAGAAAGCGTAGTGGCTAAGACGTCGAGCATCGAGAAGGCGAACCGGACGCCGAAGTTCACCGTCCGCCAGCACAATCGCTGCAAAGTCTGCGGACGCCCGCGCGGTTATCTGCGTAAGTACGCGATGTGCCGCATCTGCTTCCGTGAGAACGCGCACCTGGGTCATATCCCCGGCGTGACGAAGGCGAGCTGGTAGACGATGGCTGGAACGATTACGGATCCGATCGCCGATCTGCTGACGCGCATCCGCAACGCGAATCAGGCCGGCCACACGATGGTGGACATTCCTGCCTCGCGGACCAAGCAAGCAGTAGCACAGATTCTGAAGGACGAAGGCTACGTGCGCGAGGTCGAGGTCGTCGCGAAGACGCCGCAAGATACGTTGCGCGTACATCTCAAGTACGGCCCCAATCGTGAGAAGGTGATCACGGGCCTACGGCGCATCAGCCGCCCCGGCCTGCGCATCTATACCAACAAGACGGAGATCCCGCGCGTTATGGGCGGTTTGGGTCTCGTCATCATGTCGACCAGCAAGGGCATCATGTCGGGTAAACGCGCCAAGCGCGAGGGCTGCGGCGGCGAAGTCCTGGCATATGTCTGGTAGAGGAAGCACACAACATGTCTCGCATCGGTAAGCTGCCGATTCCCGTGCCGGGTGGCGTAAGCGTCCAGGTCGGCGACTCGGAGGTCAAGGTCAAGGGCCCCAAGGGCGAGCTCAGCCAGCGCATCCTGCCGCTGGTGCAGGTCGCGCTGTCGGGCGACCAGGTGCTGGTATCGCGTACCAGCGAGGAGCGCGAGGCGCGCGCCGTGCACGGTCTGACGCGCACGATCGTGGCGAACATGATCGAGGGTGTCACCAAGGGCTTCCGCAAGTCGCTTGAGATTCAGGGTGTCGGCTATCGCGCCGCTAAGGCGGGCGAGGACCTCAATCTCACGCTGGGCTTCTCGCATCCGGTCGTCTACAAGGCCCCCAAAGGCATTACGTTCGCGACCGAGGGCCAGACGAAGATCCACGTCGACGGCATCGACAAGCAGCTCGTGGGACAGGTTGCCGCCGAGTTGCGCGCGCTGCGCCCTCCCGAGCCGTACAAGGGCAAGGGCGTGCGCTACGAGGGCGAGTTCGTTCGCAAGAAGTTGGGCAAGGCCGGTAAGACCGGTAAGAAGTAGCGGGGCCTGGTTCCCCGGCCGCGGCGCTCGTGCGCCATACGGCAAAGCCTCGAGAGAGTAGACGACAATGATACTGAGAGAGTCCAAGAACGACCGGCGCCTCAAGCGCCACCGCCGGCTGCGCAAGAAGGTGGCAGGCACGACGGCGCGGCCGCGCCTGGCGGTCTTCCGCAGCCTTCACCACATCTACGCGCAGGTGATCGACGACGCCGTGGGGCGCACGTTGGCCGCTGCCTCCACTCGGGAGAAGATGCTGGTGGAGGGTTTGGAGTCGCTGACCAACGTCTCCGCTGCCGAGAAGATCGGCACCGCGATCGGCGAGCGCGCGAAGGCCGCCGGCGTCTCGGCCGTCGTCTTCGATGCGGGCGGTTACAAGTATCACGGACGCGTGAAGGCGTTGGCCGACGCGGCGCGCGGCGCCGGACTGGAGTTTTAGTGTAGCATGGCTGGTCCTAGAGATCGGGATAACTCGGGCTTCGAGGAGAACGTGGTGCGGGTCAACCGCGTTGCGAAGGTCGTCAAGGGCGGTAAGCGCTTCAGTTTTAGCGCGCTAGTCGTGGTCGGCGATCGCAAGGGTCGCGTGGGCTTCGGCCTGGGCAAAGCCGGCGAGGTTCCGGAGGCGATTCGCAAGGGTGTCGAGCAGGCCAAGAAGGTGATGATCACGGTGCCGATGGTCGAGAAGACGATCCCGCACGAGATCAAAGTGGAGAAGGCTCGCGGCCTCGTGTTGCTCAAGCCCGCCTCCCCGGGAACCGGCGTGATCGCGGGAGGCCCGATGCGCGCGGTGTTGGAGTTGGCCGGGATCCACGACATCCTGACCAAGTCACTTGGCAGCTCCAATCCGTTGAACGTGGTGTCAGCCACCTACGAGGCGCTCAAGCAGCTGCGCACGGCCGAGCAGGTCGCGACGCTGCGCGGCAAGACCGTCGAGGAGTTGTTCGCGTAATGTCACAGCAGAAGAAGAGGCGCGACCACGCGGTGCAGGGCATGCTCGGTATGGCCGACTTGCGCCCGGCCGAGGGCTCGCGTCCCAAGCGCGTGCGCGTGGGCCGCGGTCACGGTTCGGGTATGGTGAAGACCGGCGGCGAGGGCGGTAAGGGACAGACCGTGCGCTCGGGCGGCGGCAAGGGTCCGTGGTTCGAGGGCGGTCAGACGCCCTGGTCGCGACGGCTGCCGCACCGCAAGGGCTACTCGCAGAAGTCCCGTCCGACCAAGATCTTCCGGACCGAGTACACGGCGCTCAACATCGAGGCGCTCTCCGATTGGGATGCCGCGGTTGAGGTCACGCCGGAGAGCCTGAAGGCCGCCGGCAAAGTGAAGAAACTGCGCGACGGCGTGAAGATCCTGGCTGGTAATCGCAAGGGCGTCCAGCTTCCGGCCGGCCTCAAGCTGCGCGACGTGGTCTTTTCGAACCCTGCGCGCGAAGCGCTCACGGCGGCCGGCGCCACGTTCGTGGAAGAGTAAGCAGACGCTGCATGTTCAATAACCTGCGCGCCGCTTTCATCGTCCCGGAGATCCGTAAACGGCTGGGCTTCGTGTTCCTGTCGTTTGCGATCTTCATCTTCATGATCCACGTTCAGATTCCCAATGTGAATCTGGCGGCGTGGCAGCGTGCCATTCAGGGCGGAACGTTCTACAACTTTCTAGGCTTCCTGTCCGGTGGCGCCCTGCAAGAGCTCTCCGTCATCGCTATGGGCATCACGCCCTACATCAACGCATCCATCATCATGCAGTTGATGACGATCGTGTTGCCGCAGCTCGAAGAGCTGGCGAAACACGGCGGCGAAGAAGGGCGCAAGCAGATCAACTACTACACCCGCTGGCTCACGATCGGGTTGGCGTTGGTGCAGGCCACGACGATGACGATCGCCATGCGCAACATGGGTGTCTTCTATGACCGCGGCTGGGCGTTCTCGCTGTTCGTGATCGCTGCCATGACGTCGGGCACGATGTTCCTGATGTGGCTAGGCGAGCAGATGAGCGACAAGGGCATCGGCAACGGCGTTTCGCTCATCATCTTCGAAGGCATCATCCTGCGCTACCCCAAGTACTTCAGCGATACCGTGAAGCTTGGAACGGGCGGCGGGCTCAACGTACTCGGGCTGGTGATCTACCTGCTGATCGCCTTGATCACGATCGTCTCGATCATCTTCATGTATCAGGGGCAGCGGCGGGTGCCGGTGCAGCAGGCCAAGCGCGTCGTCGGCCGCAAGATGTTCGCGGGGCGCTCCAGCTACATTCCGCTGCGACTGAACAACGCCGGCGTCATCTCGATCATCTTTGCGATTTCAATCCTGCTGCTGCCGCAGCAGGCGCTCTCGTGGTTCCAGCGCGGTACGACCGGGCCCGGCGCCAATATCGGACTGTTCCTGCAAACGTGGTTTGGCCCGAATTCGGTGCTCTACAATGTTGCCTACTTCGTCCTGGTCGTGGTCTTCACGTATTTCTACGCCAACGTCGTGGTACAGACCAAAGACATCGCGGATAACCTCAAGAAGAGCGGAAGCTTCATTCCGGGCATCCGGCCCGGCCAGCCCACCAAGGACTTCCTCGACCGCATCATGCTGCGATTGACGACGGTCTCCGCCGTCTACCTCGGCCTCTTGGCGGTGCTGCCTTCGGTTGTCCAGCAGGGCACGGGCGTGACGACGTTCTATCTCGGCGCGACGTCGCTGCTGATCGTCGTGGGCGTGGCGCTCGACACGATGACGCAAATCGAGGCGCGCCTCGCGATGCGTGATTACCGCGGGTTCATCAAACGATGAGCGTTCGGTTGGTTTTTCTCGGCCCGCCGGGGGCGGGCAAGGGCACCCAGGCACAGCTGCTGGCCACGCAGTACGGCGTGGAGCAGTTGGCTACTGGTGACGTCCTGCGCCGCAACGTGCGCGAGGGGACGCCGCTGGGGCTCGAGGCCAAGCGCTACATGGACGCCGGCGATCTGGTGCCGGACGCCGTGATCATCGGCATGGTCGAGCGGGAACTGGCGGGGAGCACGGGTTTCATCGTCGACGGATTTCCACGCACGATCGCGCAGGCGCAAGCCTTCGACGAACTGCTGGCGCGCTTGAGTGCGCCGCTGACGGCGGTGCTGCTCTTCGAGGTCCCACGGGCCCAGTTGATCGAGCGCCTAACCGGGCGCTGGACTTGCCCCAAGGACCAATCGTCCTACCATCTGACGTTCAATCCGCCGCGCAACCCCGGCCACTGCGATCTGTGCGGAACGGCGCTGGTTCAACGTTCGGACGATACGCTTGAAACCGTAAAGCGGCGGATGGCGGTCTACGACGAGCAGACCGCTCCGCTGATCGAGTACTACCGCAAGCAGGGGAACCTGATCGCCATCCACGCGGAGCGCCCGGTCACTGACGTGACTGCGGAGATTCTCACGGCGCTCTCGGAGCGCCAGGGGGCGGGAACGTGATCACGCTGAAGTCACCGCGCGAGATCGAGAAGATGCGCCGGAGCGGTGCCATTACGGCCGCCACGCTCTCGATGCTGATCGGTACCGCCAAGGCGGGCATGACCACGCAGCAGTTAGACGCGTTGGCCGAAGCCTCGATTCGGGAGCGCGGCGGCATCCCCACGTTCGTCGGCTACCATGGTTATCCGGCCACCATCTGTGTCTCGCTCAATGACGAGGTCGTACACGGCATTCCCGGTAAGCGCGTGCTGCAGGAGGGCGATCTGCTCTCCATCGACATCGGCACGACGCTGGACGGGTACGTGAGCGATTCCGCCGTGACCATCGCCATCGGTGAGATCTCGGAAGAGGCGCGCAGCCTCATGCGCGTCACGCAGGAGTGCCTCATGTTGGGCATCGCCCAGATGAAGGCAGGTAACCACCTCTCCGACATCGGCCACGCCGTGCAGCGGCACGCCGAGGCTCATGGCTACGGCGTGGTGCGGGATTTGGTGGGTCATGGCGTCGGGACGCAGATGCACGAGGAGCCTCAGGTTCCTAACTACGGCGACCCAGGCAAGGGCCTGGTCCTCAAGACAGGGCTAGTCCTCGCGATCGAGCCCATGATCAATGCCGGGTCGCATAGAGTTCGAACGTTGAAGGACGGCTGGACAGTCGTCACGGCCGATGGTAAACTATCGGCGCATTTTGAGCACACGATCGCGATGACGGACGAGGGTCCCAAGATACTCACACTACGCGACGTGTACGAGCACGCGGATGCCGCCCTCTACCGTCCAAAGGGCGAGGCGGCGTAGAGGAGCGATTCTAGCAATGAAAGTTCGGCCATCGGTCAAGAAGATTTGTGAGAAGTGCAAGATCATCCGGCGCGAGGGTCGCGTGCGGGTAATCTGCACCGTTAATCCCAAGCACAAGCAGGTCCAGGGGTAATTGTAAGCATGGCACGTATCGCCGGTGTCGATCTGCCCCGCGAGAAGCGGGTTGAGGTCGCCCTTACCTACATCTATGGCGTCGGTGGGCCGACCGCCAAGCGCATCCTCCAAACCACCGGGGTCAACCCGGATACGCGCGTCAAGGCGCTAACGGAGGAGGAGAGCAGCCGGCTGCGCGACTTCATCGAGAAGAACCTCAAGGTTGAGGGCGATCTGCGGCGCGACGTTGCCTCGAGCATCAAGCGGCTGATGGACATCGGCTGCTACCGTGGGCTGCGCCATCGCCGTGGGCTGCCCGTGCGCGGGCAGCGCACCAAGACCAACGCCCGCACCCGCAAGGGCCCGAAGAAGACCGTCGGCGGCAAGAAGAAGGCCGCCGCCAAGAAGTAACCCCGCGTTCTCGACGTGTCGTACCTGCTCCAACGGAAGTGCGCCGGTCCAGACGGCGGTGAGCGCTGGGAGATCGTAGAGGAGTTCCCCTCGCTCCAGGCGGCAAATGGAATGAAGGGGCATCTCATCGGCAAAGGGGGCCAGGGCGAGTTACGGGTCGTGCCGGCCCCGCCGCCCTCGGCCCTCTTCGCCGTCGGTCGCGACGGGCGCGACCTGGCCCAAGGCAGCGAGCCGGAGTGCTATGTCTACGCGCCGCTGGGCGACTCCGCGAGGGAGTTCCAGCACTGGCTGAGACGCCCGACCGAGGGCGAGCTGCTAGCGCGGGCGTGGCTGAAGGGCGTGCCATCGGAGCGGCTGAAGGCCCCGGGCTCGAGCCGGCCAGGCTTGACGGGACCCAGGTGAGTCTGTAAACTAAGGCTTTGGCTCCCCTCGCGTGGAACGTGGGGCGAGCGGCCCCGGCGATCGCCGCGCTAGGGGCTTGCGCGATCCGCGCATGAGAGATCGGGCTCTTTTGGGCGCCGGTCGAGGCGACGACACTCCGCCTGTCGTGATCGGCGGAGCAAGATAAATAGTATTGAGGACGGTTTGGCAGCGAAGAAGCAGACCAAGACGCGCAAGAAGCGAGAGTTCAAGAACGTCGCGTCCGGTACCGCACACATCCATAGCTCGTTCAACAACACCATCGTGACCATCACCGACCCGCAGGGCGGTGTGGTTGCCTGGGCCAGCGCCGGCAACATGGGCTTCAAGGGCTCGAAGAAGTCGACGCCGTTTGCCGCTCAGTTGGCCTCTGAGAGCGCCGCGCGCAAGGCCATGGAGCACGGCATGCGTCAGATCGAGGTCTTCGTGAAGGGCCCTGGAGCCGGGCGTGAGGCGGCGATTCGCTCGCTGCAGGCCGCCGGCCTGGAGATCACGATGATCAAAGACGTCACGCCCATCCCGCACAACGGGTGCCGGCCTCCGAAGCGTCGTCGAGTGTAACTAGGGAAGGGCGAAAGAGAAGCAATGGCACGCTACACGGGCCCCGTCTGCCGTCTCTGCCGGCGCGAGACCGCCGCCAGCAAAACGGGCGAGAAGATCAAGCTGTTCCTCAAAGGCGACCGCTGCCTTACCAAGAAGTGCGCGGTCGAGCGGCGCGGTACAGCCCCCGGGCAGAAAACGCAGGGCAAGGGGCGCCAGAAGATCAGCGAGTACGGGCGTCAGCTGCGCGAGAAGCAGAAGATGCGCCGCTACTACGGCGTCCTAGAGCGTCAGTTCGAGAACTACTTCCGGACGGCGTCGCGCAAGAAGGGCAGCACCGGCACGCAGCTCTTGCAGCTGCTGGAGCAGCGTCTGGACAACGTGGTCTATCGCGTGAATCTCGCCAGCTCCCGCGCACAGGCGCGGCAGTTGGTGACGCACCGCCACTTCACGGTCAACGGCCGCAAGGTCAACATACCTTCGTACCTCGTGCGTCCCGGCGACATCATCGCCGTGAACGAGGCAAGCCAGAAGTCGCCGCTCTTCCTCATGCTGCTGGACGCGGCGGCCAATCGCCACGCGCCGGCCTGGCTCTCTTATGACGAGCAGGGCAAGGCCGCCAAGATCGAGCGCCTGCCTGGCCGCGAGGAGATCGATGCGCCCGTTGACGAGCAGCTCATCGTCGAGTACTACAGCCGCTAACGCCTGCGTCGCGTAGGGGAACAACAAATATGTCGGTGCTGGAAATGCAGCAGGGTGCGACCATCGAGGTTCGCGAGCGTCGGGACAACTACGCCAAGTTCGTGGCGGAGCCGCTGGAGCGTGGCTTCGGGATGACGCTTGGAAACGCGCTGCGTCGCGTGCTGCTCTCCGCGATTCCCGGGGCTGCCGTCACCTATGTGAAGATCGACGGTGTGCTCCACGAGTTCTCGACTCTCCCTGGGGTGGTCGAGGACGTGACAAATCTGATCCTCAACCTCAAGGGTCTGCCCATCAAAGTGACGACGGACGAGCCGAAGATCCTTCAGCTCCATGTCAGCGGCGGACCGCGCGAAATCACCGCGGCCGACATCCAGCCGGACGCCGAGGTGGAGATCCTCGATCCGAGCCATCACTTGGCCACGCTCAACTCCAAGGACGGCCGCTTGGCCATGGAGATCGGCGTTGAAAAGCATCGCGGCTACGTCACCGCGGACAAGCAACAGAACGTCGAGCATCTGATCGGCATCATCCCGATGGACTCGATCTTCTCGCCAATCCGTAAAGTCAACTACGCCGTGGACGACACGCGCGTCGGTCAAGTCACGGATTACGATCGGTTGACGCTCGAGATCGAGACCAACGGCTCGATCACGCCGGATGAGGCGCTGGCCACGGCGGCCAAGATCCTGCGTGAGCAGTTCTCGCTCTTCGCGACGTTCACGTCGGAGGAGCAGCCCATCGCCGAACCGGTGCAGAGCGAGTGGGACATCCCTGTCGAGACGCTCGACCTCTCGGTGCGTTCGTATAACTGCCTCAAACGCGCCGGCATCTCCAAGGTCTCGGAGCTGCTGGACATGACCGAAGACGAGATCATCAAGATGCGCAACTTCGGCAAGAAATCGCTCGACGAGATCAAGGAGAAGCTGGAGGAGCGCGGTCTCTCGCTCCGGCAGCCGTAAGGAGATAGGTCACCCCGATGCGCCATAACAAAGCTTCCAAGCGTCTCTCGCGCACCGATGCGCACCGCCGGGCGATGCTCCGCAACCTGACGACGTCGTTCCTCCTGCACGGCAAGGTAGAGACGACCTCCACCAAGGCCAAGGAAATCTCCAAGATCGCCGAACGCCTGCTAACTACGGCACGCCGCGGCGATCTGCACTCGCGCCGGCTGGTGGCCTCGTATCTGCTCGATCCCAAGGTCGTGCAGAAGGTCTGCGATCAGATCGCGCCGACGCTCAAGGATCGTACGGGCGGTTACACGCGCGTGCTCAAGGTGGGCGTGCGTAAAGGCGATGCCGCTGAGGTCTCCGTGCTCGAACTGGTTGCCGGCTAAATCGAGGTGGGGGCAGCGGACGTCCGGCGCAATGACTTCGTCAGCGCCAACCGTTGCGTGAAGGAGGACCGGCGAGGTCCTGTGGTTTTGCGCGCCTCAGCGCGCGCATTCGTGGCCGATGCCATCACCCCGATCTCCGCGTTTCACGCCCTGGCCGAGCCGGGGCGTGCGTGTTTGCTGGAGTCGGTCGAGGGCACGGAGCGCATCTCCCGCTACAGTTTCCTGGGCTTGGACTATCTGGCGGCCGTAGCGATCGATGGTGCCGACGCCGCTTCGACGCTGGGTGAGCTGCGCCGCCTGATCGGCAACTTCACGGTGGCGGGACGCGACCAACTGGCATTTGCCGGCGGCGTCGTGGCGTTGTGCAGCTACGATCTCGTGCGCGCCCTCGAGCGCGTCGGCCAGGCGCTCCCCGCCGACGCGGAGTTGCCACAGATCTACGCCGTCGTGCCCGGCACGTGGCTGGTCTTCGACCATTTCCGTCACACCCTCACGCTGCTGGGCTTCTCACGCGACGACGCGGAACGGGCGGCCGTGGAGGCGCGCCTGGCCGAGTACGAGCGCCGCTTGCTCTGGACGCGCCCGTCGCTTCCGGGCATCTTCGCCGCGGCCGGTCCGCCACAGCGCTCGCTGGAGCACGCGGCATTTCTCGACGGCGTGGCACGGGCCAAGCGCGCCATCTACGAAGGCGACGTCTACCAGCTGCAGCTCTCGATTCGCTTCGGTGTTGAGGTTCGCGGCGAACCCTTCGACCTCTACCGCCGCGTACGCGCGCAGAACCCCTCGCCGTACATGTTCTTCTTGGATACGCCCTACGGCGCGGTGCTCGGCGCTTCGCCCGAATTCCTCGTGCGCCTCGACGGCTCGACGGCACGCCTGCGGCCGCTGGCGGGAACGCGCCCCCGTCATCCGGATCCGGCGATCGAGGCGCGCGTGATGCGCGAGCTCTTGGCGGATCCCAAGGAGCGCGCCGAGCACGTCATGCTCGTGGACCTCGCGCGCAACGATCTCGGCCGCGTCTGCCGCTTCGGCAGCGTGCACGTCAATGAATTGATGACGATCGAGAAGTATAGTCACGTCATGCACATCGTCTCCGACGTCGAGGGCGAGCTGCGGGAGGGTTGCGATGCCGTCGATCTCTTCGCAGCAGCCTATCCGGCCGGCACCGTGACGGGAACACCCAAGATTCGCGCCATGCAGATCATCAACCAGCTCGAGCCGCTAACGCGCGGCTTCTACGCGGGCAGCGTGGCGCACTTCGATTTCAACGGTGACATGGATTCTTGCATCACGCTGCGCAGCGCGCACGTGCGGGACGGCCGCGTCTACTTTCAGGCGGCAGCCGGTATCGTCGCGGACTCCGATCCGGAGTCGGAGTATGCCGAGGTGCATCACAAGACGCGCATCATTGCCGAGACTCTAGGGATTCAGCCATGGTGACGCCGCGGATTCTGCTCCTGGACAACTATGACTCGTTCACGTACAACATCGCGCATGCGCTGGCCGCCGCCGACGCCGCCGTTGAGGTCGTGCGAGCCGATGCGCTGACGGTGCCGGAGGCGCTGGCGCGCGGCGACGACGGCATCGTGGTCGGGCCGGGGCCGGGGCGCCCGGAGGATGCAGGTATCAGCGTGGCCCTGATCGTGGCGGCGGCTGAGGCGCGCCGCGCGCTCTTCGGCGTTTGCCTAGGGCACCAGGCGCTGGCGCAAGCGTTCGGCGCGCGGGTGGGATACGCCCCGGCACTGCTGCACGGCAAGACTTCGCTCATTCGTCACGAGCACGGGCGGCTCTTCGAGGGCGTCGAGCAGAACTTCGCCGCCACGCGCTACCACTCGCTGGCCGTGGAGGAGCGCAGCCTGCGCGAGCCGTTGCGCGCGGTGGCATGGAGCGAGGACGGCGTGGTACAGGGACTCCAGCACGCGCAGCTACCGCTGTACGGCGTGCAGTTTCACCCGGAGTCGGTGCTGACGGACGTGGGCGGTCGCATCTTCGCAAACTTTCTGGAGGTCGTACGGACCAAGCAACGGAGCACGGTAACGTGAGTGAGATCGTCGAGCTGCTGCGGCGCGTGATGCGCGGCGAGGACCTGAGTGCCAACGAGGTTGCCTTAGCCATCGGGCGTTTGATGGACGGCGAGGAGCCGCCCACGCGCGTGGCCGGCTTGCTGGTGGCGATGGCCGTGAAAGGCGAGACGGCCGACGAGGTCGTGGGTGCGGCGCGTGCCATGCGCGAGCGCGCATTGCGCGTCGAGCACGAGCTCCCGTTGGTTCTCGATATCGTGGGCACCGGGGGCGACGGCGCGCATACGATCAACATCTCCACCGCCGCGTCGATGGTGGTAGCCGGCGCCGGTGTTCCCGTTGCCAAGCACGGGAACCGCGCTGCGTCGAGTAAGTGCGGCAGCGCCGACGTGCTGGAGGCGTTAGGTGTGGAGATCTCGGTGGGTCCACAGGAGGCTGCACGCCGGCTACGCGAAGACTGCATCGCCTTTCTCTTCGCGCAGCGTTACCATCCTGCGTTCAAGAACGTCGCGCCGCTGCGGCGCGACCTGGGCGTGCCCACCATCTTCAACGTGCTCGGCCCGCTGACCAATCCGGCCGGGGCAAACCGGCAAGTGGTAGGCGTGGCGCGTGAGCCGCTCGTGCCCTTAGTGGCCAACGCGCTGCTGGGATTGGGCTGCGAACGCGCCGCCGTGATCCATTCCCTGGATGGCGTCGACGAGCTCTCGGGGGCGGCACCGGCGCTCGTGACGATGGTGCGCGACGGGCGCGTCGAGACGGGGCGGTTGGACCCCGCCGACTACGGAGTGCGCGCGGAACTCTCCGAGCTGCGCGGCGGTGAGGCCGCCGAGAACGCGCGCGCGCTGGAGTCGATCTTGGCCGGCGAGCGCAGCCCGCGCGCGGACGTCGTGGCCCTGAACGCGGCGCTTGCGCTGTACGTCGCGGGGGCGGCCGAAGACGTGCGCGAGGGTCTGGCGCTGGCGCGGCGCAGTATCCTCGAAGGGCGCGCGCTGGCTACGCTCGAGGCGATGCGCCGGGCGCGCGCGGAGTGCGAGCCGGCGCACGGTGCCAAGGAGGCCCGGTGAACGACATTCTGCAGCGGCTGCTGGACGCGAAGGCGAAGGTGCTCGAGCTCGAGCGCGCGGCGCAGCCGTGGGAGCGACTGCACGAGCGCGGCCTCGCGCGCGCGGCGCAGCGCCGCGGCTTCGGGCAGGCTTTGTGCGCGCGCGGCGAAGAGCCGGCGATCATCGCGGAGATCAAGCGTGCCTCGCCCTCGCTGGGCCTGATCGTACAGGATTTCGATCCCGCGCGCATCGCCGCATCCTACGAATGCGCCGGCGCCGACGCCATCAGCGTGCTGACGGAGAGCGATCACTTCCTGGGGGAACTGAGCTTTCTCGATGTGGCGCGCGCCAACTCGGAGCGCCCGATTCTGCGCAAAGACTTTCTCACCGACGCCTACCAGATTGCGCAGTCCTCGGCCTATGGCGCCGACGCGGTCCTGCTGATCGTGGCCGCGCTGGACGACGAGCGCCTCACGGCGCTGATCCAAGAAGCCGCCCGCTATGCGCTCGATGCATTGGTGGAGGTACACGGCGCAGGCGAGTTGAGTCGCGCCCTGCGTGCGGGTGCACGTATCGTCGGCATCAACAACCGCAACCTGCGCACGTTCGACGTCGATCTCTCCACGACCACGGAGTTGCTATCGGAGATTCCACCCGGCGTGCTGGTGGTCAGCGAGAGCGGCTTACACAACGGGGAGCAGGTGCGCCGGCTGCGGCGAGCGGGTGCCCAGGCCTTCCTGGTCGGCGAGTCTTTGATGCGCAGTGCCGACCCTGGTGCGATGTTGCGAGAGTTACGCGGCGTCGGATCGCTGCGATGACGCGCGTGAAGATCTGCGGCATGCGCACGCCGCAGGATGCGCATGACGCGGTGCAGGCGGGCGCGGATGCATTAGGCGTGATTCTAGCCCCGTCTCCGCGGCGCGTGTCGCTTGCCGAGGTCGCGGTGATACGGCAGTCATTCCCGGCGCTCGTGCCGCTGGTGGGCGTCTTCGTCGACCCCGGTGCGCAGGACGTGCGTGCAGCCATCGAGGCCGGCGTCGACGTCCTGCAGTTCAGCGGCGCCGAGTCGCCGCAGTTCTGCGCCTCGTTTGGGCGCGCGTTTGTGAAGGTGCTCCACGTCGGCGAGCGGGCTCCGGATCCCGGCGACGTGCGCCGCTATGGTGCGGGGACGATCATGTACGACGCCTCCAGCGCGCGCGGCGGAGGCATGGGACGCACGTTCGCATGGGCGTCCATCGAACCGCTGCGCGGGCTAGGTCCGTTCTGCCTGGCCGGGGGCTTGTGCGTCGAGAACGTGGGCGAGGCGATTCGCCTGCTGCGCCCGTTCGCCGTTGACGTCTCCAGCGGCGTTGAACGCGACGGACGGAAGGACCGTGAGTTGATGCGCGCGTTCGTGCGTGCGGTTAGGGAGAGCGATGCAGCAGCCTGACGAACGAGGGTATTTCGGCCGCTTCGGCGGCAGGTACGTTCCCGAAGTGCTCCACGGAGCGCTGGAGCGTTTAGAGCAAGCGATGGGCGAGGCCTTCGCCGATCCGCTCTTTTGGCACGAGTACCGTTCGCTGTTGGCGGAGTATGTCGGCCGTCCGTCGCCGCTCTACGAGGCGCGACGCCTGAGCGAGCACTGCCGCGGCGCGCGCATCTTCCTCAAGCGCGAGGACACCAACCATACCGGCGCCCATAAAATCAACAACACGGTGGGTCAGGGCCTGTTGGCCAAGCGCATGGGGGCACGGCGTCTGATCGCGGAAACCGGGGCAGGGCAACACGGCGTGGCCACCGCGACGATCGGGGCGAAGCTCGGGCTGCCCGTCGACGTCTACATGGGGGCAAAAGACGTCGAGCGCCAGGCACTCAACGTCTATCTGATGCGTCTGCTAGGGGCGACGGTGCACCCGGTTTCCAGCGGTACGCAGACGTTGAAGGACGCCACGAACGAGGCGTTCCGCGTCTGGGCCGCCTGCTCGGACAACACGTTTTACGTCATCGGGAGCGTGGTCGGGGCGCACCCCTATCCGTACATGGTGCGGGAGTTTCAGCGTGTGATCGGAGACGAGGCGCGCGCGCAGTCGCTGGAGCGGCTGGGCCGTCTGCCCGACGACGTCGTGGCCTGCGTCGGCGGCGGAAGCAATGCGATGGGCATCTTCACCGCCTTCGTCGACGACGCCGGTGTCCGGCTCTGGGGCGTGGAAGCGGCCGGCCGGGGGCTCGCGGGCGGCGAGCACGCCGCCTCCCTGGGAGCGGGCAGCGTGGGGCTGCTTCACGGTTCGCGCTCCTATCTGTTGCAGACCGAGGAGGGGCAGGTCCGCGAGACCCACTCGATTTCGGCCGGCTTGGACTACCCCGGCGTCGGGCCCGAGCACGCGTATCTGCACGATACCGGGCGGGCGACGTACGCCGGCATTGAGGACGGCGAGGCGTTGGAGGCCTTCCATCTCTTGGCCCACTTGGAGGGCATCGTGCCGGCGCTCGAGAGCGCCCATGCCGTGGCCTATGCCATGCGCCTGGCCAGCGAGGGGCCGCCGCAGCGGGTCATCGTCGTCTCGCTTTCCGGGCGCGGCGACAAGGACGTGATGCAGGTGGCGGCGCTCGAGGGGGTCCGACTCTGATGGGGGGATACGAAGCGTTGTTTGCGCGGGCGCGGCGCGAGGGGCGCCCGGCGCTCATCCCCTACGTCATGGCGGGAGATCCCGATCCGGAGACGACGGTGGCGGTCGTATTGGCGCTGGCGGAGGCCGGGGCCGATGCCGTGGAGCTGGGCATACCGTACAGCGATCCGCTCGCCGACGGCCCGACGATCCAGGCGGCGGCGCAGCGGGCCCTGGCCGGCGGGGCGACCTTCGCAGGCGTGCTGTCGCTTTTCGACCGCTTGGCAGCGGCCGGCGGGCCGCCGTTGATCGCGTTCGGCTATGCCAACCCGATCGAGCGCTACGGCCACGCCCGTTTCGCCGAGCGGTTGGCCGCGACCGGGGCGCTCGGTGCCATCGTGCCGGATCTCCCATTCGAAGAGTGTGCCGGGCTGCGTGAGGAGCTGCGAGCCCGCGGTTTGGGCCTCACGCAGTTGGTGGCGCCCACGACCTCCAACGAGCGGTCTAGACGTATCGCGGCGGCGTCTGACGGGTTTCTGTACGTGGTGTCGAGGGCGGGTGTCACCGGAGCCGGCGGACTCGATCTCGAGCCGGTGATCGCACAGATCGGCCGTTTGCGCCCTCTGACCGAGCTGCCGCTCGCCGTGGGTTTCGGCATCTCTAAGGCGGAGCAGGTAGAAGCGATCGGAGGCGTCGCGGATGGCGTGATCATCGGCAGCGCGCTGATCGATGCGCTTGGCGAACGTCGCGGTGAGGCTGCCGGGCGCGCGGCGCGCGCGTTTGTCTCGTCGCTAAAAATCGCATCGCACAAGGCTTGACTTGGCATGATGCCGCGTCGTATACTACGGTGCGTGCTCGAGCTCCGCACCGTTATGGTGTGGCCGGCGAACCGGTCTTACCGGTTCTCTGAATCGAGCGGCTCCTTGAAAACTGAACAGGACAGAAGCGCATAAAGTCTGTGGGTTCTCGGGCGTCTTTTACTACGGAAGTGGTGAGAGACGTACGAAACAATTCATGAAGGGCCGGTGGCACGCG
>SCRI01000078.1 GCA_004298675.1 bacterium | reverse complement strand
ACGGGCGCGACGTCTTCGCGCGCGCGCTGGAGCTGGGGCTGCAAGTCGAGGACGTCACGGTGGAGCGCAGCGAGGAGATCGAGCCGTTGCTCGCAGCGCTGGCGTGCGCGCGGGGCGAGCTGATCAATCTCGTGAGCTTCCTGAGCACGCGCGCGCTCTACACGCTCTACGCCGCCGTCGATGCCGTGCTGGCCAACAGCGGGCGCGAGCCCTTCGGCTTGGTGGGGCTGGAGGTGATGGCGGCGCGTGGGGTGGCCGTTACCGGAGCCACGGGCGAAGAGTACGCCGAGCCGTTCGGGAACGCGATCGTGGTGGACACCGAGGACGGACGGGAGCTAGCGACCTACGTGGGGGCGCTGGCCCAGGATCCGCATTTGGGCAAGGCGTTGCGCAAAGCGGGGCGGCGGACGGCGCGGCGCTACACCTGGCCGCGCGTGATCGCGGCGCTGAACTACAAGATCGCCGCCGTGGACGCCGAGACGCGCGGTTACCCGTCCAGCGACGAGGAGTAGGCTTGGGTTGGCCCGTACCTCCGTCGGGTTATGGCACACGAACGTACCCTCATCCTGTGTAAGGCCGACGCCGTGGCGCGCGGCCTGGTCGGCGAGATCATCGCGCGCTTCGAGCGCCGCGGCTTCACCATCTCCGGCTTGAAGATGCTCAAAGTACCGCGCGAGCTGGCCAAGCGCCACTACGCCGAGCACGAGGGCAAGGCGTTCTTCGACGGCCTGGTCGAGTACATCACCGGAGCGCCGATCGTGGCGCTGGTGGTGGAGGGCGAGGACGCCGTCGAGGGTTGCCGCTCGACCATCGGCGCCACCAACCCCATCAAGGCCGCGCCGGGTTCGATCCGTGGCGATTTCGGTCAGACCATCGGCCGCAATCTGGTGCACGGCAGCGACTCGCCCACAAGCGGCGAGCGCGAAGTGGCGCTGTGGTTCAAGCCGGAAGAGCTCTTCCCGCGCGACCACGATCAGAAGGAATGGCTCGTTTCGGCGTAATGCCGAACACCGTGTGAGGAGTAGGGATGCTCGACCGTCCGCAGATTTGGGAGATCCACGCGCGCGAAGTGCTCGACTCGCGTGGGAATCCCACCCTGGCCGCCCGCGTCACCACCAGCTTCGGTACGACGGCCGAGGCGATGGTGCCGTCAGGGGCCTCCACCGGCGCGCACGAAGCGGTGGAGCTGCGCGACGGCGACGGCGCGCGCTATCGCGGTAAGGGCGTGCTGCAGGCGGTGCGTCACGTCAACGAGACGATCGCGCCGGCGTTGGAAGGCACGGACGCGACCTGTCAGCGCGAGATCGACGCGCGCATGCTGGAGTTGGACGGCACGCCCAACAAATCGAAGCTGGGCGCCAATGCCATCCTTGGCGTTTCGCTGGCGGTGGCGCGCGTAGCTGCGGCTAGCCTCAACCTGCCGCTCTACCGTTACTTGGGCGGACCCTCCGCGCACACGCTGCCGGTGCCGATGATGAACGTCATCAACGGCGGCAAGCATGCCTCCGGCGCGCTGCAGTTTCAAGAGTGCATGGTGATGCCGGTGGGCGCGCCCAGCCTGGCGGAGGCCGTGCGCTACGGTGCCGAGACGTTTGCGGCGCTGGGCGCGATTCTGCACGAGAAGGGCATGCCCACGCTAGTGGGCGACGAGGGCGGCTACGCACCGCCACTGGACACCATCGATCAAGCACTCGATCTGCTGGTGGAAGCCATCAAGCGCGCGGGCTACGTTCCCGGGGCGCAGATCGCCATCGCACTGGATCCCGCGTCGACCGAGTTCTTCGAAGACAACTCGTACTATCCGGGCGCGCGCGACAAGGCGCTGAGCGCCGCGCAGATGGTGGACCTGTACGAGCGCCTCTGCAGCGCCTATCCCATCGTCTCCATCGAGGATGGCTTGGCTGAGGACGATTGGGCGGGCTGGCGCCTGCTCACCGAGCGTTTGGGCAAGCGCGTGCAACTGGTGGGCGACGATCTCTTCGTCACCAACGTCGCGCGCATCCAGCGCGGCATCGAGGAGGGCGTGGCCAACTCGGTGCTGATCAAAGTCAACCAGATCGGCTCGCTTTCCGAGACGCTCGATGCCGTCTCCACCGCCAATCGTGCGGGTTACACGGCGGTGATCTCACATCGCTCGGGTGAGACCGAGGATACGACGATCGCCGACATCGCCGTGGCCACGGGCGCGGGGCAGATCAAGACCGGCTCGCTCTCGCGCAGCGACCGCATCGCGAAGTACAACCGCTTGATGGACATCGAGGGCGAGCTGAACGACGTCGCTCTCTATCCGGGCAAGGCGGCCTTCCGCCAGCGCTTCTAATTCCTTCACGCCTGCGCGCTGCCGGGATCGCGGTGGACCGCGACGCCCAGGATCACTAGCGTCACGCCCGCGAGTTCGATTGGGCTGAGCAGTTGGTGCAGCATCACGGCACCGATGGCTACCGCGATGGCGGGCAACAGCGCGAGCATCAGCGCGAAGGTGGCGCGTGAGAGACGCGCCATGGCGAGCTGGTCCATCACGTAGGGGATGACCGACGAGCAGACGCCCACGCCGATGCCCGCACCCAGCAGCAGCGGGTTCGAAAGCGCGGGGTCGGCGCCGGCGAAGCCGATGGGCGTGATGACGACCAGCGCCACCAGCATCGCGATGCTCAAGCGGTCGATGCCGGCGGCGCCGCCGTCGCGCGCAATGCGGTGGCCCAACACGATGTAGAGTATGAAGAGCGCGCAGTTGGCGAAGGCGAAGAGGAAGCCGGTGAGCTCCCCGGCGATGCGGATGTCCGTCAAGACGTAGACGCCGCCGACCGCCAGCGCCAGCGCGGCGAAGTTGCGCAGCGTGCGCGCCCCCGCCGCCGCGACCGCGATGGGGCCAAGGAACTCGATGGCGCCGACCGTGCCCAGCGGCAGACGCGAGATGGCGAGGTAAAAGCAGGCGTTCATGACGCCGAGCGAAGTGCCCAGGGCCAGCAGCGTGGTCCACTGCTGGCGCGACATCCGCAGCGCGAGCCGCCAGGGGCGGCGCCAGACCGCGAAGATGGCGGCGGCGCTGGCGATGCGCAGCCACGCCACCCCCAGCACCTCGACGCGGCTGAAGAGCAAGACGGCGAAGGCCGGCCCCAGATAGTGGAAGACCGCGCTCACCAAAAAATAGGCGTGCGGGGGCAGTTGCGGCGTCTTGGCGGTGGCGGCCATGACTCGTATACTAGAAGGTGGTTCGCGGGAATACCATACCGGGATGCAAGCGCGAGGTGCGATATGGCTACGAAGCTAAGGCAAATGGGCGCTATTGATTTCAGCGCCGCTGGCCCGCAGCCGCTGGATTCCGTGAACCTGCGCGTGCTGAAGCATCTGCTGGCGGACCCGCGCGTGACGATGTCCGAGCTGGGGCGGCGCATCGGGATGTCGGCGCCGGCGGTGACGGAGCGCGTGCAGCGGCTGCTGGAGGCGGGCGTGATCGCCGGCTTCGCCACGGAGTTGAATCCCAAGGCGCTGGGGAGACCGATCGCCGCGTATATCCGCATCCGTCCGGTGGCGCGTCAACTGGCGAAGGTGGCGGAGGTGGCGCGCCGCTCCCCGGAGGTGGTGGAGTGTCACCGCATCACCGGAGAGGACTGCTTCCTGGTGAAGGTGTACGTTGGCGCCGTTGAGGACCTGGAGGAGCTGATCGACCGGTTCCTGCCGTACGGGCAGACGACGACGTCGATCGTCCAATCGTCGCCCGTGCCGCGGCGCGCTCCGCCGCTCCCCGAGTTGACGCCGGAAGGCGCGCGCGGGTAAAATAGCGTGGCCGTCCCGGCTGGGGGCCTGTAGCTCAGCGGTAGAGCGGCCGGCTCATAACCGGCTGTGCGCAGGTTCGAATCCTGCCGGGCCCACACGACCCTGCATGGCGCTATCGTCTATCGGCTAGGACATCGCCCTTTCAAGGCGAAAAGACGGGTTCGATTCCCGTTGGCGCTACCACCGAAAGCCCGTCACGACGGGCTTTTTTCATGCCCCAGATGCCTGCGGTCAGCCTAGAGGTAGACCATTGCCGTGGGAGCGGCCTATGCGCTGGCCGAGCCTCAGCCATCGCGGCCTCCGTGGCTCCAGCCTTTTTGGCAGCCTTAGCTCGGCAGTTCTAGGTCTGATCGGCGACTGCGTAGTATAGCCCATCAGGGACGCCTTGCGGTAGCTCCGTCGCTGGTGAGGTCGGCAATTGTCCATCGAGGACTACCTGGACCCTGAAGCCCGCGCTCGCATGGAGATCGACCGCCAGCTGGGTGCGTGCGGCTGGATTGTTCAGGACTACAAGAAAGTAAACCTTGGTGCCGGTATCGGCGTCGCGGTTCGCGAGTTCAAGATGAGAGGCGGCTACGATGCTGCCGACTACCTCCTTTTTGTCAACCGTAGAGCCGCCGGAGTCATCGAAGCTAAGAAAGCTGGATCGACCCTCACTGGTGTCGAGTGGCAGTCCGCCAAGTACACCGCGGGGCTGCCCGAGGGTGTCTCCGCGCTCATGACGCCACTCCCGTTCGCGTTCGAGTCTACGGGCCTTGAGACGCGCTTTACTAACGGCTTCGATGCAGATCCCGCGAGTCGCCAAGTATTTACGTTCTACCGGCCTGAAACGCTCGCAGAGATCGGAACCGCACACACGACGCTGCGCGCACGTCTTCGCAATTTGCCAGAACTCTACGAACAGGGCTTATGGGTCGCGCAAGCGGAGGCGATCCGCAATCTGGAAGAATCGCTCAAGCACAGCCGACCGCGTGCGCTCATCCAGATGGCTACGGGTTCGGGCAAGACGTTCACCGCCGCCAATATTGCCTATCGGCTCATCAAGTATGCCGGAGCGCGCCGAATTCTCTTCCTCGTTGATCGCGCGAATCTAGGGCGGCAGACGCTCAAGGAGTTTCAGGCGTTTTCTACGCCCGATGACGGCCGTAAATTCACGGAACTCTACAATGTTCAACGCCTCGGCTCGAATCGCATCGACGGCGTCTCCCGCGTAGTCATCTCCACAATTCAGCGTCTCTATTCGATTCTCAAGGGCGAGCCGGACCTCGCGGAAGAGCTCGATGAGGAATCGGCATATGAGTTGCAGCCTCCCAGGCCGGCTGAGGTCGCGTACAATCCGGCGGTGCCCATCGAGACGTTCGATGTCATCATCGTTGACGAGTGCCATCGTTCCATCTATGGTTTGTGGCGGCAAGTGCTGGAGTACTTCGACGCGTTCATTATCGGTCTGACTGCGACGCCGGGGAAGCAGGCGCTCGGGTTCTTTAATCAGAACCTGGTGATGGAGTACAACCATGAGCGCGCCGTAGCCGACAACGTAAACGTTGACTTCGACGTGTACCGTATTTCTACCGAGATCAGCGCCATGGGATCGAAGATCGATGCGGGTCTGGTGACGACGTTTCGCGATCGGCAGACGCGCGAAAAGCGTCTAGAACAACTTGACGATGATATCATTTACGACGCCAGGGAACTTGATCGCAAGGTTGTCGCCAAGGACCAGATTCGAACCATCGTGCGGGCTTTCCGCGACAGTCTTCCAAAGTTGTTCGAGGGGCGAACGCACGTCCCGAAGACCCTGATCTTCGCCAAGGACGACAGTCACGCCGATGACATCGTGCAAATCGTGCGTGAGGAATTTGGCAAAGGCAACGAGTTCGCTGCCAAGATCACCTATAAGTCCGGCTCGCAAGGCCAAAAGGCCGAGCAGTTGCTCCAGGATTTTCGTAATAGCTACAATCCCCGTATCGCCGTGACCGTCGATATGATCGCGACTGGTACGGACGTCAAGCCTATCGAATGCGTGTTCTTCATGCGCATGGTCCGTTCGCGGCAGTTCTTCGAGCAGATGAAAGGCCGTGGCGTGCGTGTCATCAACCCGACCGACCTGCAAGGCGTGACGCCCGACGCGAAGGTAAAGGATCGCTTTATAATCATCGATGCGGTTGGCGTGACGGAGGCCGACCTGCACGATACGACACCGATGGATCGTAACCCGAAACTCGGCTTCGATAAGCTCCTGCACAATCTTGCGCTAGGCTCGCGTGATCGGACTTTGGTGTCCTCCATCGCCTCGCGTATCGCACGTCTCAATCTGAGGCTATCAGGACAAGACAGAGAGGAGCTGGAAGTCGTCGCGGGCGTGTCGCTCAAGACGCTCGCCGAGACCATCGTGGACGCGCTGGATGCAGACAGGCAGTACGAGGCCGCGCAGCGCGAGACAGGCATGGAGCATCCCAACGCTGAAACGTGTGACACCATCGCGGCGCGACTCATCGACAACGCGGTCGGCCCACTCGCCGATAATCCGGCCTTCCGAGAGAAACTGGTCGAACTGCGACGCAGCTACGACCAAGTAATCGATGAGACATCGGCAGACAGACTCCTCCGGGCGGATTATTCCGTTGATGCTGCCGACCGTGCCCGCAAGACCGTCGAATCATTTCGCGCATACATCGAAGAGCACAAGGACGAAATCACCGCGTTGCAGATCCTCTACAGTCGCCCGTATAGGCATTGCCTGACGTGGAAAGAAGTGAAAGAATTGGCCAATGCCATCGGTCGTACGCCGCAGCATTGGACGCCGGAGAATCTGTGGGCCGCTTACGAAACCCTCGACAAGTCGAAGGTTCAGGGCTCCGGCCCCCGCGTGTTGGCCGACATCGTGCAAATCGTGCGCTTCGCACTGAACCAGGACGAGCAACTGGTGCCGTTTCCGGAACGCGTGGATGAACGATTCGCCGGATGGATGCTCCAGCAGAAGCAGGCCGGTCGCGCTTTTTCCCCAGAACAGACGCAGTGGCTTGAGCGTATTCGTGACCACATCGCCGCTAGTCTCACCATTTCGGCGGATGACTTCCAATATACGCCGTTTTCCGAACACGGTGGCCTCGGAAAAGCGTGCGAAGTCTTTGGCGATCAGTTGAATCCGCTGATCGATGAACTGAACGAGGCTCTTGTGGCGTGAGCGCGACAGCGCCGTGGCCTATGACACGCCTTGGCGAAATTGCCGAGACTCAGCTCGGCAAAATGCTCTCACCGAAAGCAAAGGTGGGTGCAAGACCAAAGCCCTATCTTCGGAACCGCGATGTGCAATGGGGCGTGTTTACGCTTAGCGACTTGCCCTCGATGGACTTTACTGAAGCTGAGTCAATAAAATTCGGCCTCTGCCGAGGGGACGTCGTGGTCTGCGAGGGTGGTGAAGTTGGGCGTGCCGCAATATGGCGAGCCGCCGTTACCGACGTGCATTTTCAGAAGGCGCTTCATCGCGTCCGTTGCTCATCTGCGCTTATGCCAGAATACCTATTCTATCTTCTTCGTCACTATAGCTACTCGCAGATGTTCGATAAACTCGTTACGGGCAGCACAATCGATCACTTGCCGCAGGAGGATCTACGTCAACTTCCGGTGCCTCTTCCGCCGATTTCCGAGCAGCGGCGGATCGTCGAAGCCATCGAAGAACAGTTCTCCCGCCTCGACGCCGCCGAAGCATCGCTCGCGCGCGTGTTACGCCGTACTAGGAGGCTCGGCGACGCTATCGCAATTGCAGTTACCAACGCGCCGGGAGTTCTCCGAAAACTATGTGAGCTCGGGAATATTGTTACCGGCAACACCCCATCCACGAAGGAGCCAAGGTATTGGAAAGGATCACTCCCTTTCGTTACGCCAGGTGATCTCCAGCACGCTGGTGGAGTTCGATCGGCGCGGCGCTCGATTTCGCAAGCTGGAATGGACGTGGCGAGGACCGTTCCAGCACACAGTGTGCTCGTAACCTGTATTGGCGCGACGATTGGCAAGACTAGCGTAAGCGAGATCGACTGTTCGATAAACCAGCAGATAAACGCGATTGTGCCAGATCCCTCGGTGGTTCTGCCCGAGTATCTGTTGGCGGTTGTTTCTGGGCCGAGGTTTCAGCGCAAGATCCATGAGCGTGCGTCAAGCACTACGTTACCGATTCTTAGTAAATCAAAGTTCTCGAACCTGTCATTGAATGTACCACCGTTGGAGACTCAGCGGCGCATTATACATGAATACAGTGAGCTCGTGTCGGTGTCGGCCAGTGTTGATACGATGGCCGAGCGTGCCGTCCAGCGGTCATATCAGCTACGGAGCGCGATACTTGCTCGAGCGTTCGCTGGCAACCTTGTCGCACAAGATCGGCATAAGATGCTATTGACACTGCCGACAGCTGCGCGCTGAAACGGTCGACGTTCCCAGCCGCGAATCAAGAAGTGATGGTGTTTGCCCAGGTCTTGGCAGCGTCGGAGGTCAGCTCTTGATAAACGAATCAAACACGCTCGTCGCAAAGCTTTGGAACTACTGCAATGTTCTTCGCGACGACGGATTATCGTACGGCGATTACGTCGAGCAGTTGACGTATATGCTCTTCCTGAAGATGGCCGACGAACAGACGCAGCCGCCATTCAACCGG
>SCRI01000007.1 GCA_004298675.1 bacterium | reverse complement strand
CGCTAGACCACGCCGATTCGCCCGTAGCGTCGACGACGACTGATGCCTCCGGCAGCTATCACCTCGATGGCATCGCCCCTGGTCCCTACGCCGTCGTCCTCCAAGCGGCGCACTACGACACGATGCGGGTGACCGACGTCTTCGTGATCGCGGGCGCAACGATGCAGGTCAACGCGACGCTGAGTGTGGCGCGCATCGAAAGCGGCTTGAAGACTATCGCAACTGTTCGCGTCGGGGGCGAGACCTCGCTCCAGAAGTCGACGACCATCTCGGAGCGCATTCCCGCCACGCAGCTTCAGCAGCAGAATTACAACCGCGTTGGCGACGCGCTGATCACGCTGCCGGGCGTGAATGTCGATTCGCTCAGCTCTGCGGCGGGCGACGACATCTTCATCGATATTCGGGGGTTGGGGGCAACCGAGACGCAGACGCTGCTTGACGGCCATCCCATCGGGCCGATCGGCGTCGCCCCGAGCACGTTCTTCAACGGAGCGCCGACAACGTTCGACTATCAGGCGAGCCCCTACTTCGGGCTTAGGAATGTTGACGTAACGTACGGTTCCGGCGCCACCGGCCTCTACGGCACCGACAGCATCGGCGGCGTCGTCGACTTGCAGACGCTCAATCCCACCACGAAGCCGGCCACGGAGGTCTTCTCCGGAATCGGCTCGGCCGGCAAGAGCACCGTCGGGGTTCGCACCACCGGGCGAGACGGCCGCCTCGGCTATGCCCTTGCGCACGGCCAGGAGGACCTCTACGGCGATTTCCCCAGGAAGAGCATCGCGCAGACCGGTGATGTCGGGCAGGATCTGACCTCGAATACAAAGGCCGCCTTCACCTGGCCGGTGTCGGCGAACTACCGGCTGCGCAACGACCTGTACAAGCTCACCTACCAGTTGTCGCCCGCATCGAACCTGCTGCTCGGCTACTACGACGCGCTCTCCTGGGACGATAAGTCCGGCAATGGCGACAACGACTACTACACATACGAGCAGCAACTGTATACGGCGAATGCAACGCTGGCAGCCAACGGCAACCAGTCTTCAGTGACGGGCGCCAGCGGTACACCATTCACGTGCACCGGCGCGATCGCTGTGATCACGAACGCTTCCCCCAACGGCACCTGTGACACGCCGCAGCAGTGGGCGGCTGCGGCCTCCGGGCCCGCCGGGGGTGGGCCATCGCCCTGGCAGGCGATCCGCAATCACGACTACCACGCCCGCTTCACCTCACGCATCGGCCATAACAGCGAACTCGTGCTGGACGGCTTCTCCGACAGCTACGCCGTCGATTACAACCGCAGCTGTGGTCCGTCCATCGTTCCCGCGACGGGTCTGTGCGTGGGCGGCGGCGGCTACGACACGACCTTTACCAGGACCACTGGATTCCTGGCATCGGACGAGATCACCAGTGCGCGCAATAGCCTGGGACTCGGCATCTTCCTGGCCAACCAGAACGTCACGGGCGATACGTTTTCGAGCGGCGGCATCAGCGTCACGGCCAACCAGCCGCTTCACTTCGTCGAGAGCAGCTTCTTCGTCCGCGACCAATTGAATCTCAGTGCCAAGCTCACCGCGTTCTTCAACGGGTGGTTCCGCCATTCGTCGCTCACGAATCAGACGAATTTCGATCCCCGCCTTTCGTTCATCTACCGCGCGACGCCGGACGATGTGTTCCGGTTGACCGGCGGCCACGCCACCGGCAACCCGGCCGCGCCCCTGGTGCTAGGCCAGTTCACGCCGAACGGTACCCCGGAGAACATCAACTACAACTGCGGCGCGGGGATGACGACCGGCGTCGGGACGATCGGGAACACCAGCGTCAAGCCGGAGTCGGGCACGGACCTTGAGGCAGGCTACGGCCATCGCTTCAATCCGTCCTCGACCGTCGAGATTGACGCCTACCAGACCAACCTCACCAACCAACTCTTCCAGATCGGCGTGCCGGCCGCGCCTTATGCGGCACTCTTCAACCCGGCGCTCCTGGCGCGCGTGCTCGCCGCATACTCCAACCACTGCGCGGGCGGAATCTACACCATCGCCAATCTGAACGTGCAGCAGGTCGTCAACGCGGCGCAGGCTCGGTATCGGGGCGTCGAGTTACGTGGCCACTTGGGCGTAACCAAGCGCTTGGGCATCGACTACGCCTACGACATCCAATCCGCGGTGCGCTTGGGTGTCCCGGACTCGATCTTGCAGAACAACGTCCAGATCATCAACGGCGCGCAGATCCTAGGGGTGCCGCTGCACAAGCTGTCGGTGGGGCTCAACCTCCGCAGCAACCTCTTCGACGGACGCCTCGACACCTATTGGATCGCTCAAAATAATGGATACAACCGCCCGGCCTACAGCTACTCGAATCTCTCGCTGAGCAAGAGGATCAACGGGCGCGTATCCGTGAATCTTGGGGTCCAGAATCTGTTCGATAGCGCGACGGATCTCTATGGCCGCATCGGCTACGGCGTATTTCAGCCGCAGAACCGGTACGGAACCGCGCTCAATGCCTTCGATCAAGGATCGGAGCGCTTTGGGATGCCTCCGCGGTCGGTCCAATTCATGGTGACTACCAAGTTCTAACGCGCTAACCGGGAAGGGAAGAGAGAGTCAACGATGCTGCACCTAGTCCCGGCTGCGCCGCCGGCCCGCGTTCCGGTCTACAGCGGCTTCGACTACGTCACGGTCGATTCGGCGCGCGGGCGCGTCTATGCGGCGCACACCGGCAGCAACCGGCTGGTGGTCGTTGACTCCCGCACCGGGCGAGTGCGCGGTCAGGTACGGGTGGGGCCGCTGCACGGCGTGGCCGTCGATCCGAAGAGCGGCGACGTGTTCACCGGCAACGGCAGCGAGCAGACGGTCTCGAAGGTGGATCCGCGCACGCTGCGCGTGGTCGCGCAGACCAGCGTACCGGGACCTGTTGACGCCCTGATCTACGATCCGTCGAGCAGCCGTGTCTACGCCGACGAGGACGGCGGATCGCGCATCTTCGTCATCGATGCAAACACGCTGAAGCAAGTTGGGACGATCGCATCTCCCGGTAGCGATCCCGAGTATCTCGCGGTCGACCCCAAGGCTGGGTTACTCTATCAAAACCTCAACGATCTGGATGCCTTCGCGATCATCGATACGCACACGCTCAAGGTGAGACGGATCGTCAAGACGCCGCAGCTCAGGCACAACCACCCGCTGCAATTCGACGCCCGCTTAGGCCAGCTGATCGTGGGCGGCAAGAACGGCGTGCTCTCCGTCTACACCCCCGCTGGCAAGCACGTGGGGGACGTACGGGTACAGCCGGACCTCGATCAGTGCAGCCTCGATGACGCAGGCGATCTCTTGGCCTGCGCGGGTGCGCAGACGCTGACGGTCTACCGTTTGGAAGCCGGCAAGGCACCGCGTCTGGTGGCGAAGCTTACTACCGGCAAGCGTGTGCACACGGTGGCGATCGACGGCAAGACCAAGCAAGTCTGGACCGTGTGGGCAGACGGACGCGGGGACTGGGCTCAGGGCTACACGATCCAGTGAGCCGGCTTGGGCGGAATTTCGGTGAACGCCTGCGGGCGATCCCACCAGTCGTGGGCGCGCCAGCGCAGTTGTTCGGAGCTGGGTTCCGGCGGCGTTTCCAAGCGCAACGCCTGCGCATAGGCGGCGAGGTAGCGGTCGATCATGTGCTCGACCGTGAAGGCCTCTTCGACGCGCCGGCGGCAAGCGGCGCGGTCGAGGCCGGGAAGATCGCGGACGCGCGCTACTGCCTCCTCCATCGAGTCGACGCAGAAGCCGGTAACGCCGTCGACCACGATCTCGGGGATGCTGCCCATACGCGCACCGATGACCGGTGTGCCGCAGGCCATTGCCTCCACCATGGTGAGCCCGAAGCGCTCGGGGCGCGTGGTGAGATGCACGAGTGCCAGCGCCTCGCGCAACAGGCGGTTGCGGCGTTCGCCCTCTACCGCGCCCAGAAAGACGATTTGCTCACCGTCGAGGAGGGGTTCGACCGCGCGCGCAAAGTACTCGCGATCCTGCGGGATGGCCGCGATCAGCAGGCGCTTCCCGCTGCGCCGGGCGAGCTCGATCGCCAGGTGCGTGCCTTTCTCGGGATGCAGGCGCCCCAGGAAGAGTAGGTACTCACCCGGTTGTGCGCTGTACGTGAATGCGGCGGGATCGATGCCGTTGTACGTCGTGGCGAGGTAGGAGAGTCCCGGGTCGCGGTCGGCGTCGCTGATCGAGCAGAAGAAACTGCGCCCGGCGCAGGCATAGTAAGCGCCGAGAATCAGCGGCGACGAGAAACCGTGGACGGTGGTGAGCAGCGGCGGCGTGCGCGTGCCCAGCGCGTACGTCATCGGCAGCCAGTCGAAGTTGTTGTGGATGAGATCGAAGTCGCCGGCACGCGCGAAGCACGCGGCGGCGTGCAGTGGAGTAAGCAGGTGCCCCGGCAACGCGGGATCCTCGTTGAGACCCACGGGGCAGATGCTGGCCAAGCGCGCCGTGGTGCGCGAGTTGCCCGTGGCGAAGAGCGTGACGTCCAAGCCGCGGCGCACCAGGCCATCGGCGATGTTGCCCGCTACCTGCTCCCACGGCCCGTAGCCGCGCGGGGGCGTGGGCCAAGAGATCGGCGCCAGAACCGCGACACGCAGCCCACGCAGATCGGTCATCGCCGCCTAGCCGCCGGCGTAGAGCGTTCCACCGCGCGTCACCAGCGTGACCTCACGCAGCGCGCGGATGTCGCGCGAGGCATCGCCGCGCACGCCCAAGAGATCGGCGGCCTGCCCCGCCTCCAGGCGTCCAACGTCGCCGAGATGCAGAAAGTCGGCGCTTCGGCCCGTGCTAGCGTGGATTGCTTCAAGCGGCGGCATGCCGAGCTCGCGTACCATCAACTCCAACTCGTAGGCGTAGTTGTCGTGGTAGTTGAACGGCGTGCCCGCGTCCGAGCCGGCCACGATCGTCACGCCGGCGCGATAGGCCTTGCGAATGTTGTCATAGAGGTCGGTGACCAGTCGCGAAGCCTTCTCCACCACGAACGACGGCATGCCGCCGTCGTCGGCGTGATCGATGATGCATTGCACGGCGGTCAGCGTGGGCACGAGACGCGTGCCGCGTTGCTTGAAGAGCTCGATGGCTTCGGCGTCGAGCAGATGTCCGTGCTCGATGGAGTCGATGCCCGCGCGCAGCGCATTCTTGATGCCGGCGGCGCCGATGGCGTGCGAGGCGCAGTGGACGCCGGCCTTGTGGGCCTCGTCGATGGCGGCGGCCAATTCGGCTTCTTCCAGTTGCGCGTTACCGGGCTGGACGCCCGGTGTCAGCACGCCGCCTGTGGCCATGAGCTTGATGCAGTCTGCGCCGGCCTTGAGAAACTCGCGCACGGCTTTGCGGGCGTCCCAGGGCCCGTCGGTCTCGCGCCCGATGGGCCAGCCGTGACCGCCCGTCATGCAGATGACCATGCCCGCGGTCAAGACGCGCGGGCCCGGAATCTCGCCGCGCGCGATGGCATCGCGCAGCGCCACGGAGATGAAGTTCTTCGTGCCCAGATCCCGCACGCTGGTGACGCCGCTGCGCAAGGTCTTGGCGGCCTGGTGGGCGCCGGCTAGCGCGCCTGCGGCATCCTTGCGATTGACGATCACCCAGGTGTCGGATTCGCCCGCCATGTCGAGGTGCACGTGGGCATTGACGAGCCCAGGGAGCAGGGTGCCGGTGGCTAGGCTGCGTACCCCTTCAGGTGGCGGGAAGTATGGGCCGACCCGCGCGATGGCGCCGTCCTCCACCAGCAGCGCGGCATCGCGGAGGGCGGGACCGCCTGACCCGTCGATCAAGATATCCGCACGCACATGCAAACGCTCGCTCATGGCGGCGCCTTCGCGAAGATGAAGGCCGCGTCATGCAAGCAACCCCTGCTCTTTGGTAGGCTGTAGGCCGATGGCCGGTCGACACTTCCAAGCCGCGTTGGGCATCCTTGCCCTCGCGGGTCTCCTAGCCGCGGCACCGCCGCCCTCGCCCGGCCTGACCCCGAGCACTCCGGCCGTTACGCGCATCTTTGCCACGGGCGCCGATCCGGTCATCGAGATCCGGGCCGGCGGCGGCGATGTGGAGGTGCTTCCGGGCTCCGACGGCGCCATTGCCCTCACGGCCTTCCCCGGCACCGCGGTGAGCACGCAGCGAGGCGCTCCCGGACAGGCGCTCTACCTCACCACCGACCGTCAGGTCGACGGTCATCTGCGACGCATCTCGCGCGTCGTGGCCCTGCCGGCGCTGAATCCGGATCAAGTTCTCGTGCGCATTACCGCCAACATGGGCGACGTCAAGCTGCGTATCCCGCCCCATACGGCGGCGCTCGTGCTCAACGACACGGGCGGCGGCGTGATGATCCGCGGGCTGCAGGGGACGCGCGCGATCGTCCGTTCCTTCGGGAGCCTCGCAGTCGCATGGAGCCGTCTCTCCGGCGAGAGCTACCTGCAGGTGATGGGGGACTGCGATCTGCGTGACGTCAGCGGTGACGATCTCTCCGTGGGCCTCTTGGGGGGCCAGGGACGGGCGCGTAACGTGCGCGCGCGCATGCTCGAAGTCTCTGGGCAGGGGGCCTCGTTGGATTGGGAGTTGGCGGTGGACCGGGGCGACATTCAGAACTTCGCGATCGAGACGGGGGACCTGCTGCTGAGGGTGCCCGATGCGGTGCACGCGAGCATCGTGGCGAACAGCACCGCAGGGTCGCTTGGTGGTATCCTCCAAGTGAGCGCTGCGCCCTTCGGGATGGCCTTCTCGGCGTCGGGGACCTTCCGGGGCGGTGGTGCCAACGTAGCCATCACGGCGGAGGCTAGCTCCGTCAACGTCGTTCGCAGTAAGCCGTAGCCCTAAGCCGCACGCAACGCTAAGACGGGAGCCTGCATGGAGAAGGTGCTGGTCGTCGAGGACGATCCCGATATCGCGCGCGTTCTAAAACTGGAGTTGGAGCGCGCGGGCTATGCCGTTGACGTGGTGCGTGACGGCAGGACCGCCGCCGCCTACGACGTGAGCGGCACGGCGCTCATCATCCTCGACTTGCTGCTGCCCGGCATGGACGGCGTGGACGTGTGCCGCGCGGTGCGCGAGCGCAGCAGCGTTCCGATCATCATGCTCACGGCGCGCGACACCACGAGCGACACCGTGATCGGTCTCGACTCCGGCGCCACGGACTACATGACCAAGCCCTTCGAGAGCGACGAGCTGCTGGCGCGCGTGCGCGCTCACATCCGCACCAACCAGACGCGCCAGCGCACGCTGACTCTGGGCGACGTCGTGTTGTTCCGGGATGCGCACGAGGTGGAGATTGGCGGCAAGCCGTTGGAGTTGACCGCCACGGAGTTCCGCCTGCTCGAGCATTTTTTGCTCAACCCCAACAAGGTCTTCACGCGCGACGCACTGATGAACGCGGTCTGGGGTACCGATTTCGTCGGTGAGTCCAACGTCGTAGATGTGCACGTGGGGCATCTGCGGCGCAAGCTTCGCGACGGCGGTGCGCCGGAGTCGACGATCCGCACCGTCCGCGGCGTGGGCTACATTCTGCGTTCGTGAGCCTGCGTCTTCGCGTCGCGGCGTCATTCGCGGCGCTGCTGCTGGCGCTCTTGATCGCCGTCTTCGCTTCGAGCCTCACCTCGTTGCGCCACGCCTTCGATCAAGAGCTGCAGAGCGAGGTGAGTCAGCTCTCCGAGCGTGTGGTGCAGAGCGCGGGCGGCGCGGGTTTCCCGTTCTCGATTGCGCCGGCGCTGCTGGTTCCGCAGGTGTTGGACACCTACGCCTCGCCGGGCACCTTCATCCGCGTGCTGGACGCCGGCGGGCAGGTCATCGCCGCGAGTTCAGGGCCGGGATCGTACGGCGGCGCGGAGCGCGTGATCTGGAAGCGGAACCACGTGGCGCGAGTCATGCTGGATGGCGAGCCCTATCTCGCCTCGTACCGGCGCGTGCGCGTTCCCGGCGTGGCACCGTACGCCGTCCTGGAAGTGGGCCATGAGGCCAACAGCTTCGATCGCCTGCTGGCAGCGCTGATCTGGCGTGTGGGCATTGTCTTTGCCGCGGGCGTGGTGGCGGCGTTCGTCGCGGCGTGGTTCTTGGCGCAGGCGTTGCTGACGCCGCTGGAGCGCATGACGCGCGCCGCCGAGGCGATCGATCCCGCCTCGCTCGAAAGACGTTTGGGATGGAGCGGAAGGCACGACGAAGTGGGCAGGTTGGCGGGTGCCTTCGACGCTATGCTCGACCGGCTGGCGCTGGCATTCGAGCGCGAGCGCCGCTTCGTGGCCGATGCCTCGCACGAGATGAAGACGCCGCTGGCGGCGATCTCCGGAAACGCTCAACTCCTCCAGCGTTGGGGCGACGAGGCGCCGGCGGACGTGCGCAAAGACTCGCTGCACGCCATCGTGCGCCGCGCGCGCGAGATGGATCGCATGCTGCGCGAGATGCTGGCGCTCTCGCGCGCGGAGAGTGAGGCAGTCGCGTTGCGCCCCATCGATTTCAACGCGGTGGTACGCGCGGCCGTGGCGGGGTGGGAGGAGCAGGCGCGCGATCATGGCCTCACGTTGACGGTGAAACTGCCGCAGCCACCCCTCGAAGCGGAAGGTGAGGCCGATCTGCTGGGCGTGGCGCTCTCCAACTTGCTGGGCAACGCCGTGAAGTTCACGCCGGAGGGCGGTACGATCACGGTTGCGCTCACGCGCAACGCGGGGCGCGCAGTCTTCGAAGTCGCCGATACCGGCAGCGGCATCGCGGCGGAGGATCTCCCGCACATCTTCGAGCGCTTTTATCGTGGGCGCGACGAGCGCCGCGTACCGGGCAGCGGCGTGGGACTGGCGATCGTGCAGAGCGTGGCCAAGGCGCATCACGGTGGCGTCTCCGTCGAGAGCGCGCCGGGCAAGGGCAGCCGCTTCCGGTTGGAGATCCCGGTGCAGCGCGGCTAACCCGCCGGCTGCCACCACCGTTCTGGGGCGAGATAGGCCTTCGATGTAGGCGCTCTTCCGAGCGCCTCGCCGATGAAGCGCGAGGCCTCGCGCACGCGCTGCGAATCGACGCCGGTCGCGATGCCCATGCCGTGCAGCAGATAGAGCAGATCTTCCGTCGCTAGGTTCCCTGCAGCTCCCGGCGCGTATGGACAGCCGCCTAGGCCCCCGCTCGAGCTGTCGAAGATCGCGATACCTTCGTTTAGCGCAGCGCCGACATTGGCAAGCGCGGTGCCGCGCGTATCGTGGAAGTGCATCGCTACGCGCTCCAGAGGAATCTCCCGGCGCAGCGCCGCGACCACTTCGTAGACTTGACTGGGCGTGCCGACGCCGATGGTATCGCCGATCGAGATCTCCACGCAGCCCATGGCAGCCAGCGCCGCGGCGAGGTGCGCGACCTTGGCCGGATCGACCGGCCCCTCGTAGGGGCAGCCGAAGCATGTCGACACGTAGCCCCGCACCCACATGCCTAGCGCGCGGGCCTCGCTCACGATCGGCGCGAAGATCTCCAGCGATTGCTGGATGCTCATGTTGATGTTGCGTTTCGTGAACGACTCGGAGGCCGCGGTGAAGACGGCGATTGCCGCCACGCCGGCCTCGCGTGCGCGTGCGAAGCCCTGCGCATTCGGCACCAGCACGGGGTAGAGCACTCCGGGGTGCTTGGCGATCCCCATGCAAACCGCGGCGGCATCGGCTAGCTGCGGAATCGCCTTGGGGCTGACGAACGAGGTGGCCTCGATGACGGGGAGACCGCTCTCGGAGAGCAGGTCGATGTAGTGGATCTTGGTGGCGGCGTCGACGCTGCGTGCTTCGTTCTGGAGGCCGTCGCGCGGCCCCATCTCGCAGACTTTGACGTGAGCGGGGAGGCCGGGCATACGGCTGCTCACGATCCTAGCGGCTCCAGTTCTACCAGCGGCGCGCCCGCCGCGACCAGTTCCCCTTCGCGAACCTTGACGGCCGCGATGTTGGCGGCGCCGGGCGCTTCGATGCGGTGTTCCATCTTCATCGCCTCCAGCACCACCAGCAGCGTGCGTTCTTCGACTCGTTCGCCGGTCTTGGCCGTGACCTTTAGGATCTTTCCCGGCATCGGCGCGCGCAGTGTCTGCGCGCCATCCTCGGAACCTGCGCCGCCCTGGTGGGGATCGGCGACCGACGGCGAGGGCGCGAAGGTCAAGGCGAAGGTCTGGCCCTCGACGGCGAAGGTCACGCCCTCCGCGTCGGCCTCGCCGGTCACCGCGAAGCGCTCGCCCGCGAATTGAACCTCCAGGGCATCGCCGTGCTGCGTGGCGGCGAGCTCGCCCTCCAGATCGCCCTGAGCTAGCCAGCCTGCGGCGTTGCGATCGAAGAGCATCCGGTAGATATGCCCGTCGTCGTGGCGTAACGCCACCGGAATACCCATCTGCGCGATGCGGAACGGTGCGCGCTCCGCCAGCACCAGTGCCGCTGCCGCCGCGAGCGCGCGCTGCGGCAGGGCCCCGGCGGTGAATTGCCCCGGGTGCAGCCGTTCGCTGAGGAAGCTCGTCGTGGTACGCCCTTCGTGAAACCAGGCGTCGCGCGCGAGCCAGCGCAGGAACGGCACATTGGTCTTGACGCCCGCCACTTCGGTGGCATCCAGCGCCGCGGTCAGGCGCGCAATCGCGGCTGGGCGGTCGGATCCCCAGACGATGAGTTTGGCGAGCATAGGATCGTAGTAGATCGAGACTTCGTCGCCCTGCGTGACGCCGGCGTCGACACGGATGCCGGGACCCTCCGGCATGCACCAGCGCACCAGCGTTCCGCTGGCGGGGAGGAAGCCGCTGGCGGGATCCTCCGCGTACAGCCGCACCTCGATGGCGTGTCCGCGCGGTGCGATCGTTTCTTGTGAGAGCGCCAGCGGCTCCCCGTTGGCCACGTCGATCTGCAACTGCACGAGATCGACGCCGTACGCCAGCTCAGTCACGGGGTGCTCTACCTGCAGGCGCGCGTTCATCTCCAAGAAGTAGAAGCGGCCGTCTTCGTCCAGCATGAACTCGACGGTGCCCGCGTTGGTGTAGCCCGCGGCCTGCGCGGCGGCGACGGCGCTGCGCCCCATCCGTTCGCGCAATTCGGGCGTGAGCACCGGGCTGGGTGACTCCTCCAAGACTTTTTGATGGCGGCGTTGGATGGAGCATTCGCGCTCGCCCAGGAAGAGCGTGTTGCCATGGGTATCGGCGATGATCTGAATCTCGACGTGACGCGGGTTGCGCAGATAGCGCTCCAGCAACACCGCGTCGTCACCGAAGGCCGCCAGCGCCTCACGTTTGGCCGACTCCAGGGCCTGGTCGAAGGTTGCGAGGTCGTCCACGACGCGCATGCCGCGTCCGCCGCCGCCGGCGCTGGCCTTGATCAACAGCGGCGTGCCGATCGCCTCGGCTTCGCGGTGCAGCCGCGCCGGCGACTGATCGTCGCCGTCGTAGCCCGGCAGCACGGGGACGCCGCGCTCGCGCACGCGCCGTTTTGCCTCGATCTTCGAACCCATCGCGCGCATGGCATCCGGCGTGGGACCGACGAAGCACATCCCCGCGTCCGCTACCGCCTGTGCGAAGCCGGCACGCTCGCTGAGGAAACCGTAGCCTGGATGGATGGCGTCGGCGCGCAGCGTGCGCCCCGCCGCCACGACGGCATCGATGTCGAGATAGGATGCCGTCGCCGGCGCGGGACCGACGCACAGCGCGTCGTCCATGAAGCGCAGGTGGTAAGCCGCGGCGTCGGCCTCACTGTAGATGCCCAGCGGAACGATGCCGCGCTCGCGGGCGACGCGCGCGACGCGCACGGCGATTTCGCCGCGATTGGCGATCAGCAGGCGCCGGATCGGCGTGGAGGGCGCACTCATGCTTGCGCCCAGGCGGCCTTGCGCTTGTCGAGGAAGGCGCGGATGCCCTCCTGCCCCTCAGGGGAGACGCGCTGTGCCGCGATGCGTTTGGCCGTCAGCTCGCGCGAGGCAGCGTAGTCGACGGCACAGACTTCTTCGATCATGCGCTTGGCCAGCTGACTCGAAAGCGGGCCCGCCGTTCGCAGCTCTCCCAGCACGCGATCCACGGCCAGGTCCAGCTCGTCGGGATCGGCGCAGTGGTGGACCAAGCCGATCTGCATGGCGCGCTCGACGCCGAAGCGCTCGCCGGTGAGGAAGAGCGCGCGCGCGTGCGAGCGCCCAACTTTGGCGATCGCGAACGGCGAGATCACCGCGGGTAGTATACCGAGCTTGACTTCGGTGAAGCCGAAGACGGCGTCGCTAGCGGATACCACGATGTCGCAGACGGCACAGAGGCCCACGCCGCCCCCCAGCGCGGCGCCGTGCACGCGCGCGATGGTTGGCTTGGGACAGCGGTCGAGGGTGCGAAACATATCGCTCATCGCCAGCGCGTCTTCGATATTCTCGTCCTCGCTGCAGTCGAGCGCGGCCCGCATCCAGTTGAGGTCGGCGCCGCCGGAGAAGGTCTTGCCTTCACCGGCGAGCACGATGGCGCGTACCTGCGGATCGGCCCCCAAGCGTGCGAAGGCGTCGCTGAGCTCGCGGATGAGGTCGGCGTTGAAGGCGTTGCGGACCTCGGGCCGGGCCAGGGTGACACGCGCAACCCCGGCCTCGGTCGTGAGACGTAGATTCTGGTAGAGCATCGCTGGCGCGTTCTGCTCGCGTGCGGCTGGTCCCCCCCGCCGCCCGCGCGGCTTCGAAGCCTGGGGGCTTGCCCCGGCCCTGGCGCGCGGCAGAGCGGTACGTATGATCGCCATTACCACGCAAGCACGCGTGTTTGCGGCGCTGACCGGCGCCCGCCGGATCGATGCCGCCGCCTATTTGCCGGCGCCGGACTTTACCGCGGCCCTGAGCAACGCCGCGCGCCGGGGCGCGGCGGTGACGATTCACGTTCCCGGTACGATGCCGTGGGGCTCCGACCGGGCGCGCGCGCTGGATGCGCGCTTACGAACGCTGCGCGCGGCGGGCGTGCACGTGGTCAAGGAGCGCCGGCGCATCGCGCACCTCAAGGCGGTCGTGGTGGACGGATGTGAAGCCTACCTGGCCGATCGCAACTTCGCCCGCGACGAGACGGTGGTACGCACCGATCAGGTCCGTGCCGTGGAGTCGGCCATCGCTGGGAGATCCGCGGGAACCGGTGGATTGGTGCTGGGAAACAAGGCCGGCGCGCAGGCCCTAGAGGTGCAGCTCGTGCGCGAAGCGCCGGCAGGGAGCGCGGTGCTGGTAGTCAGCGAGTACGCGAACGAATCGGTGCTGGTGCGCGAGCTGCTCGCTCGTGCCGGGGAGCTGCACGAGCGCGTCATCGTCAACCCACGCGGGCTCCAGAAGCCCCCCGAGCGCGCAGCGCTGCAGGCGTTGGAGGCACATGGAGTCGACGTCGAGGTCGCGCGCATCGCGGAAAAAGGCGTCGTCGTGGGCGATCGCGCCGTCGTCACGTCGGCTAACGCGACCGTTGGACAGCCTACGATGTCCGAGTGGGCCGCGCGTTTCAACGGCGCGCAAGCACGCACCGTGTGCGCGCACTTCGTGGCCGCCGTCACCACGGGCGCGGCAAGGAAGCTCGATCGCGTGCTGGAATGACGCGCGCGGAAAGGAGATTCCATGCGCATTCATCTTGCCTTTGCCGCAGCTTTGGCCTTCGCGGCAACCAGCCTTGCTCCGGCGTTCGGCGCACCTCCCGAGAAGATCGGTCTGATGGGATTGAACAACTCCGGTGAGGTCGGCATCGTCACACTCACGGCACGTGGAAACAAGACGTTGGTCTCGCTGAGCGTTCAGGGGGCGCCCAAGGGCGTGGCGCAGCCGGCGCACGTTCATCGCGGCTCGTGCGACAATCTCAACCCGGTGCCGGCGTATCCACTGCAGAACGTCGTCAACGGGCGTTCCACGACGCTCGTGAACGCGCCGCTTAGCAGGCTGATGTCGGGTCACTACGCCGTCAACGTGCACGCCTCCACCAAGAACCTCAAGCGCTACGTCGCCTGCGGAGAGCTAGTCCGCTAGAACGCCGCGGCTGCACACTGCGTAGAGCAAGTGGGGCGTCGCCCGCTGGGCGGCGCCCCCTTTCTGCGCACCCGCATGGAACGCGCGCGGACTGGGTAGGGAGATGCGGAGGAGGGTTTCTATGCGCATCAACCTAGCGGCGGCCTCGCTAGCCTGGGCGCTCGCCGCGGCGGGGGTCGCGGTGGCGCAGGTTCCCGCGGCACTAGGCACTCAACGCGGCATGGAGCAGCAGAACAACTCCGGACAAGCGGGCTTCGTCTCGCTCACGCCGCGCGGCATGCGGACGATCGTCAGCATTCGTCTCGATGGCGCGCCGCCCGGCCGAGTGGAGCCGGCACACGTTCATCGTGGGGAGTGCCCGAAGATCAATCCCGTACCGGCCTATCCGCTCAAGCCCGTGGTGAATGGGCGCTCGGTCACGCTACTCGACGTTCCGATGGATAAGCTCCTATCCGGAAACTACAGCGTGAACGTCCACTCGAGCGCGACCAACCTCACGCACTACGTCTCGTGCGGCTATCTGACGCCGGGTACGTAACGCGCGGGTGCCTGGAGCCGCTGCGTGCCGGTCATGGCCAGCGCCATCCCGGCCAGCACCAGCGTTGCGCCTAAGAGATCCTGCGGTGTGAAGCGCTCGCCCGCCAAGCCGACCCCGATCGCCACCGCCACCACCGGGATCATCAGCCCGTTGAGCCCCACGATCGATGCCGGCAGCCGGCGCAGCAGCATGTAGTTGAGCAGAAACGCGATCCCGCTGCCGAACAGTCCCAGATAGAACAATGCGGCCAGCGAAGCCGGCGCGAGCGCGCGCGCCGCGGAATGGGGCTCGACGGAGAGACCCAGCACGGTGAAGAAGATCCCGGAGATCAGCATCGCCGGCGGGATCACGACCAGCGGCTCGGCCAGCTCTTGGTGGCGCTTGATGTAGACGTTGCCGAACGCCGCCAGCACCGCCGCGGCCAGGATCTCCGCGATGCCCACCAGCGTGCCGCGCTCGCCGCCCGAGAGCGAGATCGCCGCCACGCCCGCTAGGGCCAGCAGCGAGCCCGCGATCTTGCGCGCCGTCAGCCGTTCACCCGTCATGAAGTAGGCGAAGAGCATGATCCAAAACGGTGCCGTACCGAAGAGCACCGCGGCCAGCCCTGACGTGATGCGCTCTTCGGAGAGATACGTGAGCGCGTAGTTGGCTCCGAAGAGCGCGAAAGCCGTGACGGCTACGACGCGCCAGGCCTCCCGGCCGCGCGGCCACGGCGCGTGCGTGACGCGTGCCAGACTGAGGACGAAGAGCCCGGCGATCAGGTAGCGGTAGCCCACACCTTGCAGCGGCGGGATGTACAGCAGCGCCCACTTGATGGCTAGCCAGGTGGTGCCCCAGATCAGAACCATCGCCGCGTAGGCCGCGACGATCTTGACGCGTTCGCTCACCTGCGCCTACCGTTCCGCCGGGACGGTCAACTGTGTCCAGAGGCCGGTGAAAGAGTAGCGGGCCAGCACCTGTGCCGCGGCCATACCGGCGATGCAGATCGCCGCACCGAGGATCTCGTAGCGTGTGACGGGCATGCTCAGGAACATCACGCCGGCGAAGCCGGCCACGATCGGCACGCCGAAATTGAAGATCGAGGTTGCCCCCGCGCCGATCTTGGAGATGCCCCAACTCCACAGTTGGTAGCCGATGACCATCGGGAAGATGACCGAGTAGAGCATCAGGAACCAGTCGCTGACGCGCAGACGCGCGAAGTCCTGGTGCGCCAGACCCCACAGACCGCCCGGGGCGATCATCAGCGCCCCCAGCGTGATCGTGATGGCGATCAGCGACGTGGGCGAGTAGCGGCTCAAGAGGCGCCCCGCGAAGACGTTGTAGCCCGCAAAGATCATCGCGCCGACCAGGGTCAGCGCATCGCCCAGGCGGATCGTGGCGCGCCCGGCGAAAGCGCCTTCGAAGACCGCCACTCCGAATAACGCGATGATGGCCCCGATCCAACGCCCCGTACGCGAGCGTTCGAGTCCCATCGCCACCGCCAGCATCAACGTGAAGACCGGCGTCAGCGAGCTGAGCAGTGCGGAGGCGAAGACCGTGGTGTGCGCGAGACCGATCACGTAGAAGTATTGGTAGACGCCGTAGCCGCAGGCGGCGCAGATCAGCAGCGCCGGGAGATCGCGAAGCTCGATGCGTAGCGACTCGCCGCGCAGGCGCGCGATGCCTAGCGCCAGCGGGACCATCGCCAGGAAGCGCAGACCAGTGAAGCCCAGCGGATTCCAGTGGACGAAGGCCGCTTTCATGACTACGACGTTGAGGCCCCAGAAGAGCACGACCGCAAGGAGAGCGGCGAAGACTAGGGGGCGCGAAAAGGGCTGAGACGGCGGCATTAGTTGTAAGCATAAACCGTGTCGCTTATAATGTAAATGACGATTGTCTAGGAAAATCTATAAGGGAATTCGATGAATACCAGCCATCTGCGGGCCGCCGTCGAGGTTGCGCGCACCGGGAGTTTTACGCGTGCGGCCGAGAGCATGGGTCTGACGCAAGCGGCCGTCAGCCAGCATGTGGCCGCGCTCGAGCGTCGCCTTGGCGCTCCGCTCTTCGACCGCGCGCGGCGCCGCGTCGTGCCTTCGGCGGCGGGGCTGGCATTTCTGGAACGGGCCCAACGGGCGCTCGCGGAGTTGGAGGACGGCACCGTGGCGGTGGAGTCGCTCTTGCGGGGTGAGGGCGGGACGCTGCGCGTGGCCTCGCTGCAGTCGGTGGCGGGGCGGCTACTGCCGCGCGTGGCGCTGGCGTTCCGGCGCCTGCATCCACGCGTCGATCTCAAGATTCGCGAGGGCGAGGACGACGACGTCGCACGCTGGCTGGTTGAGGGTACGGCGGACGTCGGCTTCGTCGAGGGGGTGGTGGCCGAGTTGGATGCCGACGTGACGCCGCTCTTCACCGAGGACTTCCAACTGGTGGTCCACCCTGCGCACCCGCTGGCACGCCGCCGCCGCATCTCGTTGCGCGAGATCGCCGATGAACCGTTTGCCTACAGCGGCGACGCCCATTGCTCGACGATCCAGACGCGTGCGTTCGACGCGCTGCACATTAGCCCGCCCGTCGCGGTGCGCTCCTCCAACCTCACGACCACCGGCGGGTTCGTTGAGGCGGGCGTGGCCGTGGCGCTGGTGCCGCGTCTGTGCGTGCCGCTGTTGGGCGGCGTCGTCGCCGTCGACGTGAGCGAGCGCTGCCTGCAGCGCACTATCGGCATCGCCACGCCGCGCAACCGTTTCCTCGCTCCGAGCGCGGCCGCGTTCATCGACGTGGTCAAACGCACCGTGCCCGAGTTCGTGCGGCGCTAACCGATGTCAAAGAACGGGAGGTAGGGTAGCGGGGTCGTCTCGCCGCCGAAAAACCACTCCAGCGGTTGATCGTAAACGCCGGCTAGCGCCTCCAGTTCGCTCTCGTCTAGTGCCGCCTCGCCAGCCTCCGCGGCCGCCAGACGTTCGTCGTCCACGCCGGCCGCCGCGGCCGCCTCTTCGAGCGCGAGGCCGCACTGCACCCGCGCGCTCATCAGCCGCGTTCCGACGAACGCGACGAGCTCGTGCGGCGTGCGCTCGCTCATGACCGCGTCCTCACATGCGGAAGACGCCGAAGCGCAGGGGTGGCGCGGGGGCGTGAGCCGCCGCCTGAAGCCCCAAGGCCAGCACGCGGCGCGTGTCGAGTGGATCGATGATGCCGTCGTCCCAAAGCCGCGCGGTAGAGTAGTAGGGGCTGCCCTCGCGCTCGTACTTCTCTAAAATGGGGCGCTCGAACTCCGCCTTCTGCTCCGGCGTGAGCTCGCCTTTGACCGTCGAGAGTACGCTGGCTGCCTGGGGCCCGCCCATGACGCTAATGCGCGCGTTGGGCCACATCCACAGTTGGCGCGGCGCGTAGGCGCGCCCGCACATGCCATAGTTTCCGGCACCGAAGCTGCCGCCGATGATGACGGTGAACTTCGGCACGTTGGTGGTGGCCACGGCCGTCACCAGCTTGGCGCCGTCCTTGGCAATGCCGCCGTTCTCGTATTGCTTACCGACCATGAAGCCGGTGATGTTTTGGAGGAACACCAGCGGCGTGCCGCGCTGCGCGCACAGCTCGATGAAGTGCGTCGCCTTGAGTGCGCTCTCGCTGAAGAGGATGCCGTTGTTGGCGATGATCCCGACCGGATGGCCCTCGATGCGCGCGAAGCCGCACACCAGCGTGGTGCCGTAACGCGCCTTGAATTCGTGGAAGCGCGAGCCGTCGATCAGCCGCGCGATGATCTCGCGCACGTCGTAGGACTGGCGCGCGTCGGCAGGGATGATGCCGTGAATCTCCGCGGGGTCATAGGCGGGGGCCTCCGGCTCGGCCAGGTCCCACAGGCGCGGATGCTCGCGGTGGAGCTCCGAGACGATGCCGCGCACGATCGCCAGCGCGTGGAGGTCGTCCTCGGCGAAGTGGTCGGCCACGCCGCTGACGCGCGTGTGAACGTCGGCGCCCCCCAACTCCTCGGCGCTGACGATCTCGCCGGTGGCCGCTTTGACGAGCGGCGGCCCCCCGAGGAAGATGGTGCCGTTCTTCTTGACGATCACCGTCTCGTCGCTCATCGCCGGCACGTACGCGCCACCGGCCGTGCAGGAGCCCATCACGGCGGCGATCTGCGGGATACCCTTGGCGCTCATCTGCGCCTGGTTGTAGAAGATGCGTCCGAAGTGATCGCGATCTGGAAAGACGTCGGCCTGCAACGGCAAGAACGCACCACCGGAGTCCACGAGGTAGATGCAGGGCAGGTAGTTCTGTTCGGCTATCTCCTGCGCCCGCAGGTGCTTCTTCACGGTCAGCGGATAGTACGTGCCGCCCTTGACCGTCGCGTCGTTGGCGACGATCATGCACTCCTGCCCCTCCACCACGCCGATGCCCGTGACGATGCCAGCGCTAGGAGCGTCGCCGCCGTACATCTCCCATGCCGCGAGGGCACCGATCTCCAGAAACGGCGCGCCCGCATCGATGAGACGGTCGACGCGCTCCCGTGCGGTCAGCTTGCCGCGCTTGCGGTGCTTGGCCACGGCGCTTGGGCCGCCACCATGATGGACGCCGGCGAGGCTCTCGCGCAGTTGCGTCGAGAGCACCTCCATGCGCGCGCGATTGCGCGCGTACTGCCCGGAGCGCGTGTCGATGAACGTTTCGAGTATGGCCACGCCGCTGGCTTCGGGGGCGCCACCCGTCTCTCTTGCAGGCAGGCGATGCGCCGCGACGGGTGAAGCAACGCTGCGGCATGAGCGGCGGACTCCACGTGGTCTTGGTGGGCGGCGACGAGCTGGCGCTGGACGTGCTGCGCGAACTGCGCGCCGCGGGAGATGAGGTGGAGCTGCTCTGGCGCGCGCCGTGCCGCGTCGCCGAGGAGGCCGTGCGTCACGGTGCCCGCTACCGCGATGCCGACCCCGAGCGCTTGGCTACCTGGGAGCGGCTGCCGCTACCGGCGAGCGCCGTGGTGGTCTGCATCGCGCAGGCCGACGATTTCAACTTGACGGTGGGCCTGCTCGCGCGCGAGGCGAACCCCGGCGTGCGGCTCATCTTGCGCCAGTTCGATCGCCGGATGGCCGCCGAATTGGAACGCATCCTGCCCAATGCCGGCGTCGTTGCCATCGCGGACGTCGCCGCGGCAACCTTCGCCGCCGCCGTGCTCGATCCGCACATCATCTCTGCGTTCCGTTTCCCGGAGGCGGGCGATGCGCTCTTGGCGTTCGCGGGCGGGCGCGCCGAAGATTTCGGGTGTACCGGCTTAGACCTGGGCGAGGCCGAGGAGCATCTGCGCGGCAGGGTGATGGAGATCAACGGTCATCCGCCGCAGGACGTACCGCTGGAGCCCGCGGACGAGGTAACGGTCTTCGCGACGGTGGCACGTTTGGCGCAGATCGCGCGTGCGCGTACCCCCGCCGCTCCACAGCGAAGCAAGCGGCGGCCGCGCTCGCTGCGCGCCCTGATGCGCCACCTCGACCCGGTCTCGCTCTCCGTGGCGACGGCTCTGCTGCTGCTCTACCTCGTCTCGGCCGCGTTCTACGAGTCGACGCTGCATCTGAGCGTGCTGGACGCGTTCTACGTTGTCACCAGCCGCATCGCCGAGAACGGCGACGTCTCGCTGTGGCGCACGTCCTCGGTGGTGGAGGCCTTCACCATCGCCGTGATGCTGAGCGGTATCGCTTTGACCGGCAGCGTAGTGGCGCTCATCACCAATGCGGTGGTGCGCCGCCGCGAGGAGTCCGTGGCGGGGATGCGGCGCGTCGGCGCGCGCGGCCACGTGGTGGTCTGCGGCTCCGGCGTGGTGGGCTCGCGTGTCGTGGAGTACTTGCTGGCGCTGGATGTTCCCGTGGTGATCGTGGAGCGCAACCCCGATCCGGCACTCGTAGCCCAGGCGCGCGATCGCGGTGCCAGCGTGCTCACCGGCGATGCCACGCGCGAGCGCACGCTCGAGTACGCGGGCGTGGAGAGCGCGCTGGGCGTGGTGGCGCTGGCGAACGACGACACGACCAACCTCAAGATCGCGTTGACCGCGCGCGGCTTGCGCCGCGACGCGCGGGTGGTCCTGCGCTTCAACAACGCCGCGCTGGGGCGTGCGGTGGAGCGCCACCTGGATGCCGGAACGGTGCATGCGCTACGCGATCTCGCGGCACCGCTGGTGGCCGAGCGGGTGGCCGGCCACGACGTGCTCGATCGCGTGCGCATCCACGGCACGCCCTTCACGGTGGTGCGCCGCCGCGAGCGCCTGCTGCCGCCGCTCTGCGGCGCCCGCGGCGGCGGCGCCGTCGTCTACCGTAATGGCGAGCATCCGCAGCAGGGGGATCTGATCCTCTCGCTGATCGAGTCACGCGGGTAACGCGATCGGCCCACGTTGCCGCTCCGTGGTCAGCTCCGGGCCAGGGTATAGTCCGTTCAGGATGGACGCGCCTTCGCTTCGCGTGACGCCCAAGAACTACCTGATGGCCTGGCTGCTGGTCATGCTCGAAGGCGGCAATCTGCACGGGTACGAGATCGCCAAGCATCTACGCGATCGCTTCGCCTTTACCGTCGACGCCGGCGCCGTCTACCGCGCCTTGCGGCGCTTGGAGCGCGAGGGTTTGATCGCTTCATGGTGGAGCCCGCACGCCGAGGGTCCAACGCGCCGCCTCTACGCGCTGACGCCCGATGGCCATGAAGCGCTGGCACGCTGGTCTGCGGTCTTGGCGGACTATCGCCATAGTCTCGACGCGTTCTTCGAATTATACGAGGCGGCACCCAAGCGCAGGTAAGTTGCCGCGCCGGCGCGGAACACGCCCCTATGAGCCGCATCGTCTTTCTCGGCACCGGCGGCGCCCGCTTCGTCGTCGCTAAGCAGTTGCGCGCCTCCGGCGGCATGTGGCTGGAGTTCGGATCGACGAGCATACACGTGGATCCGGGACCGGGCGCACTAGTGCGCGCGCTGGCGCATCAACCGCCGCTCGACCCGCCGCGTCTGGATGCGTTGGTGCTCTCGCACAAGCATCTCGATCACTCTTGCGACGTCAACGTGATGATCGAAGCGATGACGCACGGCGGCTGGAAACGCCGTGGTCTGCTGCTGGCGCCCGCGGATGCGTTCGACGCGGAGGGCGTGGTGTTGCCGTATGCGCGCGGCTTCTTGGAGCGCATCGAGTACTTGACCGAGTTCGGCGGGCCGTATCATGTCGGCGAGGTCGAGGTGCGCGGATCGATACGCCACCGCCACGGCGTGGAGACGTTCGGCCTCCACTTCGCATACGCGGAGACCCGCATCTCCTACCTGCCCTGTACGCGGCGCTTCGACGGCCTAGCCGAGCACTACGCTCAGGCCGAGCCCGACGTGCTGATCATCAACGTCTTGCGTTATCGGGATCGCATGGATGTCGACCATCTCACGTTCGACGATGCGCGTGAGATTCTCGGTGTAGTTCGTCCACGCATCGCCATCCTCACGCATTTCGGTACGCAGATGCTCGATCGCAAACCGTGGCTGCTGGCGCGGCAACTGGAGCAGGAGCTGGGTTTGCGCGTCTATGCTGCTCACGACGATTGGGAGCTCGACGTGGAGGAGGAGCTCGCGGCGTTCCAGGCCCGTTAGGCGTGCGGCGAGAATGGGGCGCCGATGCCTCGACTCTTTATCGCAGCGTGGGCCGGCCAAGCGGTACGCGAGCGTGCCCAGGAGACCGCGCTGGCGTTGCGCGGCCGCGGTCTCGACGCACGCTTCTACGCTCCCGAACAACTGCATGCGACGCTTGCGTTCCTGGGGATGCTCGGTGACCAACGCACCGCTGCGGTCGAGGCGGCCTGCGCGGCTGCGGCTGCGGCTGAGACGCCTTTCGAACTGATCGTCGATCGGCTGGGCGGATTTCCGAACACCCAGCGCGCCAGCGTACTGTGGTTGGGCACCAGCGGCAGCGACGCCGCCTTTCGTGGTACCGCGAACGCGCTGCGCGAACGCCTGCGTGAGTCGGAGATCGCCTACGACGCGAAGGAAGCGCTCGCGCACGTGACCATCGCGCGCGCGAAGGTGCCGGTGCGCCTGCCGGCGCTGGAAGTCGCCCCGGTGCGCTGGGCGGTGGGCGAGATCGCGCTGGTGCAGAGCGCGACGCTGCCGGAGGGTGCGCGCTATCGCACGCTCGCGCGCTGGAGGCTGGGCGGATGAGCCTGTGGTGGAGAGCCGCCAGGCGCGCGCTCTTTGCGCTGGAGGCGGAGCGGGCGCACGAGCTTGGGCTGGGTGTGTTGGAGACGTTGCAGTCGCTGCCCGTGCTGCGCCGCCTGCTCGAGCCCGTGTGCGATCCGATTCTGCGCGTCGAGCCTTGGCCCGGCGTGGTCTTCCCAAATCCGCTTGGCTTAGCGGCCGGCTTCGACAAGAACGGACGCGCCTACGAAGCGTTGGCGGCGCTGGGATTCGGTTTTGTGGAAGTCGGCACGGTGACGCCGCTGCCGCAGCCGGGTAATCCCCGGCCGCGCCTCTTCCGCCTGCCGCTGGACCGCGCGCTCATTAATCGGCTTGGCTTCAACAACGAGGGCGCGGAGGCGGTGGCGGCGCGCCTGCGGGCGCCGCGGCGGGCGGCGCTTGGGATCAATGTCGGCAAGGGGATCGCGACGCCGCTGGAGCGCGCCGTGGACGACTACGTGCAGGCCTGGGAACGCTTGGCGCCGCTGGCCGACTACACCGTCGTCAACATCAGTTCGCCTAATACGCCGGGTCTGCGCAGCCTGCAGGCGCGCGGCGAGTTAGAGCGGCTGGTAGAGGCGCTCTGCGAAGCGCGCGCGCGCGCGCCGCGCCGTCCGCCGCTGCTCTTGAAGATCGCGCCGGAGTTGGACGAAAACGGCTTGGCGGACGTTGCCGAGATCGTGCGGCGTTATGGCGTGGACGGCGTGGTGGCGACCAACACGACGACCGGGCGCGAGGGGCTGCGTACTCCGCGCGAGTTCGTGGAGCGTTGCGGCAACGGCGGCCTCTCGGGTGCACCGTTGCGCTCGCGCTCGCTGAAGGTTTTGCAGTTGCTGCGCGCCCTGCTGCCAAGGCCGGTCGTGTTGGTAGGCGTAGGCGGCGTCTCGACGTTCGAAGATTTTTGGGAGCGCTTGGAGGCGGGCGCCGATCTCGTGCAGGCGTATACCGGGTTCATTTATGGCGGGCCGCAGTGGCCGCGTCAGATGTTGCGGCGTCTCGCGGCTCGCCTACGCGAGAAGGGCACCTCAACCGGTGCCCTTCTGCGCGGTGGATTCCAATGAACTGCAATCAAGACAACGCTAGGATCGGCACTCCACGACGGCAAGCGCCCAGCCGGCCTCGGTGCGGGTGCGCACGAGATAACCCGTAGGGGTGCGATCGCAGACCTGATAGCCCGCTCTGAGGGCCTCGGCCAGCGATTTGAAGACGATCAGGCCTTGCATTGCCCGTCCCTCCTTCCGTTTCGATTCTATCCTACTTGAGTAAACGGCTGAAACCGGCAAAAGTTGCGCCTTTCCAAGGAATATTTACCAAGTCTCACAGGGGCGGAAACGGCCCGAGCTAGGACGAACGGCGCATCGTCATGACCGAACTCGTCATCGCCCTCGATCTCGCCGCGGCCGGAGCCGCGACGGAACTCGTGCGCCGCCTGCAACCGGTTGGTGCGCTGCTGAAAGTCGGTTACGAAGGCCTCTACGGTTATCCGGCCGAGATTCGCGCGGCGCTGCGCGAAGCGGGCGCGCGCATCTTCGTGGACGCGAAGCTGTGCGACATCCCGCGAACCGTCGAAGCGGCCGTCCGGGCGCTGGTGGAGCCCGGCGTCGAGATCGTTAACGTCCATGCGTTCGGCGGTACGGCGATGATGCGCGCGGCTGTCGACGCCGCAGCGCGGCGCGCGCGCGAGCTGGGCATGCCCGCACCGCCGAAGATCTTCGCCGTGACTCTGCTGACGAGTTTGGCCGGTGAGGATCTCGCCGAGCTTGGGTTGGGCGGCGACGCGGCCACAAACGTCGTGCGGCTGGCCGCGTTGGCGCACCGGGCCGGCTGTGCAGGCGTCGTCTGCTCGGCACTGGAGGTGCCGCGCATCAAGGCCGTCTGCGGTGCTGCGTTTGAGACGCTCTGCCCGGGCATCCGTCCGGCCGGGAGCGCGCGCGACGATCAGAAGCGGGTCGTGACGCCGCGCGCAGCCGCTGCGTTGGGTGCCGACTACATCGTCGTTGGACGTCCGGTCGTGCAGGCGCCGGATCCGGTGGCGGCGGCGCGCGCGATTCTCGAGGAGCTGCAGCCGGTCACGGAGCCGGGGTAAGCTGCGGTACCGTGGCCGTGCGTGAGACCAGCACCGCCAGAACGTCGTCGCGACGCTGCGCGGCACGCAGTGCCCGCTCGAATGCAGCGAAGTCGGTGACGGCAAGCTCGGTGGAGATCTGGCCGTCGGTGATGAGCTCCGTGAGCCCGTCGCTATAGAGCAGGAGTGAGTCGCCCGGCTCTAGGCGCAACTCCCCGTCTTTGAACGGCGACTGCGCCGCGATGCCCAGCGGGAGCCCTTCGACGCGCACCAGCGCGACGCTACCGTCTTGCCGGCGCAGGAGCGCCGGCTCGTGACCGGCGGAGGTGAAGCGCACGTGACCGTCGTCGAAGAAGCGGCCATACCAGGCGGAGCAGAAGAGGTCCGTTCCGCAGATCGGCGTGAGCCGTTGGTTGAGATCGAACATGGTGGTCGAGGGGGAGACGTTGGTGTCCCCATGCAGCGACGCTTTGATTGCCGACAGCAGCATCGCTGCCCGCACGCCCTTACCGGAGACGTCGGCCACCATGACGTGGAAGCCGCCGTCGAAGGCCGTGACCTCGTAGAAGTCGCCGCCGACCTCGCGCAGCGGGACGTGTACGACGTTGACGTGCCAGGAGCGGCTCTGCGGGATTTGTTCGACGAAGAGGTGGTCGTGAATGACCTTGGCGTCGTGGATTTCCGCCGCCATGCGCGCCGCATTGGCGGCGCTGTCGCGCGCGAGCAGCACCAGCACCACGGAGAGACTGTAGTCGATGGCGAGAATAGCCCCGTTCACCAAGACGTCGGCGTGCCGCGCGAAACCCAAGACGCGTTCGATGTCCGCGAAGAGCACGCCGCTCAGGAGCGCGAAGATCAGCCCCACGCGCATATTCGTGACGGCGGCGATGATGAGGATGGGTATGGCGGCCAATGGAGAGAGCTGGATCACGGAGAGCGTGTAGTCTCCGGCCGCGATCGCAATCAACAATAGAACGCAGAGGCCGATGACGACGGCTCGGCGCCCAACCGAGATGCGTTCCAACGTGACCACGATAAGCGATTCTCCGCGGCGGGAGGACGCCCTCCGCAGGCCGAACGCAGGCCACGATGCCCGATCTCAATCTGCGTGAGGAGCTCGAGCGCCGCGGCGCGCTCTTGAGCGGTCATTTTCGGCTCTCTAGTGGCCGGCACAGCGGACGCTTCGTCCAGAAGTTCCGCATCCTCGAAGATCCCGCAGCGGTCGAGCCGATTGCCCAAGCGCTGGCGGCTCGCTTGCGCCGCTTCGATCCGGAGATCGTCGTCAGCGCTGCCGTCGGCGGCATCGTCTTGGGCTACGAAGTGGCGCGGCAGTTGGGGACGCTCGCCGTCTTCGTCGAGAAGGAGCACGGCGTGCCCTGTCTACGCCGCGGCTTCACGCTGCGCCCCGGCCAGCGCGCAGCCGTCGTGGAAGACGTCATGACCACGGGGCTCTCGGTGCGTGAGACGATCCGGGTGGTCGAGCAAGCCGGTGCCGTGGTCGTAGCCGTGGGTGCCATCGTTCGCCGCGGCGCCGTGGAGCTAGGACGGCCTACAGAAGTCCTCTTGGATCTACCGATCGAGGATTATCCCGCGGAGGAGTGCCCGCTGTGCATGCGCGGCGAGCCGTTGCAGGAACCGGGTTCGCGCTTCTCCTCGGCGCGCTCCTGACCGCCGCGCCGGCGCACGCCGGCGGCATCTACATCGGCACGGTCCCCAACGTGCCCGAGGCGGCGTGGACGGCAAACTGCGGCCCCGCCGCGTTGACCGACGTACTGCAGTTCTACGATCCCTCGATCGCCTACGACGCGATCTTTGCGCGCGTCTACAACCGCATGACGAACTCCACGTTCACGGTGCGTATGGCGGAAGAGGCCGCATCCCTGCACTTCCACGTCCGTCATATCTACTTCGCTAGCGCTGCCGACCCGCACTTTGAGCTGCTCGCACGCGAGTTGGCGCAGGGGCGACCGGTGATCGTCGCGGGTACTGCTAGCGTGATCGACACCGCACCGCATTTTCGGGTGGTGGTGGGGCTCGACGACCGCGACGTGTGGATGGTCGACCCGCTCTATGGTCCCGGGTACGTGCTCTCGCGCGTGGACTTCCGGCGCACGTTGGAGGGGGGCAGCAATGAGTATCTCGTGGTCTGGCGCGGGCAACCGCCGGAACGGCTACGCGAGGTCGTGAGCACGACGCTGCCGCGCTGGCCGGCGCCAACGGCGCATCAGCTAGCGGTGCGCGCGCTCGAGCGCGCGTACGACCGCGCCCAGAGCGGCGATCCGGCGGGGGCGGCGCGGGAGTTGGAGCGTGAGGAGGGCGCGCTGACCGCTACCGGCGATCGTAGGCTGGCGGCGGCGTGGGTCGGCGTCTGGGCCGCGCGCGCCGGATTGACGCGCCTGGCCTTGCAGGCGTTCGATGCGAGTCTCTATCGCGACGACGCCGCTCTGCGCGCGCGCCTGCTGCTCGAGCGCGGCGAGGTGGGGCGGGCGCGTGCGCTCTTGGAGCCGGCGGCGGTACATTTGGACGCCGCCGGCTGGCTGGAACTGGGTGACGCGCGCCGTCTGATGGAGGATCGTGAGGGCGCGCTCGCGGCCTACCGGCACGCGCGCGAGCTCGACGATGCCGGGCGCTTGGCCGACGCGCTGCGCTGGCGCATGACGCTCGTCGCCGAGTAGCGAAGAGGGCCGCATGCACCCGTTCGACCAGCTCGTGCGCGCCGCTATGCGCGAGGTTCCCCCGTATGTCCCAGGCACGCCGGTGGAGGAGGTCCGCCGCCGCTTCGGTTTGGAGCGCGTGATCAAGCTCGCCTCCAACGAAAATCCGCTGGGGACCTCTCCGCGCGCGCTCGAAGCGCTGCGCTCGATCGAGCGGCTCAACGTCTATCCCGACGACGTGAACCTGGAGTTGCGCCGGCGCCTGGGCGAGCGCTGCGGCGTAGGGCCGGAGTCGATCGTGCTCGGCCACGGCAGCAACGAGCTGCTGCGCTATCTGTTTACGCTGATCGTGGAGCCGGGAGACGATCTGATCTGTGCGAAGGAGACCTTCTCGCTCTATCGCCACGACGCGCGGATGCTCGGCGCCAACGCCGTGGAGGTCCCGCTACGCGACGGCGTCCACGATCTGAACGCGATGTTGACCGCGCTCACGCCGCGCACCAAGATCGTGATCCTGTGCGACCCCAACAACCCGACCGGCACGCGCGTGAGCCGCGAAGCCTACCGCCGCTTTCTAAACGAGCTGCCGCCCGAGGTGCTGCTGGTGGTGGACCAGGCCTACGTGGAGTTCGCCGACGAGGACGCCATCGATGCCACGCTCGACCTCGGTGTGCGTCCCAACATGCTCGTGCTGCGCACGCTTTCCAAACTGTATGGATTGGCCGCCGTGCGCCTGGGCTACGCCGTGGGCGACCCCGCCATCTGCACCTGGCTGACGCGTGCCCACGTGCCCTTCAACGTGACGCTGCCCAGCGTGCGCGCGGCGCTGGCGGCGCTCGAGGATCACGAGTTCATGGAGCGTACGCGCGCGAACAACGAGCGCGGCAAGGCCTATCTCTACGGGCAGATCGAGCGTTTGGGCCTCTGGGCCTACCGCAGCGCGGCCAACTTTATCTGCCTGCATCTCCCGGTAGCGGCCGATCGCGCCTATCTCGATCTGGTGCGCCGCGGCGTCATCGTGCGCGCGGGCACGAGCTTTCATCTGCCGCAGCACATTCGCGTGACGGTGGGCACGCCGGAGGAGAACGAGCTCTTCGTCGAGGCGCTCGAGCAGGCGCTGGAGTCGTGGACGGCGGCCAGCCCAGCGTGACGGTACGGGCGGCGCTCCCCGGCGAAGAGGCCTGGGCACTCGCTTTGGCGATTCGCGTCGCCGGCGATCAGGTGCCGCCCGCGCGGGATGCCGCCCCCGCGCTCTTGGCCATAAACGTCGAGCGTCTCTTCGCCTTCTGCCGCGCGCGCGAGCATCGGTTGCTGATCGCGGAGGAGGCCGGTTCGGCCGTTGGATTCCTCTTGCTCTTGGTCAACTTTCCACACGAGGTGACGGGGCTTCCCGAAGGGTACGTCGCTTACGTGGCGGTTGAGCCCGAGCAGCGGCGGCGTGGGGCCGCGCGCGCGCTCATGGCCGCCGCGGAGGCGGAGGCGCGACGATGCGGCATGAGTCAGATGGGCCTGGTCGTGACCGCCGGAAACGTCGCGGCGACCCAGCTTTACGACGCCCTCAACTACACGACCGAGCGGACGGTGCGATGCAAGGACCTGTGAGCGGAGGCGCGCCGCTGCAGCGGCTCGCGCGGACCTGGGGCATCACCGCCGCAGTCGTGGTGGCGATCGTGCTGGCGTTGGCGGTGCTGCTGCACATCCCCAAAACCGCGACCGTCTTCGTGGTGGCCACGCTGGTCGCGTTCGGCGTACACCCCGTCGTCGAATTGCTTTCGCGGCGCATCGCACGCGGCGCGGCGATCGCCATCGTCTACGCGGCGCTGTTGGCACTGATGGTGCTGCTGCTGGTGGTGGTCATCCCGGAGGCGATCCTCCAGATGCAGTTGGTTTTCGCCAACTCGCCGGTCTATCTCACTGACATGCAGGGTGCCTTGGCCGGCATCGAGCGTGCGTTGCAGAGTCACGTGGGGCGCTTCCCGCTGCCGCCCGAGCTCTCCGATCTGCAAGGGCACGCCCTGTCCGAGCTCAGCACCTTGATCTCGCGCTTGGTGGCCTCACTGGGCACGTTCGTGCTGAACACCGTCAACGCATTGGTCATCGGCGTGACCGCGTTGATCCTCTCGTACTATCTGCTGGTCCATGAAAGCGCGATCTTGGGGGGCTTCAACAGCCTCTTCCCACAGTCCAGGCGCGCCGAGGCACGCGGTTTGGCTCACGAGATCGCCGCCATCTTCGGCGGCTTCATCATCGGCCAGATCATCCTGTGCGCGGCTACGGGCGCGCTGACGTTCGTGGCGCTGTGGCTCTTGCGGTTCAACTATGCGCTGCTCGTGGCCGTGATCGCGGGCACGTTCTACGCCATCCCCTACATCGGGCCGCTGTTGGCGTTGCTGTTAGGGGCGCTCTTGGGGTCGCTGCAAGGCGGTGCAATGGCCGGCTGGGTGGCGTTGGTCGTCTTCCTGACGGCACGCGTCAGCGACTACCTGCTGGTACCCAAGGTCATGTCGGCGCACGTTGGAATCTCGCCCATCGCGATCATCTTCGCAGTCTTCGCCGGGGGCGAGCTGTTTGGCTTATGGGGGCTGCTGCTGGCGATCCCGGTAGCCGCGCTGATCAAGACGCTGTGGATGTTCTTCATCGCGCCGCTGCTGGTCCGGGAGCGCAACTCCTAGCGCGTTCGCCGATCTCCAGCGCGTAGTAGCGCGCCTCCGCCTGCTCCTCTTCGCCGGCCATCGCTGCGAGGGCGCTCTCCAAGAGCAGCGCCGCACCGCGCTCGATGCGCGCGGGATCCCACAACGGCGCCGGCGACGCGGCCGCGAGGAAGTCGGCGCAGAGCGCGCGGTCGAGACATTCGCGCGCGTGCGGATGGCCGCTGGGATCGCGCGCGGCCAGGAGCAGTGCGTGCGCGATGAAGCGCCATTGCATGCGATGCACGGCGTTCTCCGGATCGTGCCAAAGCAGCCACGGTCCACCGTCCGGCTCGCGGATCTCCGCCGGCCGGCCGGTACCCTCGGCATCGGTCAGCAGTTCGCTGGGGCGGCGGCAGAGCAGCGCGAAGCGTTCGACGGCCGCCAGCAGGCGGCGCACTCGCGCCGGATCCGCGCACAGGCGCCGGACGGGGAGAATGCACGCTCCATAGTCGCCCGCCTGCGCGAAGGCCGCATGCAGCGCTTGCACGCGCGGCGCCGTGCGTTCGGAGAGCGCCTCGGCCAGTACGCGATCGCACCCCAGCAGCGCCAACCCCACCGGGGCGCGCAGACGCGCTCCGCTGGGCCGCTCCGCGCCGAGCGCGCGCGTATCGCAGAGCAGATACCGATAGCCCTCGGCGTGCGCGGCGCGTGCCAGCAGCGGCGAGGCGGCGTAGGCGCGCGCCACGATGCCCGTGGGGCGATAGGCGAGGCCGAAGTAGGTGCGGTTGATGGACGCGTTGCGCGCGAGTTGGCGGCGGATCTCCTCCTCCGGCAGCAGTGGGAGCGGCGCGCCATACGCCGCGGTGTCGACGGGCTCGAGCTGGCCGCGTTCCACCAGCGTGCGCAGCGCAATGATCACGTCCTCGTGGCCGCCGCGCCAGAGGCGCTCGCTGACGCCGGCCTCCACCACCAGTCCGCCGCGCAGCAGCGGGCGGCGCAGCAGCAGGCGCGCGAACGGACGGTAGGCGCCCTCTACCGCGCGCGTGACGGAGTCGTCATCGAGATCCGGCGCGAGGTGAAAGCTGAAGATTGGGCTCCAGCGCATCACATGACGTCGGGCGCGGAGATTCCCATCAACGATAGCGCCGTCGCCAGGACGCGCTTGGCCGCCAAACACAGTGCCAAACGCGCCGACGAGAGCGCGGCATCCTCCCCGAGAATCTGGCACTCGGTATAGAAATGGTGGAACTCCGTGGCTAGCTCGCGCGCGTACACGGTGAGCTGGTGCGGCTCGCGTGCCTGGGCCGCCGCGCCGGTGCGATCGGCCAGTTGCGCCAGGCGCTTGATCAGTGCCAACTCCGCCGGGTGCGTCAAGAGCGTGAGATCCATCGCCTGCGCGGCGCGCGCGAGCAGCTGCGCCGGCGCTTTGCGCAGCACGCTCGCGATGCGCGCGTGACCGTACTGCACGTAGTAGACCGGGTTGTCCTGAGTCTGCTGTTTGGCGAGGTCGAGATCGAAGGTGAGATGTGAGTCGAGTGCGCGCGATAAAAAGAAGAAGCGCGCTGCGTCAACGCCTACCTCTTCGAAGATCTCGCGCAGGGTGAGGATTTGCCCTTGGCGTTTGGAGGAGGAGACGATCTCCTCACCGCGCTTGAGCGTGACCTGCTGCGCGATCAGCACCTCGAGGGCGCCCTTGTGGCCCAACGCCTCGACGACGGCTTTCATGCGCTGGATGTAGCCGTGGTGATCGGGACCCCAAATGTCGATCAAGCGCTCGTTGCCGCGGCGCAGTTTTTCCCAATGGTAGGCGATGTCACCGGCGTAATACGTGGGGCGTCCGTCGCTGCGCACCAGCACGCGATCCTTGTCGTCGCCGAAGGCGGTTGCGTGGAACCAGAGCGCGCCGTCGCGTTCGTAGCAGTGTCCGGCGGCCTTCAACGTCTCCAGCGCCTGCTCGACACGTCCCTGCCGGTGCAGCTCGCGCTCGGACTGCCAGACGTCGAAATCGACGTGAAAGTCGTGCATGTCGCGCTGCTGCTCGGCGACGATCTGGTCGCGCGCGAAGAGCGCGAGCGGCTCGAGCCACTCCGCCTCTGCGGCGCGCAGCCAGCGGTCGCCGTCGCGCTCGCGCAGGGCTTGCGCCACCGGCAGCAGGTAGTCACCGGGGTAGCCGTCCTCGGGCAAGGGATACGCCGGCTCCCAGAGCTGGCGATAGCGCGCGTACAGCGAACGCCCCAGCATCTCGGTCTGCGTTCCGGCATCGTTCTGCACCCACTCGACGGTGACGGTAGTACCGCAGAAGCGCAGCATGTTGGCCAGGGTCGAGCCGGCCGCCGTGGAGCGCCCCTGCACCACGACCACGGGCCCGGTGGGATTGGCGCTGCCGAACTCCAGGCTGATGGTACGATTGCCGGCCGGGCAGCGTCCGTAATCCGCGCCCTCGCGCAGCACCTGCGCCACGATCGATTGCCAGTACGCTTGGGCCATCGATACGTTGAGGAAGCCCGCCCCCGCCAGGGTGATCGAGGTGACCGCGCCGGCTAGCTCGTGGTCGGCCGTTACCGCTTCTTCGAGCGCGGCGCGTACCTCCTCGCCCACGGCGCGCGGGTTGGTACGGGCGACTTTTGCCGCCTGCATGACCACGGGGGTGGAGTAGTCACCGAAGCGCGTGTCGCGCGCGGGAGCGAAGCTGGCGGGCGGGAGCGTCAGATCCCCGTCGAGACCGGGCCGGGCGCGGCGCACGGCGTCTTCCAGCCGCGCGTCGACGATCTGCTCGAGTCTCTGAAGGATGGACTGCACCTGCTCCCGCTTTCACTAGTTGCGCGAATCTACGCTGCCCTGAAGGTTGGCAACTCCGTTTCCGAGGCTTCGCCGCCACGCCCTGCCTAACGCCGTCAGTGATGGTAGGGCTCGTTGCGCAGGATCTTCATGGCGCGGTAGAGCTGCTCGAGTGCCAACGCGCGCGCCCATTCGTGCAGCAGCGTGAGACGCGAGAGGCTCCACTGTTGCGTCGCCCGCGCGCGCAGCGCGGCGCCGGCTCCAAACGTTCCCGCCACCACCAGCACCAGGCGTCCGGCACCGCCGTGCATCACCTCCGCCAGCCGTTGCGCCAGCTCCATGCTCGACCACTCTTGACCCTCGCGCTCCAAGAGCCAGACGACGTCACCGGAGTTCAGGCGCGCGAGTACGCGCTCGGCCTCCTCCTGCATCGCCGCCGCCGGATCGCCGCCGTGGGCAGCCGCGACCTCCGTCAGCTCCAGCGGCAGATAGGGGCGGAGCCGGTGAGCGAAGTCCGCCACGGCGGCCGCAAGGTAGCGCTCTTTGATCCGGCCGACGGCAAGCACGAGCACACGCATGCGCGATCGTTGGCTATTGTACCAGGGCGACCCGCCCTCCACCGCGATCCTCCACCACGCCGTGGATCTCGAGGATCGAGAGCGCGCCGCGCAGCAGCCCGATCGGAGCCCCGCACTGCTCGGCCAGCTCGTCGATCAGACGCTCTCCGCCGGCAAGGGCATCGACGATGCGCGTGGCGAGGCCGCCCGCGACGCCGGCGATGGCCTCCAGCCGCCGCCGCGCCCGGTGCACCGGCACCGGTACGGTCAACCCCAGGTCTTCGCAGATGTCCTCGGCGCCGCCCACGGCGCGCGCGCCCTCGCGTAAGAGGCGCAGACAGCCTGCCCCTTTGGGGCGCTCGACATCCCAAGGCACCGTGAAGAGCTCGCGCCCCATCTCCATGGCCCAGCCCGCGGTATTGATGGCGCCGCCGCGCCGCCCCGACTCCACGACGACGACACCCCGCGCCAAGGCCGCCACCAGGCGGTTACGTTCGAGGAACTGGAATGGGAAGGCCGCTTGCAGCGGCGGGTACTCCGAGAGTATGCAGCCTCCGGCGGCGACGATCTCGGAAGCCAGGGTACGGTTTCCCAGCGGGAAGAAGCGTCCGTGGCCCCCGCCGAGGATTCCGATCGTGCACCCGCCTGCCGCCAGAGCGCCGCGATGGGCGGCGCCGTCGATGCCCAGCGCCAGACCGGAGACCACCACGGCGCCGGCCGCAGCCACCCCGCGCGCGATCGCGTGTGCGCGGGCGCTTCCCGCTGGGGTGGCGGCACGCGTGCCGACGATCGCCACCCCGCTCCACGGCTGTGGCGGGGGCGTGCCCCACGCAAAGAGCACCGCCGGCGGATCGGCGAGGCTCACCAGAGTTGGGAGGGTGGCGGGATCCAGCAGCTCCACCCCGGCATCCGCCAGCTCCATGCCCAGATCTTCCAGCTCGCGCGCGGGGTCGAACCCCAGGCGCGCCAGCGCCTCTACTGGGGGGCCACCATGGGCCGCGGCGCGGCGCGCCTCGCGTGGGCCGCCCCGGCGCGCCAGGGCCGCCAGGGCTTGCAGGGCGGCAGATCGGTCGCTCGTCATCCCAGGCTCTCTGCCGGGGTTGCAGCCGTGGGAAAGGCTTGTCTGCGGCGAAGGACGGGCGGTATACTCGAAGGCGATCATGGAGCAACGCACGGACGACCTGCTTGCCGCCCTCCACGACGAACTGGCACGCGTCGAGGTGGCGATACTGACGGCCTCCGACGTCGAGGCCCGGCGACTACGCGGCCACCATCGGCGTCTACTGTGGACCGTGGCCGAGGTCCAACGCTGCGAGGAGCGCCGGTTGCGCAGCTATGTCGGCCGCCTGCTCGGCACCCCTTCGCCCACCCGCCTCCGCCGCATTCCGCTCTCGCTGAACTAGGTCCGGACCAGGACGCGGGCCGCTCCCAGGGAATAAGCGCGCCAACGCGGGGCGGATCCTCGCCCCGGGCGAGCCTTTGGAGGATGCATGGCAGAAGCGTACTGCGTGAAATGCAAAACTAAGCGCCAGATGCAAAACGAAGAGAAGATCACGATGAAGAACGGGCGCCCTGCCACGCAGGGAAAATGCCCGGAGTGCGGGACCAAGCTCTTCAAGATCGGCGCCGGCTAATCGGCGCAGGCGCATGGGGGCGGACCAACGGTTCGCCCCCATCATTCGCGCCCGGGTGTTTGACCGGCGCAACTGCTCGTGGCTATACTGTTCATACACCACTAGGGGTCGTGGCTGCCTCTACGGCGAGGCGAGCAGGGTCGTGATCTGTCCGAGCTGCCAAAAGAGCGAGACGCGGGTTGTAGACTCGCGCGACGATGAAACCGTGGTCCGCAGGCGCCGCGAGTGTCTAGCCTGCAAGCATCGCTTTACGACCTACGAGCGTATGGAGGCGCCGCGCCTGTTCGTCGTCAAAAAGGACGGGCGGCGGGAGCAGTACAGCCGCGAGAAGGTGCTGGTCGGCCTGCGTAAGGCCTGCGAGAAGCGCCCGGTTTCCGAGGCGCAGTTCGACGAGATCGTCGCCGCGGTCGAGCGCGAGCTCTTTGCGCGCGGGGAGACCGAGGTCCCCACCTCGATGGTGGGGGAGAAGATCATGGAGGCCCTCAAGGACCTCGACAAGGTCGCCTACATTCGTTACGCCAGCGTGTACCGTGCGTTTCGCGACGTCGAGTCTTTCCAGGAGGAGCTCTCGCAGCTCCTCAAGCCGTAGACGGGGCGGGCATGAACGTCTCGATTCGAATCCTGCCGGAGGGTGAGGGGCTCCCGGTGCCTACCTACATGAGCGAGGGCGCCGCCGGTGCGGACCTCTATGCCGCCATCGGCGCGGAGATCGTCCTGCAGCCCGGGGCGCGGGCGTTGGTGCCCGCGGGCTTCGCTATGGCGCTGCCCCCCGGATACGAGGCGCAGATCCGTCCCCGCAGCGGCCTGGCGTTGCGCCATGGCGTCACGCTGCTCAACAGTCCAGGTACGGTCGATGCCGACTATCGCGGTCCGGTCTGTGTGGTCCTCGCGAACTTCGGCGCCGAGCCCTTCACGGTGCGGCGTGGCGAGCGCATCGCGCAGATGATCGTGGCCCCCGTGACGCGCGCTACGTTTTGCCTGTGCGAAGAGTTGCCCGACTCGGAACGTGCTGCCGCCGGTTTTGGGTCGACGGGGCGATGAGGGTCTACGTCGTTGGGGCCGGTGCCGTTGGCCGCTATTTGGGCGACCTTCTCTCCGGTCACGGCGGCGAGGTGCTCTACGCGCCGCGAGCCATCGAAGAGGTGACGCTGGTCGAGAACGTCGATCTCGCGCTTGTGGCGGTGAAGGCGTTCGATACTCCCAGTGCCGTCGCCACCCTGCGGCGCGCGCTGGGCGCGACGCTGGCAGCAACGATCCTCAGCGTGCAGAACGGCGTCGGGAACGAGGAGCAGTTGGCACAAGCCTTCGGCGCCGACGCCGTCGCCGCGGGGGCGCTGACCGTGCCCGTGCAGTTCGACGGCGAACGCGCGCACGCAGCCGGAGGCGGCGGCTTGGGGATCGCCCCCGTGGGCGGCGGCTCGATCAATTGGCTGTTGGCCACCTTCGGCGCCGCCGGGCTGCAGGTACGCTCGTATGCGGACTACCGCGCCCTCAAGTGGTCGAAGCTGCTCATCAACATGATGGCCAATGCCACCTGTGCCATCCTCGATAGCTTGCCGGCCAATCTCGTGAAGCACCCCGGAGCATTTCGCGTCGAGGTGCACGCGTTGCGCGAAGCGTTGCGCGTCATACGCCGGCAGGGCATTGCGCTGACCGACCTCCCGTGCTACCCCGTACGGACCCTGGCGGCGGTGCTCCGGCTGCCGTCCGCCGCGGCGCGGCTGCTGCTGGCCTCGCGCGTGGCCGGCGCCCGCGGCGAGAAGCCGCCCTCGCTCTTGGCGGACTTGCGCGCGGGGCGGCAGCGCTCTGAAGTCACGGCGCTCAACGGTGCAGTTGTACGCGCGGGCAGGACGCTGGGTGTTCCCACGCCCGTCAACGCCGTCTTGACCGATACGCTGGAGGACATCGTTCGCACCCACGCACTCTGGGCGAAGTATCGCGAGCGCCCCGACGCGCTGATCGCGCGCGTCGACGAGGCCACGGGAGGACGCTGGTAGGGGCCTGGCCGCCACCCTGCGCTGAGGCCGACGACCCTGGCTTTGCTGCCGCCGCGCAGATAGAATGCGGCCATGAAGCCCGCGCTCGTGGCGAGTCGGGATGCCGCCGTGCCGGCCCTGGGTCTTGCCCTCGTCGCGCTGTACTGGTTGCAGGAGCGCCTGTTCGCCGGCCAAGTTACCGCCAGTGCGCAGCGCTTGGCCTACGGTGCGCAGTTGCCCGTGCACGTCATCCCGCAAGGCGTCATGCTCGCGCACGGCGCCGCGTGGAGTTTGGTCCTGCTGGCGCTGCTCATGGGCGCCGTCTTGTACCTCTTGTATCGCTCGCTCGCCGCGGGCGCGCCGAGCGTGGCCGCACGCGGCGGGCTGCTGCTCGCCTTCGCCGCAATGCTGCTGATCGATCTACGCTCGTCCACGGCGATGAGCAACGACGCCTACGCCTACATCGGCTACGGCGTGCTGCCCTCGCTGCACGCTGCGTACGCTCCCGAGGCCGTTGCGCTGCGGGGAGAGTTCTCGGCGATCAATCAGATTTGGGGTATGCCGCTGGTACCGTGTATTTACGGACCGCTGTGGCTCGAAGGCATCCGTGTGGCGCTCTCCGGGGTGCATACCTTGGCCCAAGCGTGGTTGGCGATACGTCTATTCAACGTGATCGCGCTGGTCGCGTTGATCGTCCTGGTCTACGCCCTCACGCGCGCGCCGGGTGCGGTGGCCGTCGTCGCGCTCAACCCCGCGCTCCACGATCTCTTCGTCGTTGACGCCCACAACGATCTGGGCGGCATCGTGCTCGTGGCGGCGGCGCTCTTGTCCTATCGTAAGGGCTGGCGGCTGGTCGCGTTGGTTCTGATCGTCTGCGCGGGCCTGGTGAAATTGCCGCTGGTCGCGTTGGGTCTGCTGCTGCTCTTCTACGAGCCTGTACCGGCAAGGCGGCTGGCCGCGGGAGTTGCGCTGCTGGGATTGACGCTCGTGGCCTATGCGGCCTGGGCGGGGCCCTCGTACTTTGCGAGCTTGCTGAGCGTCACGAGAGCTGACGCCGCGCCCGCAGCCGCCCACATCACCGCCGCGTTCAGAGGCTTCGTTACCCTGCACGCCGTGCTGCTGGCGATCGCGGTGTTGGGCATCGCGCTCGCCGTCGTGCGGCGTCAGCTCTGGGATGGGGCGCGCTGGTCGTACATCGCGCTCGGCGGCGCGGTGTATCCTTGGTATCTCCTGTGGGCATTCCCCTCCGTGTTGCTGGCACCGCGCCGGCTCGTGGAGTACGCCGTGGCTCTGCCGCTGCTGGCCCTCTTGCTGGAGCACACGTTCTCGCTCGTGGGCAGGCACGGTACGGTGAGTGCGGCACTCGCCGTCATCGTGATCGCCGCCATCTACGAGGGTTTGCGCGCTCAGACGGCGGCGGGTTGGGGAAGCAGCCTTGGAACCTCAGAGCCTTCGAGAAAAGCCGGCAACTCGTCGACCGAGAACTGGACGCCGGTGGTGAACGGGCCGAACTCCGCGTAGAGGGCGCTCGCGCGGTCGAAACGCAGCTCGTAGATGAGATGCTTGAACGTCAGCGGATCGTCGGCGTACAGGTCCACGCCCCACTCCCAATCATCGAAGCCCGTCGACCCGGAGATCACCTGCGCGACGCGGCCGTGATAGGAGCGGCCGAGCGTGCCGTGATCGCGCATCAGGGCCTGACGCTCTTCGTACGAGAGCGCGTACCAGTTCACGTGTTCGCCGCGCCGCTTGTCCATCGGATAGAAGCAGTAGAAGCGGCGGCGGGGGATCCGCCCCCATAGG
>SCRI01000077.1 GCA_004298675.1 bacterium | reverse complement strand
TTGACGCCCTTCGTCGTTGCTCGTCGCTCGCGTACGATTATTAGTACGCGTCGCTCCTCGCGCCTCGAAGGCCGCCAAAATGATCTGGAAGGACCCGTACCGCATCGGCGATCACTCCACTCCGAAGACTTGGAGCAGCGGCTGCAGCGAGCCCGTCTCGGGAATCAGGATGAACTGCCCCGAGACCGTCGTGCGCGGATCGATGAAGTCGTTCTCCACGAGAAAGACGTCCTGATCCGGCAGTACCGACATCAGCGTCCGGAATGCCGCCTGCACGGTGCCGTACGAGAGCGTCGGCACGCTCGGCAGCAAATTGATGCCCGTCAGCTGGATCAGCGCCGTCAGATACGATCCCGCCAGGATGTTCCCTAGTTCCTTGAGCGTGGAATCGATGATCGAATCGAAGATCTGAATGTTTCCGACGATGCGCTTGATGAACGCGTTGACGAACTCCAAAGCGTTCTCGCGGTCGAACAGCACGAGCATCTGCCCGGGCGCCTCACCGCGCACGTACATGTGCAGCGCCGCGACGATCCGGTCATTGTGACCGACGCGGTTGGAGAGCTCGCGAAACTTCAGAATGTCGATGCGCGGCTCGGTGAGCTTGATCGTCGTGTTTAGCAACTGCGAAAGCGCGGTGGCCGCATGTCCGGCACCGATATTCCCCACTTCCTTGAGGGCGTCTTTCTGCAGCTCGCTCAAATTGAGCGACGTCGACATGGGGTCCCTCCTATGCCAACACCTTGTTGATGGTCTCGAGGATCTTCGGTGGCTGGAACGGCTTGGTGATGAACGACTTCGCGCCGGCCTGAATCGCCTCGACCACCAACGCCTGCTGTCCCATCGACGTGCACATGATGATCTTGGCATTGGGGTCGTGCGAGATGATCTGCTTGACGGCCGTGATGCCGTCCATCTCGGGCATGACCATGTCCATCGTGACGAGATCGGGGCCGAGCTCCTTGTACTTGTCCACCGCCTCGGCGCCGTTCTGCGCCTCACCGACGACTTCGAAGCCGCTTTTGGAGAGGATGCCCTTGATCATCATGCGCATGACGACCGCGTCGTCGCAGATGAGGACCCTCTTGCTCATCCCATTTGCTCCCTAGAGAGCCCGGCGCATTCACGCCGGGTCGATATACTGCGCTTCGCCCGCATCGCTGCCTTCCCGTGCCTTACAAGCCCGGGTTCCTCCGTGTTGTATCGGTTTGCGTTACAAAGAACTTGAGACGGATTACGCGAGTCCTCGGGCCCGCAGATCGGCCTGACGCTTGTTGATGAAGTCCGCAATCGCGCGCTCTTCGGTGGAGCGCAGCGCGCGGAATCGCACACCGTGCGAAAACTTTCCGGAACGCTCGATCGGCTCGATTCGCCTCACTTCGCAGAGCACCCGCAGCGGCGGCCCGTCGCCGAGGGGAAGCTGCACCTCGATCTCCTGCCCTTTGCGCAACTGCGAAGGCAGGATCAGCGCAACGCCGCCGCGCGAGATGTCCCGGATCGCCGCTTTGCCGTACTGGCCCACGCCTTTGCCTCCGGCCGCCATCCGCCACAACCCCTGCACCGTTGCGTCGAGCCGCACCGCGGAGCGCTGATTGGCACCGCCGCCAAGGCTCGTGATGCGCTGCGGCAGCGCAAAGCGCAGCCGCCCGTCGGGCTCTTCGCCCACGAGCACGGTGCCGAAACGAAACTTACCCTGAGCGTTGGTGTAGACGAAACTGCTCGCCGTACCGGAGCGCAGCCGCCCGGACTCGGGACGCGAGGTGATGATGGCGTCCTCCTCGATCTCCTCCACAATCACGTGAAAGACGGCGCTAGCCCCGTAGTGGAGGTCCACCCAGGTGTTGCGAGCAGGCAGCAGCGGCTTGACGTTGGACTCCGCCTTGCGTTTCAATCCCAGCGCTTGGAGCAGTTTCATGCCTGTGTGAGGGTACCTCCGTCAAGCCGTCGCCGCGGCGTCTTCGAGCGTGATCTGGCCGATGGACTCCACACGCAGTCCAGGCACGATCTCACTGTACGATAGCACGACCAACTGCGGCGCCGCACGCTCCGTCAACCGTTTGAGTGCCAGCCGCACGGAGGGCGAGCACAGCACGATGGGATGAAGCCCCGCCGAGGCGGCGGCCTGGATCTGCTCGGTGAGCGAGGCATAGATGCGCGCGATGGTCTGCGGATCGAGCACCGCGTAGGCGTCCTCTCCGCGGCGCACGGCCTCGGTAAGCAGCGCCTCCAGCCGCGGGTCGACGGTGATCACCGAAAGCAGGCCGTCCTCGGCGTACTCGGCGCAGATGTGGCGCGCCAAAGCCGAGCGGACCCGCTCGCCCAGGTAATCGACGTCCTTCGACTGACGCGCCGCGTCGGCGAGAGCCTCCAGGATCAGCAAGAGGTTGCGAATGGGGATGCGCTCGCGCAACAGGCTCTGCAGCACGCGTTGAATCTCGCCCACGCTCAGCAGCGACGGTACCAGCTCCTCCACGACCACCGGATAATGCTGCTTGACGTTGTCGAGTAGGGCGCTGGTCTCCTGACGTCCCAGCAGATCGGCCGAGTGCGCCTTGATAATCTCCGTCAGATGCGTGGCCACGACGCTGGTAGGGTCGATGACGGTATAGCCGGCCATCTCGGCCGGGCCGCGGCTGGATTCGACGATCCACAACGCCGGCAGGTTGAAGGCGGGCTCGACGGTGGCGATTCCCTCGATGGGCTCGATTGCCGTACCGGGGTTCATCGCCAAGAGCCGGCCGATCATCAACTCACCGCGCGAGACCTCCAAGCCGTACAGTTTGACGACGTAGGCACTGGGCTTGAGCTGGAGGTTGTCGCGCACGCGAATCGGTGGCACCACGATGCCCAGCTCGCGCGCGGCGTGGCGGCGGATGGCGGTGATGCGCTCCAAGAGATCACCGCCCTGCTCCACGTCGACCAGGGGGATCAAGCCGAAGCCAATCTCCAGTTCCATGGGGTCAAGCGAGAGCAGCGGGACCACGCTTTCGGCAGCCTTCGCAGGCACCGGCGCCGCCGCTCCGGCTGCCAGCGCGCCGCCGCCATCGGCTTTGGAACCCGGCAGCGTGCGTGCGGGACCGCGCCCGCGCACCGCCTGATAGGCTACGTAGAAGAGGCCGCCGATGAGCAGCATCGGAATCTTGGGCAGTCCCAGCAGCGCCATCAGCACCAGCAGGGCCGAGCCGATCAGCAGGGGTTGGGCGCGCTGGGTGATCTGGGTGAGCAACTCGTCGCCGAAACTGCCCTCGGAGGCCGCGCGCGTCACGACGATGCCGGTAGCCGTGGAGACCAGCAGCGCCGGGATCTGGGTGACGATGCCCTCACCCACCGTCAAGAGCGTGAAGCGCTGCAGCGCCTGGAGAATGTCGAGGTGCTGCTGCGCGATCCCCACCACGAAGCCGCCCAAAATATTGACGAAGACGATGATGATGGCCGCGATGGCGTCGCCGCGCACGAACTTCGAGGCACCGTCCATGGCGCCGTAAAAATCAGCGTTGCGCTGGATGTCCTTGCGCCGCTGGCGCGCCTCGCCCTCCGTGATCAGGCCCGCGTTGAGGTCGGCGTCGATCGCCAGCTGCTTGCCGGGCATGGCGTCCAAGGTGAAGCGCGCCGCCACTTCGGCCACGCGCGTGGCGCCGTTGGTGATCACGACGAACTGGATGATGATCAGGATCGCGAAGATCACCACACCGACGGCGTAGTTGCCGCCCACCACGAAGTTGCCGAACGTCTCGATCACCTGCCCGGCGTAGCCGTGCAGCAGGATCAGACGGGTGCCGGTGATGTTCAGCGAGAGCCGGTAGAGGGTGACCACCAGCAGCAGGGTGGGGAAGACGCTGAAGTTCAGCGCGTTCTCCGTGTACATGCTGATCAGCAGGATCAGCAGCGCCGCGCCGATGTTCAGCGAGAGCAGCACGTCCAGCAGGGGCGGCGGCACCGGCACGATCATCAAGATGACGAGCATGACCACCGCCGCCGCCACCACGAAGTGAGCGTTGGCGGTAATTACGGCCAAAATGCCTTGGGGCCGGGCCTGTGCGGCCATCAGCGCGCCCTCTCCCTTACGCTTTGCACGTCACGCAATCGTCCTGTGTTTGAGCTTGTAGACGAAGGCGATGACCTCCGCCACCGCCGTGTAAAGATTCGGCGGAATCGGCTGATCGAGCGGGACTTTGTCGTAGAGTTGACGCGCCAACGGCGGATTCTCCATCACCGGAACCCCGTGCTCGGCGGCGATCTCCTTGATCCGTTTGGCCAGCAGATCCGCCCCCTTCGCACTGACCACGGGGGCGTCCATTTTGATCTCGTCCCACATCAGCGCCACCGCGAAGTGGGTGGGATTGGTCACCACCACGGTGGCCTTGGGCACCGCCGCCATCATCCGGCGGCGGGACGTCTCCCGCATCTTCTGACGAAGCCTGCCTCTGATCAGCGGGTCGCCCTCGGACTGCCGAGCCTCATCCTTGACCTCCTGTTTGGTCATCATGATGTTGCGCTCGAACTCCCACCTCTGATAGGCATAATCGGCGAAACCGAGCACGAGCAGCAGGACCCCGAAACGCCAGCCGATGCCGTAAGCCAGCCCCTCCATGAAGTTGAGGACCTCCTGCGGTGACATCTGCCCCAGGGCTGCGAAGCGGTCGAGCTGGCCGTAGAGACTCCCCCATACCAGCAGCCCCACCGCCAACAGCTTCAGTGCCTGCTTGAGCAGATTCACGGCGACGGTGCGCGAGAAGAGCCGCTGGAAGCCCGTGAGAGGGTTGATGCGCGAGAACTGCGGCACCAGAACCTGCCCGCTGAAGAGCAACCCCAGCTGCGCCACGTTGGCCGCCACCCCCACCACCATCGCCACCGCCAGCACCATCAGCATGAGCGGCCCGAGCACCACCCCGGCCTCCAGGAAAAGCCGCCACACCGAGGCGATCGTGGGATCGCCCAGGCCAGCCGCGGCACCGAATTGCAGGCGCACCAGGCTGCCGAAGGCCGCCATCGAGCGCGTGAAATAGAGGTGCAGCACGATCACCAGCGCCAGAAACACCGCCGCCGAAGAGAGGTCGGGACTACGGGCGACCTGCCCCTTTTCACGGGCCTCGCCGCGGCGTTTCGGGGTTGCTCGTTCGGTTTGATCGTCGCGCGGCATCGTCGCGGGATCCTACGGCGCGGCCGGCGCGGGCGAGGCCCGCATGGTGGAGAGCGTGGTTTGAACCTGTTGGGGAATGCCGCTGAACGCGGGCGGCAACAGGTAGCCCAGCAGCGGCAGGGTCAACGCCACCATGATCAAGCCCACGCCGATCTGCAGCGGAAAGCCCACGATGAAGACGTTGATCTGCGGCGCCACGCGCGCCATGAGCCCTAGCGCCAGGTTCGTGACGAAGAGCGCGGCCGCGACGGGCGCGGCGATCTTGATCGCCAACAGAAAGCTCTGACCGATGAAGACGCCGAGGTCTTGCTGCATCCCGCCGCTGAACGCAACGTACGGCAGCGGCACGGTCTTGAACGAATCCGCCAACCCCGCGATCATCAGCAGATGGCTGTCCGTGGCTAGGTAGAGCAGCGAGGCCACGATCAGCTCGAACTGGCCGATCACCGAGACCTGCTGCTGCGAGAGCGGGTTGACGACGTTGACGATGGAGAAGCCGATCTGCAGATCGACGATCTCGCCCGCGAACTGCACGGCCATGAACACGAGAAACGCGATGTACCCGATGACGACGCCAATCAGCACCTGCGCCAGCACCGCGCCCGCCAGCGCGTAGAGCGAGGGCAGCGGCACCAGCGGGTGCATCGTCTTGAAGACCAGGAAGGCGATCGTCCCCGCCAGCGCGATCTTCGCCTGCAGCGGAAACTGCGGCCCGCCGATGACGGGAATCAGCGAGAGCGTCACGGCCGTGCGGACGAAGACCAGCAGGAACGTCTCGAAAGTCCCCGGCGGAATTCCGAAGACGCTGGTCATCGGATGAACATCCCGATGTTGTTGATGATGTTGATCGTGAAGTCCGTCATCACGGCCAGCATGAAGGGACCGAAAAGGAGAATGGCGATCCCGACGGCCAGGATCTTCGGGATGAAGGTCAGCGTTGGTTCTTGGATCTGTGTGACGGCCTGAAAGATCGAGATCACCAAGCCCACCACGAGTCCGATCACGAGCGCGGGTCCCGTGATCAGCAGCACCACCCACATCGCTTCGCGCCCGATCGCGATGGCATCGGCATACGTCATGTGGTGAAGCTCACGAAGAGCGCATGCACGATGAGATTCCAGCCGTCCACGAGCACGAAGACGAGAATCTTGAACGGCAGCGAGATGATGACCGGGGGCAGCATCATCATGCCCATCGACATCAAAATCGAGGCCACGGCCATGTCGATGACGATGAACGGCACGTAGATCGCGAAACCGATCTCAAAGGCGGTCTTCAGCTCGGAGATCACATAGGCCGGGACCAGTACGTAGGTGGGCACGTCGGCGCGCGTGCGCGGCCGCGGCTCCTTGGAGAGAAAGTAGAAAAGGTCGAGATCCTTCTCCCGCGTTTGCTTGAACATGAAGGCGCGCAAGGGCTTGGCGGCACGGTCGAGCGCAACGCCCTGCGAGATCTTCTGCGAGAGATACGGTTGCAGTGCCTGCGTGTTGACTTGGTTGATGACCGGCTTCATGACGAAGAACGTCAAGAGCAGAGCCAAACCCACGAGGATCTGGTTGGGCGGCATCTGTTGCGTGCCCAGCGCCGTGCGCACGAACGAGAGCACCACGATGATGCGCGTGAACGACGTCAAAAGCACCAGCAGCGTCGGCGCCAGCGAGAGCACCGTGAGCAGCAGCAGGATCTGCAGGGAGAGCGCCACGTCCTGCGGCTTGGTCGAGCGCCCGATTCCGAGGTCGATGTGGGGAACCGGCACGGGCACCGCGGCCTGCTGCGCGGCCGCGATGCCGCAGCACAGCAAGACGAAGCCTGCGAGGGCGCAGGCGGCAAACCAGACCAGGCGGAGCGGAGCCGTCCTCATCTGCGCAGCACCCGCCGCCACATGCCGCTGACGGTTTGCGCCTGCTGCTGCGCGATGCGGCGCTGCTCTTCCAGCCACGGCTCCACGGCCTCCGGGGGAATCTCGCAGACCAGCGAGACGCCGCCCTGACCGCTGCCCAGCAGATAGTAGCGATCGGTCACCTTCACCACCGAGACCCAATTCTGGTGGGTGAGCTGCGTCGACTCGACCACGCCCACCAGCCGCCGCCCGGTGGAGATCAGCATGCGGCGGCGCGAAAGTTGCGCCACCAGCCAGCTGAGCGCCGCCAACAACACGACGATGACGACGACCGCATAGACGTACTGCCCGATCAGACTCGCGTTCATCGCCGGCCGGTTTAGACGCGATCGCCCGGGTTCAGCTCGGAGATCTTCACTGCGAACTTATCGTCCACGACCACCACCTCGCCACGCGCGATCAAGATATTGTTGACGTAGAGGTCGATCGGCTCGGCGTTACTCTTCTCCAGCTCGAAGACGTTGCCGGGTTGGAGCGAGACCACCTCGCGCAGCGGCATCCGCGCGCGGCCGAGAACGGCCGAAATCTGCAGCGGAATGTCGTGCACCAGGTCGAGGTTGGCGGAGCCCGCCGCGGGAGTCCCTAGCGGCGTCGGCGACATCGCCGCGAACGCGGCCGGCTTGGCCTGCACGCTGCTGCGTGCCTGCTCGCGCACCTGTGGGCTGGCCTGCTGTTGGAAGCGGCTGGCGGCGTGCTCCGTTACCTTGTTCGCCAGCAGCGCCGGCATGTCGATCGAGAACGAGCCTGCCTCCAGGCCCTCGATCTCCAAGGCAATGGCAAACGAGTGATAGGGCGGGGGCGGAAGCTCCCCGGCGTCCTCCACCACGCTGGAAGCCGTCCCATTGGCGGAGAGGCCGATCTCCTCCGCCAACGCTCCGGCCATGGCCGAAGCCAACTGCCCCGCCGTCTCGGAGACGATCGAGAGCTGCATCGCCGGGATCTCGCCCGAGATTTCGCCGCTCCCCCCGACCATCACGTCAACGCAGCGCGCCAAGCCGAGCTTGGAGAAGCGCAGCACGAGCGCGCTTCCCAGCGCGGGCACCGTTGCCGCCGTCACGACGTGTTCGGAGTCCAGGCGGATGGAATCCGGGGACTCGGTAGCGGCCGGCTCGCCCGCGCGCACCGGCCGGTCCACCAGGGCTCCCAGCGCCTCGGCACCGGCGCGGCTCATCGCGGTCGCCAGCGCCTTTAACTGCGGATTGGAATCTGCCACGATCTCACTACTCCTCGGCCCAGACGATCGATTCCACCTGCGCCGCGTACTTGTCGCGATTGGCCCCCACGAAGACGCGGAACTTGTCGTGCTCGTTCACGCGCGCCACCAACGGCTGGGTCGTGGGAACGTCGAAGAGCACGACGTCTCCGACGGCCAGCTCGATCAGCTCCCGCAGCGCCACCTCAGTCCGTCCCAGCTCCACCGCGACGCTCACCTCTGCGCGCTCCACGTTGCGCGCCAGCGCAGCCACGTCTTCCTCGGTCATGCCGCGTCCGGTCATCACGCTACCCGACCACTGAAACTCGGAGAGCTGCGCCGCGATCGACTGCAGCACGAGGTAGGGTAGGCAGAAGTTCATGATGCCGGTCATCTCGCCGATCTTCAGCTCGCACGAGACGTAGGCAATCATCTGATCGAGCGGGATGATGCGCGGGATGAACTGGGGGTTGGAGTCTAAGGCCTCGATGCGTAACGAGAGCGTAAGGAAGTGGCTCCAGGCCTCGCGGTAGCTCGAGAGCACGCGCGCCATGAAGCGCTGCATCAGCGTGCGCTCGATATCGGTCAGATCGCGCAGCTTCTGCGGCAGCCAACCCGGCCCGCCCAGCAGCCGGTCGATGATCGAAAACGTCAGATTCAGGTCGAGCTGCACGATGCCGCTGCCCGGGAGCGGGTCCATGGAGTAGATTGAGAGGATCGACGGCACGCCGATGGAGGCGATGAAATCGCCGTACGAGATCTGCTCGATACCGACGATCGTGGCCTCGACGCGCGTCCGCAAATAGACCGAGAGCGCGTTGTTCAGCAGACGCGTATAGTTGTCGTGGAGCGTCCGCAGCGTGTGCAGATGGTTGGTGGTGAACTTCTCCAGACGCTTATTGAAACGGAAGTCGAAGCTCTTGACACGCTTCGTCTCCGTCTTCTCTTGGGTCTCCGGCGCCGCCAGTTGGTTGACCAGCGCGTCGATTTCCTCTTGTGAGAGCATCGACATGTTACTCTCCCAAACGCTTCACTTGCGCCGTGGCCCGATCGCTGAGCAATACGATGTCCACGCGGCGATTGATCTGCCGGTGCTCCGGCGAGTCATTGGCGACCAGCGGACGGAACTCTCCATAGCCTGCCGCCGAGATACGGGCTGGACCGATATGATCGCGCTCGACCAGGTAGCGCAGGACGTTGGTGGCGCGAGTCGTGGAGAGCTCCCAATTGGTGGGATAGACCGCCGTGTGGATCGGCACGTCGTCGGTGTTCCCCTCCACGCTGATATCGTTCTTCGTCTCCCGCAGATAGACGGCCACTTCGTCCAAGATCTCCCGCACCTTCGGATCGATATCGGCCGAACCCGAGCGGTAGAGCGCCTTGTCCGTCAAGAGGCTCACCACCAGGCCCCGCCGCTCCACACGCAAGCGCACCTCGCTCTGGAGATGCTTCTCCTTGAGAAAGGTCGTCAACTGCTGTTCGATTTGCTGCTGCGAGGGCGTTGTCCCGCCTTTGGCGTCGCTCTTCTGGCCGGCCCGGGGCGGCTGGTTGACCCACTCCCGCCCGTTGAAGCCCGCATTGACCTCTTTGGCGAAACGGTTGAACTTGACCGAGCTGATGGTCGAGATGGCGAAGAGGATAATGAACAGCGCCAGCAAGAGCGTGATCATGTCCGCGTACGTCAGCAGCCAGCGCATCATGCCGGCCGCCTCGTGATGCTGCTCCCCCCCGCCTTTGGCGCGGCGTCGCGAGCGCGGTGACTCTTCGTTCTTGAGGGGTTGTGTTGCCAGCGCCATTCGTCAGTTCGCCGGCGCCGCGTCCAGCTCTCCAACGTTGCCGCCCGCCTCGACTTCCATCTCGCGCTCCTCGGGGTCGAGGAAGGCGTGGAGCTTCTCCTCCAACAGACGCGGGTTGTCTCCGGCCTGGATGGCGAGGATGCCCTCGATCATGATCTCGCGCAGCAGCAGCATCTGCTGACCGCGCTCGCGGATCTTACCGGCGAAGGGAAGCCAGAGCAGATTGGCTAGCGAGATGCCGAAGAACGTCGCCACGAACGCCTGCGCCGTGGCGACGCCGATCGTCCCAGTGACGTTCGACGTATCTCCGCCCAGCGAGCCCAGGCTCTTGAGCATGGCGATCAGGCCCAAGACGGTTCCGATGATGCCAAGCGTCGGCGAGTATCCGCCCATCGTCTCCCAGACCGACTCCGCCTTCTTGTAGCGCTGTTCCACGTAGCCGACTTCCGTTTCCAGGATCTTACGGATGATGTCGGTGTCGCGGCCGTCGATCACGAGCTGGATGCCCTTACGCATGAAGTCGTCCTGGAGCTCGTTGGCCTCGTTCTCCAGCGCCAACAGTCCTTCACGGCGCGCCTTCTCGGCGAATGAGACCAGCGTCGCGATCGTCTCGCGCTCCTCCAGCCGGACCGACCCGAAGACGAGCCGGAGCGCCCCTAGCCCGTGCAGCAGGGTCTTGACGGGGAAGGAGACCATCGTGGCGCCGATGCTGCCGCCGAAGACCAGCAGGAAGGCTTCGTAGCGGGCAAAGATGATCGAGACGTCAACGTGGCCGATGGCCGCTGCGAGTACCAGCGAGCCCCACGCAACGAGGATGCCGACTACGGTCGCTACGTCCAAAGCGAAGCCTTCTCCATGACGGTCTCCATGCGCTCAGCGCGGCGCCGCGGCGGTGTCGGGGCCGTCCTGGGGCGATTCCGGCTCGTGGATCGCGCGCTGATAGGCGATGACCCGTTGCTGAACCTCGTCCAGAGTCTCCAGGACGCGCAACTTATTGCCGCTGGTCAGCGTCACCACCGTATCCGGCGTCGCCTCGACGTACTCGATCAAATCGGCGTTCAAGACGATGGACTGTCCGTTGAGGCGGTGCAGTGAGATCATCACCTGTTTGTATCGGCAGAAATACCGCGCGCCGCTACGCGGAGAACGGCAGGGGCCCCACCCTCATGGTGGAGCCCCTTACCGCTAGCCGGGGACAGTAGTGTTAACCGGTGCCGGGCAGCAGGTTGACGACCGTCTGCTGCATCTGGTCCGCGGTCGCGATCGTGCGGCTATTGGCCGTGAAGGCGTTCTGAGCCACGATCATCTTCGTGAACTGATCGGCCAGCGAGACGTTGGACTGCTCCAGCGCCCCGGAGACGATCGCTCCGGTGTTGCCGGTGTTGGCTGCTCCGACCATCGGCAGACCCGAGTTCGCGGTCGAGACGAACTCGTTGCTCCCGATGCGCTGCAGGCCGCCGTCGTTGGCAAAGGTGGCCACCGCCACCTGCGCCACCGTCTTGACTTGACCGTTGGTGAACTGGCCTTGAATCGTCCCGTCCTGACTGACCGAGATATTGGAGAGCACGCCGGCTTGGTAGCCGTCCTGCGTCAAGGCCGCGGTCGTGTATGGGGAGGCCAGGCCGGTGGTCTTGGTCCAATCGAGGTTGATGGTGGCCGGCGCGGCGGCATTATTGGGCGTGACGCCGCCGGGACTGGGCGGACTGTTGGGCGGACCCCACAGATTGACCGCCATCGCCACGGTGTCGGTCACGTTGATCGGGGCATTGGCGTTCAACGTCGCCGCATTGGTGGCCACGCCCGTCAACTGCTCGTTGGTGGGAGCGGCACCGGTGGCACCGATGAACTGGCCGTTGGCGTCGAAGTAAACGTAACCGCCGGGAGTCTGCTCTCCGGCTGCGGGACTGACCGAGGTGCCGTCGACCGCCGAGATCGTGTACGCAAAGCGCGTTGCCGGCTTCACGGCACCCGATCCCGACGCCGTGTTGGTGACCGTCGCCGGCATGGCCCCGGCGATGTACGTCGAGGTACCGGAGACGTTCGAGGTCACCGGGTCGATCGTACCGTACGCGGCGCCGCCGGCGCTGTACGCCGCCGGGGGCAGCGGGGTGAGCGAAATCGTGATCTGATGCGCGTTTCCCAGCGAGTCGTAGACCGTCGTGGTCAGCACTTTCTTCGCGGCGGTCGGCCCGGGCACGCCCACGGTGTTGACACCCGCGCCCGCGGCGGCCGCCTGCGAATTGTTGCCCGAGGCCGTCGCGGCATATTGGCTGGCGTCACTGTTGCCGCCCAGGTAGAGGTTGTTGGTCTGCTGCGCCTGCATGGCCAGACCCAGCGGAACGGTGATCGCCGACGGGGTCCCCGTCTGGGTGATCTTCCCCTGAGCATTGGCCGCGTAGCCCTGTACGGCTAGACCGGTGCTGGGATCGATCAGCGTCCCGGTGGAGCTGAGCGTGAAGGCACCGTCGCGCGTGTAGACCTGGCGTCCGCTGCCGTCGCTATTGGCCAACACGAAGAAACCGTTGCCGTTGACGGCGAGATCCGTATTGATACCCGTCGTCTGCAAGCCGCCCTGGGAGAAGTCGGTGTCGACCGAGCCGACCTTGACGCCCAGACCCAGGTCCTGCGGATTGACGCCGCCATTGGTTTGCGTGGGAGCTGAAGCAAAGCGCAGGCTCTGGTAGAGCAGGTCTTGGAACGTCATCGCCTGGGACTTGAAGCCCGTGGTACCGACGTTCGCGATGTTGTTCGAGATGACGTTCATGTCCGCCTGATAGGCGTTCAGTCCTGACACCCCGATGAACAACGAATCGAACATGCGTCGTTCGTCCTTTCGAGGAACGCGGGGTCGATTGGTCGCCCGCGTTGGCGGCTTCCTCTACGAGGTCCACCGCCTGATGAGTGATAAAACCGTCCGTACTGGCGCGGCCGGCTATCCGATGATCGCCGCCGAATCGATGTTGGTGAAGACGTTCTCCTTCATCGAATCCGCGTCGACCGCGGTAATGACCACGCGGTTCTTGATGCTGACGACCATCGCCACGTCGCGCAGCATGAAAAGGGACGACTTGGCGCCCTTCTGGGCGGCCTTGTCGGCCATCTGATTCATCCGGGCCATGTCGTCGGCCGAGATGGCGATCTTACGTGTCTGCAGGCGCTCGAGCGCATGCGCCGAGAAGCGCAGGGGCTCTCCCGCAGGTGCAACGTGTTGCTGTTGCCGCAGAACGTCGCGAAAAGCGGGCCCCGTGGCCGGCGGAATCTGCACCGGCGTACGCGCCGGTGCGGGCTGACCCGCCGGTTGGATCCCGGAGCCTGACGCTGCGATCCTGGGATCCATCGCGCTACCCAACCGTCACGATCTGGCTCGGCGAGAACAGCGCGGGATTCCCGCTGCTGTCGGTCATGACGTTACCCTGGCCATCGGTCAGCGTGAAGTACGGCTGCCCGTTCTGCACGATGATCTTGCCGACGTTACCGGAGACCAGCGAGCCTCCGCTCTGCCCCCCCGTCGAGGTCTCCACCGTGACCGGCTTGCCGATGAACCCGGCGAACTGCGTCACGGAGAAGGACGACTGGAAGTTCTGGAACGAGTTGGCGAGATTGGTCGTCTCCTGTAACTGGGAGAACTGCGCCAACTCCGCGATCGATTGCGTCTCGTCCATCGGCTGGAGCGGGTTTTGGTTCCGGAGTTGCGTGGTCAGCAACGTGAGGAAGTCGTGCTCCCCCAAGGTGCTGTTTCCGGTTGTCTGCGGGGCCGACTGATTGACGAGCGAGTCGATCGGTAAGGCCGAACCCGCCGCCCCGTTGACGCTAGTGGTTGTCATCTCTCTCTCCTACACGAGATAGTCGAGGTATCCAAGCGGACGCGCCGCCGCCGGCGGACCGAACGACGGAATCGCGGCCAGAACTCCCTCGTCGTCCTGCGCGCCCATTGACCCGCCGCGGCGAGAGAACGGAGCGTGGAACGACGGCGGCTGCCGGTAGGCGAACCCGCCGCCTGGATCGGCACCGACGTTGACCGAGAACTGCTGGAGTTGTAGACCTTGCCCCGCGAAGGCCCGGCCGAGTTGATCGGCGCCTTGCTGGAGCGCCGCGCCCGCGGCCGGTGTCGCCGCCGTGAACGACGCGCTCACGCCGTTCGGGCCCACGACAAGCTTGACGCTCACGTCGCCGAGCGAGTCGGGCACGAGGTGCAAGCGTAACGTCGTCGTCCCGTCGGAGGGGCGAATGGACATCGCGCGGACCACCTGATCGATCACCTGGTAGCGATCGATCGAAGCAGCCGGTGTCTGCTGCGCCGCACCGGCGGTGGCCGCTGTCGTCGCGCCTGCGCCGCCCCCGGTTTGCTGCACGGCCGCGATCGCTGCGAGCCATGTAGCCGCCGGAGAACGCCCCTGCTGGGGCGTGCCGTGCGGTTGGCTAGCTCCATCTCCCGCGCGCGCGAACGCAAGCAGGGAGACCAGCGAGGCGAGCTGCGGGTCGATGCGGACCGGCAGCCCCGTCGCGGACGAAGGGGGCCGGAGCACCGGCAGCACAGCGGGTACGGCGGATTTGGGAAGGGCCGGAGACGACGAAGCGGCGAGCGGCGAAACATCGCCGGCCGTCTGCTGCTGCGGGGCTGGGAGTCCTCTCCCCGAGGGGTCCAAGGTGCTCGCCAGATTTCGAAACTGCTGCCCCGTCTCTCCTGAGTCCGTTCCCACCACCAGCGCGGCCGCCGTTTGTGCGATCCGCTGGGCGAGGGCCGTGGCCTGCGTGGCCGGGGGGCCGTTGCCCGGTGGACCGGATGCAGGCGGCCCGAGTGCACGCGCAGCAGTTGGCGGAGCCGAAAGCACCGCTTCTACCGCGCCGCGCAGGCGCGCAACGAAGGACCGCTCGACGGCGGCCCCCGACGACGTCGAGAGCTCCGCGAAGGCCTGCGCCAGCGTCTGAGCCACCGTGCTCTCGATGCCTGCGGTCGAGGAACCCGCTGCGAGGAGCGTATCGATACGGCTCGCGATCGAGTCCATGCTCGCGTGCGTCCCCGTTGTGGGGGGCGCCCCGAGCGCCGACTGCACGCGATCGAGGACCGCGGTGAGTGCCGGAGGCGGCTGCTGCAACATGCCGCCCAAGAGACTCTCCAATTGACTGAGCGCGGAGGAGTCCGCGGCGTTCGTCGCGGCAGGCTTGGCGGCACCGGACCAATGCCGGGCAAAGAGCGCCGCAAAGGCGTCGTCACCCGCCGCACCGGCGGCCGGAGTCGCAGGCCCACCGAGCGGCGCGCGCGCGCCGGCACGTGCGGGTGGGGTTACGATTGGAAGAACCAAAATTTCACCTCCTTTCCATAAAAGCTTCCACTTCCGTCATCGGCAAACGCCGCTGGAAACTCCAGCGGGGCGGCGCGTTAGCGTGCCGGGGCGGCGTTGGCGCGGGTGGTGGTGAGGCGTGCAGCCGTCTTCGCGGGCAGGCTCCCGAGGATCTCTGCGACCTGATCCGGATCCATCTGCGCGAAGACGCGCGCCACGTAGACATCGGGAAGGCGCTGCGCGATCTTGGCGGCCGCCTCCGGATCCATCTGGTCCCAAACCTTGGCGGTGCGCTCCACTTGCGCGGCATCGCCGCCGGAGCCCGAGCTAGGATGCCCGCTCGCGCGCGGCTGCGGCGCGGCCG
>SCRI01000076.1 GCA_004298675.1 bacterium | reverse complement strand
TGAAGTCACGAGTGGGGCTGCGCGACTCTGCCCTAGCGATCCCGGTGCGTTGGCAGAGGCCGTGCGCGGCGTGACCGGCGCCGCTGGGGAGGGAGCCCGCAGGCGCGAGGCGGGGCTCCGTATTGCCGCGGACTACGAGCTAGAGCGCATCGCGCAACGCATCGAGCGCCTCTATCGCGAACTGCGGCGCGAGCCGCTCGCGCCCGCCAGTTGACATCGAACGCATGTTCGTTTATGCTGTTGGCAGAGGAGCGCAACGATGCCGACCGCAGATCCGCGAAACGTGGTCCGCGCGACTTATACCTACAGCACCGGCAACGGGCGGGGTACACTCGTCGCCAGGTTGAGCCAGGGTCCGCTCGAGTTGGAGCGGCTGCGAGTTGGGTTCTCGTACCGCCCCGGCTCCGACTTGGACGGGCGCATCGCCGCCTACGCGGCGGCAACGGCGTTGGCGTTGCGGTTGGCGGACAAGGGCCTGCGCCGTGTGGAGTTGCTGGGACCGGAGCGCGAGTTGGCGGAGGACGTGGTGACGAGGCGCCGGCTGCCGAGTTCGTTGGTTGTGCCGTACATCACATTGGGTTGCGCGCTCAATCGATTCGCGGAGGCACGCGTGGGAGCGGCAGAGCCTGCGGCTCTGCTGGCACTGCGAGGGACGGCTGGGTATCGCCGCTCCGCGTAAGGACTCGCACGGCGGGATGATGCACCGCAGTCACTCGACGCTAGGCACGCCGTTGCGCGTCGCAGATCTCCCGATAGAGACGGAGGCGCTGGCACGCGCACTCGTCGGACTTTCGCTGGGCGTGCGCTCGCGTGAGGGGATCGTGGGCGGGCGGATCGTCGAAGTCGAGGCGTACTTACCCGAGAGCGATCCCGCTTCGCACGCCTATCGCGGCCAAACCCCGCGTAATGCCGCGATGTTCGGGCCGCCGTTCCACGCCTACGTGTACTTCATCTATGGTAATCACTGGTGCCTCAACCTTACCAGCGAAGCGGCCGGGACGGGGGCTGCGGTCTTGTTGCGAGCGCTCGAGCCGCTCGCCGGCATCGACGTCATGCAGGCGCGGCGCGCGGGACAGCCGCTGCGCGATCTTGCGCGCGGCCCCGGGCGGCTCGCACAGGCGCTGGCTATCGCCGGCGACGACAACGGCGCGGCGGTCGGCCCCAGGCGCCGGATCTGTCTCTACGATCCTGGCCTCGCCGCGCGTGTCGTGGCCTCGCCCCGCGTCGGCATCTCGTCCGCAAAGGATCTGCCGCTGCGCTTCACCCTCGCGGGTTCGCGCTTCGTCTCGTCCCCTTTACCTCGCTTGAGGGCTATGGTATAGTGGCTGGGACGTCGGTCGGCTCTCTGAACCCCGGCGTCGGCCCCACAAGCATAGAAAAAGCGGTCCGTTCCCGGTTGAGGGTCCAATCCTCGCCGCTCTAGGCGCGCAACGCGCCTGCTCGGAGCGTTTCCACCGCGTCCATTGATCACTCATCGACACGAGAGAGAACACCACTGCAAGTCGATACGCGCCCACAGGACATTGGCCGTTCAGGCGGCGGTCGGCGCCGGCGTTCGCGTTCACGCAACCGGCACAAGATCAGCGAGCATGGGCAGCTCGCCCAACTCGAACGCGAGTACCAGGAGAGCGCGGCGCAACTGCTGACCGCCGCTCAGCTCGCGGAGAAATCAAAGACCGAGCTCAACGAACTAGCGAAGAGTTTCGAGATCGCAAGCCCGGTGAAGCTTAAGAAAGAAGAGCTGATCCCCAAGATTCTCGAGGTCCAAGCGCAGCGCTCGGGCCTGGAGCTGGCGGAGGGCATCCTTGATGTCCTGCCGGAGGGCTACGGCTTTCTACGCCGCGAGAACTACCTGCCAGGTACGGACGACATCTATGTCAGTCAGTCGCAGGTCCGGCGCTTCGAGCTGCGCCGCGGCGACCACGTGGCCGGCCAGGTGCGCCGCCCCAAGGAGGGCGAGAAGTACTACGGGCTCATCAAGGTCGACGCGATCAACGGCCTCGATCCGGAAGCGGTACGGCAGCGCCCCAACTTCGACAAGCTCACGCCGATCTATCCGCAGGAGCGCTACAAGCTCGAAGTTCGCGCCACGCAGCTCTCCACGCGCATCATCGATCTCTTCTGTCCAATCGGTAAGGGCCAGCGCGCGCTGATCGTCTCGCCGCCCAAGGCTGGTAAGACGACACTCCTGAAGAACATCGCCAATTCCCTCTCCATCAACCATCCCGACGCCGTCCTCATCGCACTGCTCGTCGACGAGCGGCCCGAGGAGGTTACGGACATGCGCCGTTCGATCGACGGCGAGGTCGTGGCGTCGACCTTCGACGAGCATCCGGAGAATCACACCGCCGTCGCTGAGTTGACCATGGAGCGCGCGAAGCGCTTGGTCGAGATGGGCAAGGACGTCGTGATCCTGCTGGACTCGATCACGCGCCTGGCGCGTGCCTACAACCAGGTCATCCCAACCTCAGGGCGCACGCTTTCGGGCGGACTCGATACTGCGGCGCTCCACAAACCCAAGCGCTTCTTCGGTGCCGCTCGCAAGATCGAAGAAGGCGGCTCGCTGACGATCATCGGCACGGCGCTCGTGGATACCGGCTCGAAGATGGACGACGTGATCTTCGAGGAGTTCAAAGGCACCGGCAACATGGAGCTCAACCTCAATCGCAAGCTGGCGGAGTCCCGCGTCTTCCCGGCCGTGGACATCAAGCGCTCCAGCACGCGTCACGAGGAGCTGCTGCTGGGCGAGCTGGAGTTGCGCAAGATCTGGATGCTGCGCCGCGCCTTTAACATCATCAAAGAGTCGGAGATGACTGAATTGGTGTTGGATAAGCTCGCGCAGACTCGGACCAACGAAGAGTTTCTCCAGACCATCACCAAGGAAGCGCTCTCGCTCTCTCGCGGGTACGATGAGGATCGATAGCGCGCTCGCTGCACTCCGGCTAAGAGAGGCGAGCGCACGGCTCGCCTCTCGCCGTACTGGGGCTTGAGTTGTGGACCTGCGTCTAAACCGGTACATCGCGCAGGCCGGAGTCTGCTCGCGGCGCGCCGCGGACGGTCTGATCGCTCGCGGCGTCGTTCACCTCAACGGCGCAGTGGTACGGGACTTGGGACGACGTGTCGCCGCGGGCGACGTGGTGGAGGTGGAGGGTCACGCCGTCGCGCCGCGCGCGGAGCACGCGTACCTCGCGCTGAACAAACCGCTCGAAGTGGTGACGACGCTCGACGACCCGCAAGGGCGCACGACGGTGGCCGATTTTGTTCCCGCCGCGAAGGGGCGGCTGGTTCCCGTCGGACGGCTCGACTGGGACACGTCGGGGCTGCTGATCCTCACCGACGACGGCGAGATGGTACACGCGTTGACGCATCCGCGCTTCGGCGTGGAGAAGACGTATCGTGCGACGCTGCGCGGTCAAATGGAGACCGCCGCCTTCGCGCGGCTGCGAGACGGAGGCATCGTTTTGGACGACGGAACGAAGACCCGCCCTGCTAAGATTCGCGTGATCGCTCAACGGCGCGACGAGTCGGTGGTGGACGTCTCTATTCACGAGGGACGAAACCGGCAGGTCCGCCGCATGTTCGACGCGGTGGGGCACCCGGTCGTGGCGTTGGAGCGCGTGCGCTTCGGTCCGGTCGCGTTAGGCGATCTCCCACTGGGTACGACGCGCGACCTCACCGAGCGCGAGCTGCGGGCGCTACAGGAGATCCGGGAGCGCGCACTGGCGCGGGGGGTGGTGCGATGATCGCGCGGGGGATTCGCGGCGCCATCACCGTCGAGCACGACGATCCGGTGGAGATCCTCGCCGCCACGACGCGGCTGCTCCAGACCATCACGCACGAGAACCAATTGCGCCCGGAGGACATCTGCAGCGCGATCTTCACGGTAACGCCGGATCTGCGCTCCACCTTCCCCGCCGAGGCCGCGCGCAAGCTTGGCTGGGAGAAGGTGCCATTGCTCTGCTCCACGGAGATTCCCGTTTCAGGGAGCTTGCCGCGCTGCATTCGCGTCCTGCTCCACTGGAACACCGAGCGCGCCCAGCAGGCGATCCGCCACGTCTACCTCGACGGCGCGGTCGCTCTTCGACCCGATATCAGCCATCCGGAGGTCGCCCAATGATCCTGGTGCTCCTGCCAGGCCTCCCGTCAGAGGCCGTCGCCCGCGTTGTCGCCGAGGTGCGCGAAGCGGGGTATGATGCACACGTGTCCGCGGGCAGCGAACACACGATCATCGGTGTGGTCGGCGTTACCACCGACAAGGAAGAGCTGGCCGAGCGCTTTGGACAGCTCGAGGAGGTCGAGCGCGTGGTGCCCATCTCGCGCCCGTACAAAATGGTCAGCCGCGAGGGCAAAGAGGGAACGACGGTCGTGCGTTGCGCCAACGGCGCGACGATCGGCGACACCGCACTGGCCCTGATGGCCGGACCTTGCAGCGTGGAGTCGGAGCAGCAGATCCAAACGACGGCGCGTGCGGTAGCGCAGGCCGGTGCCAATTTTCTTCGCGGTGGAGCCTTCAAGCCGCGTACCTCGCCCTATGCGTTCCAAGGCTTGGGCGAGCAGGCGCTGCGGTACCTGCGCGCCTGCGCCGATGCGTACGGTCTGGCGGTCGTCACCGAAGTGATGGATGTTCGCGACGTGGAGCTGGTGGCAACCCATGCCGACGTGCTGCAGATCGGCGCGCGCAACATGCAGAACTTCAACCTCTTGCGGGAAGTTGGCGCCATGCGCAAGCCGGTACTACTGAAACGTGGCCTCTCGGCCACGATCGAAGAGTGGCTCATGGCCGCGGAGTACATTTACGTCGGCGGCAACCACGACGTGGTGCTCTGCGAGCGCGGTATCCGCACGTTCGAGACCGCCACGCGCAATACGCTCGATCTCAGCGCCGTGCCGCTCGTGCACCTGCTCACCCACCTGCCGGTAATCGTCGACCCCTCGCACGGCACCGGCCGCCGAGATTTGATCGCACCGATGGCGCGCGCTGCCGTGGCGGCGGGGGGCGATGGGCTGATGCTGGAGGTCCATCCCAACCCCGCGCAGGCCAAGTCCGACGGGCCGCAATCGATCACGCCGGACGAATTCGGCGCCATCGTACGCTCGGTGGGCCCCATCGCCGAGGCTCTTGGGCGCGAGCTCCCGGTCGTGGGCTCCGCCGCCTGACCCGGCCGCCGCGATGCGCATTGCGATCGTCGGCACCGGCCTCATCGGGGCTTCGCTCGGCTTAGCCTGGCGCGCCGCGGGCCACTGGGTAGCCGGCGCCGACAGTGACCCGAGCGCACTGAAGACGGCGCTGGAGCGGGGAGCCCTCGATGCCGTAGTCACGCCCGCCCAAGCCCGCGAGGCGCAAGTGCTGGTGTTGGCGATGCCGCTCGATGCCGTCTGTGCCATGTTGACCGAGCTCGTCGCGCTGCGCCAGCCGCCGGAGCTCGTGCTGGACGTGGCATCGCTGCAAGAGCCGGTGCTCCGTGCCGGCCGCGGCCTCTCTACGCTTGTTGCCACACACCCGATGGCCGGGCGGGAGGGGGGTGGCGCCGGTCTCGCGGAGGCGGAACTCTTCCGTGGCCGCACCTGGATCTACGAGCCGGGCAGCGGTGCGGCGCATGCGATTGCGCTGCGGCTAATCGGGGAGACGGGTGCGCGCGCACTCCCCATGGAGGCCCGGAGCCACGACCGCGCGGTTGCGATTACCAGCCACCTGCCGCAGTTACTGGCGCTAGGGCTCGCGCACTGCGTGAGCCGGCACCGCGAGGAGCCCGGTGTGTGCGAGGCCGCCGGCCCGGGATTGCGGAGTGCCTTGCGCCTGGCCAATGCCCGCTGGACGATGTGGCGGCCGCTCCTGGAGGCCCAACGCAGCCGTGACGCCGAGCTGCTGGACGAGGTAGCCGCCCGTCTGGAGGCCTTCGCGCGCACGTTGCGCGCGGGTGACGAGGAGTTGCTGCGTGCAGCATTCGACGAAGGCGCCATGCTCTCGGGAGCATTATTTCACCATATGGAAGATGCGGAAGGCGGCCAGGATTCAGCCTAGCGCCATCCGAACCGGGGGCGCTGGTCTGGAGACTTTTCACCGGGGTCGTACGTTGTTGTCCTAACGGATAGTTGCGCAGGAGCAGATTTTCTTGTCATTTGTTCGCTTGATTGCGGTGCTGAGCGCCGTTACGTTCGTTGCGGGATCGCTCGCCGCGGCGTCGGCCGATAACGCATACCAATATTACTTTCCTCCGAAGCTGATTTCGCGCGCGGCCACGGCCGTCCCGGCTCAGGGCAAAGGGAAGGTCGTGGTTCAGGTGCTGCTCGACGAGCGCGGCAACGTCGCGGGGACGCGCATCATCAGTTCGACGAATACCGGTGATGAGGCGGCGGCCCTCGACATCGCGCGCCGCTCGAAGTATGCCCCGGCGCGACGCGGTCCCAGCGAGCAGAAGGCAAAGGCGCAGAAGGGCTTCTACGATTTCACGCTGCTCTTCAGCGCCGCCGGAGGCGTCGCAACTCAAGGCCCTGTCGACGCGGCGATCGTCGCCATCAACAAGAGCGAATATGCCGCCGCGCGCGACGCGCTCGCTCCGTACGTGCAGCAGAATCCTGGTGACGGTAAGGCGCAAGCGCTGCTCGGTATCGCACAGTACTACCTCAAGGACTACACAGCCGCCGCCGCCGCCTTCGACCAGGCGGGCGCGGCAATTCCCACCAGTTATAAAGCCGTGGCGGCCGACGCCTACGCGCACGTGACGCAAGCAAACCTCGCCAAGAACGACGGGCAAGGTGCCCTGGTCTCGGCGAAGCGCGCCGTGGCGCTGGCGCCGGCGCCGGCGCTCTACAATCTTCTCGGCGGCGCGGAGATCGCCGCCGGGGACTTCAAAGCAGCTGTCGGCGACATCTCGCGCGCGCGTGACGGGGCGGCGGCGGCGAAGATGGCTCCGTCGGACCGCGCCACGATCGACGTCAACTTGGCCCGTGCCTATGCCAACGCCGGTGACGCCGAGAACGCGCAGAAATACGTCAACGAAGCCAAGGGCCTCGATTCTAACGCCGATACCACGGGCGTGCTCGGCGCGGTGTATCTCCTGCAGGCTCGAGCCAAGGCGGAGAGCAAGGATTACGCCGGCGCCGCTAAGCTCTACGAGCAGGCCGGCGCGGGTTTGAGCGGCAAGAACGCGGCGACGGCGTACACGAACGCCGCGTTTCAATACCTTTCGATCGCGCATGACCAAGATCCTAAAACAGCCGCCCCTACGTACGATGCGGCGCTGGCCGACGTAAACAGAGCCTTGGCGGCACAGCCGAAGTTTGCAGCCGCGCTCTACGCGCAGGGTGCGGTCCTCGCCAATCAGGGGAAGAAGGACGAGGCGATCTCGGCTCTCAAGCAGGCTGACGCCGCCGCAACCGCGGCCGGCGACTCTGCCCTGGCTTCCTCCGTCGAAAAGACGCTCAAACAACTGCAAGGTGGCTCGTAGCCTCGAGCCGTGGAGTCGTCCACCATTGAACACTCTAGCGAAACACGACGAGGAACCGCTCGTGCACACGGCAAATGAGCACGGCCTTCGGCGCGGGGTTCTTCAGGAGCCCTTGCCTCGTGTTTGCAGCCCTTTGGGAGGGGTACAGATCCTGTGAGCCTGTTCGAACAATTCTTCGCCTTCATGAGGCAGGGCGGATTCGATATGTGGATCCTGCTCCTGCTCTCGATCATCACGGTTGCGGTCGTGATCGAGCGCTATGTGTTCTTCGCGCGCCAGCACGGCGACTCGATGGGGCTGCTCAGGCAGATCGGCCAGCGCATCGCGACCAACGACATCAAAGGCGCGATCGACTTCTGCAACAAGTCTCGTGGCATGCTACCCAAGGTGCTCGCATTCGGCTTGCTGCGCGGCGAGAAGAGCCGCGCCGACATCACCGACGCGCTCTCCATTGCGCTGCTCGAGCAGCTCAACACGCTAGAGGCCAATTTGCCGGCCATCGGTACCATCGCCGTGATCGCGCCGTTCGTCGGGCTCTTCGGCACGGTGCTGGGCATCATTCGCGCGTTCCAGGATATCGCGCTCAAGGGCAACGCCTCGCCCGCGGTCGTTTCGGCGGGCGTCGCCGAGGCTCTGATCACCACGGCCGCCGGCCTTGCCGTGGCCGTGGTCGCCGTGATCTTCTTCAACTACTACAAGGCGCGCATCAAGGCGTACAATCAGGAGATGATCGTCGCCGCCAACAAGTTGGCCGAGATGCTGCACTTCCACAATACCGGTGCCGCCATCCCCACGGAGCTCTACACTCCGCAGGCCGCGCGCCACTGATCCGGCGCAAGCGTCCGGGCCCGCTTCCGTGCGGAACTAGGAGGAAGTAGCAGATGTCGTTGCTTGCGGCGCGGCAAGACGAAGAAGTGATGTCGGAGATCAATATCACGCCGTTCACGGACGTGCTGTTGGTATTGTTGATCATCTTCATGATCCTTGCGGCTCTGGTCACCCCGCCGGGCTTCCAGAAGGAGCTGCCGGCGAACTCGAACCCGAGCCAAATCAATCAGCAGAGCAAACAGGACATCGAGGTCGACGTAACAGCCAAGGACCTCATCTACATCGACGGCCAGAGGACCTTGGAGAGGCAGATCTACACCACGATGGGCAACGTGAGAAAACAGCGTGGGAACCGCCACGTCTCCATCGTGGCCGATGCGAAGGCCGACTACGGCGTGATCATTCGCATCCTCGACGCTGCGAAGTTAGCGGGACTCACCGACGTCGGCTTCGTGAGCCAGTAAGCAGGGGGGCAGCAAACCGTGGGTATGTCCACTGGTGGCGGGGAAGAAGAGGTGATGTCGGCCATCAACATCACGCCGTTCACGGACGTGTTGTTGGTGCTGTTGATCATCTTCATCATCCTGGCCTCCGTCATCAAAGAGCCCAGAATGCCCGATGCCAAGAACCGGGACAAGGTCAAGGACTCGCAGATCGTCGTCATCATCAACGGCAAGAGTGAGATTCAGATCGGTCATGACAACGTGGACGTACGCGACGCGAGCGCCAAGTTCGCACAGATGCACACGCTCTTCCCCGACCTGAAGGACATCATCATCAAGGCGGATCCAAAGGCTCACTACGGCATCATCCTGCAAGTGATGGATGCCGCTAAGACGGCCGGCCTCAATGAATTTGGGCTGGCAAACCATATCGAGGGCACGCCTGAGGGAGCGACGGAGTAGTGGCCCAGCAGCAACCCAATCCATCGGCGCAGCCGGATCGCAAGCATGCCTGGGCGTGGAGGTTCATCTACACGGCGTTCGCGTTATCGTTGCTTTTCCACGCCGTTGCGACGCCGCTGCTGACGCAATTCTTCAAAATTCAGCCGGAGCATCAGCAGGAGCAAGTCTCCAAGGTGACCGTGCAGAAGATGAAGATCAAACCGCCGCCGACGCCTCCTCCCACGCCCCCGCCAACCCCGACGCCTCCGCCATCTACCCCGCAGCCTGCCACCCCAAAGCCGGTTAAACACCAGCCCAAACCTCAACAGGTGAAGGTCAACGTCCAGCGCCTCCAAGGCAACACCGCGGGGACGACGGGCGGGAGCGCGGTAAACGCAAGCTCTAAGGGAGCTGAGGCTCCGCCGGCTGCTGGCCCCATTGCCACGGCCGCTCCGCAGGCGCCCACCGCACCGCCGGCGACGCAGCCGCCGGCGCCCGCGTGCGCGATGCCTAACCGGGATCCGCAGCCGACGAATAAGGTGCCGGCGGATTATCCGGAGATGGCCAAGCAGCAGGGGGCATCGGGTGAGACGGACATCGCCGTGACGCTAGACACCACCGGGCACGTCGTCGCCACGAAGATCGCGAAGTCGGCTGGGAATCCGTTGCTCGATCAAGCAGCGATGGCCGCTGCCAAGCAATCCTCGTTCTCGCCGCAGATTGCGAACTGCAAGGCGGTGGGGGGCGTCTACATCTTCCAAGTGGTCTTCTCGCCGGACAACGGATAGAGCCGGCCAGAGACCGGGGCTGCCGCGGGATTCGGCTCAGGTATAGATGCCCAAGTCGCGAATGCGCCTGACGGCATCGATATAGCAGGTCAATAAGCCGGCCGAATCCTCCGCCAGCGGCTCGAACTCGATGCCCGTCCGGTAGCGCGCGATCGCCGGATCGTTCTGCGACCAGCGCACCACGCCGGTGATCTGGAGCGGCGGATGGGCGTCGCCCCGCAACTCCAACTGCATGTGGACGTGTGTTCCGCGTGCGAGTTGGATGTGCGTCAAAAGCGCGATGCCGCCCGGCGCGATGTCGTAAGTCTCGGTGATCTCCGGTGGCGCATCGTCGTGCACCCAGTATGACACGAGCAGTGCCTCGCCCAAGCGGTAATCGGCACGGTTGTCTGGGGATCCGTTCATGACGCCTGGCCCCGCTGTGAAGAATGCTCGTTTGAAGGTTCACGGGCCCGCGCGGTGGACTCCTTCAAGCACGGAACGCGTCGAGCAGGTCGAGTCTGCGCACGGGGCGTACCTGGGGAGCCGTGACCTTTGCGCAAGCCATGTTCCTCGCGATCCTCCAGGGCTTCTCCGAGCTCTTTCCGGTATCGAGTCTCGGTCACATCGTCCTGGTCCCCGCGATTCTGCGCTGGCACGTCGATCGCGCCGACCCGAGCTTCCTGGCCTTTGTGGTCGTCCTGCATTTCGGCACCGCTCTGGCCCTGGTGGTTTACTATTGGTCGGAGTGGCGCGGTCTCATCGCGGCTTTCTTTCGCAGCATCGCGCGTGGGAAGATGTCGCACTCGTTGGACGAGCGCACGGCTTGGCTGCTGGTGGCGGCCACCATACCCGTGGGTCTGCTGGGCGGACTCTTAGAACAGCCCGTTCGCGCGCTCTTCGCCAACCCGTTGGCGGCCTCGATTTTCCTGACGATCAATGGCGGCATTATGTTCTTCGGGGAGTCGCTGCGCGTCCGGCAGCACCGCAGTCCGGGGCGTCCTTACCGTAAGCTCGACTCTCTGCCTTGGATCGACGGCGTCAAAGTCGGGTTCGCCGAGGCGCTCGCGCTGCTCCCGGGCATCAGCCGCTCGGGCAGCGCGATGGTCGCGGGGCTGCTGTTGGACTTGACGCATGCCGAGGCGGCGCGCTACTCGTTCCTGCTCGCCACGCCGGTGATCGTCGCCGCAACGCTCTTCGAGCTGCCCAACCTCTTCGCGCCGGGGGTTCACCTCGCCCTGATGGAAGCGCTGGTCGGTGCCGTCCTCGCGGGCGTGACCGCCTACCTCTCGGTGGCATATCTGGTGCGCTACTTCCAGACCAAAACGCTGATTCCGTTCGCCTGGTATTGCGTGGCCGCCGGCATCGTCTGCATCCTGCTCTTTCGCTGAAGGTCCGAGTCCTCAAAGGAGAATCGCCCGTGAAAATCATCGCCGTGCTGCTCGCCATCGTGCTCTTCGCCATCGGCATCTACTATGGCTTCATCGCGCAGACCGATCCGCATGGCGCATTCCTGGGCATGCACCGAGGGAAGCACGCCGTGCTCTTCTTCGGGCTTGCCATTCTCGCACTGATCTGGACGCGCTTCCAGAGCGGCGCGGAGAGTTAGGAACGCGGCGGGTTCTAGGAGGCGATGACGTAGATCTCCTCGGGCGAGAACTCACGCGTCCGGATGCTGGAGCGGTACTCGCGCAAGAGAGTCTCGACGTGCTCGCGCTCGCCGGCGCTCGTAGGTACGATCGCCAGCGGATACTTGCGTGCGGTCTCCAATTGCTCGGCGAAGGCGGCGCGCCAATCCGCGCGGTCGGCCGCGTGGGCAGCGGGGGCGATGTGCGGTGCGACGTTCTGGTAGGGATTCCCCTTCCACCACGCCTCCCACATCCACGTGCGCGCATCGCTGCGGTCGTCCGCCTCCAGCTCCGGCGCCGTGAGAATGACGGCGTCTGCTGCGACTCGCTGCATCGCCTCCAATGGCGCGCCGTGGAAAATCGTGTTATGGCGCGCATTGTCCCCAACCCAGCGTTCCGTTTTGCGGATGTAGGCATAGGCCAATTCGCTGGGGGCGACGTCTAGCAGGTCGTCTGGGCAGACCATCTTTTGCAGCCAGTAGGCGAAGGCCCACCACAGCCCCAGAATCGCCAGGCCCGTCTGGCCGTCGCTGCGCAATCCTTTGACGTTCTCGTGCCAAGCGCTGAGGTAGCGGCACTGCTCGTCGGTGAAGAAAACGCCCTCCCAGGCGCGAAAGCGATCGGGCGGATAGATGCGGCCGGGTGTCACCTCGACGATCTCGCCGATCTCGAAGTCGCGCAAGATCACGGAGTCGTTCACGACGATTCCCTCGCCGACTCGCACGAACCACTCGAGCGGGTCCGCGCCGTGCACCGCGATGCCCTTGCGCTTGAGATAGTTGAGATGCACGGGTAATCCCATGAACGGGTCGAGCACGCTGCGCACGTCGTGCGCGCGGCAGATCTCGTAGAGGTGCGAGGCCGACTTCCGCCGCTTACCTTCTCTCAACTCGATCATCCCCACTCACTCCGCTGGGCTGCGTTCGTGGGGACCCCAATCCTTGAAAGGTTCCGGGGCACTCGCCCCGGACTGCACTCACTCCGCTGCGCTGCGTTCGTGGTATTCATATCGTCGTGGCCGGGAGGGAGCTTGCGAGGGCCTGCACGAGCGTGGGATCAAACGCGTAACCGGCGTCGCGCTCGATGCGGGCGAGGGCCGCGTCGGAATCGAGCGTCGTGCGGTAGGGGCGTCCGGTCGTGAGCGCGTCGTACGCGTCGCAGACGGCGACGAGGCGCGCGAGCAGAGGAATGGCCGGGCCGGCCAAGGCGTCGGGATACCCGGAGCCGTCTACGCGCTCGTGATGGTGGCGCGCCTCGTCCGCGTATTCCTCCAACTCGGGGATGTTGCGCAGGATCTCCGCGCCGTACAGGACGTGGCGTTGCATCGCCGCGCGTTCCAGGGAGGTCAGCCGGTCGGTCTTTGCGATGATGCCGCTGGGAATCGCCGCCATGCCGATGTCGTGAACGTAGCCTAAGAGCCGTGCGCGGTCGATCTCCGTTGGCTCCCAGCCGGCACGCTCAGCGATGCGCGCCGCGAGATTTCCGGTGCGCCGCGAGTGGCCGGCCAGCACGGGGTGGCGCGCGTCGGCGCAGTCTGCAATCGCGAGCATCAACTGCTCGACGTCGTCGGGCGTGGCCCGCTCCAGCGCGTACATTACGCCGGGCTTCGTGCCAAGATCGTTTTGCTTGTCCGCGAGCTGTGCCACTTCCGCGTCGCTCTGAAAGAGCAGCGCGAACATGCGGCAGAACTGTGGCCCCAGCTCGCGTCCGGCGCCGGAGATGATCTCCCCAAAGGCATCCTCGGGCGGCAGGCAGCGGCGGTTGGGGCGATCGGAGAGCGAGGAGACGAAGGTATCGGCGAGCCGTAGAACTTGGGCCGCTGGAGGGATCTGCGTCCAGTGCAGCTGGTCGGGGTAGCCGGTCCCGTCCCACCACTCATGGTGCCAGCGTACGAGTTCGGCAACGCCCGCGGGGAGCGGCGCAAAGCGCGCGAGGAACTCGGCGCCGGTCACGGGGTGTTCGCGTACGCCGATCGACTCGCTGCGCGACGCGGGCCCAGCGCGATGGAACACTTCGGAACTGACCCACAGCTCGCCCACATCGTGCAGCAGTCCTGCATAGTAGAGCGCCTCGAACTCGCTTGGCTCGATGCCGCACAAGGGCGCGAGCTTGAGCGCAAGCCACGCGATGCGCCGCCCGTGGCCTAGGCGATGGCCTTCGGCGAGGTCGGCGATGGATGCAAGCACATGGGTGAGTGCCGTTGCGGCGCCGCTCGCGCTACGGCTAGGAATGCCACCGGAACCCTTGAAAAGAGTCATCGCTTCCGTACATAGAGCATCGGTAGAGATCGAGCGTACATTGAGCAACAGCAAGCCTGGGGCCTTCTCGCACCTGACGTCCGACGGACACCTCAGGATGGTTGACGTTGGCGCGAAGAGCGCTGCCGAGCGCAGAGCCGTGGCCGCGGCGGTTCTGATACTCTCCCCGGCGACCGAGGCGCTGGTGCGCGAGCAGGCGCTGCCCAAGGGCGACGCCCTGGTCTGCGCGCAAGTAGCCGGCATCCTCGCGGCAAAGCGCACGGCCGAGTTGATTCCGCTCTGTCATAGCCTCCCGCTCTCCTCCGTCGAGGTGACGTTCGCGTGGCCCGCTCCCGGGCGGCTCGAGGTTCGCGCCGTAGCCAAGACCGTGGCCCAGACCGGGGTGGAGATGGAGGCGTTGACGGCGGCGTCGATCGCCGCGCTGACGATCTACGACATGGTGAAGGGGGTCGAGAAGGGCGTGGTGATCGAGTCGCTGCGGCTGCTAGAGAAGCACGGCGGCAAGAGCGGCAGTTGGACGGCGCCGGCGCGCTGATGGCGTACCGCACCGCCGTCATCGTGCTCTCCGATCGCGCCGCCGCGGGAGTTCGTCCCGACGCTTGCCTCCCGGTCGTGCGCACGGGTTTAGGGGCCGGCTTCGCGATCGTGGAAGAGACGGTGATGCCCGATGATCCCGCCGCCCTCGACGTGCGGCTGCGCAAGCTCGCCGACGAAGACGGCCTGGCCTTGGTGCTGACCTGCGGCGGGACGGGGCTAGCCCCGCGCGATCGCACGCCGCAGGCGACGCTGGCCGTCCTCGACTACGAGGTCCCCGGCATCGCCGAGGCGATGCGCGCGGGCGCGCTGCGGCTCGTTCCGACGGCGATGCTCTCGCGAGCGGTCGCGGGCGTCCGCGGGACGACGCTCATCGTTAACCTACCGGGGAGCCCGAAGGCCGTAGGAGAAAACCTGGCCATCATTCGGCCCGCGTTGCCGCACGCACTCGATCTCTTGACCGGAGAGGTGAGGGATGGCTGATCCAGCGCGAGTCCTCGTGATCGACGACGACCCACACTTGACCCGTCTGCTCTCGTTGCTGCTGGAGATGGAGGGTTGGGAGGCGTGGGTAGAGAGGGATGGGCTGGCCGGACTGCAGCGCGCGCTCGAGGGCAACGCCGATCTCATCCTCTTGGACCTGATGCTGCCGGGACTCTCAGGCTGGGAGGTTCTCAAGCGTCTGCGCGAAGCCGAGCAGACACGCCTGACGCCGGTCATCGTCCTCTCCGCGCGCGGGGGTGAAGTCCACGTCGAGGACGCCGATTACATGTCAAAGCCCTTCGACCCTCAACGCCTGGTTGAACGGATGCGGGGCATCATCGCAGAGGCATCGTGACATTCGCAGACGCCCGGCAGTACCTGATTGGGACCATCAACGAGACCGTCTCCCGCCGGCAGCCGGGCCGCCTGGAGCGGATGCGCATGCTGTTGCGGTATCTGGGCGATCCGCAGGACCGCTATCCCACGCTGCACGTCGGGGGAACCTCCGGCAAGGGCTCGACCTGCGCCATGGCCGCGTCGGTCCTGCGCGCGCAGGGGCTGCGCGTCGGCCTACACACGAAGCCTCATCTGCGCTCGGTGACCGAGCGCGCTCGCATCGACGGCGTCGCGATCGGGGAGCAAGAGTTCGCGGATCTGCTCGAGGAGATGATGCCCGCCATCGACGCCACCGCGGCGGTTGAGTCACGTCCGAGCTACTACGAGACGTTGCTGGCGCTGGCGTTTCTGCATTTCGCGCGGCAGGCCGTCGATGTCGCCGTGATCGAGGTGGGTGTGGGGGGCATGCTCGACGGCACCAACGTGCTGCACCCCGAAGTCTGCGCCATCACCAACGTCGGATTCGATCACATGGAAATCCTGGGCGACACGTTGGAGAAGATCGCGTTCGACAAGGCGGGCATCGCCAAACCCGGCGTCCCTCTGGTGAGCGACGTGGACCGGCCGGAGGCCCGTGCCGTGATCGAGCGGCGTTGCGCTGAAGCCGGCGCACCGTTCCTCAGCGTTCGCGACCTCGTGCGTGTGGAGCCCTATGCGGGCGGCGGGCGCCACGGCCGGCAGGCGCTGGTGGCCACGCCAGTGGCCGAGTATCGCGTCGATCTACCGTTGTTAGGCGGCTTTCAGTTGCGCAACGCGGCTACGGCGATCCTCATGCTGGAGCAACTACGGCCGGGGCTCCGGCCCACTCGCGAAGCCGTCGAGCAGGGCTTGGCCGAGGTCTCGCTGGCCGGGCGGGTAGAGTCCTACCCATCGCGTCCGGTGGTCGTTTTCGACGTGGCCCATAATCCCGACAAGGCCCGCGCCCTGGCGGATGCGCTACGCGAGGAGTGGCCTGGCCGCCGTTTCACCTTCGTGGTGGGTGTGGCCAAGGGGAAGGATGCCCAGCAGATGATCGCGGTTTGGGCGCAGTTGCCCGTGAGCTTCGTGTTTACGTCCTTCGAGGTCCCGGGGCGTCCGGCCACCGGTCTGCAGCGTCTACAGAGCTATGCACAGGCCGGAGGGCGGGTGAGCCGAGCGATCAACGATCCGGTAGAGGCCTTGGCCGTCGCGCGGCGTATGGCCGAGGCGGACGATATCGTGGTCGTCACCGGCTCGACGTTTGTCGTTGCCGAGCTCCGGGAGTGGTGGCTTGCCAACGTCTCTACCGTATCCAGTCCGCAATCCCAAGTTTGAACGCGGCGCCCTGAGAGCGCGGGGACGCAGCCTCGCGTGGGGCGCGCGTACCTACGTCGCCGGCATCGTCAACGTCACGCCGGACTCGTTCTCCGGAGACGGGGTAGACGATCCGGATGGCGCGGTTGCCCACGCGCTCGGTCAGTTGGCGGCGGGTGCTGATATCCTCGACATCGGTGGGGAGTCGACCCGTCCCGGCCACGTCCCAGTCGACGGAGCAACTGAGCTGCGGCGCATCCTGCCGGTGATCGCGGGGGTTCGCGAGCGTTGCCCTGAGGCGCTCATCAGCGTCGACACCTACAAGGCCGAGGTCGCGGCGGCGGCACTCGAGGCGGGGGCCGATATTCTCAACAGCGTGTGGGGTTGGACGCGCGGCATGCTGGAGGTCGCCGCCTCCCACGGCGCGCCGGCGATTCTCATGCATAACAAGCGTGTTGCCGTCTACGAGGGCGACGTGGTCGACGAGGTCGTGGAGTGGCTCGAGCGTCAAGCGCACGAGGCCGTAGATGCAGGCGTTCCAGCCGAGTCGATCATGTTGGACCCGGGCATTGGGTTCGGCAAGACCCAGGAGCACAACATCGCCCTGTTGCGCGGCCTGCCGCGCGTGGTGGCTCTCGGCTTCCCGACGCTGTTGGGGACGTCGCGGAAGTCGACCATCGGTTTTCTGACGGGGAAGCCCGCTGGTCCCCAGCGGGCTTGGGGTACGGCGGCGACGGTGGCGCTGGCCGTGGCGGCCGGGATCGACGTCGTGCGCGTTCACGACGTCGCGGAGATGGTCGACGTGGTCCGCGTCAGCGATGCGATCGAGCACGGCTGGCGTCCGGAAGACTGGAGAGATCGCCTGCGGTGAGCGACACCGTCGAACTGCGCGGCGTCCGCGCCTGGGGGCGGCACGGCGCCGATCCCGGCGAGAAGGATCGCGCGCAGCCGTTCGACGTCGACTTGCTGTTGGAGGCCGATCTCTCCGCCGCCGAACGCAGCGACGTGCTTGCGGATACCATGGACTACGGCGCGCTCCACCGCGCGGTGGTGGCGTTGATCCAGACTCGCTCCTTCGACTTGCTCGAGCGTCTGGCTGGGGAGATCGCGGCATTGGCGTTGCGCGACGCGCGCGTGCGGCGCGTGCGCGTCTCGATCGCCAAGCCACGGCTACTCGACGGCGCCACGCCGGTGGTGACGCTGGAGCGAACGCGTTGAGCGAGGCGCTGCGCCGGGTAGCGCTTGGCTTCGGCGCCAACCTCGACGATGCGCCGGGGGCGATTCATACCGCCATCGAGCGCATGCGGGTGATCGGCGCGCTGACCGGGCGCTCCGACCTCTACCGCAGCCGGCCCTGGGGGGTGACCGGCCAGCCGGAATTCTACAACGCCGCGGCGCTCTACGAGAGCGCGCTGACGCCGCGCGAGCTGCTGGCGGCCTGCAAGCGCGTCGAGCAAGAGTTGGGACGCGTACGGAGCTACCATTGGGGACCGCGCGCCATCGACGTCGACATCCTCGCGATCGAGGGCGTCACCGTCGAGGAGCCGGAGCTGCACGTTCCTCATGCGCGCTTGCGCGAGCGCGCCTTCGCACTCGTGCCGCTCTTAGAGATCGCGCCGTCCCTCAACGATCCCCGCGACAACGCGAGCGTGGCGGCGTTGGCGACGGCGCTGCCGCCGGGCGAGCGCGCGAGCGTCACGCGGTTGGAGCGCTCGCGCGGAATGCTCGGGGCGTTACGCACGAACTACGAAGAGGCGGCGGCTGACTACGATCGCCTCAGACCGCTCACGGCGGATGAGGTGCTGCTAGCCGAAGCGGTCGAGGCGGCGTGCGGAGTGCGCACAGGCTGGCCTGCCAGCCTGCTCGACGTGGGCTGTGGAACGGGCCGCTATGCGCTCTGGTTTGCTGCGCGCGGCTCCGCCGTCACGGGCCTGGACGGCTCCCCGGCCATGCTGGCACGCGCGCGTGCAAAGGCGCCCGAGATGCATTGGCTGGAGGGGCGGCTCCCCGCGGGCATCCCCAAGCAGCACTTCGGTGCCGCCTACAGCCTCTTCGTGATCCACCATCTCAGCGCAGGCGAGCGCCGCGAAACGTTCGCCCGGCTGCGCGACGTCCTTGACGGTCCGCTGGTCATCGCGACTTTCTCGCATCGCTATTTCTGCGAGCACCCCTTCGCCGGGATCTTTCCGGGGTTTCTCGACGTCGAGCTCTCGCGCTTTCCGGCTCTGCCCGCGCTGCGCGGCGAGCTGCTCGACGCCGGCTTTGCGCGTGTGACGATGCAGCGCGTGCGGACTCGCAAGGAACAGGACGGTGCGCGTCTACTGGAACGCGTGGAGGGGAAGTTCCTTTCCACCTTCCACGTGATGGCCCCGGAGGATTTCGCCGCCGGACTCGATTCATTGCGCGCGTGGCTGCAAGATCGGCGCTACGTGCTCGACTTTGATGTGAGCGTGGTCGTCGCCGACCCCGTTCCAGGGCGCGCGGAAGAGACTGTCGAAGCCGAGCCAGCCGATGCAGAGTGAGAATGACGAGATCGACGTGCAGGGAGAGATCGAACGCCTGGTGCGTCCGCTGCTCCAGGCATTTGACGACAGTGATTTGACGCGGCTCTCCGTGGACGAGGAAGAGTTCGGCCTCGAGTTCGTGCGCCGTTTGCGCCCCAGCCGTGCGACGGAGCACGTGGCCGCGGCGGCGGAACAGGCTCCAGCGCTCGCACCGCGCCCCGTCGACGTGGTTGCGGCGGACGTGGTCGGCGTGTTCCGAGTCAGCCGTCCGCAGGCTGCGCTGGGTCAGCCGGTGGCCGCGGCCCGCGAGCTGGGCTACGTGGAGGCGCTGGGGATCCGCAACCCCGTGCGTGTGGGACGCGCCGGCACGATTGCGGAGGTCTTCGTCGGCGACGGTGACCCCGTCGAGTACGGACAGCCCCTCTTCGGGATCGAGGTTGACGTTTGAAGAAGGTTCTCATCGCCAACCGCGGCGAGATCGCGTTACGCGTGAATCGTGCGTGTCACGATCTCGGCATCCCCACCGTGGCCGTATTCAGCGAGGCCGACCGTGATTCGCTGCACGTCAAGCGCGCCGACGAAGCCTTCTGCGTCGGCCCCGCGCCCTCGGCGCGCTCGTATCTCAACATCCCCAACATCATCTCCGCGGCTTTGATCTCGGGTGCCGACGCGATCCATCCCGGCTACGGTTTCCTGGCGGAGAACGCGCGCTTCGCGGAGATCTGCCGGGATCACGGCATCACCTTCATCGGACCCTCGCCCGACGCCATTCGCGCCATGGGCGATAAGGCCACGGCCAAGCGCATCATGGTCGAAGCCGGCGTACCGGTGACGCCGGGAACGGACATCGTCGAGAATCTGGAGCAGGCGCGCGCGTTCGCGGCGGAAGCCGGCTACCCCGTCCTCATCAAAGCGACGGCCGGCGGAGGCGGTAAAGGCATGCGGGCCGTGCATGCGCCGGAGGAGCTGGAGCAGGCCCTCAACTCCGCCAGCAACGAGGCTCAAGCGGCGTTCGGCGATGGACGCGTGTATCTGGAGAAACTGATCTCCAATCCACGCCACATCGAGGTGCAAGTTCTGGCCGACACGCACGGCGGCATCCTCATCCTCGGCGAGCGCGACTGTTCGATCCAAAAGCCTTCGCACCAGAAGCTCATCGAGGAGGCTCCCGGGCCGCGCTTGAGCGCAGCGTTTCGCTCCTCGCTCTACGGCGTCGCGCGGGAAGCGGTCAAGGCGGTGGGCTACGTCAACGCGGGAACGCTCGAGTTTCTCGGCGACGGCGAGCGCTTTTACTTCATGGAGATGAACACGCGCATCCAAGTGGAGCATCCGGTGACCGAGGAGATCTTCTCCATCGACTTGGTGACCGAGCAGTTGCGCGTCGCGCGCGGCGAGGCGCTCTCGCGCACGCAGGACGATCTGCACGCGCAGGGACATGCCATCGAAGTGCGCGTCAACGCCGAAGACCCGGCGAGCAATTTCGCCCCGGCCGCAGGCACGCTCGAGACCGTACAGCTCCCGGGTGGTCCCGGCATCCGCGTGGACACGCACTTGTACGAAGGCTCGGTGGTTCCGCCCTATTATGACTCGATGCTGGCGAAGATCGTCGCCCACGGTGCCGATCGCCAGGAGGCGATCTCGCGGATGGTGCGCGCGCTGCGTGAGACCGTGATCGAGGGCGTGCGGACCACGGTCCCGTTCTGCATCGACGTGCTCACCGATCCGGAGTATCTCGCCGGTGGCGTCGATATCGGATATCTGCCACGCTTCCTCGTGCGGGATGCGCGCGTGGAGGCGGCCGCAGCCCGTTGAGGGCCGGGGCGCTGGGCATGGCGGGGCGGCGGGAGGCACGAGAAGCGGCGCTGCAAGCACTCTTCGCGATCGACGTCGGGCGGCGCGATCCCGGAGAGGCGCTGACGGAGGCGTTCGAGACGCCAAACGCGCGCGGCCAGGAACCGTTCGTGAAACAGTTGGTGCTCGGGACGCTCGAGCACGTTGCGCGCAGCGACGAGACGATCGCGCCGCTCTTGAAGGACTGGACGATCGAACGTCTGCCGACGATCGACCGCCTCATCCTGCGCATGGCGGTCTACGAGTTGATCGACGGTCAGACGCCGCGCGCCGTGGCGATCAATGAGGCCGTGGAGCTGGCGAAAAAGTACTCCACGGCGGACTCCGGCCGCTTCGTCAACGGGGTCCTTTCACGCGTTGGCCAAGCCCGCACGTAATCGCGGCTGGAGCCTCGTGCTGCGAGGCCTGCTCGTGCTGCTGCTCGTGCTGGGCGGTCTCGCCGCCGGCATGGTGGCCGCGTATTCACGCCGGCTTCCCGATATCACGCGGATGGCGGAGTATCAGCCGCAGCGTGCGACGCAGATCTACGCGCGTGATGGGACCCTGCTGGCCAATGTCTATCAGAAGGATCGCGTCTGGGTTTCGATCGATCGCATTCCCGCCGTCGTACGCGACGCCTTCATCGCCACGGAAGATCGCGACTTCTACCGTCATCACGGCATCGACGTACGCGGTATCGTACGCGCCGCGCTTGCCGACTACCATCACGATGCGGCGGTACAAGGCGCATCCACGATCACCCAGCAGTTGGCGCGCCTGTTGTTCCTCAACGACCAGAAGACGCTCGCACGGAAAGTGGAAGAGGCCATGCTGGCCATCCAAATCGAGCGCTTCTACACGAAGAGCGAGATCCTCGAGCGCTATCTCAATCTCATCTATCTCGGTTCGGGTGCGTACGGCGTGCAGGCGGCGGCGCACACCTATTTCGGCACGGATGTTTGGAATCTCAGCGTCGGGCAGGCGGCGCTGCTGGCCGGCATCAACGCCGCGCCGTCGGACTATTCGCCCTACGTCAATGCGAAGGCCGCGCGCCAGCGCCAGGCCCACGTACTGCAGCGGATGGCCGCCGATGGCTACATCACGCGGGCGCAAGCGGCGTACTGGCGCTCGGCGCCGCTGAATCTGGCGGGGGAACGCCCGGCCGGTATCTTGGGCTGGAAGGCTCCCTATTTCACGACCTATGCGGTGCACCGGCTCGAGGATCTCTTCGGCCGGACCGCGACGTACGACGGTGGGCTGCAGGTCGACACCACGCTCGATCCCGCCCTACAGCGCGAGGCGCTGACCGACGTGCAATGGGGCGTTGGGCAGGCGGCGCGCGAGAGCATCGGCGCCGATGAGGGCGCGCTGGTCGCGATCCGCCCCAGTACCGGTGAGATTCTTGCGCTGGTCGGCGGCACCGGGTTCAACCTTCGCAATCAGTTCAACCGCGCCTGGCAGGCGCGCCGTCAACCGGGCTCGTCGTTCAAGCTCTACGTGTACACGGCGGCGATCGATCTGGGGCTGCCGCCGACGACGATCATCGACGACTCGCGGATCTGCTTTCCGGCGGGCGACGGTGGGAACTGGTGTCCGAACAACGACGACCATCGCTTCTGGGGGGGGATGACGCTGCGCTACGCGCTGGCGCAGTCACGCAACGTCGTTGCGGTGAAGCTGCTGCAGCGGGTGGGCGTCGATCGTGTGATCGAGTACGCCCATCGCATGGGCATCGAGTCGCCGCTGGGTCAGGATCTGTCGCTCGCGCTGGGAACGTCGGTGGTGAGCCCGCTCGAACAGGCCGCGGGCTATGCCACGATCGCCAACCAAGGGGTAGCGATCACGCCTTACGCCATTAAAGAAGTCAAAGACTCGCTGGGCTCAGATCTATACGACAACCGCTATCCTCAACAGCGCGAAGTCGTCAGCGCGGGCACGGCCTACGTGGTCACGACGATGCTCGAAGACGTGATCAAGCACGGCACGGGTTACCCCAATGCCGGGATCGGGCGCCCGGCAGCCGGTAAGACGGGGACGACGAGCGATTTCCGTGACGCCTGGTTCGTGGGCTTTACGCCGGACTTGGTCGCCGCAGTATGGCTCGGCAATGATAACAATACGCCGATGCACGAGTCCTACGGCGGCGACGTGCCTGCTCGCATCTGGGCCCGCTTTATGAAGGCGGCGCTGGCCAAGTCTCCCAAGCACGACTTCACCTTTCCCACCGGTGAGGTGCAGGCTTTGCGCATCTGCAACGCCGACCATCGGCGCGCGTTGCCGGGTGAGCCGGGCTACCTGGAGTACTTCCTCAATGGAACGGAGCCGTTGGGGTACTGTTACGGGCGGGTTCCGGTGGACGCCTCGGAGCCTACTCCCGAGCCCGCTACCCCAGAGCCGTCCGCGGAGGTGACGCCATGAACGCTGCCGGGCCGCCGGTGTTGTTGGTGGGGGACGTCGCGCGCTACGTACGCACGCTGATCGAGGGCGACGAGCGGCTGCGCCGGGTGACCGTGCGCGGCGAGATCTCGAACTTCCGCGGCATCCACGCCAACGGCAACGCCTACTTCGACTTAAAGGACGATCAGGCGTTGCTCAACTGCGTGATGTGGGGGTCGAACGGCGTGGTGCTGCCGCCTGAGTTCGCCAACGGCGCACAGGTCGACGCGGACGGGCGGCTCTCGACGTATCCTCGGAGAAGTAGCTACCAGCTCATCGTCGACCGGATACGGACCGTCGGGCAGGGTGATCTCCACGCGCGTTACGAGGAGCTGCGCGAGCGTCTACAGCGCGAAGGCCTCTTCGCGCTCGAGCGTAAGCGCGCGTTGCCGCGTTATCCACGACGCATCGCGGTCGTCACGTCGCCCGCGGCCGCGGCCTATCAAGATTTCTTGCGAACGATGGCGGCCCACGCTCCGTACGTCTCGTTGCTCCTGGTCGAGACGCCGGTACAGGGGCGCGAGGCCGCGGCCGGGATCGCCGCGGCGCTGGAGCGCGCTTCGGCTCTCGAGGTCGACGCCATCGCGCTGATCCGCGGCGGCGGCAGCTTCGAAGACCTCTTCGCGTTCAACGAGGAGCCGGTGGTACGGGCGATCACGCAAACGCGCGTGCCGGTAGTGACGGGCATTGGCCATGAGAGCGACGTCACGCTCGCCGATTTCGCGGCCGATTTGCGCGAGCCGACGCCCACCGCGGCGGCGCGCGCCATCGCTCCGGCGCGCAAAGAGCTGCTGGGGCGCGTGGAGCAACTGCGCGGCCGCCTCGTGCGGCAGCGCAATGCCATCATCGACGAACGCCGCCAGCGCCTGGACTACGCGCTCGCGGACCTCGTCACGCGGACGCGCGGTGCGCTCGCCGAGCGACGCGAGTTGCTGGCGGCCGCCGAGATGCGGTTGGCGCGCCGTAGCCCGCGCGCAGGCTTGGCCGCGGCGCATGGACGCCTGTTGGTGACCAAACGTCACCTGTCGGACCTCGGGGTGCGCGTCGTCGCGCGCCGCGCGCAACGCTTGAACGTGCTGGCGGCAAAGCTTGCCGTACTCGATCCAGAGGCCATCCTGCAGCGCGGCTACGCCATCGTCACGCACGCCGGGCGCGTCGTGCGCGAGGCGGCGGAGGTGCGGCTGGGCGCGCTGATCGAGGCGCGTCTTGCGCGCGGGACGCTTGCAGCGCGCGTCGAAGGAGGCGACCATGGCTGAGTCCTCGCAAGAGCCCACCTTCGAAGGCGATATCGAGCGTCTGGAGAGAATCGTCGAACGGCTCGAAAGCGAAGAAACCTCGCTGGACGAGGCATTGGCGCTGTTCAAGGAGGGTATGGCGCTGAGCAAGCGCTGCAAGGCCATGCTCGAGCGGGCGCAAACCCAGATTGCGGAGGCGCTGGCGGAGGAGTCCGCGCAGGGGTCCCCCGCGGAGCAATGAAGGAGCGCGTGCGCCTCGACGCCGCCGTCGCCGAGCGCATAGGCGTGACGCGGGCGCGTGCGCGCGGCCTCATCATCGCTGGGCGGGTGAGCGTTGACGGCCGCCGGTCGACCAAACCCGGAGCGCTCGCCGACCGCGGCGCGAAGATCGACGTGAGCGAGGGGCCCCGGTTCGTGAGCCGTGGCGGCGAGAAACTCGCGCACGCGCTGCGCGTCTTCGAGCTCGACGTCCACGGCAAGCGTTGCCTCGACGTAGGTGCGTCGACAGGCGGATTCACCGATGCGTTGTTGCAGGCCGGCGCGGAGCACGTGACTGCGTTGGACGTCGGCTACGGCCAGTTGGCTTGGTCCCTGCGTAATGATCCGCGCGTGCAGGTGGTGGAGCGCACGAATTTCCGGACCGTCGAGCCGGCATTTTTCTCCGAACCGTTCGACGTCATCACGATCGATGCGTCCTTTATCTCGTTGCTGCTGCTGCTGGAGCGCGCGCGTGCCGTGCTGCGCCCTGGCGGTGAGATCGTGGCACTGATCAAACCGCAGTTCGAGGCGGGCCCAAGGCGCGTGGGTTCTGGAGGCGTGGTGCGAGATCCCGAGGTGCACGACGCCATCCTGCACGAGGTACGGGATGGGGCGGCGGCACGGGGCTTGCGCCTGCGGGCGCTCGATGCCTCGCCACTGCGGGGCCCCGCGGGGAACGTCGAATTCTTAGGGCTCTTCGCGTCCGAGCGCGGCGAGGGCCCTCGTGACGAGGAGATCGCAATCGTCGTGAAGCGCGCGCATGCTCTGCCGGGAGGTGAGTCGTGATCGATCGTTGTGTGGTCGCGACGAAGACCGTCGGACTCTACGTGGATCTGCATCGGCCGCATGCACGGGAGACCGCGCGCGACGCAGCGCGCTTGATTCACGAGCACGGGTTCGTGGTCGCGCTCCCGGAGGTTCAGCGTGCGCAGCTCGACCTCGACGTACCCACCGGGGCTCTCGACGAAGCAGCGATGCTGATTTCGATCGGCGGCGACGGCACGCTCCTGCGCACGGCGCGCCTAGCCGTCGCCCACGACGTGCCGATCCTGGGCGTCAACACGGGCCGTCTCGGCTTTCTCACCGAGCTCGAGGGCTCGCAAGAGCTGTTGGCTCATCTCCCGGAACTGCTGCACGATGCCTTCGACTGCGAATCGCGCATCGCGCTAGAGGCACGGGTTAACGGCTACGAGCCGCAGTTCGCGCTCAACGAAGTCGTCGTTCGCAAGGGGGCATCCTCGCGGCTGGTCCCCTTCGGTCTCTGGCTCTCCGGCGAGAAAGTCGTCGACATCCCAGCCGACGGCGTCATCGTAGCCAGCCCAACCGGCTCCACCGCGTACTCGCTCTCAGCCGGAGGACCGATCATCGCACCGGGAGTCGACGCGTTCTGCATCGTTCCGCTCCTGCCGCATACGCTCTTTTCGCGCCCGCTCGTGGTCAACGGCGGCGAGCGCGTGCGCATCCGGGTCGATTCGACGCTCGTGCATACGAATTTGGAGACCGACGGCAGCTTCACCCGCGACCTCTCGCCGGGGGATACCGTCGAGGTAGCGCGTAGCCCCAGGCCGGTGCGCTTCGTCCGCGTCAAGCCCGTCCGCTTCTTCAGCCTCATCGAACAGAAACTGCACTGGGGCCACTCGATCAAGGAGGAGGGGCGCCGCTGATGCTGCGCGGGCTGACGATCGAGAACTTCGGGCTGATCGGACGCGCCGAGTTTGCGCTGGGGGCCGGGCTCACGTGTCTCACCGGTGAGACGGGCTCCGGAAAATCGATGGTGCTCGGTGCGTTGACGTTCGTGCTGGGCGGGCGCGGCGGATCCGATTTGGTGCGCCGGGGATCGGCGCGTGCGCGCATTGCCTTGGAACTCGATCCCGCGCCGGTGCGCGATCTGCTGGCCGAGTTCGGCGTGGACGGGGAGCAGGAAGATTGCGTGGTGATCTCGCGCGAGATTGCCGCGGCGGGGAAGTCGTCGGCGCGCGTCAACGGGCAGCCGGTGGCCGTTGCGCAGCTGCGCGCGCTGGGCGAGCGGCTGATCGAGTATGTGGGGCAGCACGAGCAGCAGCGGCTCACGGAGCCGGCCTATCAGTTGGACCTGCTCGATCGCTTTGCCGGAGGCCAGGCCTTGGCCGCCCGCGAGCGCGTGCGTGCCGCCTACCAGCAGGCAGCGGCCCTCAGGCGCGAGCGTGCGGAACTTGAAGCGAGCGAGGCCGCTGCGCTCCAGCAGCGGGATTACGCGGAGTTTGCGCTCGGCGAGATTCGCGAGTTGCGCCCCCAGCCGGGTGAGGACGAATCGCTGCGCGGCCGGCGGGAGTTCCTGAGCAACGTCGAGCGGATCGCGGAGGCGCTGCGCTCGGCTCACGCTGCGCTGGGCGAGGGCGAGGGCACCCCGTGTGCGGCCGACGAGTTGGGCACCGCGGCCGCGAGTCTGGGCGGGATCGAACGCTTCGACGGCCGGCTCGCCGCGCTCGCGGCACGCGCGCGTACGCTGCAGGACGAGGCGGCCGGTTTGGCGCTCGAAGTGGCCGACGAACTCGAGCGGACCGAATACGATCCCACGGAACTCGACGCGATCACCGCACGCTTGGCCGCGCTCGATCGCGTGAAGAAGAAGTACGGTGGAACGCTGGAGCGTGTGCTCGAGGCGGAGTCCGCATTTGCGCGCACCCTAACGGAATACGAGAGCCGTGGTGAGCGCTTGACCATGCTGGGCGCCACTGGAGCAGAGGCGGAGCGGCAACTGCGTGAGGAGTGCGGGGCCTTGAGTGCCCTGCGAGAGTCGGCGGCTCGTGCACTCGAGCAGCGCATGGCCTTCGAGCTCGCGGACCTTGCCATGGGCAGTGCCGAAGTCCGCGTCGCCGTGCATCAGGGTGAGCCGGGCCCGGATGGTTCGGAGCGCATCGAGCTCCTGCTCTCAAGCAATCGTGGTGAGCCGCCGCGACCCCTGGCGAAGACGGCCTCGGGCGGGGAGCTCTCGCGCGTGCTGCTGGCGCTGGCGGTGGTGACCTCGGAATCGGGGCGAGCTTTCGTGTTCGACGAGATCGATGCCGGTATCGGCGGTGAGACCGCGCGGCAGGTCGCCTTGCGCTTGGCACGGTTGGCCGCCGGCGGTCAAATCCTGTGCGTGACGCATCTTGCCCAAATCGCCGTCTATGCCAACGAGCACTACGTGCTGCGCAAGCGTGAAGCTCAAGGTGCCACGCTGATCGAGTCGGAGAGTCTGGCGCGCGACCGCGACGTGGTTGCGGAGATCTCGCGCATGCTTGCCGGTGCGCCGGAATCGGATGCCGGCGTGCGCCATGCGCGGGAAATGTTGAAAGAAGCCGCTCGGGCGCTTGACAAGGCCCAAGTAAGCGAGTAAAGTAGCCTCTTGTGCGGCTGGCCTCGGCCGGTCTCACAAGCGCCGCGAAAGCGGCGGCTCCTTGAAAACTGAACAGGACAGAAGCGCATAAAGTCTGTGGGTTCTCGGGCGTCTTTTACTACGGAAGTGGTGAGAGACGTACGAAACAATTCATGAAGGGCCGGTGGCACGCG
>SCRI01000075.1 GCA_004298675.1 bacterium | reverse complement strand
CGATCTCCGGCACCATGGGCGGCCTCGCCGACACGGTCAACGGCGTGGCCAGCGCCATCGCCGAGATGGCGACCTCCGTCTCGCAGGTGGCGGCGAACGCCCAGAACGCCAACGACCTCTCCCTGCAGGCCAACACCAAGGCCGTGGACGGCGGCAAGGCCGTGGAGCAACTGGTGGCCTCGACGCGCGAGATCGCCGACGACATCAACCAGATCGTGCACCGCATGGAGGAGCTGGGGCAGGCTTCGGCCCGCATCGGCAACATCGTCGAAGTCATCGACACCATCGCCGATCAGACCAACCTCTTGGCGCTCAATGCAGCCATCGAGGCGGCGCGCGCCGGCGAGCACGGCCGCGGCTTCGCCGTCGTCGCCGACGAGGTGCGCAAATTGGCCGAGAACTCCGCCGCCTCGACCAAGGAGATCGGCTTGCTGGTCCGCGACATCCAGCACAAGACCTCCGAAGTCGTCGCCTCCACCACGGCCTCCGGAGAGAAGGCGCGTTTGGGCCTGGAGATGGCCGATCGCGCCGGCCGCGCCATCTCTGAGATCCTGACCTCGGTGACGCAATCGAGCCGCCTCATCAGCGAGATCTCGCTCACGGCTCGCGAGCAGGCCGGCGGCTCGCGCGCGATCGTGGAATCGGTCGAGCAGATGAACGCCTTGATGCGTGACGTCACCGCCTCGCTGGACGAACAGAACGCCTCCAACACGCAGTTGGCCTCCACGGTGGAGGCGATGCATCGCTTGGTGGGCTCGGTGACGGAGGCGATCTCCTCGCGCCATGCGGCTACGGAGAACGTGCTGCGGCTGGCGTCGGAGCTGGAGGCCGCCGCCCAACAGGGGTTGGCGGCGATCGACGCGCTGGGCGAGCGGGCGCTGTCCCTGCACGTGGAGCTGCAGGCGCCCCCCGCCGCCGCAGGCCGCTTACTCCAGCCCGCCCTCAACTAGCCCGGAGAAGGGCTCCGCGAGGATGGTACGGTCGGCATAGGTGACCCCGGCGAAGTAGAGCCCCGCCGCCGGCGCGGTGTACCCCGCCCGGCGGCGGTCCCCCGACTCCAGGATCGACGCCAGCGACTCCGGATCGCGGCGTCCTTGCGCCATCTCTACGAGCGTACCGACGAGCACGCGCACCATACGGTGGAGAAAGCCGTCGCCGCGCACCCGTACCAGCACCAGCTCGCCCCGCCGTTCCGCTTCCAAGTCGTGCAGCCGGCGCAGCGTGCCGCCACGCTCCGGCAGCACGCCGCAGAAGGCGCGGAAATCGTGCTCGCCCAGCGCCGCGCGTGCCGCCCGATTGAAGGCCGCAACGTCGAGACGCTGCCACACGTGGTGCACGCGCGCACGCAGCAGCGCCGGACGTTGCGGACGGTTGAGGATCGCATAGCGATAGTGGCGCGCGCGCGCCGAGAAGCGCGCGGAGAAGCCCGCCGGCATCTCCTCGGCCTCGCACGCCACCACGTCGTGCGGCAGCAGTGCCGCCAGCGCGGGCACCAGCTTGCGCGTCGCGAAGGGGCTTTCTGTCACGAACGAGACGACCTGTGCGGTGGCATGAACGCCCGCGTCGGTGCGCCCGGCCGCCGCGATCTTGATCGGCTCACGCAGGAGCGTGGATAGGGTCGCCTCGACCACGCCCGCTACCGTGCGCAACGCAGGCTGAAACTGCAAACCGTGAAATGCGGTGCCGTCGTACTCCAGAACGAGCCGGATCGTCGTCATGCCGCGCCGAGGCTTCTTCCGGCGGGGAGCCGGCACCTCGACGTCGCACCTGAAGGGGAATGCAGCAGCGTCTCATCGATCTCTTCTCCCTGGAAGGGCGCACCGCGGTCGTCACCGGCGGCACGCGCGGGTTGGGTTTCGCAATGGCGGCGGCGCTGGGCGCGGCGGGGGCCTCACTCATCGTCTGCGGGCGCACCGTCGACGGGACGGAGCATGCCGCGCGCGAGCTGACCACACTGGGATTGCAGGCCGTGGGCATGCCCTGCAACGTCCGCGACGCCAACCAGGTGGCGGCGCTCTTCGCCCACGTGGAGCGCAAGCACGGCGGCGTCGACGTCTTGATCAACAACGCGGGCATCAGCCCGCTCTTCGCGGGCATCGAGCGTATCGACAACGGCGCCTGGGACGAGATCCTCGAAGTCGATCTGCGCGGCGCCTTCTACTGCTCGCGCGCGGCGGCGCCGCACATGAAGACGCGCGGTCGCGGCTCGATCATCAACATCTCTTCGGTGCTGGGGCAAGTCGGCGACGGGCGTCTGGCGGCCTACGCCGCGGCCAAGGGCGCGCTCGACCAGTTGACGCGCTCGTTGGCGCTGGAGCTGGCGCCACACGGCGTGCGCGTCAACGCCGTGGCGCCCGGCTACTTCGCCACCGAGCTGACGAAGGGTCTTGCGGAGCATCCCAAACTCGGACCGGAATTGATCGCCCGCATCCCGCTGGGGCGTATCGCCAACCCCGACGAGCTGGCCGGCGCCGTCGTCTTTCTCGCCTCCAATGCAGCCTCGTACATCACGGGCTCGGTCATCACGGTCGATGGCGGCTTCACCGCTCAGTGAGCCGATCGCCGCGGCACTGCGCGACGACGTCAACCGGCTGGGACGCATGGTGGGCGACGTGCTGCGGCGGCACGCGCCGCCCGGAACCTTCGAGCGCGTCGAGCAGATCCGCGCGCTGACACGGCGGCGCCGGCGCGAGCCGGGCGCGGAGGTCGAAGCGGAGCTGGACGCGGCACTCGATGCGCTGACCGTGCCGCAATCGGTGGATGTGATCCGCGCCTTCGCGCTCTATTTCTTGATGACCAATCTCGCCGAACAGCTTCATCGCGAGCGCCGACGCCGCGAGCGCGCGCTGCGCGGTGAGGCGCCGCAGCCCGGCTCGCTGGAGGAGCTGGCCGCAACGCTCGAACCCGGCACGCAAGCCGCGGTGGCGCGCGCGCTGGAGGCGCTGGAGATCACGCTGGTGGTCACCGCGCATCCCACGGAGGTGCAGCGCCGGACCACCATCGAGAAGATCGCCGCCACGGCGGCGCTGCTGCGCTCGCTGGAGGAACGCATCCTCACCCCCGCAGAGCGCGGCGAGACGGAGCGCGAGCTGCGCGCGCAGATCCTGCTGCTCTGGGAGAGCAACGAGCTCTACGTTACGCCCCCCACCGTGCACGACGAAGTTCGCAACGCGCTGGCTTGGTTCCGCGGCACGCTGGTGGACGAGGCCGCGCTGCTCTTCGAGCGCTTCGAGCAACACCTCGCCGAACGGCTGGGACCCGAAACCCCCACGCTGCCGACGTTCCTGCACTTCCGCAGTTGGGTGGGAGGCGATCGCGACGGCAATCCCAACGTCACGGCGGAGGTGACGGCGGCGGCGGCCGAGGACGCGCGCCGCTTCATCCTCGAGCGCTACCAGCAAGAGGTGGCCGCGCTCAACGCGCGTCTCTCGCAGAATCTCGCGCGCGTGGGCGCCTCACGGGCGCTGCTGGACTCGCTGGAGCGTGACGAATTTGCGTTGGGCGAAGTGCGCTACGCGATCGGCCCGCGGCAAAACGCAGAGCCCTACCGCCGCAAAATGGCGTTCGTGCATCGCCGTCTAACGCTGACGCTGGAGCGGCGCGAAGGCGGCTATCCCGATGCCGCGGCCTTTGCGGCGGATCTCGAGCTGACGTGGGAGAGCCTGCGTCAATGCGACGCGCTGGAGACGGCGGCGCCGCTGGCGCGGCTGCGCCGCACGCTCTCGCTTTTCGGCTTCACGCTTTGCCCGCTGGAATGGCGCCAGCATCAGCGTCGCGTGCTACAGGCGCTGGATGAGATCCTCGCCACCGTCGAGCCGGAGTCTACCCAGCTGCGCGCGCTCGGCGAGGAGGAGCGCGCGGCGCGCCTCACGCGCGAGCTGTGCGGCGCGCGCTCGCTGCTGCCGCGTCACGGCACGCTCTCGCAGCCGACCGAGGAACTCTTGGCCTCGCTGTGGGCCGTGGCCACGGTGCGTGCCGCACACGGCCCGCAGGCGCTGGGCAGCCTCATTCTCTCAGGCACCACCGCGCCCTCGGACATGCTGGCACTGATGCTGCTGGCACGCGAGTGCGGCGCCTTCGATGCCGGAGTGATTCCTTGCGTGCCGCTCTTCGAGAGCATCGACGACCTGCGTGCCGCCCCCGCCGTCTGCCGCACGCTCTTGCGCAACGTACCGTTCCGCGAGGCCGTGCGCCGCTGCGGTGAGCGTTGGGAGATCATGCTCGGCTACTCCGACTCCAACAAGAGCGGCGGCCTGCTCACCGCCAGCTGGGAGATCTACCAGGCGCAGCGCGGACTCTGCGCCGTGGCCGCCGAGCACGGCGTGCGGCTGACGTTCTTCCACGGCCGCGGCGGGTCGCTGGGACGCGGGGCCGCCGCTCCACACCGGGCGATGGCGCTGCAGCCCTCCGAGGCTCACGACGGGCGCTTCAAAGTCACCGAGCAGGGCGAGGTCATCGCATCGCGCTACGGCTTGCCTTCACTCGCGCGGCGTAACTTGGAGCTGCTCACCACCTCGGTCTACCGCTCCTTGGACGAACGCCCGCCGCTCGGCCAGGCGCGCTGGACGCCGCTCCTGGACCAGCTCTCCGGGCGTGCTTACGCGGCCTATCGCGCGCTCGTTGACGACCCCGACTTCCTGCGCTTCTTCGAGCAGTGCACACCCATCGGCGAGATCGCCGGCCTGCAGATCAGTTCGCGCCCCGCACGCCGCGGCGCCAGCCGGGCGATCGAGGACCTGCGCGCCATCCCCTGGACCTTCGCCTGGACGCAGGCACGCGCACTGTTGCCGGCATGGTACGGCTTCGGAAGTGCGGTGCTCCCGCAACTGGAGCGCGAAGGCCACGAGACGTTGCGCCAGTGCGCACGCGCCTTCCCGTTCTTCGAGGCCGTGACGCGCAGCGTGGAGCGAGCGCTGGCCACCGCCGACCTCGACATCTTCTCGCGTTACGCACGCACGCTCGTCGCCGACGCCGCACTGCGGTCTCACTTTCTCTCGTTGGTGAACGCCGAACACGAGCGCAGCGTGCGCGCCGTGCTTGCCATCCTCGAGCAGCCGCACCTGCTGGCGAACGACCCCGTCATCGCCGGCAGCATCGCGCTGCGCAATCCCTACGTCGACCCCATCTCGTTCCTGCAGATGCGCTTGGTGCGCCGGGCACGCGAGCAGGCCCAAGCCGGGCCTGCCATCCTGGACGCGATCCGCCTCTCGATCAACGGTATCGCCGCGGGCCTGCGCGTCACCGGGTGAGCCGCCCCACAGCACGCCTGCCGCGGGAACCTTCCGTGGCGCCGGCTCGTTGTCGCCTCCAGAAAGGGAGAGTTGATGATGACCGAAGTCGTACGCCGTTATCCGGCACTGACCCGAGGGGCCGCGGCGATCGCCCTCGCGATCGCGCTTCTACTCGGCGCCATCGCGCCGAGCCAGGCGGAGACCACGGGAGCGCGCTCGACGCGCAACATCATTCTGGGAGCGGTCGCGGCGACCACCGCGATCGTCCTGTACAACAACTACCACCACAAGCAGCTCGCGCACAACACCGTCGTCGGCTACACGCGCAACGGCGGCACCGTCTACGCCGATGGGCGAGTGGTCTATCCCAACGGGCAGACCTACTACCTGAGCAACAACGGTCAGAACCTTTGCAACTATTACGGCGACAACGACGGCGACGAGCAGTGCGGACCGAGCGCCCAGGCCTATACCTGGCACCACGACAACGGTCTGCACCGCGGCTGGTACAAGCACCATGGCCGCCACGGCGGCGACCGTGACGACTACGGCGACAACGACTAACCAAGCCTGACCGCGGCGCGGCTTCGTCCTCCCTTCGTCGCCGCTTCACATGCAAGCGGTATCTGTGGAGCATGAAGCCGCGCATCGTCATCCTGGGAGCAGGCTTCGCCGGCCACACGGCGGCACTCCATCTCTCCCGTCTGCTCAAGCACCAGGCGGAGATCACGGTCGTCTCGCCCGGCAACCGCTTTACGTGGTTCCCTAGCTTGATCTGGGTGGGAACCGGAACGATGCCCGCAGACAACGTGCATTTTACGCTGGCACCGGTTTACGAGCGCATCGGCGTGCACTACGTCGACGGACGCGCTACGGAGATCCATCCCGACGAGAATACCGTCGCCGTCGAGCGCGGCGACGGCTCGCGCGAGCTGCGTCCTTACGATTACTGCGTCAACGCCACCGGTCCGTTCCTGAACTTTGCCGCGACGCCGGGCCTGGGCCCCCAGACCGGGAACACGTGGAGCGTCTGCAGCGTCGAGCACGCCGAGCAAGCTCGCGACCATTACCTCGCCGTCGTCGCGGAGCTGGAGAAGGGGCAGCGCAAGCGCCTGGTCATCGGCACCGGTCATCCCACCGCCACCTGCGAAGGAGCGGCCTTCGAGTACCTGATGAACGTCGATGCCGATCTGCGGCGGCGCGGCCTGCGCGAGCGCGCGGACCTCGTCTGGCTCAGCAACGAGCCGGAGGCGGGCGACTTCGGCGTCGACGGCGTCGAGATGCTGAACTTTGGCCGGCTCGTCACCGGCGCGAGTCTCGTACGCGGCCTCTTGGACGAGGCCGACGTGCGGTCCATCATGGCCGCCGGAGTCACCAAGGTCGAGCCCGGACGCGTGCATTACGAGCAGGCCGGCGCCGATCCGGCGTCGCTCGACTACGACTTCGCGATGCTGATCCCGCAGTTCCGCGGCATTCCGCTGCGCTACGTGGCCGCCGACGGATCCGACATCTCCAAGGACCTCACGCAGCCCAACGGTTTCATGAGCGTCGACGGCGACTACACGCCCAAAGCCTACGATCAGTACCGTGGCTCGGACTGGCCGGCCGTCTACCGCTCGCCGCGCTACGAGAACCTGTACGCCGCCGGCATCGCGTTCGCGCCGCCGCACCCGCTCTCCAAGCCCAAGAAGTCCGCGGGAGGTGCCGTCATCCAAGCCACCACGCCGCGAACCGGGATGGCCTCGGGCATCATGGGGCGCACGGTTGCGCAGAACATTGCCGACCAGATCGGGGGCCGCCCGCCCAGCCACCATGCGCGGCTATCGGAGATTCCCGCGGCCTGTATCGCGTCGATGGGCAACTCCTTCTGGAGCGGATCGGCGGCGTCGATCATCATGACGCCGGTAGCACGGGACTTCGAGCGTTACCCCAAATACGGACGCGACATGCAGCTCTGCACGCTCGAGGTGGGGCTAGGCGGCGCGTGGACCAAGCGCGCGCTGCATAGCGCGTTCCTGTGGAAGCTGCAGGCCCGCCCAGGCTGGCCATTGATACCGGAGTAAGCGCGCATGTCGAGATTCTGGCGAAGCTTCATTCCTTACCAAATCTGGCGCTTCGTCGTCATCAACACGAAGATGTACCTGGTCGCCAAGGGCCTGGTGGGCCCCGAGCGCGTCAAGAGAACGCCTAGCGCTCCACGATCGGTCGCGCCAGCGGAAAGAGGATGACGTCACGGATCGACTGCTGATTCGTCAGGTACATGACGAGGCGGTCGATTCCGATGCCGATACCCGCCGTAGGCGGCATCCCCACTTCGAGCGCGGTGATGAAGTCCCAATCCGGCGGCGGTGCCTCGGCGTCGCCGGCATCGCGATCGCGCGCCTGCTCCTCGAAGCGTCCGCGCTGATCGTCGGGATCGTTGAGTTCGGAGAAGGCGTTGCACGCCTCCATGTTGGCGATGAACAGCTCGAAGCGTTCGGTCAAGAGGGGGTCGTCGGCGCGCCGCTTGGCCAGCGGCGAGAGCAGCACGGGGATGTCCATGACGAAGGTGGGATCGACCAGATGCGGCTCGACCACCGCCTCGAAGATCTTGTCGAGCGCATGCGCATGCGAGGGCGGCTTGGGAAGGCCCAACGACTGCGCGATGTGCAGCGCGCGCTCGGCGTCCAGCAGATCGGCACGCGCGTATCCGCCGTGCTCCTGGAGCGCATCGAAATACTTGACGCGCGCGAACGGACGCTGGAAGTCGAGCACCCGGTCCCCGAAGGGCAGCGTCGACTTGCCATCGGTCACCAGCGCCACCAGGTGCGCATAGAGCTCCTCGGTAAACTGGGCCATCTCCTCATAGCTCCAGTAGGCCGCGTAGAGCTCCATCATCGTGAACTCGGGATTGTGCTTGGTGTCGATCCCTTCGTTGCGGAAGATGCGGCCGATTTCGTAGACACGCTCGATCCCGCCCACAACCAAACGCTTCAAATAGAGCTCGGTAGCGATGCGCAAGTTGAGATCGAGGTCGAGCGCGTTGTGGTGCGTCTGGAAGGGGCGCGCGGTAGCGCCGCCGGCGATGTTGATGAGCACCGGCGTCTCGACTTCCACGAAATCCCGCGCATCCAGAAAGCGGCGCAACTCGGCGATGATGCGCGAGCGCATCAGAAAGACTTGGCGAACCTCCGGATTGACGGCGAGATCGAGATAGCGCTGGCGATACCGGCGCTCCACGTCGACCAAGCCGTGCCACTTGTCGGGGAGCGGCGCGAGCGCCTTGCCGAGCACGTCGTAGCGCTCGACGAGCAGTGAGAGCTCCCCGTGCTTCGTACGTGCGATGCGCCCCTGGGCGCCCAGCAAGTCGCCGCGGTCGACGTGGTGCTGGAAGGCCTTGAGCGGCTCCTTACCCACCACGTCGGCCTTCAAGAAGAGCTGGATCTTGCCGCTCTCGTCCCACAGGTCGGCGAAGGCGATATTGCCCTGGCCGCGCAGCAGCATCACGCGCCCGGCGAGCGCGAAGCGCTCGGGCAGGCTCTCGCCGGCGGGGAGATCGGCGAAGCGCCGCTGCAGTTCGCTCGCCTTGGCGTTCACGTCGAAGCGGGTGAGGACATACGGATCCGCCCCCATGGAACGAAGCGCGGCCAGGTTTGCTCGCCTGGCCGCAATCAGCTCCGCTTCGCGGGTCCCCTCCTGGTCCTTCATCCCGCCTTCTTCGCGGCCTTCTTCTGCGACTTGATCTGCTCGATCTTATAGGCCACGCTGCCCTTGGGCGTGTTGACGACTACTTCGTCGCCTTTCTTCTTGCCCATCAATGCCCGGCCGATCGGCGCCTCGTTGGAGACGCGCTGATTGGCTGGATCGGACTCCGCGCTGCCGACGATCGTGAATTCGAAGGCGCGATTATTCGTAACGTCCTTCACCTTGACGATCGAGCCAAGGTGCACCTCACCGCTGGTGAACTCGCTCTCGTCGATCAGCCGCGCATTGCGGATCATCGCCTCGAGTTTGAGGATGCGGCCCTCGACGAAGGCTTGCTCTTGTTTGGCGTCCTCGTATTCGGCGTTCTCGGTGATATCACCGAACTCTTTGGCCTGCCGGATGCGCTCGTTCACCTCTTGGCGATGGACCGTCTTGAGGTGGTCGAGCTCTTCCTCGAGCTTGCGGAGCCCTTCTGCCGTTAAGACGATCTCTTTTTCGTTCACCCTGGACCTCCGGTCCCACGCTGCCGCGCTTCATACAGCGCGGCGGCACAGATAGCGACGACGTTAGCGGCGGTGCGTTCGACGCACCAGGCTCGTCCCCTCTTACCCTTGTTTCCTACGGTGTCGGCGCGCCCGCGGTGAAGTTGACGACTCGGGGCTCGAAGCGCAACTCGCGCAGTGCGCGCTGATAATCGGCAGGAGTCACCTCTTCCCACCGTTTGCCCAAGAGAGCCAGCAGCGCCGCTTCGATCACGTTGGTGCCGAAGGAGCGGCCGCCTAGATCCGGCGTGGTCGTGATTAGCCGCGCGACACCACGCCGGCGCAACTCCTCGATGTCGCCTGGCGTAACGGTGTTGGTTAGCACGGTCTTGCCGTCTAGACGATCCGGGAGAAACTGACGCATGAAGTGGAAGTCGCCCGCGATGAGAGCGGCTTCGTCGTAATAGTGCGGGTATTTTGGCTTGGGCGGTGCCTCTTGCTTCTTGCCCGTGGGATAGAAGAACTGAAACGGCAGCTTACAGGCATCGGGGAGATAGCGCTCCGCCAGGACCTCGAACTCGGCGAGATCACGCACCGGCTTGTCGAGATCGAGGGCGAAGATGAAGTCGCCGAAGAGCACGTCGGCGCCCGCCTCCACCAGCGCCTGCGCCATGCCGAAGCGATCGAGTGCGCTGACCATCAGCACCTTGGTGCCGCGCAGCTCCAACCCGAGCTGCTCGCGCAGATAGCGCACGGCCTCGCGTTCCAGCGTATTCTTCAGTCCGCTGCCGTCAACGATGGGTGTCTTCGTGCCGGCTTCCAGCAGGCGTTTGCCGTCACGCAGCGCATAACGCTTGCTGCCGGCATAGAGATAGACGTCGATGCCGCCCAAGCCAATCGCGTCGACGTTGCCGTCCAACTCGCGGATGCGCGCGATGGCGCGGTCCAACGAGCCGTCGGTGCCCTCGCGTGAGATGTCGAAACGCTCGCCGAGAAAATCGACGGCGACCCGGTGGTCGCGCGTCGAGCTCCCCAGTGAGACCGAGACCACTCGTTTCATGAATTGCCTCCGACGGCGCGGCCCAGCCGCGCGATTCGCGCCGCCGCGCGCGTGGACTCCAACTGCTCCTTGGTGATCGCGACGTCGAATGCGCGCAGATCCGCTAGCTCGAAACCATGACGCGCCGCCAGGCCCTCGATCTCACGCAACTGCGGCAACCGGATTCCGCGTCCAAGGCTATAGTTCTCGTTGCGCCCCTCCAGGGCCAAGGTCATCGTCTCCGACATGCAAGCCAGCGCCGTCGCGGGCGGGAGCCCCAGATCGAACTCCTCACCCTGTTCGCGTACGCGCATGAAGCGCGGCTCGCCGGGGACGCGCATGTTGCCGCCTTCGATCACCAGGACGTCCGGACGCAGCTCCGCGACGCGGCGGCTCACGTCGTGAGGTAGCGAGACCTCGCAGACCACCGCACCGGGCTGCAGATCCTCCGGATGGATGATCTCCAACGTCGAGCTGGTGGCCGTGATGATCAGCTGCGCCCGGCGCACGCCCGCGCTCACGTCGGTCGTGAACTCGACCGGCGCGCCGAGCTCGGGCGCGACCTCTTCGGCAAATTTGCGCAGGCGCGTCTGATTGCGCGCCACCAACACCATCCGCCCCACCTTGTCGCCCAGCATTCGCACCACCGCGCTGCCGATGGAGCCGGTGGCCCCTACCACGGTGCAGACGGCATCTTTGGGATCGATCTCCATCTCGCGCGCGCCGCGCAGCAGCGACTGCACGGCCGCCACCACCGTCAGCGAGTTGCCGGTGGTCACGGGGATGGGCGAGCGCTCCGCGATCGTCACGCCGCCGTCGCCGACGACGCCCGTGAAGGCTCCTAGGCCCACGATCTCCGCCCCCAACTCCGCGCCCATCTCGCAGGCGTGCACGATGCGGCCGTAGACCTCCTCGCGCGGCAGCGTCACAAAGTGCTCGGGCATGAGGGGCACGGTGATGAACCAGCCCTCCACCTCGGCACCGGTGGCCTTGGAGCGTACCCCCGTGATATGCGCCGTGGTCCAGCACGGCATCCAGGAGAGGATCTTCTCGATGATCGCGCGCCCTTTGCCTCTGGCGCCGGGCTCGTAACGGGCCACGTCTTCGAGCGAGAGGGGGTGGATCAGAAACGCGAACTTACCCATGAATATTGGGGGCCAGCTTTCTGTGTAGGGGCAGGAGGCCCTTTTCAGCGAAGGCGCCGCCCATGGAGACGACGTTGCGTCCGCTCGAGGAGCTCGTGCGGATCCCCGCCCCTTGCCCCGCCCCGCAGTCGCTAGCCTTTGACGGCCAGCGCTTGTGGGTGGGATCGTGGGAGACCGGCCGCCTGTATGCCCTCGACCCGCACAGCGGCGTGGTCTCGGAGGAGTCTGCCGTCCCAGGGCGCCCGGTGGGCAGCGTGGCGGTGGGCGACGAGATCCGGATCCTCTGCAGCGAGGAGGGCGACAGCCGCTTCATCCGCCGCTATCTCCCGGGCCACGGCTTCAAGCAGCACGAGGCGATTCCGTGCCCGGACGACACCGGGTCGTTCTTGGCATTCGACGGCGAGCGGCTGTGGCTGAGCCAGCGCTACAACAAGCGCGTGCTGGAATTGGACGACGCCGGCCGCCCGGTGCGCGAGATTCCCATCGGCGAGGAGATCGTCGGCCTCGCTTGGATCGACGACGTGCTCTACATCTCCACCTGGCGGGGGCGCGAGCGCGGCGGCTGCCGCATCGCGCGCGTGGCCCATAACGGCGAGCCCAAACCAGAGTGGATCGCGCAATCGCCCTTCGCCGCCATCTCGCTAGCGCGGGATGGCGAACGCCTCTGGACCAACGATTTCAAGAAGAACGAGATCGCGGCGTTCGCCCTGCCGCGCTAGACCAAAGCGCGTCCGCTAGTGCTGGCCGGCGACTTTCGCCTCGGCCTCGCGCTTGATCGCTTGCAGCATCATCGCCGAGTTCTCCTCGACTTTCTTCTGCAGCGTGGGACCGATCAGCTCGGCCAGCGTGGGCACGCCGAAATCGTAGTCGACACCGAGCGTCACGCGCGTCTCGCCACTACCGTCCTCGCTGAACGTCCAGCGGCCCTCGAACTTGTCGAGATCACCTTCGAGCAGTTTGTAATCGATGCAGCAGGTGTCGTCATGGAAGACGTCCTCCTCCACCCACTCGATGGGCGCCCCTTCAACCAGCGTCTTCCATTTGGTGAGCACGCTGCCGGGGCGGCGCTCCACCACCTCGATCGTCTCGACGTCCGGCATGAACTCCGGAAAACGTTCCTGCTCTTTGGCGATGTCGTACACGTGGCGAGCCGGGGCCGCGATGGTAATCGAGGACTCTACGTAGGGCATGACAGGACCCCGAGTTTCTCCCTGGCCTGCGCCACCCCTTTGCGCAGCGCCGCGAGAGCGCGCTCGACTTCCTCCTCCGTCACCACCAAGGGCGGTTCCAGGCGGATCACGCGCTGCATGTTGAGCGTCCACGCCGCGGTGACACCTGCATGCAGCATCTCGGGAATGATCGTGCCGGCGTAGCCTTCGTGCGTCAGCTCCACGCCCACCAGCAATCCCTTGCCGCGCACTTCGCGCACGACGTCGGGATAGGCCGTGGCTACGGCGCGCGCACCGTCGATCAACTGGCGTCCGCGCTCGCGCGCGTTCTCCACCAGATGCTCCTCCTCCAGCACGTCGAGCGCGGCCAGCGCCGCCGCACACGCCAGCTCACCGCCGCCGAACGTGGAGGTATGCATCAACGGCTGCTTGGCGTAGGCCGCGTTCCAGCAGGCGGGGCGCGCGAGATAGGCGCCCACGGGAATCACGCCGCCGGAGAGACCTTTGGCCAGCGTCATGATGTCGGGTACCACGCCCTCTTCGTCCACGGCGAAGCGAAAGCCGCAGCGTCCGAGTCCCGTCTGCACTTCGTCGGCGATGAGCAGTGCGCCGTAGCGGTCGCACAGCTCGCGCGCACGCGTGAGGTATCCCTGCGGCGGCAGGTTGACGCCGCCCTCGCCCTGCACCGGCTCGACGATGAATGCCGCCGCCTCCGGTAACGCGCGCTCGAGCGCCTCGGCGTCGCCGTAGGGCACGTGCTCGAAGTCCGGCACCAGCGGCTGGTACTCCTTACGGAAGTACTCGCGCCCGGTGGCGGTGAGCGAGCCCAACGTCTTGCCATGGTAGGCATTGGTGGTCGAGACGATCTTATGGCGGTGCGTGGCGGCCTTGGCGAGCTTGAGCGCCCCCTCCACCGCCTCGGTGCCGCTGTTGGCGAAGAACGAGATGCGCAGGTCCCCTGGCGCCAGCTCAGCCAAGCGCTTGGCCACGCGCCCCAGCAACGGGTTGAAGAACACCTTGCCGGAGAGGGAGATCAGCTCCAACTGGCGGCGCACCGCCTCCACGACTTTGGGATGCGAGTGGCCGAGCGTGAAGACACCGTAGCCGCCGGCGAAATCGAGGTAGGCCTTGCCGTGGTGATCGTAGATCGTGGTCCCAGCGGCACGCACCTCGACCACGGACCCTGAGAGCTTCATCACACGCGCGAGGGGCGGATTGACGAAGTCCCGGTAATTGGCCACCGTTTCGTCGTACAGCGCCTGCGGCGAGGCGGCGCCGTACAACTCGTCCAACTGCTTCATGGTACCGGGCGCTTTCCACCCGTGCTTTAGAGATTCCGCTCCAGGAAGAGCGCGCCGGCGACGGGATTGTGGCGGTAGGGAGCGACCTCGCGGAAGCCCAGCGCATGGTAGAGCGCGATCGCTGCTCCCATCGAAGGCAGCGTATCCAGACGGATCGCGTGATAGTGCAGCGCCTTGGCATCTTCGAGCACGCGCCGCGCTAGCTCGCGCCCAAGACCGCTCTTCCGGTACTCCGGCCTGACGTACAGACGCTTCATCTCGCAGACGCCGTTCTCCAGTGGACGCAGCGCGATGCAGCCCGCGGGGGTGCCGTCCACCCGCGCCAGCAGCAGCGTTCCGCGCGGCGGCGCGTAGCCGCCGGGTAGCGTGGCCAACTCGTGCTCGAAGTCTTGGAAGCAGAGGTCGACGTCGAGCGAGGCCGCGTATTCGCGGAAGAGCGCGCGCACCGTCTCGATCTGAGCTGGCGCCGACGCAACGGCGATTTCGTGCATCGTCGAGGCACGTTCCCGCGGCCGCGAGCGCGTCCCTCTGCCGGGTGAATTCTCGCTGCAAGCGTTGACCTCACTCGCTCGCCTCTGGTAGCATGCGAGCACCGTGAACCGTTACGCCGTCCCCTGCGTCATGTGTCCCACGCCGCGAATGCACGCGAGTGCCAATCGGCGACGGATCCCCATACGCATGAGAGGGTAGCGCGCAGGCTTCGCGCACCGCATCGTACAGGGCCCCTCGCCGGACGGCAAGGGGCCCTGTTCCATTCTGCAAGGACGTAGAGATGACAACCGTAGGCTCTTGGTTTATCTCACTGGCCGCAGCCTACACCATCCTGCTCGTCGCGGTTGGGCGTTTTGCCCACCGTAAGGCGGACGGGGGCGGCGGCTACTTCGTGGGGGGACGCTCGTTCAACGCACTGTTCGTCGCCGTCTGCGTGACGGGACTCTTCTCCGGCTCCTCATTCATCGCGATCTTGGAGCTCTCGTATCTCAAGGGCGTCTCCGCGGTCTGGTATGGCGTGGCCGAGACCGCGCAAGTGCTGCTGATCGCCGCCGTGCTGCTGGCGCCGTTTCGCGAGCGCCTGCTGGTTACCGTCTCGGGGCTGATCGGCGATCACTTCGGCGAAAGTGCACGGGCCCTGGGCGGCGCGATTACCGCGTTCGCCTTCCCCATGTGGTCGGTGGCGACCGCGCTGGCCTTCGCTTCGGCGCTGCACGTCTTCACGGGGCTCTCGCTGCTGCTCTCGGTGGCGGTCACGGCGGCGTTGCTGCTGATCTACCTGCAGTTCGGCGGCATGTGGTCCGTCGGTTACACGCAGCTCTTCAACGTCATCACGATCTACGTGATGCTCGGCGTCGGTCTGACGGCGGTCTTCATCGATCCCGGCATCGCGGGCTTGCGCCAGCTCGCGGCCGCGCGCCCCGAGCTCTTCGCTCCCGCCACGGTGGGCGTGCAGACGATCGTGGCCTGGTTCGGCACCTTCGTGCTCAACGTGATCTTGGCTCAAGCCACCTTCCAAATGGCGCTCTCCTGCCGCACGCTCGCAGAGGGCAAACGCGGTCTCTACTGGGCGGCTGGGCTAGGGCTGCCGCTGATCGCGGGCGCCGTGGTGATCGGCCTTGCGGCCGCGTACGCCGTGCCCGGCGGTAAGGCCGGGCTGATCGCGGTGCCGCAGTACCTCGCGCACGTGCTGCCGGCTCCGCTGGCGGCGCTCTTCCTGTTGGGCTTCTGGGCCTGCGCGCTGGGTTGGGGCGCACCCTGCCAATTCTCCGGCGCCACGAGCCTAGGGCGCGACGTCGGCACGGCACTGCTGCCCGGCCGCCCCCATGCGGCCTACGTGCGCTACACGCGCTGGTCGCTGGTGCTGCTGACGGTGCTGATGGTGGTCTTCGCCTCGCTGCGCTCCGAGCAGTCGGCGTGGTGGAACGTGTTAGCCTGGGTGACGCGTAACTCCGCCACGTTCGCGCCGGTGGTGGCGGCGCTCTTCTGGCCGCTGGCCACGCGCCGTGCCGTGCTCGCGTCGATGGCGGTAGGCACGCTCACGGGCTTGGGCTGGTACCATCTCAGCCACTGGAGTCTGGCGCTCTTCTTCCTGCACACGCATCCCGTGTGGCCGGGGATGATCGCCAACATCGTCGCGCTGGCGGCGATCACGCTGATCGAGCGCCGCGGCAGCTACACGCTGCAGCTTTCCGCGCGCGGCGCGACCGCGCTCGGCACGGCGGCGCTGGCAGGGCTCACGCTCGCGCTCTTTGCGGCGCCGCTCTATGCCGCCGGTTTGGTGGGTCTGGTCGCCTTCGTGATCGTGAGCGCGCTCTTCGTGGCCGTCATCGACGCCACGCGCGAGCCGGCCGCTCTTGCTACCGTGAACATTGCGCAGGAGGTGGAGTATGCCGGCTGAGCAGCACTCGGAGCTTCGACATATCCACGCCACGCTGGAGTGGCAGGGCGCCTTCGCCTCGCTCCAGCACGTGCGCGGACATGCCTTCACCGTCGACGAGCCGGCAAAGCTCGGCGGCAAGGACGCGGGGCCCACGCCGCTGGAGTACGTGCTAGGTTCTTACAATGCGTGCCTGCAGATCGTCATCGTGATGATCGCGCGCGAGCTGCAACTGCACGTGCAGAGCGTGGAGCTCGAGAGCGTGGCCACGGTTGACCGGCGCGGCCTCTTCGGCACCGCGCCGGTCTCGCCGCACTACCAGCGCATCGAATGCACCATCCGGCTCGGCGTCGACGACGCGGACGGCGTGGCGATCGAGCGGCTCAAGGAGCTGCACCGCGCGCGCTGCCCCATGTACAACCTCGTCAAGGATGCCGGGATCGAGCAAGAGCTGACGTGGCTCGTGAGCCTTTCGGGTAAGCACGCGGACGCCGCCGTTCGCGGCGCGTGAGAGCGGAGCACAAGGCGGCGGTCGTTCCTTGCCTCAGCCGCGGACTGCACCCTAGAATCAGGCTACGTTGCAGTCCCCGGTCGGCAGAGGAGAACGCTGATGCAGTACGTCATCTTGGCCAAGCACAGCCCCGAGCACTGCCCCACGTCGAACGCACAGGTGCGCGCGCTGATGAAGGAAGGCGCGCAGCGCATTCCCGATCTCGCCCGCAAGCTCGGCTTGAACATCATCACGATCCGCGTCTTCGGCCCCGATCACATCGTCATGGCGATCGTGGAGTCGGCGAGCATCGAGGCCGTGCGCGATTTCATGTTCGAGAGCCGTCTGATCCAGTGGAACACGTCGCGCATTCACGCCACCTATTCGATGGAGGAGGCGCTGGCCAAATCCGAGGCGCTGCCGGTGATGTTCTAGCGCCCGCGGATCAGCGCTAGGCCACGAGCGGCGCGGATTCCAGGCGCGCGATCGTCGACTCCACCACCGCGATCGTTTCCTCGGCGCCGCTCGTGCGCATCACGCGCTCGCGCAGCTCGCTGGCGCCGGCGAAGCCCTTGAGATAGTAGCCCAAGTGCTTGCGCATCTGCGGCACCGCGCGCTCCTCGCCCCACTCCTCCACCATCGTACGATAGTGATGGATGGCGTAGCGCAGGCGCTCCGCCGCCGCGGGATACGGTTGCGCCTGCGCGCCCTCCATCAGCGTGCGCAGCGCCGAGATCAGCCAGGGATTGCCCAGCGTGGCGCGCCCCAGCATCACTGCGTCGACGCCGCTCGCGCGCATGCGCTCCATGGCAAGATGGGGATCGTCTAAGTCACCGTTGCCGATCACCGGGATGTCGACGGCGTGCTTGAGCGCCGCGATCTGCTCCCAATCGGCGCTGCCTTTGTAGAACTGCCGCGCGGTGCGCGCGTGCAGCGTCACCGCCTGGACGCCCACCGCCTGCGCGCGCTTGGCAACCTCCACGAAGACGAGGTCCTGCTCCGTCCAGCCCAGGCGCATCTTTACCGTCACCGGGCAGTCGACGGCCGCGACCACCGCGCGCATGATCGCCTCGCAACGCTCGACGTCGCGCAGGCAGGCACTGCCGCCTTCAGTCTTGGTCACCTTGGGCGCGGGGCAACCGAAGTTGATGTCCACGATGTCGGCGCCGCACTCGCGCACCACCTTGGCCGCATAGGCCATGACGCGCGGGTCGTTGCCCCAGAGCTGCGTGGAGACGGGATGCTCCAAGCCGTGCTGGTCGATCATCTCCATCGTGCGCCGGCTGCCGAACTGCAGGGCGTTCGAGGAGACGAACTCGGTGACGGTCAGACCGAGCCCGAAGGGCTTGTAGAGCGCCCGCAGGGTGCGATTGGTGACCCCCGACATCGGCGCGAGGACGATGGGGGGCCAGATCGTGTGGGGTCCGATGCGCAGCGGCGGGATCGCTTGGGCCATGGCACTGCCGATTCTACCACGTCATCCGCCGTTCATCATCAACGGCTATGCTCGGTTGGTGAATCTCGCCTCGTTCGGCCTCCGTCACCGGCGCGCGATCGCGCTCGTCGCCGCGATCCTGGCGCTCGCCGGCCTCCAAGCCTACCTCATCCTACCCAAGGCCATCTTCCCGGCGATGGCCTTTTCGCGCGTGGAGGTGACGGTCAGCCGCGGCGATACGCCGGCCGAACAGATGAGCCTCCAGGTGGCGCGCCCGCTCCAGGCGGCGGTGACGCTCGCCCCCGGTATCCGCTCGGTGCGCGCGAACTCCTCGCAGGGCAACGTCGATCTCATCGCCGACTTCTACGGCAATACCGATCCCAACCGCGATCTCCAGGCGATCACGCAGGCGCTCTCGACGATCTCGGGGAGCCTCCCGGCCGACGCGCAGGTACAGGCGCGCATCGTCGCGTCCAACTTCGAGCCTATCCTCTCGTTTGCGTTCACATCGCCGCGCGTCTCCCGCACGATTCTGCACGAGCAGATCGAGCGCAGCTCCACGGCGATCTTCACCGGCATCCCCGGCATGGCGCGCATGATGGTGGTCGGCGGCAATCCACGTGAGTTCGCCGTGGACGTGGATCCGCTCAAGCTCGCGGCCCGCAAGCTCACCGTCGCGGACGTGGAGCAGGCCATCGCCGGCGCCACGGCCGTGCAGTCGATCGGCCACGGCGAGAGCGGCTACCGCCGGCTCTTCGCCACCGTCGATGCGCGCATCCAGGACGCGCAAGGCATCGCCGCCATCCCCGTCGCCGTGCGCAACGGCGTCACGCTGCGCGTGGGCGACGTCGCCGGCGTCCACCTCTCGGTCGCGCCCACCACCAACTCGGCCAGCGCCAAGGGCCGGCCAGTGGTGACGCTTAGCGTCTACGCGCAGCAGAACGCGGACTTGGTGAAGCTGGCGAACATCTTCGAGAGCCGTCTGCCCCAGCTCACACGCGCGTTGCCGGCCGCGACGCAGGTCACGAAGTACTGGGATCAGACCACGCTGATCCGCGATTCGCAGCGCACGCTGCGAGATTCCATCCTCATCGGCGCGGCGCTGGCGGTGGGGGTGATCTTCTTCTTTTTGGGAAGCTGGCGCGTCACGGCCATCGCCGCCTTCGTCATCCCCATGGCGATGCTGGTGACCTTTGCCTTCATGCGCGTGGCGCACGAGAGCGTGAACCTCATGAGCGCCGGCGGCTTGGCGGTAGCGGTGGGACTGATTATCGACGACGCTATCGTGGTCATCGAAAACATCGAGCGTAACCTGCAGTTGGGCAAAGGGCGCCGCGAAGCAATCGTCGACGCAAGCGGACAGATCTCCGCCGCGATGATCGCCTCGACCACGACGACGCTGGTGGTCTTCCTTCCGCTGGCATTCGTCAGCGGCATCACGGGTTCGTTCTTCCGCGCGCTCTCGATCACGCTGGGTGTCTCGCTGATCGCCTCGCTGCTGCTGGCGCTCTTCCTGGCGCCGATTCTGGCCGAACGCTTTCTCGCCGGCGGCGAGCGCAAGATCCGGCACAACCGCGTGCTGGAGACGCTGCTGCGCGTCTACGAACCGGTCCTGCGCGGCGCGCTGGCGCGCCCGTGGAAGGCCTATGCGGCCGGCGCCGTCTGCCTGCTACTCACCGTGCTGATCCTCACGCGGCTGCCCAACGGCTTTCTGCCGCGCATGGACGAAGGTGCCTTCGAAGTCAGCTATACGCTGCCGCCGGGAACCTCGCTGGCGGAGACGACGCGCGTGGCCGACGGCATGGAGCACTTGGCCGCGGCGCTCCCCGGTGTACGTGCACAAGGCAACTTCACCGGCATCGACACGACCGGTTTCACCCCGTTGCCGCAGAACCAAGGCATCCTGCGCGTCACGCTGCGCGCGTCGGGAACGCGCCCGCCCATCGAAGATCTGATCGGGCGCCTACGCGATAACATCCAAGACGCCTACCCCAACGTCCAACTCGACTTCCACCAGGTACTGGAGGATATGATCAACGATCTCTCCGGCGCGCCGGCACCGGTGGAGATCAGGCTCTCCGGTCCCGACCATCGCGTACTGACGGCGCTGGCACCCAAGGTTGCCGCCGCCGTCTCCTCGGCGGCGGGCATCCACGACGTCTTCGACGGCGTGGTGGTGGAGGATCCCTCGCTGGCGATCCGCCCGCGGCTGGGGCTGCCGGCGGGGTTGGGACTCTCGCCCAGCGACTTCGATGCCACGCTCACCGCCGCCGTGCGCGGCGACGTTGCGGCGGGCATCTCCGTGCCGCCCAACGTCGTGCCGATCCGCGTCCGTTACGCACCGCAATGGCGTTTTGCGCCGGAGCAGATCGCCGACGTTCCGGTGGTTGGCCCCAACGGCGTGGCTGCGCTGGGAAGCCTCGCCGACATCGGCCCCGCGCCGCCGCGCACCGACATCTACGAGGCCAACGGCCAACCGCAGGACGTCGTCACCGCGTCGTACTCCGGCACCCTCTCCGCAGCCATCGCCAACCTCAAGCACGCGCTCGCGAGCGTGACGCTGCCGCCGGGCTACCGCGCCGCGATCGGCGGCGCCTACGCCGCGCAGCAGCAATCGTTCAAGGAGTTCGCGGTGGTGGGCATCGTGGCGATATTGCTGGTGTTCGTGGTGATGGTCTTCACCTTCCGCAGCTACCGCGAGCCCGCGGTGATTCTCATCGCGATTCCCCTGGCGATGGTGGGCGTAGCCGTGGCGCTCCTGGTGACGCGCACGCCCTTCAACGTCTCCTCGTTCATGGGCTTGATCCTCCTGGTTGGCATCGTGGTCAAGAACGGCATCCTGCTGCTGGACGCCGCACGCAAAGAGCTCGACGCAGGCGCGAGCATCGACGACGCCCTCGTCGCCGCGGGGCGCATCCGGCTGCGGCCGATCGTGATGACGACGCTCGCGGCCATCGGCGGTTTGCTGCCGCTGGCGCTGGGCATCGGCGCCGGCTCGGAGATGGAGCGGCCGCTGGCCATCGCGGTCATCGGCGGCCTCTCCACCGCCACGATCTTCACGCTGGGGATCATCCCCACGTTCTATGCCGCGATGAAACGCTGGAGGACGACCCAGGCATGACCCCAACACTCACGCTCGCGCTCTCGCTGCACGGCGCCGTCACGCAGGCCTTGGCGCACGACCCCGCCGTGCTGCAGGCAGCCGCCGAGCGCGACGCCGCCTCAGCGGGCACGCTGGCCGCGCGCGCGGGCAGCGCGCCGCAGCTCTTCGTTTCGTACGCGCTCGCGCCGCAAGCGGGCACGACCGGCACGATCGCGCAACGCACCACCGTGGTAGGTCTGAGCAAAGCCTTCGCCTTTCCCGGGCAAGCGGCGGCGCAAACGTCGTCGGCACGCTCGACGCAGAGCGCCGCCGTCGCGCGCTTGGAGCGCGCGCGGCACGAGGCCACGCTGCGCGTGGTGGTGATGTATCTCGACGCGGTGGTAGCCGGCGACGAAGCCTCCATCGCCGCCGCCCAAACGGCCGGCGCCAAACGCCTGTTGGATGCGGCCAACCTGCGCCTGCGTGCGGGCGACGGTCCGCGCATCGACGCGGAGCAGGCCACCGCCGCGTACGCCTCCGCGCAGGCGACTCAGGCCGGCGCCGACGGCAAGACGCAGACCGCCTTCGCGACGCTGGATCTGGCGCTGGGCCTGGCGCCTTCGGCACGCCCCACGCTGGAGCAGCCGCCCGCGCTCACGCTGGCGATCCCCGCCGAGCAGGCGGCGGTGAACGCCGCGCTCGGCGCGCGCGGGGACCTGCGTGCCGCCGACGACGACGTACGCGCGGCGCAGGCGTCGCTGCGTGCCGCAACGCTGGCGTATGCACCTGCGCTCGATGCAGCGGCTGGCAGACAGTCGGGCATCGACTCCGGTGCGCCGGTCGCCGGCGTCACGGTCTCGCTGAATCTCCACGTCCCCATCGACAGCGCCGGCGCCGTGCGCGCGCAGACGGCGGTGGCGCGCGCCGGAGTCGAGCGGGCGCTGGCGGCACGCGAAGCCGTGCGCCGCGAGGTGGTGCTGGAGGTGGAGTCCGCCTTGGCCGACGCGCGCTCCGCGCAAGTGCGCGTGGCGGCGGAGCAGCGCGCCGTCGAAGCGGCGCAGGCCGCGGCCGGCGCGGCTGGTCTGGGATTCGCGCACGGCGCCATCAGCGCATTTCAAGTGCTCTCGGCGCAGGCACAGGAGGCGGCGGCGCGCGGCGCGCTGATCTCGGCGCAGGCCGACGCCGTCAAAGCCCGTTACGCACTGCGGCTAGCGCAAGGAGTCGATCCAGATGTCACCCCGTAACCGAACCTTCATCGCTTCCGGCGCCGCCGCCGTACTGGTTCTGACCGGCGTGCTGCTGCACGGCCGGCAGGGCAGCGCGCAGAGCGCGCAGAGCGCTCCCACGACCGCGCCTGCACAACACGTGCAGACGGCCGCCGTGCGCATCGGCAGCGTCGCCCACGAGATCCGCGGCGAAGGGCGCGTGGCGGCCGCCTCCGGCGGGATCGCGCAGCTCTCGTTCGCGGAGCCGGGGCGCATCGCCGCCGTCGACGTCCACGCCGGCCAGCACGTGACCGCCGGCGAAGTGGTGGCGCGCCTCGACCTCACCACGGTCGGCGCGGCGGCCAACGGTAACATTCAACCGCTAGCGGTACAGCAAGGCGCGGCGCAGGTGCGACTCGACGTGGCCACGCGGCAGTTGGAGCGCGCGCGGCGCTTGACGCACTCGCCGGGCTCGGAGCTGAGCCCCGAAGCGGCGCAGGTGCGGCAGGACCAGGCGCGCTTGCAGGGCGACCGCTCCGCACTGGCACGGCAGCAGACGCTGCTGCAAGGCGGCGTCGCCGCGCTCAAGGACGTGGAGGCGGCGCGTCAACAGGTGGCGCTCGATGCTGCGGCTCTAGCCGCCGACCGTGCCAAACTTCCCGACTCGCTGCTGCAGGCGCGCCAAAACTACGCGCAGGCGCTCTCGGACGCCGCCGCCGGCAGCGCGGCCCTCGAAGCGGCGCGCCGCGGCGAGAGCAACGCCGTGCTGCGCGCGCCGATCGACGGCGTGGTGACCAGCGTGGAGCGCAATCCCGGCGAGTGGGCCGATGCCGGAGCGGTGGTCGCCACCGTGGTCAATCCCGACTCCGCGCAGCTGCGCGTCGCGCTCTCCGGCGATCAAGCGGCGCTCGTCGAGGCCGGCAACCCCGTGCGCGCGGGCAGCGCCGGCGGGCGCGTGCTGCGCGTGGTGCGCCCGCTCGATCCCACCACGCAGATGGGGCAGGCCGTGGTGGCCTTCGACGGCGCACCCCGCGCCGCCATCAATTCCGTGCTCCCCGTGGATATCCAAACGGGCGTGCACCGCGGCGTCACGCTGGTTCCATCCAGCGCCGTCGTGCAGGATCCCGCCGACGGCGAGTACGTCGTGTTCGTGCGCAACGCCAAAGGCACGTTCGATGCGGTGAAGGTCACGCTGGGCTGGAGTCAAGGCGGCTGGCAGGAGGTCCATTCGCAGGGCATCAAAGCGGGCCAGACGGTGGCAACCTACGGCAGCTACGAGCTGCTCGCAACCGGTGCGAGCGGCGGCGACGAGTAGTGCGGCGATGCGCGTGCTGATCGTCGAAGACGATGCGCCGCTACGCGGTGTGATCGCGCGCGCGTTGCGCGAGAGCGGCTACGAGGCGGAGACGGCCGAAGACGGCGCGCAAGGCGATGCGCTGGCCGCCGCCGGTGGCTTCGACGCCATCGTGCTGGACTGGATGCTGCCGCAGTTGGCGGGGCTGGAGATTTGCCGGCGCCTGCGCGAGTCCGGCGATACCACACCCGTGCTCTTGGTGACCGCGCGCGACGAGCTCGACGACCGCGTGCTAGGCCTCGACGCCGGCGCCGACGACTACATCGTCAAACCCTTCCACGTGCGCGAGCTGTTGGCGCGCCTGCGCTCGGTGATTCGCCGCGCCGGCTCGCAGCGCAGCAGCCGCTACACGGCGGGCGACCTGGTGGTGGACGTGCGCGCACGCACCGCCAGCGCCGCCGGTGAGCCACTGGAGCTGACGGCACGCGAGTACGAGCTGCTGGAGTTTCTGGTGCGCAACGCCGGCATCGCACTGCCGCGCGAGCGCATCGAGGAACACGTGTGGGGCTCGCTCTTCGAGAGCGCCTCCAACGTCGTCGACGTCTTCATCGGACGCCTGCGCCGCAAGTTGGGCGAGCAGGGCGAATCCATCGAGACGTTACGCGGCTTCGGTTACCGCTTCACGCCACGATCGGCAGCACGATGACGAAGCGCGCTCCGCCACCGCCGCGCTCCTCCACCGCGATGCTGCCGCCACCGGCGCGCGCCACCGCCGCGGCGATCGGCAAGCCCAGCCCCGTGCCGTCCTCCGAGCGCCGGTAGAAGCGGCGGAAGATCGCCTCGCGCTCGGCCAGAGGCACGCCGGGGCCGTCGTCCTCCACGGACACCACGGCGCAGCCACCGCGTTCCGCCACGTCCACGCGCACGATCTGGCGCGCCGCGCGGCGTGCGTTGGTCAGCAGATTGGCCACCATGCGCGTCAGCAGCGAGGTGGCCACGGCCACCTCCAGCGGCTCCTCGCGCAGGTGCAGCTCCACGGCAATACCGGGTCCGCGGCGCTGGACCTCCGCGCAGGCCTCACTCACCGCCTCGTTGACTTCGCCGCGCATCGTCCGCCCGGCCGCGCCGGCATCGGCGCGCGCCAGTAGCAAGAGGTCGTCGATGGTGCGCGAGAGCCGTTCGGCGCGCTCGTGGATCGTTTCGAGGGCGCGCGCGTACTCGCGCGGATCGCGCTTGCGCAGCAGCGTCAGCTCCGCTTCCGCGCCCAGCGCCGCCAACGGTTGGCGCAGCTCGTGAGAGACTTCACCGATGAACGCGCGCTCGCGCTCGAACGAAGCCTCGAGACGTTCGAGCATCCCGTCGAAGGTACGCGCCAAACGCCCCAACTCGTCGTCACCGTCCAAATGCAGCCGCGCGCTCAAACGCCCCGAGCGCGCCACCTCCGACGCCGTGGCCGTGATGCGAGCGATGGGGGCTAGCGCGCCGCGCGCCAACAGCCAGCCGGTTAAAACCGCGAAGAGCAGCATCGGCAGACCCGACGCCAGCATCGCGGCCCGCACGCGCTCCTCTTCGTCCTCCAAGGCTTCGTCGTCGGCGAAGACCGCCACGCGCACCGTGCCGGCGCCGGCCACACCCACTAGGTAGGCGGGATTGCCGCGCAGATAACTCGTGCGCCCCACCGGCAGCTGCGCCGCGCGCGCGAGGGCCTGCGCCGAGGGCGGCGTGCCCAGCGCGCCACCCGGCCGGCGGTCGACGTAGGGAACGACCGAATAACCCGCGATCGCCTGGAGTGCGAGCGCGCGCGTGAAACGGCCGCGCGTGGCATCGACCACCGTGACCGCCTCGCGCGCCTCCGACAACAGGCTCATGGAGAGCGCGCGTTTGTGCGCATGCTCCACCCAAGCCGCGGCCAGCAGCGAGTAGATCGTCAAGCCCACGGCAAAGAGCAGCGCCCACCAGATCGTGAGGCGCTGCCCGATACCCAGGCGCAGCCTCACGGCGTGGCGGCTTTCGCGTGCTCCAGCGTGCGCGCGAACAGACGCAGACCTTCGAGGTTTAGGTGCGGATCGACGGCGTCGATCGCGTCGAAGAGCTCCTGGTGACGCGCCACCACGTCCGCCAAGCCGCCGGTGGCCACGACTTTGGTCTGCGCGCCCAGCTCCGCGCGCATGCGCGTCACGATGCCCTCGGTCTGCCCCATGACGCCGTAGATCACGCCCGACTGCAGCGCCTCTTGCGTGTTTTTGCCGATGACCGAGTTGATCAGCTCCAACGAAACTTGCGGCAGCTGCGCCGTATGCCCCACCAGCGCATCGAAGGCGATCTGGATGCCGGGCGCGATGGCTGTGCCCAAGAACTCGCCCGACGCGGAGACGGCGGCGTAGGTGGTGGCGGTGCCGTAGCCCACCACGATCAACGGCGCGCCATATTTGGCTACGCCCCCAATGGCGCCCGCGATGATGTCGGCGCCTACTTCGCGCGGGCGCTCGGTACGCACGGCGATCAACTGCTGCTCGCCCGAGCGCAGGAAGGCGGGCTCGATGCCAAAGTAGGCCTCACACGCGGAACGCAGCGCGCGCTCCGTGCCCGGCACCACGCTGGCGACGGCAATCGCCGTGACGCCGTGCGGATCCAAGCCGGCGAAGGCGAAGAGGTTCACGAACTGGACGCCGTACTCGTCGGCCGTGCGCCGGCGTTCGGTCGTCAAACGCCAGACACGGATCAGTTGGGCCTGACCGCGCTTCTCCGTGCCGAAGACGCCCAGCTTCATCTCACTGTTGCCGACGTCGATGGCGAGCAGCATTAGGCTTCCCCTTCCCGCGGACGCGTCGCAGCGCGCAACGCCGCGATGCGGTCCCAGATGCGCGCGGCGATCTCGCGCTTGGCGGCGCGCGCCAATTCCTCGCGCCCGTTCTCCCAGAGCAGCAGCATCTCGTTGTTGGCGCTGGCGAAACCGATGCCGGGACGCGAGACGTCGTTCACGCAGATGAGATCGAGATGCTTGCGCGCCAACTTCTCGCGCGCGTGCTCCTCCACGCGCTCGGTCTCGGCGGCGAAGCCTACCAAGAAGACCCCGTCCTTGGCAGCTCCCAGCTCCGCGAGGATGTCGGGATTGCGCTCCAAGCGCAGCACGGGCTCCTGCTCGCTCTTCTTCACCTTCTGCGGCGCCGTCACGGCCGGACGCCAATCGGCGACGGCGGCGGCGGCCACCACCACGTGCGCACCCGCCCGCAGCGCGAGCGCGCGCTCGCGCATCTCGCGCGCGCTGACGACGTGGTGGACGCGCGCGGCGCCCGGCGGCGCCAAATGGGTGGGTCCCAAGACGAGATCGACCTGGGCCCCGCGCGCCAGCGCCTCGCGCGCGACTTCGATTCCCATCGCGCCCGTCGACGCGTTGGAGAGGAAGCGCACGGGATCGAGCGGCTCGCGCGTGGCCCCCGCCGTCACGAGCACCTGCTGCCCCTCCAGCTCGCGCGTGCGCGCCACCGCCTCCTCGAGTGCGGCGAGGATCCGCTCCTCGGCCGCCAGGCGCCCCACGCCCTGCTCCCGTTCGGCGAGAAAGCCGCTCTCCGGCCCCACGATTCGCCAGCCGCGCGCGCGCAGCGTGGCCACGTTGGCGCGCGTGGCGGGATGCTCCCACATCGAAGAGTTCATCGCCGGCGCCAACAGCACGGGGCAACGCGCGGCCAGCGCCACCGCGCCCAACAGATCCTCGGCGTACCCGTGCGCGAGTTTGGCGATGGCGTCCGCGGTTGCCGGTGCGATCAGCAGCGCCGCGGCACGGTGCGCGAGGTTGACGTGCAGCACGTGATCCTCGCGCTGGCTCATCTCCCAGAGCGAGGTGTGCACGCGATTGGCCGAGAGCGCGTGAAAGGTCAACGGAGTCACGAAGCGCTGCGCGGCCTCCGTCATGACGACGTGGACGTCGGCGCCGCGTTGCGCCAACGTCGAGACGATGCCGGCCACTTTGTACGCCGCGATGCCGCCGCAGACGCCCACCACCAGCGTGCGCCCCGCCAGGATGCTCACGGGACTCGCAGGCTCCCGTGCTGCGAACGCCGCGGCGTGACGATGGGATCGGCGCCGCCCTCGGCCGGCACCGCGACGTTGTCGATGAGACGCGTGACGCCCAGGTACGCCGCGCCGAGCACCAGGGCGGGGCGGCGCAGCTCTTCCTGCACGCTGAAGGTCGCGGGATCGACCACCGCGATGTAGTCCTCCCGGAACGGTGCGGTCAGCTCCATGCGCCCCAACTCCACCGCCGCGCGCGGATCGCGTTCGCCTTCTTCGATCGCCCACGCCGTCGCGCGCAGCGCCCGCTGGAGCGCCGGCGCCACCGCGCGCTGCTCCGGCGTGAGATAGACGTTGCGGCTGGAGAGCGCCAGTCCGTCGTGCTCGCGCACGGTGCGCGCGATGACGACCTCGGTGCCGATGTCCAGATCGTGCACCAAGCGGCGCAGCACCGCCGTCTGCTGCGCGTCTTTCTGTCCCAGATAGAGGCGGTGCGGAGCAACGGCGCCCAGCAGCTTCGCCACCACCGTCGCTACGCCGCGAAAGTGGCCCGGACGGCGCGCACCCTCCAGCTCCTCGCTCAGCCGCCCGACGTCGATGGTGGTGCTGAAGCCCTCAGGGTACATCGTCTCGACGCTGGGCGCGTACAGCAGCTGCACGCCGTGCTCGCGCAACAGCTCGCAGTCGCGGTCGAACACGCGCGGATAGCGCTCGTAATCCTCGTGCGGTCCGAACTGCAACGGATTGACGAAGATCGAGACGGCCACGGCGGCATTCTCGTCGCGCGCGCGGTCGATGACCGCCAGATGGCCCGCGTGCAGCGCGCCCATCGTCGGCACGAAACCGACGGGCGCCGGCAACTCCGCGACCGCCCGCCGGCACTCGCCGGGCGCGCGCACGATCAGCACGGCAGCTCGGTAACCCTCAGTTCGGTGCGCCCCACGACGAAGGTCTGGCCGGGGGCGAGTTGCGTGCTCTGCTCAACCGGGCTGCCGCCCAGGCGGATGCCGTTACGGCTCCCCAGGTCGGTAAGCACGAGGCCGTCGCTCTCGACGTTCAGGCGCGCGTGGCGCCGCGAGACGTAGCGGTCCGTGCTGATGCACGCGTGCGCCTGCGCCTCGTCGCGCCCGATGGTGATCTCGCTTTCGAACGGCCACGTCTTGCCGTCGAGGGGACCGTTCAAGACTTCAAGCTGGTACATGGACGGGAGGAGGGGTTCGGTTGCTACCGCATACCCTCCTGGAGGCGGCGCAACTGCACCATTTGGACGTAGCGGACGATGCGCTCGCGCTGCCGCGCATCGATTGCAACGAAGGTGACGCCCAGCGCGTAACTGCCACGTGGGCAATCGCGATAGGAGAGCACGACGCGCCCACGCGCGTCGATCGGCTCGCTCGATTCGGGCAGCTTGAAGCGCAGCATGACCACGCCGCCGGCAGGCAGATCCTCCTCGGTGACGAGCTTGACCCCGCCGCCGCTGAGATCGTTGATCCAACCCTCGGCATAGCCCGTCCGCCCGTCCACGGCGTAGCGTGCCGGGATCGAGACGGCGGCGCGGAAGTAGGCGCGTCCTTCACGTTGGCGATCCATGATGCTCCGTGAAGCAAACGTTTGGCGGGCGTTCAGCCGCCCCTTTCGAGCAAGGCCTGGGCAGCGCCCATGGCCCCCATGGCGGTGTGTTCGGCCATCAGGCCGCCCTGCAGGTAGACGTCGAAGGGCGGGCGCACGGGCGCGTCGCACGACAGTTCGAGCGTGGCCCCGCTCACGAACGATCCGCCCGCCATCACCACGCGATCGATGTAGCCGGGCACGGGGCCGGGTTCGGGGGCGAAGCGCGCGTTCACCGGCAGCGCGCGCTGCAACCCGCGCGCAAACGCCACCAACTCGCCGGCGTCACGCAGGCGAATACCCTGGATGATGTCACTGCGCGGCGCGGCGGGGGCGGGATCGACGGCGTAGCCCAGCTGCTCGAAGAGGGCGGCGGCAAAGCGCAGGCCGCGCAGCGCTTCGCGCACGATCAGCGGCGCCTGAAAGAGCCCCTGGAAGAAGAGCCGCCCCAGCCCTAGCGTCGGGCCCAGCCGATCGCCCAGCCCCGGCGCGTAGAGGCGCGTGGCCACGCGCTCGACCAGATCGGCGCGCCCGGCCACGTAGCCGCCCGTGGGGGCGAGCCCGCCGCCGGGGTTCTTGATAAGCGAGCCCATGCAGAGGTCGGCGCCCACGTGCGTGGGCTCGCGCTCTTCCACGAACTCACCGTAGCAGTTGTCCACCAGCACCAGCGTCTGCGGCGAGACCGCGCGCACCGCCTCCACGATCTGCCCGCACTGCGCGACGCCCAGCGAGGGGCGCGGCGCATACCCGCGTGAGCGCTGCACGAAGACCGCGCGCGTGGGCTCCGCCAACGCCGCGCGTAACGCCTCCAGGTCCACCGTCCCGTCCGCGCGCAACGCGACTTCGTCGTACTCCACGCCCTCGCGCCGCACCAGCGAGGCCTGGTCCTGCGCGATGGCGTTACGCAGCGTGTCGTAGGGGCGCCCCGTCGCGGAGAGCAGCCGCTCGCCCGGTGCCACCAGCGCCGCCAGCGTGGCCACGATGGCGTGGGTCCCGCTCACGAGCGAAAGGCGCGCCAGCGCGCGCTGCGCGCCGAACAGCTCCGCCAGCAGACGCTCGTAACTATCGCGCGCGGTATCGCCGTAGCCGTAGCCGGTCGTGCCGGCAAGGTCGGCATCGGTGAGATCGGCCGCGACGAACGCGCGCAGCACGCGCGCCCGCACGGCGGCGTCGCGCGCGCGTTCCGCCGCCGGCGTTGCGGCGGTGCCTGCCGCGGCGGCACGCGCCGCCTGCACGAGCGCCGGGTGATAGGGCTGCGGCGCCGTCTCCAGCAGCGCCGCTACGAACTCTTGCATGCAGTCTCCAGGTGTCGTTTGTAAGCGCGGACGAACGGCAGATAGATGAGTGCGGCCAGCGCCACGTTCACCACCGCCAGCACCACCGCGCGCCAATCGCCGCCGGTGGCGAAATAGGCGAAGATCACGGTTGGAATCGACGACGGCAGCCATAGCACCGTCGGCGCCACGAGATGCAGCGCGGTGGCGGCGTAGGCGACGCAGGTCAACACCAGCGGCGCGACCACGAACGGTACGGCTAGCGCGGGGTTGGCGATCACCGGCAACCCGAACATCAGCGGCTCGTTGGCGTTCACGAGCGAGGGCAGCAGCGCCGCCCCGGCGATCCGGCGCACGCGCGAGATGCCGCCGCGCAGCAGTTGGAAGGGCAACGCCAGCGTGGCGCCGGCACCGCCGGGGAAGACGAAGGCGAAGAAGGCGATGGTGACGATATGCGGCGGATGCAGTCCATGCGCCAGCGCGTTGCCGTTCTCCTGAACCAGGTGCAGGTACACCGGCGTCACCACCGGCGCCACCAGCGCGGGCCCGTGGATGCCCGCCATCCACAGCACGGTCTCCACGATCACGATGAAGAGCACCGCCGGCAGACTGTCGCCCAATGTAGCCAGCGGCGCCATCAGGTGCGTGAAGCCCACCGCCAGTGAGAGGTGCGCCGCGAAGAGCCCCACCGATGCAGCGACGACCGCCGTCAGCGCGGTGGCCGCACCGATCGTGCCGGCCAGGCGCGTGCCCCAGCGCTGTGCGTTGGCCGTCACCAACGCCACCAGCATCGCGAGAAAGAGACCGCTCGAGCCCAACTGCGCCAACTGCGCCACCAGGCCCGCCGCCGGCGGACGCGGCAGCGCTAGCCAGAAGCACAGCAGCGCCACCAGCACCACGCTCGAGCGCGGCGTCTTCAGACGCTTGGCAAGCGTCGCGGAGAGAATCACCACGAGCGCCCACGACATCACGCCGAAGCCGGCGGGAAACGCGGCATAGAAGCGCGTGCGAAAAGCCGCCCCCGGTGTGGCGAGGTAGAGCGGAAGCAGCGAGACCAGACCGATGAAGGCCAGGGGTATGCTGGTGCGGACCGCGGCCAGGTTGGGCTCCTCGCCGGCCGCGCGCAGCACCGCGAAGAGGCGTTCCAGATACTTCAGATGTGGAGCGCTCCCCGCCGTTGCGCCGCCGTCACGAGTGCCGCGAAGAGACCGCGCGCATCGCGCGCGGCCGCATCGCCGCCGACGGCCGGGTTGGCCAACTCTTCCGGATGCCACTGCACCGCGAGATAGAACGGATGACGCGCCGAAGGCGCCTCCAACCCCTCCACGATCTCCACGCGCGGATCGCGCTCCACGGCGCGCGCCACCACGAGCAGCTCCGGCGCCACGCGGCCAACGGCCTGGTGGTGCATGGAGTTGACGTCCACGCGCTGCGTGGCGCTTCCCAACGCACGCGCCAGCAGGGAGTCGGGTGCGATCGTCACGCCATGCGTACGCTCTCCGCGTGGCCGCGGTGCGGCACCAGCTTGCGGGTACTGCTGCTGATGCTCGGCAGCCGTTGGTAGCTCTGCATGGATGTCCTGCACCAGCGTGCCGCCCAGTGCCACGTTCATCACTTGGAGTCCGCGGCAGATCCCCAACACCGGCACGTCCCGGGCCAAGGCCAAGCGCGCCAACTCCAGTTCGAAGGCGTCGCGCTCCGCTTGCCCTAGCTCGACGCTCGGATGCGGCTGCTGGATACCGTAGTAGGCGGGAGCGAGGTCGGGACCGCCGGTCATCACCACGCCATCCACCGCTGCCAGCAGTTCGGCGGCACGCTGCGGCTCCCAATCGAGGAGCACGGGCTGGGCGCCTGCCGCGCCCACGCTATCGATGTACGACTGCAACGTGGCGTCGATTCTCTCCCCGCGGGCGACCTGCGAGGTGATTCCGATCTTGACCATGACGCGGCGCGCCTTCGCGCCGCCGCGCGCGCGCGCCTCTTAGAGCCTGCGCACGACGCCGCAGACGCGTCCCACCAGCTCCACGTTCTCCGCGTAGATCGGCTGCATCGAGCGGTTCTCCGGCTGCAGCCGGACGCGCCCAGGCTCGCGGTAGAAGGTCTTGACAGTGGCCTCGTCTTCGATCATCGCCACCACGATCTCGCCGTTCTCCGCCGTCTGCTGCGGACGCACGACCAGCAGATCGCCGTCGAGGATACCGGCTTCGATCATCGAGTCGCCCTGGACGCGCAACATGAACGAGCCGCCGTCGCGCACAAAGCTCGCGGGTAGCGGAAACTCGTCTTCCACGTTCTCAACGGCCGTAATGGGGATGCCTGCGGCGACCCGGCCAACCACCGGCAGCGAGATAACCTCCGGCATTGGAGCGTGATCGCGCACGAGCGCCCGCGGCTTGGTGGGATCGCGCTTGACGAGGCCGCGCCGTTCCAACGTCTTGAGATGACTCTGGACGGTCGACGACGAGGAGAGGCCCACGCGCTCACCGATCTCGCGCACCGAGGGCGGGTAGCCGTGCTCGCGGGTGAACGAGGCGATGACGTCGAGGATCGCCTGTTGACGCTGTGTCGGCGGTTTTTGGGACACGCTTGCACCTCCCACGGGCAGAGCATAGCATATCCCTTCCGATTGCGCAAACATATGTTCGAGCGAACCTTGACAGGAGCCCCCTGTTGGCCCTAGAATCTAGGGGACGAACACTCGTTTGGCACAAGCGGTAGTGTTCGGTCAGCGAAAGGGATGAGCGCAGCCATGCTGCACAGACGGAAGAGACCCTTCACCCTCGCCCCGCTGGTCGCGCTGACCGGCATGGCGGTCCTCTTCTCCACCCCATATCTGGTCGGGTCGCACCTCTACGCCGCGCCGACGCCGCGCTACGCTACGGTGGTCGTCCATCACGGCGACACGCTCTGGCAGATCGCCGCGAGCAAAACGGCGGCTGACGGCAATGTCGAAGAGACGATGGACGGTATCTCCGCCGCCAATCACTTGCCCGCGGGGAGTGCCATCGTTCCCGGTCAGCATCTGCGCGTACCGATCAACTAACCGCCCTCGTCTCCTCGCTAGCCTTTATGCGTCAGCATCACGTCGTGGCCGGCGTGATGGTCGAGGAACTCCAAGCCTTCGCGCATCCATGTGTCCAGACCGGCGCTGGAGTGACGTGCCACCTCACGCGCTACGTGTTGGCGATCTCGCAGCCACTGTAGCTCGGTACGCGTGGTAGCGGGCCACACCTCACGCGCGCAATCTTCACAACGGTATCCGTACTTCACGGCCCGGGCTTTCCACGTCAAACGAAGGGGGCCTCCGGCATTCGCCGGAGACCCCCTTCGCGTTGTCGTTCTCGACTAATCCGGTGTCTAGAGTTTGACCTTGACGTCGAAGTAGGCGTTGAACGGCTGGTTCGGAAGCGCACCGCCCGAGCCCGCGTTGTAAGGACCGAAGTTACGCAGGTACGGGTACTGCACGTAGGGCTGAATCTGCGCGCCGGGGTTGTAGACGTTCCCGACGGGCGAGATCGCGCCCTGACCCAAGACACCGTAGGAGCAGACGTTCTTGCCTGCGCCCTGGGTCCAGGCCTGTGAAGAGCCGCCGAAGCAGCTGTTGACGATGTTCGCCAGCGTCAACTGGAACGTGACGCGCGGCGAGGCTTCGTACGAGATCTGCAGATTGCCGATCAGCTCCGAAGGAGCCGTGAAGGCACCCAGGTTGTCGAAGGCCCCGGTGTACTGATCGGGGATCGGCAACGTGGACCCGCAGGTCGTGGCGTCGTACAGGTTGCCGGAGCCAGAGCTGTACTTGTTGCGCGGATCGGTTCCGCCAACAGCCAGCGGGCTGCAGCCGGCCAGCGGGTCAACACCCGCGGTCGACTCCGGTGCACCGTACTTGGTGCCGGCCTGGAACTGCAGTGACGGCGTGACGGACCAACGGTCGTGCTTGTAGTTCACGACCAGCGTCGCCACGTGCGGCACCGCAATCGAGTTGTACGAGCTGCCGACGCCACCTGGGAAGAGGTCGAACGGAGCGTAGCTCGCGCTCGGATCCAACAGGCTCTGCACCGGAGCGTTCCAGTAGGGGTTTTGGACATCCGTGGCGTTGCAGCTAGTAGCCAAGGCTACTGCGGCACCCGCAGCGGTGTAACACGGTGCGGCGACGATCGGTGTGGCCGTGTTGTTATCCAGTATCTGCTGGCCGCTGCCGCAGCGGGCATCGGTCGCATGCGTCGAGCAGTACGACGTGAAGGCGTTGTACTGCACGATGGCGTTGTTGATCGGCGCGACGATCGTCGAGCCGTTCGACAGCGTATTGAACTTGATCGTGCTGTGGGTGTACGTGTAGGACAGCTGATAGGCGAAGCCGTTCTGACTGAAGCTCCCCTTGTTCAGCTGGAACTCCACGCCCTCACTGGTCTGGTTGCCGACGTTCAAGCCGGAGACGAAGTTGGTCTTCTGATCCAGGTAGAACTGCTGGATCTGATCGCTCGTCTTACGGTAGAACGGCGTGAGCTTCCAGGAGAGGTCGCTGCCCTTGGCCTGATGCTCCCACGAGAAGTCGAAGTTATTCGAAACCTCGGGACGGATCGGGTAGCTGGGCTGGGTGCGGCCGTACTGATAGAAGCGCGGCCCCAGGAAGCCCGGCAGGTTCTGCTCGTCGGTGTTGTACTGTTCGAACGCCGAGTTCGGCGCCTGCGAGTACTTGCCGTAGCTGGCGCGCAGCACGTTGAACGGGTTCACCGTGTAGGTGAGGCCCACGCGCGGCTGCCAGACGTTGAAGGTCTGGGTTCCGGAGGAATTGTTGGCCAGCGTCGCCGGCGCGTACTTCGTGTTGCCGGCATTCGCCGCCGAGCAGGGCTGAGCGACGGTCAGACCAAGGCTGGTCTTGTCGACCGGCGTGCTGCCCAGCACGTTGGAGATGCAAGCCGACGCATTCCACGCGTTGAACCAGAAGTTGCGCGCGGGGCCCGTCGTATCGCCCCCCAAGAAGCGGTAGTCATCCAGCCGCAGTCCCAGGTTCACGAGCAGCCGGTCCGTGGGCTTCCACTGATCGGAGATCGAGAACGAGTAGAAGGTCGGCTTGACGTTGTTGAACGTGCCGTGCGGGCCGCTCTCAACGACGTACCATTCGCAGGGCCCGGCATTGGCACCGGTGTCGCAGACCGCGGGGGCTGCGGGGATCGTGCCGGCGTAGGCGTTCTTGAAGGTCGCCTTGGCCTGGCTGCCGCCATAGCACGACGTCGCTGCTCCAGCGGAGGTATAGCAGACGCCGCTTAGCGGATTGTTCTGGTTCACGAGCAGCGCAAAGGTCTTGCGGCTACCCGAGACCGAGTCCAGCATCTCCGTGTTGTTGTTGCGGATCGACGATGCGCCCACCGCCGAGAACTGGACGTTGAGCAGGTTCTTCGAGTTGATCTGGTTGGCGTAGCTGATGCTGCCGCCGTGCGTGTGAGTCGTCAACTCGTAATCCGGGGGATTGACGCCCACGTAGTTCGAGAACGTGCTGTTGGGCCCCCACAGGAACCAGTCGGAGTAGAAGAGATACCCGTAGGCACGCAGATACGCGCTGGAGCCGATGTTGTGCTGGTACTGTAACTTGACGATCGTCGCCGAGTTGTTGTTGGCATCGCGCGCCTTGGGATCGATCGGCGTCCCCAGCCACGCTCCATTGGAGCTGGGGTATGTGTACAGCGTGGTCTTGCTCCGGTAGTTAGCCGGCAGCGCTGTGCCGACGGTTCCGCTGTACTTGAAGCCGCCGATGTAGAACGGATAGTTGCTGCCGACCGCGCCGCCGTTACCGGAGTTCAGGCCGGTGACGTCGCCGTCGAAGAGCGCCTGCGTCCAGTCGTTCAGCGAGCTGTAGTACGACGTGTTCAGGTTCGAGGTATCATACAGCAGCTGGATATCGTCGCGCCCGGCGTCCTTCTTGTGCGGGACGGCGAAGTGCAGGTTCACGACGTTTTCGCGATCGCTGATGTGCGACGGGCTGAACATCTGGTACGGACCCATGATGTAGCCGCCCGGGCCAACGGAGCCGTTGGCGTAGCACGCCGAGAAGTTGATCGCGGTCGGACCCGTTGGGCACGGCAGCTGATCGAACGGCGCACCCCAGTTGCCCGAGATGCCGGCGCCGTTGTTCTGATCGATGAACCGGTAGTCCTGATCGTAGCCACCGATGCCAACGTAGTACGAGAAGGTACGGGCGCGGTTGGCGCCGCCGATCTCGAAGTTGGCCTTGTGGTAGAACGTCGGGGCACCGATGCCCAGGTCCACCGAGGCGAAGCCAGGATAGGTTCCGGTCTTGATGACCTGGTTGATGAACCCGGAGAGTCCCTGAGCCTCAGCATCGGCCGGAGCGGCGCCGGTGTACACCTGCAGCTCCTGCTGACCCAGCGCCGAGGCGTTGCCGCTGGGGTAGTTGTCGAACGAGCGGTTGACGGGGATACCGTCGAACTCGTAGCCGACCTGATCGTAGTCACCGCCGCGGATCAAGACGGTTTGGAACCAGCCCTGATTGCCTGCGGGAACGTACGCGCCCGGCACCGCGGAGATCGCGGAGTAGGCGCTGTTCAGGCCGCCGCCGCCGCCCAGGGCCGTCATCTTGTCGGCCGTCGCGGCGTTGATGGAGTAGACGTCCGCCGTGGTACCGGGCTTGACCAGCGCGCTGACCGCGCGCGTGGTCACCTTGCCGATGACCTTCAGCATCGAGATGCTGACCGTCTGCACGTTGTCGGCGAAGACGGCGATCCCGGTCTGTGAGACGGACTGGTAGCCTTCCTTCTCCACCGACACGGTATACGTGTCAGGTGCAAGGGAGACGAAGGCGAAGTGGCCTTGGGCATCCGTTGTCGTCGACTGCACCTCGGAAGGTGACGAAACGGAGACCTTCGCGCCGGCAACCGGCGCGTTGGTATCCGCGAGGACGACATTGCCGCTCAATCCACCCGTGGTGCCGCCCAGTGCCCATGTTCCCTGGAACAGCATCGCCACGAGTACGAGCAGTGCAATGAACGGATGCCGGAACCTGAAATTCCTCATGTTCCCATCCTTATCGTTTATGCACACCCCGGCAAGGCCAAAACGGGCACCCCGCAATGAGGTTCCCACGCTGGCCGTGTCCGGCTGAGTGAACGGTTTCGACCCATGGGCATGCTTCCCTGCCCTTGAAACGCGTGAAAAAAGGGGCCCGGCCGAAGCCGGACCCCTTCGTTGATCGTTGCGGCATCCGCCGCGGAGCAGCGCGCCCTAGAGCTTGACGTGCACCGCGAAGAAGGCCTCGAACGGGTTGGACTGACTCTGATACGCCTGCTGGAAAACGCTGCCGAAGGCCGGTCCATAGGGGAACTGGGCCCCGTTCTGGATCGTGTTGCCGGGATTGTAGAAGTTCCCGACGTACGGCAGCGGCGAGAAGAAGTACCCGCAGGTTGGCTTGCCGGTGTTCCACGGCTCGCTGGAGCCGCCGAAGCAGCTGTTGAGCACGTTGACCATCGTCAAGACGAACTGCACGCGCGGCGTGGCCTGGTAGCTGATCTGGAGATTCCCAACCAACTGCGCGGGCTGCGTGAACGCGCCGAGCGAGTCGAACTTCCCGGTGTAGGGATCGGGGATACCGATCGCGCCGCCGCAGGTTTGCGCATCGTAGAGCGCCCCCTGACCCGAGCCCCCGGGGTTTCGCGGATCGGTACCGGTGGCCGCCAGCGTGCCGGCGCACGTCGCCGGATCCACGCCAAGCGCGGCCAGCGGCGTGCCGTACTTCCCGCCCGCGGAGAGCTGGAAGGTCGGCGTCACCGCCCATTTGTTGTGCTTGTAGTTCAACACGAGCGCAGCCGTGTACGGTTCGACGTAGCTTCCGGCCACGCCGGTGGCGCCGGCGGTGGACGGGAACTGGTTGAACGGCGGGAAGGTATCGCTCGCACTGAAGAGGCTCTGTACCGGAGCGTTCCAGTACGGGTTCTGGACGTCGCCTGCCGCACAGGTTGGGTCAGGCGCGCCGGTGCCGGTGTTGAAGCATGCTGCTGCCGTGATCGGCGTGAAGTTCAGCTTCGCGCTGCTGCAGCGGCTATCCGTGGGATTGGTCGCACAGAACTTGGTGTACTGGTTGTAGCCCAGGATGTTGAGGTTCAAGCCGTCGACGACGGTCGCACCGTTCGCCAGCTGCTGGAACTTCTCCGTACCGTGGGTGTAGGTGAACGAGAGCTGGCCAGCCAGACCGTTCTCGTTGAAGTTGCCCTTTTGGAGCAAGAGCTCGAAGCCTTCGGCCGTCTCCTTACCCACGTTGATCGCCGAGACGAAGTTGGTCTTGGGATCCAGCAGCACGCTGGCAAGCTGGTTCTTGGTGGTGCGGTAGAACGGCGTCAGCTTCCAGGACATATCCGACCCCTTGACCTGGTGCTCCCAGGAGAAGTCGGTGTTGTACGAGATCGCCGGCGGGATGCCGTGCGCCGGATCCTTGAAGCCGAACGAATAGAATTTCGGCACGTCGTACCCAGCCAGGTTCTGCTGGGCCACGTTGTACTGCTGGTACGCCGAGCTCGCGGGCTGGTCGTACTTGCCGTACGAGAAGCGGAAGACGTTCAGCGGATTCTGCGAGTACGTGAACCCGATGCGCGGCTCCCAATCGGTGAAGGTCACCGTCGACGGCGAGGCATTGGAGAACGCTACCTGCGATTGCCCGGCGGGGCAGCTGTTGGCCGTAGACGTTGACGTGACTCCCGTTGCCAAGCTGAAGCAGTGGAACGCGTTGTACGAGTTCTGCCACAGCGTGCGCGCGGGACCGCCTGCGGTATCGGTGAGGTCGTAGGTGAAGTTGTCGTAGCGCAGACCGAGGTTGACCAGCAGCTTGTTGCTAGGCTTCCAGTTGTCGGAGATCGAGAACGACGAGAACTTCGGCACCACCGTGTTGAAGGTGCCGATCGTTCCGTTCTCGGCCACGAAGTATTCGCACGGCCCACTGCCGCAGGTCAGGCCGCTGGCCGCCTGAACCGTCGGCGAGGAGCCGACCGGCGCAAGAGGGCCGGAGCCGAAGCCCGGCAGCGCATAGGTAGCCGCCTTCTTCGACCCGCAGTAGACGGCCGCGGCCGCGGTACCGCCCGCCGGTCCGTAGCAGAGCCCACTCGTCGGGTTGGTCGAGTCGACCAGATAGGCCACCTTACCGCTGGCAAACGGCGGTGAGCCGAGGAAGAACCAGTTGTTCCAACGCGTCGTGGCGGCGTCCGTGAAGGAGCCCGTGACGTTCAGCAAGTGTTGAGAGTTGAGCTGATCGGCGAAGGTGCCCGCCACGCCCCGCGTGTGCGTGTTCAGCTCGTAGTCGGTGGGGATCGGCCCCCAGATATTGCCGGTCAAGCTATCGGCGCCGTTGTTGAGCCAGTCGGAGTAGAACGTGTAGCCGTACACGCGGAAGTAGGCATTCGTGCCGATGTTCTTCTGGTACTGTAGCTTGACGATCGTCGCGTCGTTGACGGTGGCATCCCGATGCGTGGGCGAGATGTTGGCAAAGGCCGCGCGATTGTTAGGCGAGCTGGGGAAGTAGTAATTGGAGACGCTGTTCACAGAGCCCGCCGTCAGCGGCACGCCCATCTTTCCGGTGTAGGTCTGCGTGTCGATATAGAACGGCGCATCGCCGCCAAAGAGCGCACATGGTTGATTCGTTCCGGTGCACGACGGGTAGACCGTGCCGTTCTGCGTGATGGTGCCGTTAGCCACGTCGTTCGCCGAGGTGCCGAAGTCGTTCAACGCCGTGCTGAAGTACGTGTAGAGCGTGGAGGTGTCGTAGAGCAGCTGCACGTCGTCACGACCCGCGTCCTTACGGTGCGGGATGCCGAAGTGCAGGTTCACCACGCTCTCGCGGTCGGCGAGGTTGGAGGCAAAGCCGTACTGGAACGGACCGACGGCGTAGCCGTTGGGGCCGATGGGCGTGAAGCCGGAGATGCCCGCACCGTTCGAGTAGCAGCCGGTAGTGGCACTGGGCGTGCCGCAGCCGTTGACCAGGAAGTTATATGGCGTGCCCAGCGCGTAGCGCGAGGTCAAGTCGTTACCGTTGAACTGCGAACCGAAACGGATCTCCTGGTTGTAGCCCGCCGAAGCGATGTAGTACGAGAACATGCGGCTGGCATTGGCGCCGCCGATCTCGAACTGCGCCTGGTGGTAGAACGCGGGTCCGCCGACCCCCAGCGAGAGGTTTGCGAAGCCGGGATACGTTCCGGTCTTGATGACCTGGTTGATGAAACCGCCCAGGCCCGTGCTCTGCGCGTCGATCGGCTGAGCGCCGGTGTAGACCTGCAGCTCCTGCTGGCCTAGCGCGGAGAGTGTGGCCGCCGGGTAGGCGTCGAAGGCGCGCTGCACCGGTACGCCGTCGTACTCGTAGCCCAGCTGCGTGTAGTCGGCGCCGCGGACGTAGACCGACTGTGCCCAGCCGCTCTGCCCCTGCGGGACGTACACGCCGGGCACCGAGGCGATGCCCGAGTAGGCGTTGTTGAGGCCGCCGCCGCCGCCCAGGCCCGCTACGGCCTGCTGCTGCGCCGCGCCCACGGAGTAGATGTCGGCGGTGGTGCCGGGTTTCACCAACGCGCTAGCCGCGCGCGTGGTGACTTTACCGATGATCTTGAGCAAGCCGATCGTCAGCGTCTGTGACTGATCGGCGAAGACGGTGACTCCCGTTTGGGAAACCGTCTGATAGCCTTCCTTCTCCACGGTGACGACATACGCGTCCGGTGCGAGCGAGAGGAAAGCAAAGCTTCCTTTAGCGTCCGAGGTCGCAGACTCCACCTGTGAAGGCGAGGAGATCGTGACCTTCGCACCCGCGACCGGGGCCTGGCTCTCGGCGAGAACCACCGTTCCGGTCAACGAACCCGTGGTGCCGGCCAGTGCCCATGTTCCCTGGACCAGCATCGCCACGAGCGCGAATAGTGCGATGAGCGAACGCCGAAACGCAAATCTCGGCATGTTCCCATCCTCTTCTAGGTAACGCACACCGGCCCACGGCTAAGCGGATTCCGAACGTCGCCCAGCCGAGACCGAAGGCGCCCTCTTCGAGTCGGAGTGCCCCGCGGCCCTGCCGCGCGACGCGGCTAAACCGGCCAAAACGCCGAACAATCAGCGTCTTTTCATCAGCGAAATGATCTATTTTTTCGGCGATTTACAAAAACGGCGAGGCTAGCGTCTGGCGCTGCCGTTCGCGGTAAGCCCGCGCGTAGGCGGCGATAAGGGGCGCGTGGGTTCCCTCGGCCACCGTGGCCGCCTCGTCGGCCACGACTCGTGCCCGCTCACCCTCGCCCTGCTCCAGCAGATGGCGCGCCCAAACCGCGCGCACCAGCGCGCCGTAACGCGTTACGAAGAACAGGGCCGGCGGCCGCGCCGCCGGCTGCCACGACTCACCCGCTTGCAGCGCCAGGAGGCCCTCGAGCGCCTGCCCGCGTCCGTAGATGTCGGGCCGATGCGCGAGCGCGAGACGCGTGTGGCGCAGCAACTCGCGCGCGTGGGCGTGGTCTCCCTCGCCCGCCTGCAGCACGGCCTCGACAAAGGCGGCATACGTCAGCACCCAGATCTCGCGGTAGAGCGGCGCCGACGCCAGTGCATCGGTGAGAGCGTGGCGTGCCTCGGCGGGCTCCCGGCGCAGGGCCTGTAACTCCGCCACCGCCACACCCGCGTACATGAGGCGCGACTCGCGTCCCGCCGCCCCTATCGCGTTGCGCTGCAGCGACGCGGTGTGCCGGGCCACCGCGCTCAGATCTCCCCGCGCCAACGCATCGACGCGCAAAAGATCGGCTACGCCGAAGGCCAGTGCCTTGGCACTGCGCTCGTCCAGTTGCGCCATCGCCGCGTGCACCTGCGCGGTGACGCGAGCGATGCCCTCACCGTCGCCGTACAACTCGTAGCGCCGCCCCAGCGCCAAGCGCAGCAGCGCTCCGTCGAAGGCTGGGAAGCCATCGGCATCCCGCTCCGCAAACGGCTGCCACGCATTGATGCGCGCGACGGCCAGCGCGTAGCGCTCCTCGCGGAGCGCAGCATTGCGGCCTTCAAAGACCCCCAGCACGCGCTCCGGATCGATCTCCGCCAGCGACTCCAGCAACAGCGTCTGCGGCTCGATCTCATGGATGCTGAGCACGCCGCGCAGCGCCTGCGCCAACGCCTCCAACGCTTTGACGCGATAGCGGAAGAACTGCCGCAGCGAGAGGTGGAGGCGCGCGGAGACCTCCTTCGAGGAACGGCGCTCGAAATCGCACAGCACGATGATGTTGCGCTCGACACCGGCAACGGACGTGGCGCTCTCGAAGGCGGCGTCCACCAAGCGTTCGAGCGCCTCGCGTGCATCCGCGCATGCCAGAGCCTCGCGCAGCGAGATCGCGACGGGGTCCTGTTCCAGCGCCTTGGGCTGCGCGACGAGCGCCAAGAGTCTGCGCACCTCGTGCAGAGGCCACCCGACCCCGTTCACGATCATCGCGCTAATACCGCGCGCGCCCGCAAAAGCGGGGCCCAGCGCGCGTCCGCGTGCGCCGCGAAGGCGGTCTCGGCACGCTGGAAGAGGGCTTCGGCCTCGCGCTGCTGCCCCGATGCCTGCGCAAGAAACGCACGCGCGTGCGTCACGTACGCGTTCAGCAGCGGTCCCGCGCTCGCCGTGACGATGGTCTCCGCGCTCGCGAGCGCCGCCCGCGCCGGCGCCAGGTTGCCTGCTGACGCATGGCGATGCACGTCGATCGCCTGCAGCAACCCGTAATGACGCGTGCGCAGGAAGGGGGCGGGCGCCGCCGCCGGCGCCTCCCAGCTTCGCTCCAACGCCAACGCCGCGGCCGACTCCAGCGCGCAGGCGCTGGGAAAGAGCTCGGGGCCGTGCGGCTGAACTGCGCGCGCCGTTCGCGCCAGCTCCCAAGCGCGTTCGGTACGCCCCTCGTAGAACAGGATGGCGGCGTCCAGGAGCACGCAGCCGGCCACGAGCGTTAACTCGCCGTGCGTCTGGCGGATGCGCAAGGCATCGCGCATCGAGCGGCGCGCGTCACCGAAGGCTCCGCCGGCCGCCTGCACACCGCCGCGCCGCAACAGCACAATCGCCTCGGAGAGCTCCGGCCCCGGCGTGCGCGGCGCGAACGCGGCCATGGCCTCTAACTGCACCTCCATCGCATGGCGCTCACCGCGGTCGCCGGCGATCAGATAGCGTGTGTCGGCCAGCAGAAAGGCCACGTGAGCGGCCTCTGCGCTGGGCAGTCCGCCCAGCGCCGCTCCCGCGCGTTCGAGTAGCCGGCCGGCATCGGCGCTCTCGCCCTCCAGATCGTAGCGACGAGCCATGTGAACCCAGGTGCAGGCGGCGTGAAACGCTCCGAAGCGCTCGGCCTCGGCCTCATGAAACGGCAGCCACGCGCCCAACCGCGCCCGCAGCGTGACGTAGGCTTCGCGTTCGTTTGCGGCCGCGGCAGCCTGGCCGCCCGCTTCGGAGGGCGGATAGGCCTGGAGGTAGGCATCCAGCAGCCGCTCAGCCGGACGCACGCCGGCATCGGCGAGGAGATTGGCGAGCGTGGCGGCGATGGCCGCCATCGCGCGCGCGCGATAGCGAAAAAACTGCCGCAGTGAGAGATGCAGCTCGCGCGCCACTTCGCGCGTGCCGCGGCCCTGCAGGTCGCACTGCTCGATGACGGTGCGCTCGATCTGCGTTGCGGGATCGCGCTCGACGAAGGTACGCTCCACCAGATCGGCCACCGCGCGCCGCGGCGAGGAGCTGCCGAGCGCACGCTGCAGCGAGAGGGCGATGGGATCGCGTTCAAGCGCGCGCGGCCGCGAAAGGTTCATCAGCAGGCGGCGGATCTCGTGGTGCGACCACGTGTAACCCTGCATCTCGCCTTAGTATCACCGCTCGCGCGCGAGTGCCACAAGGTCCATCCGGCCGCCCCGCTCCGGGACGGCCATTCAGATGGCACTTGTGCCGCGGCGGCTCGCGCGTTAGACTCGCGCTGCCATGCGCTCCTTGAGCAGCTCGGGGATCTGCGAGGGGCGGTCGGCTACGGGCACGCCTGCGGCCTGGAACGCCGAGACCTTGCTCTGTGGGGTGCCGAACGAGCCGGAGATGATCGCGCCCGCATGGCCCAGCGACTTGCCTGGCGGTGCGTTGCGCCCGCCGATGAAGGCCACGATCGGCATGTGGCTGAGGTGCTGCTTGATGAACGCAGCCGCCTCTTCTTCGTCCGATCCGCCGATCTCGCCGCAGAGCACCAGCGCCTTGGTCTGCGGGTCCTTGGCAAACTCGCGCAGGCAGTCGACGAACGTCGTGCCGATGATGGGATCACCGCCGATACCGACGCAGGTGGACTGGCCCAGGCCCGCGCGCGTCAAGCCGTCGACCACTTCGTAGGTCAGCGTGCCCGAACGCGAGATGAGCCCGACGTTGCCTTCTTTGAACACGTGACCAGGCATGATGCCAACCAGCGACTGCCCCGGCGAGACCAAACCCGGGCAGTTCGGCCCGATGATACGCATGCCCGGCGTGGTGCCGGCAACCTTGAGCATGTCGTGCACCGGTACGCCTTCGGTGATGCAGACCGAGAAGCGGACGCCCGCCTCATACGCCTCCAACAGCGCGTCGCCCGCGCCCGCGGGCGGTACGAAGATGCATTGGTGCGTGGCGCCGGTGGCCTCGATGCACTCCTTGACGGTGTTGAACACCGGCAGCCCGTGCGTGGTCTTCTGGCCGCCTTTGCCCGGCGTGACGCCGCCGACGATCTTGGTGCCGTACGCCAGCATGCGCCCGGTGTGATACGAGCCTTCCGAGCCGGTGATGCCCTGTACGAAGACTTTGCTATTCTTGTCGAGATAAATGCTCACTGTTTATGCTCCCGCCGCCAATTCAACCGCGCGCTTCGCGCCTTCGTCCATCGTCTCCACCGGCGTCATGCCCGCTTCCGCCAGGATGCGCCGCCCCTCGACTTCGTTGGTGCCGGTCAGCCGGATCACCAGCGGAATCTTACGCGAGGTGGTCTCTTTCATCGCGGTGACGATGCCCTTGGCCACTTCGTCGCCGCGCGTGATGCCGCCGAAAATGTTGATGAAGAGCACCTTGGCCGCCGTGTGGTTGACCACCAGCTCGTAGCAGTTGCGCACGCGCTGCGCGTCGGCGCCGCCGCCGACGTCCAGGAAGTTAGCGATCTCGCCGCCGGCGTTCTTGACGGCGTCCATCGTGCCCATCGCCAAGCCCGCGCCGTTGGCCATCGTGCCCACGGTGCCGCCGAAACGGCGGAAGTTACGGATGCCCAGCCCCGCCTCGGACGCCAGCTTCTCGTCCTCGTCCAGCGGCAGCACCGCCTGCCACTCCTTGAACTCGGGGTGGCGGAAGAGTCCGTCGTCGTCGATCTCGATCTTGGCGTCGGCCGCCACCACGCGCCCATCCTTGGTTAGCACGAGCGGGTTGATCTCCACCAACTTCGCGCCGTAGCGGAAGAAGAGATCGTACATGCCCGCCACGATCGCGGGGAACTGCTTGCGGTAGCCGTTGTCCAGCTCCGCGCCAAACGCCAGGCCGCGTCCGACGAACGGCCAGTAGCCGATGGCGGTGTCAACGAAGTGGTACTTGAACGACTCGGGGTGCTGCTCGTGCACCTCCTCCACGTCCATGCCGCCGAAGCGCGTCACGATGACCGACGGCTTCTTGGTGGCGCGATCGACGGTGATGGCGCAGTAGGCCTCCTTCTCGATCTCCACCGTCTCCTCGACCAGCAGCGAGTTGATGGCCTCGCCTTTGGGATTCTGACGATTGGGCGGCATCGGCGTCGCCATGATCTCACGGGCGACCGTGCGGCCCTCTTGCGCGTTCGTCGCGAATTTGATCTTGCCGGCCTTGCCGCGGCCGCCCATCAAGACTTGCGCTTTGACGACCCACTTGCCGGGGTTCTTCTCGATGAACGCCGCAACGTCGTCGGGTGTCTTGCAATGCTGCGAACGCGGAACGGGTATGCCGCAACGGCGAAACAGTTCTTTCCCTTGATACTCCATGAGATTCATGGCGGTGTTGTTCGATCTCCTAACGTCGTGGTACCGGTGCTGTCAGTCCATCTTGCCGAGCAGGGACCTCGCGACGATGATCTGATGGATCTCCGAGGTGCCCTCGTAGATCTCCGTGATCTTGGCGTCACGATAGTAGCGTTCGACGGGGAACTCCGTGGTATAGCCGTAGCCGCCGTGGATCTGCACGGCCTGCGAGCTGTGGCGTCGAGCCGCTTCAGAGGCAAAGAGCTTGGCCTCCGACGCGGCGACGGCGAAATCGCGCCCTTGATCTTTCAACCAGGCGGCGCGATACATCAACAGGCGCGCCGCGTCGAGATCGACCTGCATGCGCGCGATCTTGAACGAGATGCCCTGATAGGAGCCGATCGGCTTGCCGAACGTGCGGCGCTCCTTGGCGAAGACGATCGACTCGTGCAGGCAGGCGGCGAGGATGCCGCAGGCCTGCGCCGCGATGCCGATGCGCCCCGCGTTGAGCGTTTGCAGCGCCTGGCGGAAACCGCGCCCCTCCTCGCCCATCAGTGCTTGCGCGGGCACACGCACGCCGTCGAAGGCAAGGTCCACGGTGTTGGAGCTGTGGATCCCCATCTTCTCGGTGACCCTCTCCACCGCCAGACCCGGCGTGCCGTTCTCCACCAGAAACGAGCTGATGCCGTCGGCACCGTCGCCGCCCGTGCGCGCCATCACCATGATGACGCCGGAGTAGCCGGCGTTGGTGCACCACTGCTTGCGCCCGTTGATGACGAACTCGTCGCCGCTGCGCTCGGCATGCGTGCGCAGCGAGGCGGCGTCGCTGCCGCTCTCGGGCTCGGTGAGCGCGAAGGCTGCCAGCATCTCGCCGGAGGCCAGCTTCGGGAGATAGCGCCGGCGCTGTTCCGGCGTGCCCATGGCGTTGATGGCAGCCGCCACCATCGCATGCACGCTGAAGGTCGTGGCCGTGCCGGCGTCGGCTTTGGCCAACTCCTCTACGACCAGCGCATAGGTGACGGTGTCGGAGCCGCCGCCGCCGTGCTCCTCGGGGATCGTCATGCCCAGGATGCCGGCACCGGCCAACTTGCCGTAGAGGTCGCGCGGGAAGACGTGCTCCCGGTCCCAGCGCGCCACGTTGGGAGCGATCTCGCGCTGCGCGAAGTCGCGCACGAGATGGGCGACAGCCACTTGCTCGTCGCTGAATTGGAAGCCGATGTTGGACGGGGTCTCGATGACGCTGCTCATGTCGCTGTGCTCGCCGGCGGACAGGCAAACACCGGGGCCTTCATAAGGCCCCGGCGCTCGTCTGTTGCGTTACGACGACGTGGCCCTACCCTACCCGCACCGCGATGGCGTCGCCCTGCGCCGAGCCCGAGCAGATGGCCGCGATGCCGATGCCGCCGCCGCGCGCGCGCAACTGGTGCACCAGCGTCGTCACCAGCCGTGCGCCCGACGCGCCGATGGGATGGCCCAGCGCCACCGCGCCGCCCTGCGCGTTCACCTTCGATTCGTCCAAGCCCAGGGTGCGCAGCGAGCTGAGCGTCACCGAGGCGAAGGCCTCGTTGATCTCCCAGAGATCGATCTGCGACGCCTTCAGGCCCAGCTTCTCCAGCAAGCGCGTGGCGGCCATCGCCGGCGTGAGCGCCAGATACGGCGGGTCCCAGGCGGCGTCGGCGTGGCCCAGCACCTCGGCCAGCGGCTCGCGGCCGTGGGCGCGCGCCCACTCCTCGCTGGTCAGCAGCAGCGCCGCGGCGCCGTCGTTCACGCCGGGGGCGTTGCCCGCCGTGATCGAGCCGCCTTTGTCGAGCGGCTTGAGCTTGGCCATCGCCTCCGGGCTCGCGTCGTGGCGGATGGGCTCGTCGCTCTCAACCAGCGTGAAGGGCACCTCGCCCGTCACGTAGGGGGAGTAGACCTGCGGGTTCGCGACCATGCTCTCCGGCGCCACGTGATCCCACACGCTGGCCGAGCCGGCGGCTCCGGCATGCACGGGGATGCGCGGCTTGGCCTGCGCGGGCAGGCGATCCACCACCAGCTTCCCGGCGGCGGCCTTCTGCCCAACTTTCAGCGCGACGATCTCTTTGGCGAAGGCGCCGGACTTGGTGGCGGCGGAGGCCAGGCGATGGCTGCGCAGCGCCCAGGCGTCCTGCTCCTCGCGCGAGAGCTTCAGCTCCGCCGCGACCTGCGCGCCTTGGCTGGCCATCGTGACGTTGAAGAAGAAATCCCACAAGCCGTCGCGCACCATCGCGTCGACCAGCTGGCCGTCGCCGTAGCGGTAGCCGAAGCGTGCCTTCTCCAACAGGTAGGGGGCGTTGCTCATCGACTCCATGCCGCCGGCAACCACCACGTCCTTCTGGCCGGACTCGATCGCGAGCTTGGCGTAGGCCAGCGCCACCATGCCGGAGGCGCAGACCTTGTTGACGACTTCGCTCGTCACCGTCTTGGCCAGGCCCGCCTTGAACGAGACCTGGCGCGCCGGCGCCTGGCCCACGCCGGCCTGGAGCACTTCACCCATGAGCACGTGGTCGACGTCGGCCGGGTCGACCCCGGAGCGCTCGATAGCGGTGCGGACCGCCTCGGCGCCAAGGGTGGTAGCGGGAAGCGCGGAAAGCGCGCCCCCCAGGCGTCCGAAGGGCGTCCGGACAGCCGAAAGGATCACCGTCTTAGCCATTGCTGATTCTCTTCACTCCGTGGGGTAGGACCTGCTCAACTTCGCCTGCGCGGCGAGCGGGACCTGGAGGAGCGGACAACACGAAACCTCGAGTAATCTCGGGTCGTTGCGAGGTCTGCCGGGCGCTAGTGGCCCACTAGTCCCCAGTCGGCATACGTCGCAGCTCGGGGATGACCCTCACCGCAACCGTCTTTCGGGCGCCTTGGGCGCCCTCTTCCGGCGATCTTTTCGCGCCGGATTCCGACCCGATTCTGGCATCGGCTCGGGAGCCGACATCGCGGCTCCGTCCCCTTCTTTTCCGGCGGGTCTCCGCCATCTCCAACCCGCCCGCGAGGGCGGGAGTCCAGCACCTGGGGGAGATCGCCCGGAACGTTGCCCGGACGACGCCGCCTCATGCGGCCCTCAGGTTTCGGCCTTACTGCAACGACGAACCACTCGAGGTTCCGTGTCGAGAAGTATACCCACGTTCGAGCGCAAGCGCAATGGGGATTTGGCAGGCGGCGCGCGTCAGCGCGCGCTCCACAGGCGTAGCGCCAGCAGCGCCAGCACCACGACGAAGGTGACGAACGTGCGCGTCTCCGCGCGCCAGATCACCTCCGGGCGATAGGAGCCCGCTCCCGGCGCGCGCGGCGCACGCGGCAACACGCGCGGCACCGCGCGCAGATAGGCGGCGAACGGCTCGCCGAACGTGCGGGCGAGGAACGCCTCTTCATACGGGATGATGACGGCGTAGGTCGCCACCATCAAGCCCAGCACGACAACCGCCAGCACCACCGCCGCGACGGGCCGCATACCGGAGACGAAGGCCAATGCGAAGCCCGCCGCGGTGATGAAGTTGCCCACGTAGAGCGGATTGCGCACGTAGGCGTAGGGGCCGGCCGTCACCAGCGCCGGCGCCGTCACGTGATCGGCGCGCGTGGTGACCCCGGAGTAGCCCACCGCCCAGATGCGGAGCAGCTCCCCCAGCAGCGCGATCGCGATCCCCACGCCCAGCAGCGCGCCGGGCGCGGGGCGCCCCAACACCACGAGCAGCACCGCGCCCAGCGCCAAGATCGCGCCACGGTTCTTGAAAACAAAGGCCGACACGGCGCCCTTGTTACGCCGAGGCGCCTACCTTGGCCTTCGCATTATCCAGCCCCTCATGCATCGACCCGCTGCGATACCCCAGCAGATCGAGCGCGACGAAGCGATAGCCGGCCTTGCGGGCCGCGGCGGTGATGCGGTCGCGCACGCCGGGTTCCAGGATCTTGGCGAACTCCTCGGGCGGGATCTCGACGCGGGCCACCTCCTTGTGATGGCGCACGCGCACCTGCGAGATGCCCTCTGCCAGCACCGCCATCTCGGTGGCGTCGATCTGTGCCAGGATCTCCGGTGTGATCTTGGTGCCGTACGGCACGCGCGAGGAGAGGCAGGCCAGCGCGGGCTTGTCCCACACGGGCAAGTTCAACTTGTGGGCTAGAGCGCGCACGTCGGCCTTGTGGAAGCCCGCCTCAGAGAGCGGATGGCGCACTTCGTGCTCGCCCGCGGCCTTGCGGCCGGGGCGGAAATCGCCGCCGTCGTCGGCGTTGTAGCCGTCGCAGATGGCCGTGACGTTGAACTTCTTCTGCACGCGTTCCAACTGCGTGAAGAGCTCGGTCTTGCAGAAGTAGCAGCGGTTGATGGGATTGGCGAGATAGTTCTCGTCCTCCATCTCGCGCGTCTCCAGCAGCTCGTGGCGCGCGCCGATGAGTTTCACGAACTCGATGACGCCGTCCAACTCGCGTTTAGCCAGCGAGTCGGAGCGGCCCGTCACGCCGATGGCGCGTTCCCCCAGCTCCTGTGCCGCCACTTTCAACAGCAGCGCGGAATCGACGCCGCCGCTGAAGGCGATGATGCACGAGCCCATCTCGCGCAGCAGCGCGCGCAGATGCTGCTCCTTGACGTCCAGTGTTGCCTCGGCCTCAATCACGACCATTCCTCCAAGCGCACCTCGAGCTCGCGCACGACGGCCTCGATTGGTACGCCGCGCGCCGTTGCGATGGCACGCACGTCGTCGTATTCGACGGTGCGCCGCTCCCGTCCGCCCGGAAGACGGCTGAGTTTCACGCGCACGCTGCCGTGCGGCGTCGCGATGCTCTGGATGCGCCGCGGCAGGATCGCGCGTTCTTGCTTGCGCATGCGCACGCCCAGCGTGGTGGTATGTTCCAACAGCGCGCGCGCCACGGCGTCGGCATGCTCTACCTGGCAGACGGCACCGACGATCACCGCGGGGCGCGACTTCTTCATCTGCACGGGGGTGAGCCAGACGTCGTTGGCACCGGCGGCCAACAGCGCGTCGAAGGCGCCCTCGAACCAGCGCGGGTCCATGTCGTCGACGTTGGCCTCCAGCACCATCACTTCGTCGCGCTCGAACGCCTCGCCGCCGGGCGTCTGTTCCAGCAACTCGCCCACGCAGATCCGCGTGACGTTGGGGATAGGGAAATCGCTGCTGCCGGCGCCGTAGCCGATCGCCTCCACGCGCATGGCAGGGCGCTCGCCGGGATGCACGGCCAGTGTGCCCAGGATCGCCGCGGCCGTGGTGGTCACCAGCTCGCCGCGCACCTCTACCGGGCGCAGCGCAATCCCGCGCAGCAGCTCCAGCGTGGCCGGCGGCGGGTTGGGAAAGCGGCCGTGGGCCATGTCGATCTCGCCGCGGCCCACCGGCGCATCGGAGCAGTAGAGACGCTCGACGCCCAACTGCTCGAGCGCCACGCACGTCAGCGCAACGTCGACGATGGCGTCGACCTGCCCCACTTCGTGGAAGTGAATCTCTTCGGCGGTGGTGCCGTGCACGCGCGCCTCGGCCTCCGCCAAGCGCCGGTAGACGGCACCGGCTTGTTGCTTCACGCGCGGCGAGAGACCCGAGCGCTCCACGATCTCCAGCACGTCGGAGAGATGGCGCGTGGGCCGCCCCTCGTGGTGATGCTCGTGCTCGTGCTCGTGTCCGTGATGGTGATGGCCGTGCTCGTGCTCGTGATGTTCGTGTTCGTGCGACGGGTCCTCGCCTGGAACGATCACGTCCAGGTAGGTCGCGGCGATGCCGCGTTTGACCACGCGCGTGGTCTCGATGCGCCAGCCGTGCACGGGAATCGTGCGTAGCTGGGACTCCAGATACTCCAGCGGCACGCCCAGATCCACGAACGCACCGGCCAGCATATTGCCGGCGGCGCCGCCCACCATCTCGACGTAGGCGACCTTCATGCGCTCACCAGCGCCGCGCGCTCGAAGTCGTAGACGTCCTCCAGAGTGCGCTCGATGCGCAGCTCCGGCTTCCACCCGGTCGCCGCACGCAGCTTCGCGTTGGAGCCCACCAGCACCGGCGAGTCGCCGGGGCGCAGGCGCTGCGCATCCTCCTTCACGTAGAGCGCGGCGTGCGACAGCAGAATCAGATCGCGCAGCAGATCCTTGACGGGATAGGCGTAGCCGCTGCAGACGTTGTACGTCTGTCCCGCCGCGCCGTGCTCCGCCAGCAGCGCGTACGCGCGCACCACGTCGCGCACGTCCGTGAAATCGCGCTGGCTCTCGATGTTGCCCACCCACAGCGTGGGATCGCCGCCGGCCACGATCTGCGCGATGCGGTAGGCGAACGAGGGCACCACGAAACGCCGGCTCTGCCCGGGGCCGGTGTGGTTGAACGCGCGCGCGATCACGCTGCGCACGCCCCAGGAGTGGAAGGCCGCCTGTGCGATGGCCTCTTGCGCTACCTTGCTGGCCGCGTAGGGATTGCGGGGATTGGTGGGCCGCGTCTCCTCGAGCGGTCCGTCGTATTCGGGGATCGCGCCGTAGACTTCGGCGCTGGAGGTCACCAGCACCACGGGATCGAGCCCGCGCTCGCGTAGTTTCCGCAGCGCTTGGAACAGCGCGAGCGTCCCCAGCACGTTGGCGTCGAACGTCTCGCGCGGATGCTCCAGCGACTCGGGCACGAACGACTGCGCGGCTAGATGAAAGACCGCGTCGGGGGCGGCCTGCGTCAGCACGCGCTCCAGGGCCTGGCCGTCGCGCACGTCGAGCGTGCTCCACGTCAGCGCATGTTCGGCACACCACGCCGGTGCGTCGTGGTCGCCGGTGGCGATGACGGCGGCACCGCGCTCGAGCAGCTCCAACGCGAGATAACGGCCCACGAAGCCGCCGGCTCCGGTGATCAGCGCACGCATGCCGCGTCTAGACCGTCACGGTGCGCGAGAGGCGCTCCAGATCGGCACGCACCATGCGCTCCACCAATTGTTCGAAGGTAGTCTCCGGCTCCCAACCCAGCTGCGCCTTGGCCTTCGCGGGATCGCCGATGAGCAAGTCCACCTCTGCCGGGCGCACGAAGCGCGGATCCACCACCACGTACGGCTCCCAGCGCAGATCGACGCACTCGAAAGCCAGGCGCACGAAGTCGCGCACGGCATGCGTGCGTCCGGTGGCGATCACGTAGTCCTGCGGCGCCGGCTGCTGCAGCATCAGCCACATCGCGCGCACGTAGTCGCCCGCGAAGCCCCAATCGCGCTGGGCATCCAAGTTGCCCAGCCGCAGCTCCGCGGCCAGTCCCAACTTGATGCGCGCCACGCCGTCCGTGATCTTGCGCGTCACGAACTCCAAGCCGCGGCGCTCCGATTCGTGGTTGAAGAGGATGCCGGAGACCGCGAAGAGGTCGTAGGACTCGCGGTAGTTGACGGTGATCCAGTGGCCGTACACCTTCGCCACGCCGTAGGGCGAGCGCGGATGAAAAGGCGTGCTCTCGCGCTGCGGCACTTCGCGCACCAAGCCAAACATCTCGGAGGAGGAGGCTTGGTACATGCGGATGCCGGGATCGACGCTGCGGATCGCCTCCAGCACGCGCGTCACGCCCAGCGCCGTGAACTCGCCGGTAAGTACCGGCTGCGCCCAGGATGCGGGGACGAACGATTGCGCGGCGAGGTTGTAGACTTCGTCGGGGCGGGTATCCCGGATGACCGTGGTGAGCGAGCTTTGATCGAGCAGATCGGCGGAGACCAGCTCGAGCTTTCCTTCCAGATGGTTGATGCGCTCGTTGACCTGCGTGCTCGTGCGCCGCGTGACGCCGACCACACGATAGCCCTTGTCCAACAGCAGCTCCGCCAGATAAGAGCCGTCCTGCCCCGTGATGCCCGTAATGACCGCCGTCTTACCCATGGCGGCAGGGTTGGTTCAGTTGAGCATCGTGACCTGCTCGCCGCGATCGTCGAACAGGAAGCGGGTCTCGAAGTGCTCGTCGCTGCCGTCGGGCGCCACGACCTTGCTCTGAATCGTGAGCCGATGCAGCGCCGCACCGTTGCGCCGCGCCACGCCGCCGTAGAAATAGGCGACCAGCGGGTTTTGCTTGGGATTGATGGGAGCCAGCCGGCGGCGCTCCACGAGCATGGAGAGCAGCCGCTGCTGGAGCACTTGCGGCAGGAGTCGATCCGTCTCGTCGGGCGTCATGCGCACGACCTCCAGCTCCTCCTGCAGCTTGTTCTCTTCGCTAACCGGGCGATCGGTGGTGTAGCGCACGATGGCGTCCCAATCGTCGGCGGGGATACCCGTATAGCGCATGCCCAAGCGATGCACGGTGCGCCCCTGATGGTTGACGCGATCGCGCCAGACCACCTTCGCGCGCATGCGCACGGTGCGTTGCTCGATCAGCGCGGTAAGATCGAACTCGTCGCGACCGGGATCCTCCTGGGTGATGACGCACATGCCGCCGCCGCTGATATCCAAGCCGATGGCTGGACGGCGGGTGGCGCCGCCGTCAACGCTGTACGTGGCATGAAAGGGCTTCCGCTTGCGCGGAAACTTGCGCCGGTTCACTTCCTTTCCCGTGAACCACGCCAACAGATCACCCAGCACAGTCCTCCCTCGGGCCTAAGGTAGCGCTACGCATGTTATCGGACGCTGGAAGGTAAACCTGTGCCGCGCGGTACAAGGGACGCGCCGGTGTACGAGTACTTAGTAGTAGGGGCCGGCTTCGCGGGCGCCACCATGGCGGAGCGCTTAGCCTGCGAGCTGGGGGCACGGGTGCTGCTGATCGACCGCCGCAGCCATCTAGCCGGCAACGCCTACGACCCCCTCAACGAACACGGTATTCGCATCCACCGCTATGGCCCCCACATCTTCCACACCAACTCCCAGCGCGTGGTGGCGTATCTCTCCCGCTTCACGGCCTGGCGCCCCTACGAGCATCGGGTCCTCGCCCGCGTGCGTGGGGCGCTCGTACCCATTCCCATCAACGGCGTCACGCTGGCGCGCCTCTTCGGCGTCCCGCCCGACGAACAGGCGGCTGCCACGTTCCTGGCGGCTCGTGCCGAGAGCATCGAGCGGGTCCAGAGCTCCGAGGACGCCATCCTGGCCAAAGTCGGGCGCGAGCTGTACGAGCTGTTCTTCCGCGGCTACACCCGCAAGCAGTGGGGGCTCGACCCCTCCGAACTGGACGCCAGCGTCTGCGGACGCATCCCCACCCGCGTCGATGGCGACTGCCGCTACTTCACCGATGCGTTCCAAGCCATGCCGCGCGACGGTTTCGAGGCCCTGTTCCTGGCCCTGGTGAGCGATCCGCGCATCGATCTCGCGCTGGGCTGCGACTACCGCACCATCGCCGGGCGCGAGCGCTTCAACCACGTGATCTTCACGGGCCCGGTGGACGAGTATTTCGACGAACGCTTCGGCAAGCTGCCCTACCGTTCGCTGCACTTCGAGTTCGAGACGCTCGACCGGCCGCGTCTGCAGGAGGTAGCGGTGATCAACGAGCCCGACGAGGCGGTGCCGTATACGCGCACCACGGAGTTCAAGCACCTCACCGGGCAGGAGCACCCCAAGACCACGATCGTGCGCGAGTACCCGCGCTCCGCGGGCGACCCCTACTATCCCATCCCCAGCCCCGAGTGCCGCGCGCTCTACCAAAAGTATGCGGCGCTGGCCGCCAAGGAGCGCCACGTCACGTTCGTGGGGCGCCTAGCGGAGTATCGCTACTACAACATGGATCAAGTGGTGGCGTCGGCGCTAGCGGCGTTCGAGGAACTGGCGAAGGCGCGCGTCTAGCGGCGGCGAAGGCGCGCGTTCATGGCGCTTTGGGATCGGGTGGCGATCGTGGGATCGCGCGGACAGCTCGGCACGGACCTGATGGCGGCCTTCGCCGACCTCGCTCCGCTGGCGCTGGACCGGCCGGCCTTCGACCTCGAGAACCCCGCGAGCATGGCGGCGCTGCTGGCGCAGCACCGGCCCACGCTGGTGATCAACACCGCCGCCTTTCACGACGTCGAGCGCTGCGAGAGCGAGCCGGCGTTGGCCTTTGCCGTCAACGCCTTGGGTGTGGACGCGCTGGCGGAAGCGTGCCGCAACGCCGGCGCCGCGCTCATGCACGTCAGCACCGACTACGTTTTCGACGGCGCCGCGCGCGCGCCGTACCCGGAGTCGGCGCCGCCCTCACCGCTCAGCGTCTACGCCATCTCCAAGGTCGCCGGGGAACGCCTGATCGCGCGCCACGGCGGCACCTGGTTCGTGGTGCGCACGTGCGGACTCTACGGCGTGGCGGGCTCGCGCGTGAAGGGGACCACTTTCGCCGAAACCATGCTGCGCAAGGCACGCGCAGGCGAGGCGCTGCGCGTGGTCGACGATCAGACCGTGGCGCCGTCGTACACGCGCGACGTGGCCGGGGCCATGCGCGCCATCGCGCGCAGCGAGCGCCCGGGCATCTACCACGTCACCAACGCCGGCGCGTGCTCGTGGTACGAGTTCGCCGCCGAAATCTTCCGCCAAGCCGGCATCGCGGCAAACCTCACGCCGGTATCGTCGGCACAGTTTCCCACGCGCGCGCGGCGCCCCGCCTACTCGCTGCTGGCCAACGAAGGGCTACACGAAATCGGCTACTCCATGCCCACCTGGCAAGCGGGGCTGCGCGCCTACCTACAGGCCAAAGGCCTGCTGGGCGCGCCCGCGCCGGCGAGCTAGCGCGCCAAGAGCGGCGCCGCGGCGTCCTTGGGGGAGAGCAGCGGCTCGCCGCCGGGAATCGAATCCAAGGGCCAGGCGATCTGCAGCGCCGGATCGTCCCAGCGCAGGCCCAGCTCGCGCGCGGGGTTCCACGTCAGGCTGAACTTGTAGTGGAAGACGGTGCCCTCTTCCAGCGCCAGGAAGCCGTGCGCGAATCCCGGCGGCACGTAAAGCTGCTGCTGGAAGCGGTCGGAGAGCTCCACGCCCTGCCATTGGCGATAGGTGGGTGAGTCCGCGCGCATGTCGACGAAGACGTCGTAGACCGCACCGTGCAGCACCTGCACGAGCTTGGCCATCCGCGGATCGCAGTGCAGGCCGCGCAGCACGCCGCGCCGCGAGACCGAGACGGTGTCCTGCGGCCAGGTGTGATCGATACCCAGCGCGCGGTACTTGGGCTCGTTATAGCTCTCGAAGAGAAAGCCGCGCGCGTCGCTGAACGACTGCGTCGCCACGAGCTTGCTCGCACCCAAACCGAAATCGGTGGCGGTAAACTCTGCCATGAACCTGGACTCCCCCTAACGCGCCGCGCGCGTGCGCTGCTCTCGACGCAGACGATATCGCTCCGCGCCCGCCGCCATCCTGCGCCGCTCGTCGTCGCTCTCCGCCAGCAGCGCGGGTACGGTCACGTGCCGCCCGGCCTCGTCGAGCGCCACCAAGATCACGTAGGCCGAGGCCACGTGACGGGTGCTGCCGGTGACCAGCACCTCCGCGTCGACGCGCACCCCAACCTCCATCGAGGTGCGATGCACGTAGTTCACGCTCGCGCGCACGTGGAGAAACTCGCCCACGTGCACGGGGGCGATGAAATCCATGCGATCCACAGAAGCGGTGACGCAGATGCGGCCGGCATGCTTGATGGCCGCGGAGCCCGCGGCCGTGTCGACCAGCTTCATGATCTCGCCGCCGTGCACCGTGCCGTACACGTTGGCCTGCGGCGGCTCCATGAGCTGTCCGTAGATGATCTTCGAAAGGGCGACGGGCTTGGCGGCGAGGGTCGTCTCTTCAGGCTCGGGCATACAGCAGCTTCTCCCGCAAGCGATGGACGAAGAACGTCGCCACCTCGCTCGGGAGCGTGCCGCGCCCGAATCCCGCGTCGTATCCCAGCTCCTGCGCCAGCAGGTTGGTCACGCGCGGACCCCCGCAGATCAGCACCATGCGCTCGCGCAGCTCCTCCGCCTCCACCAGCTCCGCCAGCGCGGTAAAGGTACGAACGTCGGAGCCTTTTTGAGTCACCACCTGCGAGGCCAGCAGAACGTCCACGCGGCGTTCGCGCGCGAAGCGCACGAACTCCTCCGCGGAGACCTGCGCCCCCAGGTTGTACGCCTCCAACTCGTGGTAGCGCTCCAAGCCGTAGTCGCCGTGGCAGCCCTTCATGTTCATGATGGCGTCGATGCCCACCGTGTGCGCATCGGTGCCGATGCAGGCGCCTGCCACCACCAGCTTGCGGCCGAATTCGCGGCGGATGAACGCGTCGACTTGTTCCAGCGACAGTACGTGCGGCGCCGGAGCGTCGATGGCGATCTGCGAGACATCCACACTTGCCGGCGTGCGCGCGTAGATCACGAAGAACGAGAAGCCGGCGGCGATCGAGCGCCCCTCCACCACGGCCGCGCCGGTGAAGCCCATCTTGCTCACGAGCCGGCGCGCGGCTTCGTCGGCGGCCTCGCTCCACGCCATCGGCAGCGTGAACGAGAGTTGCACCGCTCCGTCGTCGGCGGTGTCGCCGTAGGGGCGCAACAGCTTCATAGCGCTACCTCCAGCGGGTGCAGCGCCTCCTCGAAGGGATTCCAGTACTCGGGGGACTTGGCGAAAACGCCCTCGGCGCCGCGTCCGCCGCCGGGCGCGCGCGAGACGTCGGCAAAGGACTTGACCTCGATGGCCGCCATCAAGCCCTGCTCGGCCACGCGCTCCAGGAGCCGCTCGCACTCCTCCAGCACCCACTGCGCACGCTTTTCGATGATGCCGCCGGGCCTGACCACGATCTCGTCGCCGAAGTGGCGCGCGGTGTTCATCACGTAGCGCGCGTTCTCCAGCGAGAGCGCGCGGTCGCCCAGGAACGGTGTGTGGATGGCCTCGGTCAACATGCCGCAGAGATGGATCGCCTGTCCCGTCATCACCGAGGTGAGGTTGAACATCG
>SCRI01000074.1 GCA_004298675.1 bacterium | reverse complement strand
GCGCGGTCCAGCGCCCGAACGCTTCGGGCTCGCTCGCCGGACTGGCCGGTGGAGTGGGTTTCTTCATCGGACACCTTCACTTCGCTTCAGAGGTGTCCAGTCCCCGAGGGGGTCACTTCAGCCGTTCTCGACCGCCTGGTCCACCACGCCCACATCATCCCGATCATCGGCGAGAGCTATCGCACCCGCGCCCAGCGCGCGCAAGCGGGAGCGAAACTCAAGACCGCCAAATCAACCGCCTAGGGTGGGGGCACTTCGATTCTCGAAGCCGGGGGCATTTCGCTTCTCGCTCACACCTGACCCTACGCCCGCGACAGCGGTCTAATGTGCGCGCTATGTTTGAGTTGTGCCGATGAAAAGAAGCCACCGCAGGCATCGCGCTGGCCGCAGCCCTCACACTCCGGCATATATTCATTCTTCCAATCAGATATCGATTTCCTTGAATAGCGCCAGAGGTTCGGACGCAACACGCACAGTTGATGGTTGTAAATTGATACATGCATCCGATACGCCACGAGCTGCTCTACAGCGGCCACAAGCTCATCTTGGTAGTCGAACGGATCGATCCACAGAGCATCGAGATTCGCTCTAGCAAAGCCCATTAATTCAAGACCCATGAGTGCCACATGATCGACAAATAGTAGGTTACGCGTTATGAATTCTGCGAGCTGTGGAAGACGCTTGTATGTTTGCTTGTGTATTACCACTCGAATCTCAACGCGCTGCCCTAAATGCTTTAGATTGAGGATCCCACGAAGCGTTTCGTCAAACGCACCGTCAGCCTGAACCACAAAGTCATGAAGGTGTGATAGATCGGAATATAAGGGTATGCCCACCATCAAGTCATGATGACGAACGTTCGCATACTGTTGTGCAAATCGTAACTCCGAAAAGCGACGGCCATTAGACAGCAGGTGTACCGCGGTGCGTGGCAGCCACGTTTCACACGCCTCTAAAATCTTTATGAGGCCCTCGCCCAGCAACGTCGGCTCACCGCCCGTAAGCCCAAGCCCTTTCGTCCCTGGGTCGATTAGCGGAATTGTACTCAGTATCTCGCCGGCGATATATGAGTCATCTGCGATCTTCGGTGGCTGTGAACACATCAAGCAGTAGTTGTTGCATCGCTCAGTGAGGAGAAAGTGATTGAATTCGGATCCCTTGCGGTACAGCACGCGAATGCTTCTGCCGCGCGGTGACAGTCGAATGACGTCACCATCGCTTAGATAAGAAAACTCCTCCGGCAAGGTCACGCCTGCCACATGTGGCGGCAGTGTCTCCTTGCGGTCGGGGTCTCGAACTTTCAAGTACACACAGAAGCCGTCAGGCAGGGGCTCGTCGCTAATCAGATAGGCAACGCCTGCGCGCAGTGGCTCCGGCAGCATGGCATTGGTGGAAATACGGATGATGAACGGCTCGTGGTTCTCAAGGTTCTGATACTGCAGATTGCTCGAGCGTAAGGTGATCATTACTAGATCCGGATCCAGCCGCGGAACAGGCTGTGTACCGCCGCATCCTCGCGCATGCGGCTGACCAAATAGCGGAAGATCGCCATATTGCGTTTACAAAACGCGGAGTTCGGTTTGTTCCCTACCGTGTCTCCCTGGGTTCGATAATGGAAGACGGGATCCGCACCACAAAATGGCTCGAAGGCGCATTCCGAGCACATCGGCGCGCTGCCGGTATAGCTCGATTCCAGGGCATCGAGTAGAACATCAGCAGTGATAATCTCCTCCCACGTATTGTTGTGAACGTTTCCCAGGCGAAACGTCTTGTCTCCCATCTCCGCCAGCATGCGGCTCTCATCTGAAGCGTATACGTCACCATCATAATTGTAAACTATCGCACCGATACCGATTCCAGCAGGGCTACGGAGATCGACAAAGCCGGTTCCAAATGGGGTGAGCATCTTGCTTAGTATCAACGACGCATAAAACTCGCGAAAGGCAATTCCATTTTGATTCAGCTGTATAATATACTCAAGCCCTTCAAAGTAGAACGCGAGCCACTCGTCAGCGTTGTATGCGCTATAATACTTCGTCTTGACAGCAAACCCGTAGGGCGAAAGCGGGCGGAGGAATATTCCGGGAAACTCGAGCCGCACATATTCATCAATAATTTCTCGAACTCGTCCAAGGCTTGCCTTCGTGGTCGTCATCAAGGCGCTCACACGGTTCCGTCCGAGCCTACTGCGCGCCATATTGATGCCATCAACAGCACGCTGATGGGAATCGTTACCGGGGCGCGGGCGATTCTTATTATGGAGGTCCGCAGGGCCGTCTAAAGACGTGGAGATAAGAATTTCGTGTGTTTTGCAGAAGGCTAGGATCTCGTCGGTTACGAGCGCGAGATTAGTCGCAATAACGAATTGTAGGTCGCGCCCATGCAAAGCGTTCAACATTTTAGCCCGCTCCACGACATACTGCACCAGTGGGAAATTGAGCAGTGGCTCCCCACCCTGAAACTCGATCTTGATTGTGGGTGACGGCGAGCTAAATGTCAGAGCAAGCGCTTTGTCGGCGGTAGCGGGTGACATATCGAACCGCGAGGCGTCGTCGCTCTGGCGTGATACTTGGCAATACGGACACGCATGTTCGCATCGTAGGCTTGCAACAAAGACGTGAAGCCCCGTTAAGTTCGCGAGCCGCTCGAACTTAGTCCGCGCCTTGAGCGCCAGTAAATCGATCGCGGCATTAGAATCCAGGTCGAGCAAGAAGTGCTTGGCTTTGAGGCACACGTATGCTTCAGTAGATGGTGCGAGCCGGTGCTTTACAAAATCCTGAAGGTCATCTCGAGCTAGAATCAGGTATTCGCCGACCATGTTGGTGAGAACGTAGTCGTCACCGTCAAGCCGCGTAAAGTTAAACGGCAGGAGACTGTAGCCACTATCGAGCGATTCTGAAAAGTTCTCGAGGGCCTGGAACTTATTCATTTCGCTGCAGGCCTGACCGGGAGAAAGCATATGCCAGTACGGCATTACGAATGTCACCGGTCTCTTCGCTTACGATGCGTCGAAGATCTTGATCGAGGAGCTCGTTATCGAAGGCTCGTCGGAACTCGTCGGCTTCAGACGCCGCCCGGCCGGGCTTAAGGACGACATGACAGACAATCTCGTCGCGATCGACGACGAAACTAAATGACGCGCGGTCGGTGAACTTGTATGCGGCCTTCTTTACGGTCTCAAGTCCATAGACTTGAATTGGCACACGCAACTCGAGTTGCGGCGCGGGCGGCCTTGAGTCTAGCACGGGGCTCGCTCTTATGAGCCCGACATGTGACTATAGTGCGACTCGTGTGATTCGTGCGAGTAATGCGACTCGTGCGACTCGTGCGAGTAATGCGACTCGTGCTGCTGCGCTGAAGGCGTCGCCGCCCCCGCGTTCGACAAGACCAGGCCGCTCGAAAGGGCGGCACTATTCGCGACCGTATTCGCAGTGGGTAGTTGTTCGGCTGCTGCCGTGCCCGTCTGGAGACCAGTTGCAGTGAGAAGTGATGCAACTGCCAACGCTAGAGAGCTCAGGAACACGCGCTCTTTGCCCATTTTTATAGTTCCCCCGGCAAGAAAAGGCGCTTGATAAGCCAGGCTTAGTATAGATCAAACAGGGTTCGTTGCAAAGGCCTTGCCGCCAGAAGCCTGCTTAGAGGTGGAGCAAGCGCCTGCTTCTACCGGTAGTATCTTTCACGGCTTCTTCCTTCGCTTACTCGTTCGGTACGCGGGGCTGCAATAGGCTCATTGGCGTGTGGCGCGCCATGAGGTCGATCTCCTGAGACGACACGCCCTCTTTTAGAAGCTCCTGAATGAACCAGCGATAGCCATCGGCTGGCGTTGGGTTGCCGAACTGACCAAGGTCGGTGCTCAGGATGAAGTGCTGCGAGCCAACCTCTTTGATGGCCTGGGCGCATGCTTGCGCACCGACGTGGCCCCAGGCGCGCATCCAGGCATGCTGCGCCTGCGGGCCCATCAGCATCCCGACGGCGCAGAGTTCCAGCTTCACGCCCAGCGCAGCCGCCGTGCGCATCCGCGGCACGTCGAACCCAACGACCGGGAACATGGCGTGCGTGACGCACACCCGCACGTCGTGGGCACGCGCGGCAGCGGCAACGATCAGCACGTCGTCGGCCGAGGTATGGCCCGTCTGCAGCACGAGGTCCCCTTCGGCGCAGGCCTGGATGACGCGCACGAGCGCCTCCGTGGGCTTCCCCTCGTGCACGACTTCGATCCCGCTTTCGGCGTCGCCGCCGAGCACACGGCGGTGATTGCCCGCGTCGATCGTAGGGAGCCAGACCACGCGTCCGCGACGTCCCGCTATGCGCGCCATCCAGCGCACCGCGCCGGCGTTCAGGCCTCCCACGGCGTGGTTGAGCACCAAGCCGCCATAGACTTCCACACTCCCCGAGCGCTTGCGGGCGAGCACCGCCCGGCTGGCCGTCTCCGAGACGTGATTCTTCAGCACGATCGCGCCCATCCCGGCGCGCGACGCGACCGCAACCGTTTCGTCGTCGTCCAGCGCGCGGTCGAAGGCATCGGGGCCCGTGTGGACGTGAAAGTCCACCGTGCCGGCAATGAGATTCGTCGCCGGCGGGCCCGCCGGGAAGACATCGGCTAAGTGGTCGGCTCCCACACTGCTATCTCCCTTCAAAGTGCGGCGAACGCTTCGTCCGGAACGCGTCCACCGCTTCTGCCGCATCGCGCGTCGTATGGATCAACGCCATGTGCGACGAGATGAGGTCCAGGCTCGTGCGCAGATCGCTGCGCAGCGACTGGTAAAGTGCCCGTTTGGTGAGGCGCACCGCCAGCGGGGAGCGTTCCGCGATCTTCATTGCCACGGCACGCGTCGCTTCCATCAGATCCCCGTCCCGGATCACGCGATTGACGATGCCGTACCGCTCCGCTTGTTCGGCGTCGATGAAATTGCCCGTCAGCAGGAGCTCCAACGCGACGGCCGGCCCCACGAGACGCGGCAGATAGTAGCAGCCGCCATCGCCTGGAACCAAGCCGAGACGAATGTAGCCTTCGGAGAACCGGGCAGACGGGGCGGCGAAACGCATGTCACACATGAGGGCCATATCCATTCCCGCCCCCACGGCGGGTCCGCTGACGGCTGCGATAACCGGCTTATCCAACTCCTCCATCGCAAACGCGACGTGGTTGATATGGTCGTTCAGCAGCGCCTTCCACGCCAATGGATCGTGACCGATCTCGTCCAGGCTGTCCATGTCGATACCGGCGCAGAACGCCTCACCGGCTCCCGTGAGGATCACGACACGCACAGCTTCGTCCGTCCGGGCGCGACGCACGAGCTCTGCCCATTGATCGATCATGGGGACGGTAAAGGCATTCTTGCGCTCGGGTCGATTGAGCGTGATGGTGGCGACCCCGCGCTCCACCGAATACTCGATATCAGCCACGCTACGATTTTCCCTCCTCATAGGCATCCCAAGTCTTTGCATCCACAACGGCGAGTCGTTTGCGCTCCGTCTTCGCAGTGGCAGTCTTCGGTAAGGCTTCGATCAGTTCGTAATAGCGCGGGACCATGAACGCGGGGAGATGATCTCTGCACCACGCATGTACTTGTGACCTGTCAATTCCAGCAGCGTTCGGTACAGCCACGAGCTTCAACTCATCCTCGCCGAGATCCGAGGGTACGCCCACCGCCGCCGTCTCTCGCACGAGCGGACACTCGCGCAGCAACTCCTCGACATGCTCAGGTGAAATGTTCTCGCCCTTGCGCCGGATCATCTCCTTACTCCGTCCAACGAAGTAGATGAAGCCGTCAGCATCACGCTTTCCCGCGTCCCCAGTGCGAAACCACCCACCTGTGAACGCCGCTTTCGTCACGTCAGGCTGTTCGTAGTAGCCTTCGAAGATCACGTGCGGCTCCCGGCCACGCACGGCAATCTCGCCCGTCACGCCGTCCGCTACCGGCTTCCCGGCCGAGTCCAAAATAGAGACCTCTTGGCAGGGGCGCGCCAGGCCAACGCTTCCCATCCGCCAACGGTCGAAGCTATTGATGGTGGTAAATGCGGCCAACTCCGTCATGCCGTAAAGCTCCTTGACCGCGACGCCCCACGATTCGATCGTCTTCCACGCCGAGAGCGGAGCCCCGCCACCTACGCACGCACGCACGGAGCCCACCGATGCCGGCCTCCCACTGCGGGCCACGAGCGACAAGACCGTTCCAACGTACGTGAACAGCGTAGCCTGGAAGCGAAGCGTGCGCTCCCAGAAACGGCTGGCCGTGAAACGCTGGTCCACCGCGATGCTGCTTCCCGCGCACAGCGATGACATGATCCCGTATACCTGCGGATTCGCGTGAAAGAGCGGCAGAAACAGATAGAAGCGGTCCCGCGCTGTGAGTTGGAGACTGTCACGCATGTCCAGCCCGGCGCGCACGTAGGCCCGATGGCTGATGACGGCGCCCTTCGGCATACTGGTCGTGCCGGACGTATAGACGATGAGCATGGCGTCGCCTTCGGCAACGTCAGCGCCCTGCGTCCGATCGGGAGCGTGTTCCTTCACGACGGACAGGAGCTCGCCGGGCTCAGCAAGTTCGACGATGTGCGGTGGCGCCTCTGCCGAAGCCAAGGCTTCGGCTAGCTCCCGGCGATAGCCGGCCTCCGCGAACAAGAACGTCGATCCCGACTGCTCAAGAATAAAGCGTAACGTGCGGCCCTTCAGTGCCGTATTGACGGGTACCATGACAGCGCCAAGAGACGCCAGTGCAAACCATAACACGACGAAGGCTGGGTGGTTTCCGAGTAAGACGGCGACACGCGCGCCGCGCTCGACGCCTAGCGAGCGCAGGTACGTCTGGCAGCGCTCGACCAGTTCCAGCGTCTGCGCGTAGCCGAGCGTGAGATCGTCGCTGAGGAGAAACGGTTGGGCGGCGTAGCGGCTCGCGCTATCGTACAACAACGCGGGCAGGGTCAGCGTCATTCGCGCTTTCCGCCCCTATACGCTTTGCGGATCTCCTTGGCGATCGTATTCCGCAGAATCTCCGACGAGCCGCCCGCCACTTCATAGGCCTTGGCGTCGCGCAGATAGCGCCCAAACGGCGCGCTCACGCTAATACCGTTGAGGCCGCACACCTGCATACCCTCGAGCGCACACTTCGTTGCCACCTCCGATGCGTAGACCTTCGCCATGGACGAGGCCTCGATGGGGAGCTCGCCTTGATCCAAGAGCCAGGCGGCACGGTACGTGAGCAGGCGCGCTGCTTCAACGGCAATCCGCATGTCGGCGAACTTCCATTGAATACCCTGAAAATCGAAGATGAGCTGATCAAACGCTTTGCGATGCATCACCCAACGTTCAGCAGCGCTGTACGCGGCCTGTGCGATGCCCAGCGATATCGCAGCGGCGGCGATACGGCTATGATCGAGGACCTCCACAGCTTGGCGGACGCCTTTCCCCTCTGTTCCAATGAGATACTCATCGGGAAGGCGGCACTCGGAGAGGCGAACATCCATATGCGGCCCGTTGCGCAAGCCGACGGTTTCGGAGCGCTCGGGTGTTTCGAGCGAGACCCCGGCGCGGTCGCGCTCCGTCACGAAGACAGAGACACCGACCCCGGTTTCCGCTAAGACGACGAAGAGGCCGGCGGCGGACGCACTGGTGATGAAGGCCTTACGGCCATTCAACACCCAGCTCTCACCGGCACGAATGGCCTTGGTATCGAGTGTGCGGATATCGGAGCCATGCTTCGGCTCGGTCAGCGCGTACGACGAGACGAGCCCCTCACGAAACTGCGGCAGAAAGTGCGACTTCACCCGCTCGCTGCCGTAGCGCTGAAGCATCGTTTGAGCTTGGTAGATCGTGATCAGGGAGATACCGACGATGGCGGAGGCTGCGGAGGCCTCCTCCATGAGAATGCACTCCTCAATGGCGCCAAGCCCCATCCCCCCGTAGGCTTGCGGGAGCGTGATCGTGGTAAAGCCGCGTGCTGCGGCGCTGCGCATGATCTCCACGGGATAGGCGCCGGATTCGTCAAGCTGCTCCGCCTGCGGGCGAATCTCGGCGTCTACCCAAGTCCGTATCTCTTGCTGGAGTTTCTGCTGTTCCGGGGTAAGGGCGAAGTCCACGGTGTAAGACTCTTAGGGAAAGCCGAGGTTACAGGCCTGGCCTCGCGCCGCCAGCTCCGCGGCCGTTTCCTCATGCGGCGGCTGGCGGTCGATGATGGTGAGAATGTCGTAAGGGTCGTCCGCCGTGCCGTGAGCGTGCAGCTGACCGAACCACGCCGGCCAGATCAGGCGATGATTGACGCGGCTGTAGTGAGTGGTGCCGGCCCACAACGATTGGAACTCGGCCCCTTCGAGCGTCCGCGCGATCTTCACGGAGTCGGTCGACTTAGCCTTATCGATGGCCCAGAGCAGCCGGTCCATCGACACATAGCCGGTGGCGCTGTAGTCCGACGGCGGCTCCTTGTAGCGCTTGGTGTAGGCCGCGATGAAGTCGCGCGCTACCGTGTTGTTGGAGCCCAAGACGGAATCGCTCTTGTAATACCAGTCGACGCCCCAGTAGCCGACGCGATCCTCAGGCGCCATCGCCCACGCATCTTCGTAGAACAGGAGCGGACCGGCAACCGGGACTTTAGCCAGTAAGCCAAAGGCACGCGCCTGCTTCAGGAAGTTCACCAGATCCGAGCCGAAGAGCAGGACGATGAGAACGCTTGGCGACGCGCTCTGAATCTTGGTGATGTAGGCGCTGTACTCACTGGTGCCCAGCGGGATCAGTGCGTTGCCGGCGATCGATCCGCCGATGCGCTTGATCACATCTTCGTATCCGTGCACGACATCGTGCCCGTACGCGAAGTCTGGCGTGACGAAGTACCACCGTTCCTTACTGAGCTTCTTGGCAATGGAGAAGCCGGTGGCGTGCGTCATCTGCCACGTGTTGTGGCAGGTCATGAACGTGTTCCAGTGACAGCTCTTGCCGACGATCTGGTCCGAGTGCGCACCCGGATCGATGAACACCTTGCCAAACGAGTTGGCCGTCGCGCTCGCCGCAAGCGTGTCCGCACTGTTGACCGTTCCCATCAGAGCGACGACGCGATCTTGATTGACGAGCTTGCGCACCTTCGTGACGGTGACGCCGGGATTGGTCTGGCAGTCCTCTTCCACGGCCTCGACTTGCCTGCCCAACACACCGCCGCGCTGGTTCCAGGCTTCCAGCGCCATCATCGCGCCGCGGGCATTTCTCGTGGCAAGGCCGCTGGGAACGCCGGTGAGCTCCTCCAGCAGACCGATCTTCAGCGTTTCGGCCGCGGATCCGCGTGAGCGAACGATGGCGGGAAAGCCGATCGCCGCTGCCGCCGCGCTCGCGGTCGTGCTTCGGAGAAACGTGCGTCGAGTGACTAAGCTATCGTGCATGTACTTGCCTCCGTAGCACCCGCACGCCCGCTTTCAGCCGCCCCCAGAGCTAGTCCTGGAGCCCATCGCAAGTTCCCGCGTAATGAAAAACTTGTCTGCATGTCTTGCAAGCAGTTTGTCTGACAATCTACAATCTCGGCACACCAATGGCGAGCCCCGCCAAAGGAGTCTCTTGAAAGATCTCTCGCTCCGCGTTGAAAAAGTCGCCGCGCCGCTTCGCCAGCAGGTCTTCGAGCGTCTCCGCGACGCGATCACCTCGTGCCGATTCCTCCCCGGCCAGCGTTTGATCGAGCGCGAACTCTGCGAACTCTTGGGCGTGAGCCGCACCTCCGTGCGCGAAGCGCTCCGCCAGCTCGAGAGCGAAGGGCTGATCACGTCGGTGCCGCATCGCGGGCCCATCGTCGCAACGGTCAGCCTTGAAGAGGCCGAGAGCATCTACGAGGTGCGTGCGGTCTTGGAGGCGCTGGCGGGACGGCTGTTCGCCGAACGAGCCAACACGGCTCAACGCCGCGAGCTCGACGCCGCTTTCGAGCAGATCAAGATCGATTTCAAACGATCCGATGCTCAGAGCCGGCTGAGTGCCAAGACGCACTTCTATGCGATTTTGATGGACGGGTCCGGCAACGAGATCCTCATGGGCCAACTGAAGGCGATCCAAGGACGCATCACCCTCCTGCGCGCGACGTCGCTCTCCTCTCCCGGCCGCTCACAGAAGACGCTCAAGGAACTCGAGCGCATCATGGCGGCCATCGACGCCCGCGACGGCAACGCGGCCTGGAAAGCCTGCCTCGATCATGTCCGCAGCGCAGCCGCGGTTGCCAAGCACATCCTGGCCGAGCGCGATCGCTCAGCGGCGGCGGCGGAGCGGAAACGTAAGGTGGGGGCATGATGGAGACGTTCGTGAGCCGCCTGCCCGCCGTCGTGAACAACGATCCCGAGTTCGCGAACGTGGCGCGCTTCTTCTCCGCCGACATCCTGCTGGAATGCGGGGCCAAGCAATGGCTCGTGCACGTTCGTGACGGGCGCGTGGCGGGAGCGCTCGGTGCGCCGCGCTTCGACACGCCTTGGGACTTCGCGCTGCGCGCGCCGGAAGACGTCTGGGAGCGCTTCACGCGCACGCTACCGCCGCCGCTGTTCACGGACATCTGGGCGCTCCGTATGCGCGTGCCCGAGTTTCGCTGGGAGGGCAACACGCTGCTGGCCGTCCGCCACGCTCGCGCCGTGGCACGCATGCTGGAGCTTCTCCGAACCTGCCGGGAGCAATCCGATGGCCGTGACTGACGTGGAGCACATCGTCGGGCGCTACGCGTCGATCGACCTGGCGGGAGAGCGCGCGCGCATCTACTTTGAAGAGGCCGGCAGCGGCCCCGTGCTGCTCTGTCTCCACACCGCCGGCGCCGACAGCCGGCAATACCGGTACCTGCTCAACGATCCGGAGATCACGCGCGCGTGGCGCGTGGTGGCGTTCGATCTGCCCTTTCATGGGCGGTCGGCACCGCTAGGCAGGTGGTGGGAGAGTCCCTACCGCCTGCAGGCCGCACCGTACGAGCGTATCGTGCTCGCAGTCAGCGAGAGTCTCAACTTGGGCCGCCCGGTCGTGATGGGCTGCTCGATGGGCGGGCAGATCGTGCTGCGGCTAGCGGCGCATCACGCCGCGCGTTTCGCGGGAGCGATCGGTATCGAGAGCGCGGCGTACGTCACCGGCCGCGTCAACGAATACCTCGAGAATCCCGGACTCGATCGTTGCGAGCTGGCTGCCGGCTACACGCTGGGCCTGTGCGCGCCGCAGTCGCCCGAGATCTTTCGGCGGGAGAACGCGTGGTACTACGCCCAGGGCGCCCCAGGCGTCTACGCGGGAGATTTGGCTTTCTACGGTGAGCCGTGGAACGCGCAGGCCGAGTTAGCTCAGGTGGATACCAACGTCTGCCCGGTGGCGCTGCTCACCGGCGAGTACGACTACTCGTGCTTGCCGGAGGCCACCCAACAGGCCGGCGCCATGATCCCGGGAGCGCGGGTCGTCATCATGCCGGAGATCGGCCACTTCCCGATGATCGAACACTACCAGCGTTTTCGAGAACACCTCTTACCCGTGCTCCACGGTATGCGGCAACATGCCGCGGCACTAGCTGGAGCGGAGTGACTAAGCTGTGAACGATCAACATCGCGTCCTCTTCATCGGCGTCGGCCACATGGGCAAACCGATGGCGCACCGTCTCTTAAACGCCGGCGTGGAGCTTGCCGTAGCCGACGTCAACGAAGCGGCGCTCGAACCTTTCGTCCAGCAAGGCGTCGCCACGAGTACCCATCCCGACGCACTGCCCGGCGACGTGGTGATCACGAGCTTGCCGACCGATCAGCACGTGCGCGAAGCAATCCTCGGGGAGCACGGCGCGCTGCGCGGCCACACCGGCAAGCGGCGTATCGTCATCGACATGTCGAGCTCGGCGCCATCGGCTACGCAGCGTCTGGCGGCGGAGCTCGCGCAGCAGAACGTGGCGATGCTCGACGCGCCGGTAAGCGGCGGCGTGCCACGCGCCAAGACCGGCGAGCTGACGACCATGGTAGGCGGAGACATCGCGCTGCTCGAGCGCTACCGTCCGCTCCTGGCGCACATGTGCAAGAACATCCGTCACGTCGGCGCGATCGGCGCCGGCGACACCTTGAAGGCCCTGAACAACTTCCTGTCTGCCGTCTCGATGTGGGCCTCGTCCGAAGCGCTGCTGGTTGGCGCGCGCGCCGGACTGGATCCTCAAGTGATGGTGGACATCTGGAAGACGAGCACCGGACGCTCGCATGCCGTGGAGGTGAAGGTTCCGAGCGCAGTCCTGCCGCGCACCTTCGACTACGGCTTTTCGATCGGGTTGATGGCCAAAGACTTGAGCATCGCCGCAGCGCTTGCGCGAGAGCAGGACACGCCCGCGCCGATGCTGGCGGCAACGGAGGAGCACTATCTGTTTGCGCGCGAGGCGCTGGGTGCCTCCGCGGACCTTACCCGTGTCATGACGCTGCTCGAAACGTGGGCGCATTTCGAGCTTTCCGCTGTACCTCAGTGACTCTCTGAAGACAAGGGGAAACCATGCGACACTTCACCAAGCTGGCTGCGGGTGTTCTCGCACTGGCGATGACATTGGCCTGTCTCGCCGTTCCACCGGCGGCGCGGGCCGAGTCGACCATTACCGTAGGCGCGGTCTTTCCGCTCACGGGGAGCCTCGCGGCATTCGGCAAGACCTCCGTGCAGGGGCTACAACTCGCGGCCAAGGAGATCGACGACCACGGTGGCATCGCGGCGCTCGGCGGCGCCAAGATCAACCTCGTCGTGCGCGATAGCACGAGCGATCCAGCCGATGCCGCGAACGCGACCGCGCGCTTGATCGACGACGTTCACCCCATCGCCGTAGTTGGCGCTTACGCCAGCTCTCTTAGCCTTACCAGTTCGTCCGTGTGCGAGCGGCGGGGCATCCCGTTCCTCACGATGTCCTTCACGGACGACCTCACCAGCCGCGGCTACAAGAACACCTTCCAAGTGGTGCCCAAGGCCTCGGTCATCGGCTCCAAGCAGCTGACCTATGCGGTTGACATCGCCAAGGCCGCAGGCGACCCGCTCAAGAGTATCGCGATCGTCTATGAAAACACGGCGTACGGCACCTCACAGGCGAAAGGCTTACAGAGTGCCGCCGACGCCCTGCACGTTCACGTGGCGCTCTTCGAAGCCTACCCGCATGGATTGACCGATGCCACCCCACTGGTGCAGAAGATCAACGCCAGCGGCGCCCAGGTCCTCTTTCCGATCTCATACTTCACCGACGCGGTCTTGATCATCCGCGCGCTCGCGCAGAGCCACTCCAAGGTGCAGATCGTGGGCGGCGCGGCCGGGTTCGTGATTCCGGAGTTCGTGCAGACGCTGGGATCCTTGACCGAGAACATCATGAGCATCGACACCTCGGCCTACGATCAGTACGGCGCCTTCGAGAAGGCCTACATGGCCGCCTATCACACGTTCGCGCCGCACGAGGCCTACGAGAACGCGGTCAGCCTCTTCGCCATCGCGGCGGCGCTGCAGAAATCGCGTGCCTCCAACTCCGAGGAGCTGCGCAACGCGCTCGCCTCACTCGACGTCAAGGGCGGCGTGTTCTCCGGCATGCCGGGAGCAGGCGTCAAGTTCGACGCCAACGGCCTGAACACCGATGCCTACCCGGTGATGGTGCAGTGGCGCAACCACAACCTCGTAACCATCTGGCCAACCAGCACGCACGGCGTTCAGTCCGCGCTGTGGAACGGTAAAACGGTCAAGTAGATGGCGGTTCTCCAAGCGCTCGTCAACGGCATCCTGGTCGGCGGGGTCTACGCGCTGATCACGGTCGGCTTGACGTTGATCTTCGGCGTGCTGGAGATCGTCAACTTCGCGCAGGGCGAGTTCCTGATGGTGGGCATGTACGTCGCCTACTTCAGCTACGTCGCCCTGCACCTGGACCCGATGCTCTCGGCGGTGCTGGCCTTCGGCATCCTCTTCGGCATCGGTGCCGTGCTGGAGCGCTGGCTCGTCCGCCGGGTGCTGCGAGGGCCGGAGATCAGCCAGATCTTCCTAACGGTGGGCATCTCCATCGCATTGCAGAACGCGGCGCTGGCATTCTTCGGGGCCGACTTCCACTCCGTGCACGTACCGTATCAAACGGCCTCGATCTTCCTTGGACCGATTCCGATCTCGGTCCCGTACTTACTGGCCTTCGCCTGGGGAGCCGCGATCAACCTCGTACTCTACTTCTTTCTGGTCCGCACGGACTTCGGCCGCGCCATGCGCGCGGTGGCGGTGAACACCGTCGCCGCCACGCTGAGCGGCATCAACGTGAGCCGGGTGCGGATGGTTGCGTTCGCCATCGGCGCGGGTCTGGCGGGCTTGGCCGGCGCGGTGATCCTGCCGTACGCCTACGTCTACCCGACGATCGGCCTGCAGTACGTCGTCATCATGTTCACGATCGCCGTCTTGGGCGGGCTCGGCAACGTCAACGGCGCGGTCATCGGAAGTCTGATCGTCGGCATCACGCAGTCGCTCTCGGCGCTCTTCCTGCCGTCGGCGCTGCAGAATCTCGTGGTCTTCGCGCTGTTCGTCGCGGTGCTGATGATCAAACCGTACGGCCTCTTTGGGCGCAGCCATGCGCACTGAGGCTCCCTGGGGACGGCGCACGCTGCTGGCGATAGGTGCGCTGGCGCTGTTGTGCGTGCCGCTGCTGCACCTCTCCGACTACACGATGCGCGTGGCCACGATGACCTGCGTCTACGTCGTGGCGGCCGCCGGCTGGACGCTGATCGGCGGGTATGCCAACCAGATCACGCTGGGGCAGGCGACGATGTTCGGCATCGGCGCCTACGTGTCGACGATGCTCTTCGTGCACTTCCACGTGAGCCCATGGATCGGCGGTCCGCTGGGTGCGATGGCCGCGGCGCTGGCGGCGGCAGTGATCGGCCTGCTGGTCTTTCGCCTGTGGGGTGCGTACTTCGCGCTGGTGACACTGGCGCTGGCGGAGATGGTACGCATCCTGGTGGAGTACGCGCAGCCGATCACCGGCGGGCCGCAAGGCATCTCGGTACCTTTTGTGCGCAACTCGCTCTGGCTGCTGCAGTTCCCGGAGGCAAAGGACTACTACGAGATCGCGGCGCTGCTGGTGATTTTGGCGCTAGCGCTAGCGCGCGCGGTGCAGTCGTCACCACTGGGATACCGTTTGCGCGCTATTCGCGACGACGAGGTGGCCGCGAAGCTCGCCGGCATCAACGTCTTCCGCACGAAGATGATCGCGTTCATGCTGGGTGCGGTGCTCACCGCGCTGGCGGGGACGCTGTACGCGCAGATCACCGGCTTCGTCGATCCCGACTCCGTGCTCTCGATCACGCTCTCGGTGCAGTTGGCGCTGTATGCGATCATCGGCGGCGCGCAAGTGTGGTGGGGGCCGCTGGCGGGGGCGGCGCTGCTGGTTCCGCTGGGCCAGGCTATGACGGGCTCCGGGAGCGGGGCCGGCGCCGGCCTCGCGAAGATCGTCTACGGGCTGCTACTGGTGGCGATCGTCGTCATTCAGCCGTTAGGAATCGCGGGCTTCGTGAAAAGTCTGCAGCGGCGCAAGCGGGCTGCGCCCAGTGAGGCGATAGCACCGTGATCACCGTGCGCGGGATAGCCAAACACTTCGGCGGACTCACCGTGCTGCGCGACGTGAACTTCAGCGTGGCGGCCGGCGAGATCGTGGGTTTGATTGGGCCCAACGGCGCGGGGAAGAGCACGCTCTTCAACATCCTGTGCGGCATCATCCGCGCCAACAGCGGGGAGATTACCTTCGAGGGACGGCGCATCGAGCATCTGCAGCCGCACCGCATCTGCGAGAGCGGCCTCACCAAGACCTCGCAGATCGTGCGCGTCTTCGCCGGTATGTCCGTGGTGGAGAACGCGCTGGTCGGCGCGTTGCTCCATGCGCGTTCGGTGGCGCAGGCGCGCGCCGAGGGCCTGGCCGCACTGAAGCGCGTCGGCCTAAGCGGCAGCGAGGAGCGTCAGGCGAGCGACTTGGCGCTAGTCGATCGGATGCGCCTGGAGCTGGCACGCGCGCTCTGCACTCGGCCACGACTGCTGTTGGTTGACGAGCTGATGGCCGGCCTCAACGCCGCGGAGGTCAGCGCCATGCTCGAACTGCTGCAATCGCTGCGCGACGAAGGCATCACGCTCATCGTGATCGAGCACAACATGGCGGCACTCATGCGCCTGTGCGACCGGGTGCTGGCACTGGATACCGGAAGCATTATCGCGCAGGGCACACCCGAGGGCGTCAGCCGTGACCCGCGTGTCATCGAATCGTATCTAGGGGAGAAATTCGCGCGTGCTCTCAATTCGTGAGCTCTCCGCGTGGTATGGCGCGGTGGAGGCGCTGCATGGCATCTCGCTGGACGTTGCCGAAGGCGAGCGCGTGGCATTGGTCGGCTCGAACCGGGCGGGGAAGACGACCACGCTGCGCGCCATCTCCGGCTTGATCGGCAGGCGCGCCGCGGAGCTAACCTATCGCGGCGTCGATCTCCTGCGCACGAATCCCCACGCGATTCCCGCCCACGGCATCGCACACGTGCCGGAGGGGCGGCAGATCTTCACCGGCATGAGCGTCATCGACAACCTCCTGGTTGGGGCGCACACGCACAAGGCGCCGGCGCAGCGGCGCGAGCGCTTGGAGCTAGTCTTCTCGCTGTTTCCGCGGCTGGGGGAGCGGCCGCAACAGGCGGGCGACACCCTTTCCGGCGGCGAGCAGCAGATGCTGGCGATCGGCCGGGCCTTGATGGCCCAGCCAACGCTGCTGCTGTTGGATGAACCTTCGCAGGGCCTGGCGCCGCGCATCGTCGACGAAATGTACGTGGCCTTGCAGCGCGTGGCGGAGACCGGCGTGACGATTCTGCTGGTGGAGCAGAACGTGTCGCTGGCGTTGGAATTCGCGACGCGCGCCTACGTGATCGAAAACGGACGGATTTCGCTACGCGGATCGTGCCAGGAGCTGGTCAACGACGAACGCATCCGCGCATCGTACCTCGGTATCTAAGAGCTGACGACAAAGGAGATGACATGGACCGCATCGCGGAGGGGCAACGGATTCGTAGAGAGGTGCTGGGCGCATCGTACGTAGACAAGGGGAAGGCGGCAGCCGACGCTTTCTCCCAGCACTTCATCGATTTTACCAACGAACATTGTTGGGGCAACGTCTGGGTTCGAACCGGCCTGAGCCATAAGACGCGCAGCATGCTCAATCTGGCCATGCTTAGCGCCATGGCGCGCTGGCACGAGTTTGAAGTGCACGTCCGTGGTGCCCTGAACAACGGCGTCACCGAGGACGAGATCGCGGAGATCCTGCTGCAGGCGGGCGTCTACGCCGGTGTGCCCATTGCATCCGAGGGCTTCAAGGTAGCGAAGGCTGCCATCGACCGTTACCGCGAGGAACAGCGAAAGAACGGCTAGGCTCAGCTGCGTTTCGGGACGCGGTAGACGTTCTGCTCGACGCGCTCGAGACGATCGAGCATGTGTGGATCGTGTCCCGGAAGCCAGGTCCCTGTAGCGGCTAACTGCGAGATCGTGTCGAAGCCGCGTTCGTAGTCCTCGTAGTTGTGGATCAACGCCGTGGGCGTGTGCGTCTCGAGATTTTCGTAGAAGTGCGAGGCATCGCAGGCGAGCACGACGCGGCCCGCGCCCGATTCACAGACGACGATCTGCATGCCGGGCGTGTGGCCGCCCACGTGGACGACGCGCAGCTCCGGCGCGATGGTGGTATCGCCGTGCAGCACGCGCAGGCGCCCGGCGGAGCGCAGGTCTGCCAGCGCGTCGAGGCTCTTGGCATCGGCAAGCGCCCGCGCCGGATGGTTCAGGCCGCGCTTGGTGTAGTAGTCGACGTCTTCGTGCTGCACCGCGAATGCCGCGTTTGGAAAGCGTTCGGGGACGCCGAAGTGGTCGTAGTGCAGGTGGGAGATGACGATGGTTTCGACGTCTGCCGGCGCGAAGCCGAGGAGCTTGAGGAGATCGCCGGGGTCGGCATAGGACGTCACGCCATGCGCGTGGGCCACGTCCGCCGCGAAGCCGGTATCGATGAGAATGGGCTTCCTGGAGGCGCCTACGGCCACCCAGAACGGGTAGACCAGCGTGACATCGTCCCCGTGCGCCAAGTGAAACATGTAGTGGCGCTGCCGCTGTGAGCGGCCCACGATGCAGGCGAAGATCTCCATGTACGGAGGTTCGCGGGTTCTGGGTGGGGGCCTCTGCTGCTCCTATCTTGAATTTTTTTATTCTATCTTGTAAGATATTGTTCAGCATGCAGCGGACGAGCTCGCAGGAGGGCGCAGCGGGTTGGATATACGCGGGTATCTCGACTACCTCAAGAAGCACGAGCAGGAGATGCTCCGCGATCTCGAAGCGTTCACCACGCTTGAGACCCCGTCGACCGAAAAGAAGCTCCTCGATGCCTTCGCTGATTATCTAGCGCGGTACGCTGGCGGCCTCGAAGCGACGTCGGTTGATATTATCCCGCAAACTGTCGCGGGAAATCACGTTCGCATGCACTGGGCGCACTCAGCGCCCGCTACGGGACGGCCGATTCTTGTGCTCGCGCACTTCGATACCGTTTGGCCCGCAGGCACCCTGAAGGAAATTCCATTTTCAGTACGGGATGGCGTCGTACGGGGACCCGGAGTTTTCGATATGAAGGCCGGCCTAGTGCAAGGGCTCTGGGCGCTGCGGGCACTCCTTTCCGGAAGCAGGCAATACCGCTCTGTGACCCTCGTTTGCAACTCGGATGAGGAGATTGGTAGCGAGACATCGCGCGCCTTAATCGAGGATGAAGCACGCAAGGCCGACGCAGTCTTTGTCCTTGAGCCGAGCCTAGCAGGCGCGCTGAAGACCTCGCGCAAGGGGCAAGGAACATTTTCCATTGACGTCCAGGGGCGCGCAGCACACGCCGGGCTCGATCCAGACGCCGGAATTAGCGCAGTTCATGAACTTGCTCGCATCGTCCCTGAGCTTGTAGAGCTTGCGGATCCCAGTCAGGGGACAACCGTCAACGTTGGCGTTATCGCCGGAGGCACGCGGAGCAACGTCGTAGCCGCGTCCGCCCACGCCGAGGTAGATATCCGCATACGTACGGCTGCAGAGGCAGATCGTGTCAGCGCAGGCATTCGAGCCTTGCGCCCCAGCCGCGCAGGCCTGCGGCTGCATGTGGCTGGGGGCCTGACGCGCCCCCCGTTAGAACGCACCACGGGAGTAGCGCGGCTCTACGAACAGGCACGCTCACTGGCCTCAGAGATCGATCTCGATTTACGCGAGGCTGCCGCTGGCGGTGCGAGCGATGGCAACTTCTGCGCCGCTGTAGGAATCCCCGTGTTGGATGGTCTGGGTGCTGTTGGAGGCGGTGCGCATGCGCCCGACGAGCACGTTATCGTCGATGAGATGCCGCGCCGGGCCGCGCTACTCGCGGCTCTGCTGGAGCACCAATGAGCAAACACTTGCGCTCAGGCTCTTTGCGCGCCTCTGTCAAGAGCGTCGCAGCGGTGCGTAAAGCGTTCCAGGATCACATTGATGAGATGCCTCCCTCGCTCTCGCGTGTCGCCGACTGGCTCGCCCATAATACTACACAGGTGGCGTGGAGTCGTGTGGAGGATATCGCGAAGCAAGTGGGCGTAAGCCCCGCCACCGTCGTACGCGCAATCAAACAATCCGGGTGGCAAGGGTACGCAGACCTGCAACGAGCCGTCCGTGGTCACCTTCCCAAGGAGCCACATCTTCTCGAGTTGGTTGGCGAGCAGCCTGAACAGCCGACCAGCATCTGCTCAAGCCCTGTCCGTGGCGTCATAGACGAGATCAAGCGGACACTCGACCTCGTGGAACCAGCGATCGCGCCAGTCTTAGACCGGCTCGTAAGCCAGCTGACGTCAGCGGCAAGTATCCACGTCGTCGCGAGTTTGATGACAGTCCCGCTCGCGGAACATCTCGCCCTTCAACTGCGGCTGTTGCTCGGCCATGTCCACCACATCGATGCATCCAGCAGCGGCGCATGGCTCAATTACCGCGATCTTGAGTCGAATGACTGCGTCGTCGGGATGAGTTTTCCACGTTATGCGAAGGCGACGCGGTTTTTTCTGAAGCGCTCGTTGGAGCGGACCAGCAACGTTATATTGATTACGGATCAATCCGGGCCGGGCTTACCTGACGCGCAACTCACGATCCGCCTCCCTTCACGCTCGACATACTACTATAGTTCGAACGTCGCACTTATCGCACTCATCCACATCCTGGCACGCACGCTAATCGAGCGCGACCCCGGCCGAGTGCTCGGCAACATTAACGCCTACGATGAGATCTGGAGTCAGCTCGACGTACTGCGCAAGTCCTAAGTCCACACACCTCTTGGAGGTAAGTAGGTATGAGCGTTCCTTGGCCTGATAACCGTCGCATGGCTGTCTGCCTTACCTGGGATGTAGACGGGGAATCCGCGATGTATGTCCGCGCTCCTGATCGTGCGCGAACGCTTCTTAGTGAGCTCCATCAGCGTTTGTACGGGCCTCAAATCGGAATATGGCGCGTACTGAAGCTCTTGCAGAAATACGACCTTCCGGGTACGTTCTACGTGCCGGGTTATACCGCCGAGATTCACCCAGAACTCGTGCATGCAATCGCGAGCGCGGGCCATCCCTTGGGTCTGCATGGTTATCTCCATGAGGCTCTCGAAACTCTTGACGAGGGCGCGGAGCTGGACACGCTGCGCAAGTCCAAGGCGATACTTAACCAATTAACGGGCTATGAACCACGCCTCTACCGTGCACCGTCCTGGGAGCTCAAACGGCGAACCCCAGAGCTGCTCGTACGAGAAGGGGTGCTCTCGGACTCCAGCCTCATGGACGATGAGGCCCCCTATGCATTAGAGACTCCCGCCGGACCGCTGATCGAGATTCCGATTCACTGGTGCCTTGACGACGCCGAATACTGGATGCACTCACGTGTGAATCGTGACAAGTCCATCGAGGATCCAGAGTCGGTATTTCGGATCTGGAGCGGCGAGTTTGAGGGCTACTACGAAGAGGGCGGCTGCTACGTCCTGACGTTACACCCGTTCGTCAGTGGGCGCCCGTTCATGATGGCGACGGTTGAGCGACTCATCCGCTTTATTCAGGGATTCCCCGGAGTGTGGTGGACGACGATGGATGAGGTCACTTCACACGCCGCGCGACTCTGCGCAGAAGGCCGCATCCCTGTCCGTCACTCACCTCCCCCCACTCCGTACGACTCCGCACAGGCGTAAAGGAGAACATCATGAGCGTTCAAGGCACCGTTGCCAGAGGCCCTAGCGCGATAAATACCCGGGCGGTGTTCGCCGGTACGCTAGGTAATGTCCTGGAGTGGTACGACTTCGCGGTATACGGGTACCTCGTACCGTCGATCGCGACCGCGTTCTTTCCACGATCCTCGCCAGCCGCTCAGTTGCTGCTGACCTTCGC
>SCRI01000073.1 GCA_004298675.1 bacterium | reverse complement strand
GGCGGCAACACGGCGTTCGCCCTCCAGCGTCTCGCGCGGGACGGCAATCAGCAACCCATCCATGGCGCCGGGTTGGACCAAGGGAGGGGGAGCCTCCTTCCCCCGGGCGGGGATCTTCGAAAGAAGCTGTCTGCGCTACCGTGCCGGCTCGATACCGGCCGCACCGGCAAGCCTGTCGCCGGCAACGCTAATCTTCCAGACAAAGGGGCCACCTGCAAAGCGCAATCGCAAGACGTAGACGTCGAGCTCTCCGCGCCGCTCGTGGCCCAGAACGTCCACCGCCACCGGCTTCCCCAGGCCGGCCCATGCCGCCGCCGTTGCCCGTAGCGCGGCGGGGGTCAGCGCCGCCGCCAGCGCGGGGGTCACGCTCGCGCGATCGATGCGCGCGCTCTCGAACTGCGCGACCCATGCGAAGACACTCGCCGCCAGCGTGGGATCGGCCGGCAGCGGATGCTCGCGCGCCGTCGCAAGGCCGCCGAAGGCGCTGGCGGGCTCGAGCAGCGCGAGAAGTTCGCGCAGCAGCGTCTCCGGCAGCAGCGTAGGGGCGTGCAGTGAATCGGCGTTCTCCAGCACGGCAAGGTAGAGGTGTCGCGACGGCAGCACCGCGTTGGCGGCCTGGAATCCGCCGACCTCACCGTCGTGCCAGAGCAGCCGCTCCCCTCCCCGCCGCTCGACGGCCCAGCCCATCGCGTAGCCGTCCACCAAGCCGCCCGGCTCCGTCATCGCCGCAAGCGACGCGGGCGCGAGAAATCCACCGAAGAGCGCGGCATCCCAGCGCACGAGGTCCGGAGCGCTCGAGACCAGGCCGCCGGCTCCGCCGAGCAGCGCGGGATCCCACGGCGTCGCGGGGACGGGTGCGCCGCCGGCAAGCGTATAGCCGATCGCCTGGGGCTGCGTCTGGGGCAGCATGCCGGTCGCGTCGAGGCCGAGCGAGTTCGTGATGCGCCGGGCCATGAACGCGCCCAGCGATTCACCGCTGATCCGTTCGACGACTCTGCCCAAGAGCAGGTAGTTGAGGTTGTTGTAGCGGTAGGTGCTGCCCGGCACGAACTCCGCCGGTAAGCGGTTGACCGCGGCAATGAATGCGCGCCAGCCGATGCTTTGCGTGGGCTCGAGACCGGGGATGCGCGTGTAGTCCGGAACCCCCGAGCGCTGTTGGAGCAGATCTCGCAACGTGATGCTGCCCGAACCGTCGAGCTCCGGTACGTACGCGGAGAGCCGGTCACCGAGCGACAGCGCGCCGTCCTGTGCCAGCAGCAGGATGGCCGCCGCGGTGAATTGTTTGGTCAGCGAACCCACGGCATACGTGGTGCCGGCTCGCGCGGGCTGGTGGCGCGCCACGTCGGCCTCGCCGTATCCGCGGGCATAGAGCAGCGTTCCACCGCAACCCACTGCGAGCGAGACTCCGGGAACGTGACCGCTCTCGATCTCGCGGCGGACCAATGCGTCGATGCGCGCCGCCGCGCCCGGCTGCAGCGCGCACTCCGCGGAGCCGGCGGCCAATGCGCCCGGCGCGACGGCCGGCCAAAGCAGCGCGCAGAACGCGGCTGCCCACAGCCCCGCGCTAAAACGCCGTCGGGAAGCGCACCGCTTTGGCATCCTCTTCCATCTGGTCCAAGAGCGCCTCGATGCTCTCGAAGCGAACTTGATCGCGCAGGAAACGCAAGCGCGAGAGCTCGATCTCCCGGCCGTAGACGCTCCCTTGAAAATCGACCAGCCACGCCTCCAACGTCGCCTTGCGCGCCTCCGGCGCGAAGGTTGGTTTCGTGCCGATCGACAGCAGACAGCGATACTCCCGTCCGTCAACGCGCGCGTAGCCTTCGTACACGCCGTCCTTGGGCACCGCGATGCGCTCCGCGATCTCCACGTTGGCCGTCGGCCAGCCCAGCGCGTGACCGCGTCCCTCGCCCAGACAGACGCGTCCGCGCAACGCATACGGCCGCCCCAGCATGGCGTCTACCAGCTCCAGGTTACCCATCCCGATCTCGCGCCGGATACGCGTGCTGGAGGCGCGCTCCCCCTCCACGCTCACCGTCGCCACGCCCTCGACGGCGATGCCGCGCGGCACCAGCGTCTCGCGCAGATACTGGACGTCTCCAGCGCGGCGCGCACCGAAACGGAAGTTCTCGCCGACCACGAGCGCGCAAACCCCCAAGCGGCGCAGCAGCACGCCGTGCACGAACTCATCCGGTGTCAACGGCGCGATGGCGCCGTCAAACGGAACCAAGAACAGCTCGTCCACGCCGGCGGCCGCCAGCCGGTTCACGCGTTCCTCCAACGGCACGATCAGACGCGGCTCGCTGCCTGGGCGCAAGAACGTGGCGGGATGATTGCTGAAGGTGAGCACGCCCACGGACCAGCCCAGGCGCGCGATCCTGCGGCAACGGCGCACGATCTCACGGTGACCGAGGTGGAAACCGTCGAAGAAGCCGATCGCCAGCGCCAGCGGCGCCCGCCGGTCGTCGCGCGCCAACTCGTGGTGAATCTTCACGTGAACACCTTACGCGGCTGCAGGAGCGATCCCAGACTCTCGCCCACGCCTACCGGCATGCGCGCCGCATCGAGCACGAACGCGTGCCGCTCCTCCACGCGTGTCGGAAGCGGCACGACGCGGCCGGCGCGAAAGTCGCTCACCGCGCGCTCGTCCAAGACGACGCTGGGCAGCGTCAACACCTCCAGCGGCGGCGTGACGCAGGCCGCGGGGTCGCGCTCGATCTCATCGGGCAGGTGCGCCGTGGCGAGCGTGAACGGCCCCGCGCGCGTGCGCAGCAGCGCCGCCAGGTGGCCCTCGGTGCCGATCGCGCGCGCCAGGTCTTCGCACAGCACGCGCACATAGGTGCCCTCCGAGCAATCCACCCGCAGGCGTGCGGCCTGCTCTTCGTATCCCAAGATCTCCAAGCGCGCGATGCGCACCTCGCGTGCAGTGCGCGCCACCTCCAAACCCTGGCGCGCCAACGCGTAGAGACGGCGTCCGCCGTGCTTGCGCGCACTGACCATCGGCGGCGTTTGCGCCACCGCGCCGACGAAGCGCTCGAGCACGCTCTCCAAACGCGAACGCCAGTCCGCGGGCACTGCGGCGGTGGCGCGCACCTCCCCCCAACGGTCGAGGGTCGTGGTCGCCGTGCCCAAGCGCAGCACGAACGCATACGCTTTATCGCGCGACTCGATGTACGGCAGGAGCCGCGTGGCCGCACCCACCGCGATCGGCAAAACGCCGGCAGCATTGGGATCGAGCGTTCCGAAGTGACCGGCCGGCGCGCGCTCGAAGAGCCGCCGCACACGCGCCACCAGATGCGCCGAACTCATCCCGGCGGGCTTGAAGGCGTTGACGAAGGCGATGATTCCCGAAGCCGGGTTGGACATCGCCGCTACGCGGGAACGACCATGGCGCTGGCCACGCCCTCGACGCGCAGCGCCTCCGAGATCGCCGCGACAGCCGCGTCGATCGAGCCCACGACGGTACAACCCGCCGCGCGGAAGTGACCGCCGCCGCCCAGGGCCGACGCCACGTGCTGCACGTTGACCTCGCCGTTGGAGCGCAGGCTGACGCGCACCTCGCCGGGTACGATAGCCTTGAACAACACCGCGACTTTACAGCCGTCGACGACGCGCAACTGCTGCACGATGTCCTCGATGTCTTCGCTATCGGCACCGGTAGCGGTAAGCATCTCGGAATCGATCACGGTCCAGATCACGCCGGCTGCGGCGTCGAAGCGCATGCGCGCCAATGCCGCCCCCAGCAACCGCTGTGCCACAAAGCGTTTGCTGGCGTAGATCTCCCGTGTGATGCGCTCCTTGTCCGCCCCGGCCTCCATCATGCGCGCCGCCTCGCGCAGGACCGCCGGAGTCGTATTCGAGTGCACGAAGGCACCGGTGTCGGTCATCAGCGTGGTCAGGATGCATTCGGCGATCTGCGGCGTCAGCCTCACCTGCAGGGCCTCGAGGATACCCAAGACCACCGCACCCGTGGAGGCCTCGGCCTCGAGGACGTAATTGAGCGCAGCAAAACGCGTGTTGCCGAGGTGATGGTCGACGTTGAGCGTGTGCGCGGGATCGAACGCCGGAAGAAACGGCCCGGCACGGCCAACGTCGCTCATATCGAAGAAACAGAACATCGTGTCCTGCGCAAGCGGACCGAGGTCACGCCGCACCTCATCCGCGTCGGGGAGGAAACGCAGGATGCGCGGCACGGGATCTTCGTTGAAGTAGGCCACGCGCTTCCCAAACTGCTTGAGCCCCAGGCCCAACGCCAGCCCCGCGCCAAGCGTATCGCCATCGGGCTTCACGTGACTGACCATCACGAAGCTCTCGTGATTGCGCAGGCCCGCCTTGAGCTCGTCCAGCGTCGCTTGTCCCTTACCGCTCTCGCTCGTCACTCTCCAGGCCTCTCCTTGACGACCTCGTCGATCAGGTGCGTCACGGCGATCGCCTTCTCCGCGGAGCGATCCTCCACGAATTGCAGCTCGGGCGTGTGGCGCAGATCCACCGCTTCGCCCAGCTCGCCGCGTAGAAAACGCTTGGCCGACTCGAGCGCCAGCAGACTCTGCTTGGCCTGATGGCGGTCGCCGATGCAGCCGACATGCACCTTAGCGTAGTTTAAATCGGCCGTCGTCTCCACCCGCGTGATGGTGACGAAGCCCAGGCGCGGATCCTTGAGATCCTCACGCACGATCCGCGCGAGCTCGCGCTGGATCAGGCGATCGATCTTGTCCAGACGCTGGCGTTTCATGCGAGGGTGGCGGCCACCGTCTCCGTTGTGTAGGCCTCGATGACGTCGCCCTGCTTGATGTCTTGGAACTTCGCCACTTGGAGGCCGCACTCGTAGCCTTCTGCGACTTCCTTGACGTCGTCCTTGAAGCGCCGCAGCGACTCCAAGGCGCCATCGAAGACGACGACGCTGTCGCGCAGTACACGCACCTTGGCGTTGCGCGTGATCTTGCCGCTCTGGACGTAGCAGCCGACGATCGTGCCGACCTTGGAAACCTTGAACACCTCGCGCACTTCGGCCCGGCCCAGCGTGACCTCGCGCGTGATCGGCTCGAGCATGCCGGCCATGGCTTTCTTGAGGTCGTCCTCCACGTCGTAGATGACCTGATAGAAGCGCAAGTCCACGGATTCGCTCTCGGCCAAACGCTTGACGGTCTCGTCGGGACGCACGTTGAACCCGATGACCACCGCGTTGGAGGCGCTGGCGAGGTTCACGTCGTTGGGGGTGATGCCGCCGACGCCGCCATAGATCACGCGGATCTTCACGTCGTCCGTGGAGAGTTGCTCCAGACGGGCGCGTAGCGCCTCGACCGAGCCCTGACCATCCGCCTTCACGACCAGGTTGAGGATCTTCTCCCCTTCCTGCTGCATGAACGTCTCCAGCGAGACGCGCGCCGAGCCGGTAGCGGCGATGCGCGTGTCACGCCGGCGTTGACCGCGCTTTGAGGCGATCTCACGTGCGACGCGCTCGTCGGTGACCACCGTTAGCGTGTCGCTGGCGGCGGGGACGTCGGAGAGGCCCATCACCTGTACGGGGATCGATGGCCCGGCCTTCTTGACGTTGTGCCCGCGGTCGTCGATCAGCGCACGAACCTTGCCCCACGTCGACCCGACGACCACGACGTCGCCGACGCGCAGCGTACCGTTCTGGACGAGCACCGTGGCCACGGCGCCACGGCCGCGGTCCAGAGCCGACTCGAGCACCACGCCGGTAGCGCGGCGATTCTTGTTGGCCTTGAGCTCGAGCAGGTCAGCCTCCAGCAGTACCGTCTCGAGCAGCTCGTCGATGCCCTCGCCGGTCTTGGCGGAGACGCGCTTCATTTCGGTCTTGCCGCCCCACTCCACGGCCTGCAGCTCGAATTCCGTGAGCTGCTGCATGACGCGCTCGGGCTGAGCGTCGGGCTTGTCGATCTTGTTGATCGCTACCACGATCGGGACGTTCGCAGCCTTGGCGTGCGAGATCGCCTCGATCGTCTGCGGCATGACGCCGTCGTCGGCGGCTACCACGAGGATCGCCACGTCGGCACCTTTAGCGCCGCGCGCGCGCATGGCCGTGAAAGCCTCGTGACCAGGCGTATCGATGAAGGTGATCGTGCGGTGATCCTTCTCAACCGTGTAGGCACCGATGCGCTGCGTGATGCCGCCGGCCTCGCCCGCGGCAACGTTGGCTTGACGGACCTTGTCGAGCAGCGAGGTCTTACCATGGTCGACGTGGCCGAGCACCGTGACCACCGGTGGACGCGCAGAGAGCGCCCCCGGCTGGTCCTCCTCCTGATAGAGCGCGACTTCCTCGTCGGCTTCCTTGACGGTAGCCTCGAAACCGAATTTGCGCGCGACCTGTTGCGCGACGTCGCTGCCGATGTTCTGGTTGATCGTCGCCATGGTGCCCATCTTCATGAGCTCCTTGATGACGTCTTTCGCGGCAATGCTCATCGCCGCCGCCAACTCCTGAACGGAGAGCAGATCCGGAATCTCGATCGCGCGTAACTGCACCGGAATCTGCGGCGCGGCCTCGCGATGCGGACGCTGACGCCGATTCTTGTCGAGCAGCGCCTCCTTCTCGCGATCGCGCTTGGAGAGGCTGTCCTCACGGTCGCGTCCACGACCCTTGGCCGGCGCCCCGGAACTGGGCGTGGGCGCGGCGGCAGGAGACGCCGACGGCGGCATGGGCGGCTTGGCGATGAACGGGCCGTTCCCGCGGTGCGGGCGCACGGGCGCCCCCGGCTGCCCGGGCCGCGCATGGGCGCCGGCGGGCTGCTGCGGCTTGGGCTTGGGCGGGAGAATCGAGCTTTGCCCCTGGGGCACCGGGCGCAGACGCGGAATCCCCTCACCGCCGTAGAGTGAGGGCCTGGGCGGCAGGCCTGGGCGCGGGGCGACACCGGGGCGTGGAGCCACACCGGGACGGGGCGGCACGCCGGGCCGGGGGGGCATGCCAACACGCGGGGGCAGACCCGAGCGCGGCGGCTGCGGCCGCGAGGGAACCGGCTTCAGCTTTGGCGGCGCGGCGGGAGCAGGCGCGGCGGCAGCCGGCGCAGCGGGCGACACGTTGGGAGCAGCTGCCTTCGGCGCCGCGACCGGCTCCACGGAGGGCGCGGGCTCTGGGACCTCCACCGGCGGCGCAGGAACCGCGGCCACGGCGGCGGGCGTTTGCGGCTCGGCCGGAGGCGCCTCTGGAGTCGATGCAGGAGCAGTCTCGGCGACCACGGGCTCGGCGGCAGTGTGGCGACTGGCCGGCACCGGTTTCAACGTGGGAATACCGGCGCCGGCGACGTCCAAGCGCGGTTTGGGCGGGAGAGCCGGCTTCTTGGCGACGGCCGGCGCCACAACGGCGGGCTTGGCCGGCGCCGCCGGGGCGGCTGGAGGCGGTGGGGCCACCAGGCGCGCCTTCCCCAACAGCACACCGCGCACGAGATCGGCGATATGATCGTCGACCACACTCATGTGATTCTTGACTTCGACGCCAAGCTTCCCAAAGAGCGCCATCAGGTCTTTGGATGAAATTTGCAGCTCTTTGGCCAGCTCGAAAATTCGCAATTTACCGGTCGCCATCTCTTTCGCGTGCTTCCTCCGCGGCCATGGCCGCGTCGCGTCTTCTTAGTTCATCTGCTTCCCTCTCGGCAGCAGCCGACAGTCCTGGATACCGCTTGTTCTTCGCTACCCGCGTCCCGCATACTGCGGAGCAGAGGTAGACGCCGCGCCCAGGCGCGCGACGGTACAGATCGATCACCCATCCGGCGTCACCGCGCACGAAGCGCACGAGCGCCGCTTGGGGAAACGTATGCCGGCAACCCACGCACGTCCGCGCGGGGGCGTGGTCAAGGGCATTAGAGCGGCTCAGCCTCTTCGTTTCCTTCCGATCTACGCAGTGGGTCGAAGGTTTCGCGCTTGAACTCTTGGAGCTTGCGGATAAGCTCCAAATCCAACTCCGATTGGGGCTCCGCCGCAACGGTCTCGGTGCTTTCCGCCGCCGCAGTCCCTTCGGCCCCTTCGGCACCCTCGGCAACCTCGGCCCCTTCGGCCACGCCTTCCTCGCTGTAGACGTAACCTTCGGCGGCCAAGCGCTCCTCGCGTTCCTGGAAGTAGCGGGCGCGCACTTCGTCGGCCTCGGCTTCTGCGGCGATCTCCAGCCGCCAGCCCGTCAAGCGTGACGCCAAGCGCACGTTCTGCCCCTCGCGCCCGATCGCCAGCGACAGTTGGTAGTCCGGCACGATGACGAGCGCGGTACCGTCGTCTTCGTATAGCTCGACGTTGATGACCTTGGCCGGCGCCAAGGCATTTTGAATGAACGTGGCAGGGTCTGGCGACCAACGGATCACGTCGATCTTCTCGCCGCGCAACTCGTCGGAGACGTTGGCGATGCGGATCGACTTCGGACCCAGACAAGCCCCCAGAGGATCGACCTCCGCGCGGTTGGAGTGCACCGCCACCTTGGTGCGGCTGCCCGCCTCACGCGCGATCGCCATGATCTCGACGATCCCGTCCTCGATCTCGGGAACCTCGAACTCCATCAGCCGCTGAACCAGGCCTTCGGCGGCACGCGAAAGGGTGATCTGCGGCCCCTTGTTGGTCTTGTGGACGTCGAGTACGTAGGCGCGGATGCGGTCGTTGATGCGGTAGTTCTCGCGCGGCACCTGCTCGTCGACCGGCAAGATCGCCTCGGCCTTGCCGAGGTCGACGAACATGTTGCGCTGCTCGTAGCGCTGCACGGTGCCCATCACGATGTCGTTGAGCTTGGAGATGTACTCGTTGTAGACCATGTCGCGCTCCGCCTCGCGGATGCGCTGCACGATCACCTGCTTGGCGGTCTGTGCCGCGATGCGGCCGAAATCTTTGGGCGTGACCTCGACGTCGAAGTAGTCACCGGGCTCGTAACGCTCGCCGGCCTCCGTCTTGAGAATCTCGTTCTGCTGCAGCTCCGGCTCTTCGGAATACTGCTCGACGACCGTACGGCGGCGATAGACCTGGTACTTGCCGGTCTCCCGATCCACGGTGACGATGGCGTTTCCCTCGGCGCCGAAATTACGCTTGTAGGCCGACATGAGCGCAGCCTCCAGCGCCTCGATCAACATCTCGAACGAGATCCCGCGCTCCCTTTCGATCTCCTTGAGCGCGGCAATCAACTCCGCCTGCAGGCGCGCGTCGCGCTCGCCGGCACTCTCGGCTTGGGCCGCCTTTGCAGTCTTCCTCGGCATGCTTACGTCTTCTCTTCCTTCGCCCGTTTCAGATCGGCGCGGATGTCGTACTCGATATTGGCCGACGCGATCAGGCGATGCGGAATCGGCAGCTCGCCATCCCGCATGCCCAGCACCACGTTCTCCCCGTTGACCCCGAGCAAGACCCCGCGATGCGTCTTGCTACCCTGCACGGCTAGGCCGGTCGTCACGCGTACCTGCTGGCCCACGAAACGCGCAAAATCCGCGAGCTTCACCAGCGGCCGATCGAGTCCCGGCGACTCGACTTCCAACGTATAGGGCTCCGCGAAACTCGAGAGCGCCTGGTTGATGCCCGCGCTGACGCGCTCGCAGAGCGCGAATCCCACACCGTCCGGATGATCGATCACCAGCGTCAACTGAACCTCGCGCCCCCTCCGCCGTGCACGCGCATCGACGATCTCGAGGCCGGCGAACTTCTCCTCAGCCGTTAGACGCTCCGCCGCCTGCGCGAACGCCTCGGCCAGGGCCCCACGCAACGCGATCGTCCGCCTCCCTCACCGTTCAGGGTCCCGCTCGACCGTGCGGAGACCCGCTGACAACACAGAAGCGTGGGCAACCCCACGCTCTCTCACGATCCCTTCCCTAATCCGCCCCTTATGGTAACACAGGCGCAACGCCCACGCAAGGCGCCGCGGTGGATGGAGGACGGCACCAGCGGGCGACCCGAAAGGCGCCCCGTGAGCGACTCCTCGACACCCTTCAAGCGCACGAAGATCGTGGCCACGGTAGGGCCGGCCAGCCGCAGCCCCCAGACCCTCCGGGCACTGGTCGAGGCCGGGGTCAACGTCTTCCGGCTCAACTTTTCACACGGTACCCACGAGGAGCACGCTCAGGCGATCGCGGACATTCGCGCCCTCTCGGCCGAGATGGAGGCGAACGTCGCCGTCCTCCAGGACCTGCCCGGCCCCAAGGTGCGCACCGGCGAGCTCGGCGAGGGGCTCTCCGCCTTGACGCTGACAGCGGGCGAGCGCTTCACGCTCAGCGCCGAGCCCATCGAGGGCAGACCGGGCATGGTCTCCATCTCCTACCCCGGCCTCCCCGGCGACGTTGCCGCCGGCACGGACATCTACCTAGCCGACGGGGCGATACGTCTGCGCATCCTCGAGACCACCGCCACGGAGGTGCGCACGGAGGTCGTGCAAGGCGGCGACCTGCGCCCACGCCAAGGGATCAACTATCCCGCCGGAACGCTGCGTCTGGAGAGCGTCACCGAACGCGACTTCGAGCACCTGGCCTTCGGACTCGATCATGACGTCGACTGGGTCGCGCTCTCTTTCGTGCGCTCGCAACGCGACGTCGCGCGCGTCAAGGACTTCATCGCGGCACGCGGCCTGCACACGCCCGTGCTAGCCAAGATCGAGAAACACGAGGCGCTCGATCACATCGACGACATCGTCGCCGCGGCGGACGGCATCATGGTCGCACGCGGTGACCTCGGCATCGAGATCCCCCTGGAACAAGTGCCGCTCGTGCAGAAGGATCTGATCGTGCGCGCCAACCGCGCCTCTAAGCCGGTCATCACGGCGACTCAGATGCTCGAGTCGATGGTACACTCGGCGCGGCCCACGCGCGCCGAGGCCACGGACGTGGCAAACGCGATCCTGGATGGTACCGACGCCGTGATGCTCTCAGGCGAGACGGCGCGGGGAGACTTCCCCGTCGAAGCGGTACGCGTCATGGCGAAGATCGCACTGACCGTGGAGCGCAGCTATCCGCACGAAGAGTTGGGCCAGCGGCGGCTCGAAGGCACGGAACGCACGGTGGAGACGGCAATCGCGGAGTCGGCGGCACGCGTAACGGAACAGCTCGGACTGAAGCTGGTGGTGTCGGGAACGACCACAGGGAACACCGCGCGTCATATCTCGAGCTTCCGCCCGCACGCGCGCGTCATCGCGCTGACGCCGCGGCCGCACGTGGCACGCCGCCTCGCGCTGTTCTGGGGCGTCGACCCGCTACCGGTGCAGAGCTACCGCTATTTTGAAACGCTGATCGAGCTCGCAGAGGAACGCCTGAAGCGCGAAGGGCTCGTGCGCAGCGGAGAGATCGTCGCGATCACCAGCGGCATGCCCGTAGGCGAGGGCGGCACCAACGTGCTCAAGCTCCATCGCATCGGCTAGCGCGTCAGTCGACTTCGCGCGCGTTGAGGTCCACGAGCGCACCGTTGATGCCGCTAGCGCGCTCGGAGACGAGAAACGCCAGCACCTCGGCCGTCTCCTCGGGCGAGGCTGCGGCCGCGAAATCCTCCGGCGAGAGATAGCCGCGTGCGAGTTCGGTGGCCACCGTCCCCAGTACCAGCGAGTTCGCGACGATTCCATCGGCCTTGTGCTCGCGCGCGATCGCCTGCATCAGCACGTTGACGGCGGCCTTCGCAGCCCCCATCAGCCCGTAGCGCGGCTGCGGGTCCTTCGAGCTGCCGGCGGAGACGGCCACGAGGCGGCCGCGCGAGCGCGCACCGGCGCGCAACGGCTGCGCCAGCAGCGCCCGCAACGCCGGCAGCATGAGATTATAGGTGGCAAACAGGTTGACGTCGATGTTGCTGCGGAGATCCTCCAGCCGGGACTCCGCGAGGGGCCCGAAGATGCGCCCTCCGACCAGGCTCACGACGGCGTCGAGACGCTCGAAGCGGCGTACCGCTTCCGCTACCGCAGCCTCCCCCGCCGCCGGCTGGGCGAGATCGGCTTCGAAGGCCACGGCACGCTCCCGGAGCTCCGCCGGGGCGTACCGTTCGATGGCAGCCTGCGCATGCGCGCTGTTGCGCGAGAGCACGAACACGCTCGCACCCTCGCGCAACAGCACCGCTAGCGTCGCACCCCCGACGTTGCCGGTCCCTCCGGCTAGAATCACGACGTCATTGCCCAGCATCGCCATACGCTTCCCCTAGTGGCACCCGCCACGGGGTCAGCCGCGACCGGCGCAATGCCGCGGGTTACTTGCAGGCGATGGCGACTACCTGCTGCCCAGGCTGGAAGTCCACGGTATTGGGACTGGGAAGCGAGAACGGGTTGAGCGTCGCGGTCGTGCCGGAGATGCTTCCGCTTGCGCCGGTCGAGTTCCAAGCCGGGCTCGACCCGCCGTTCTTGGCGTAGACGTCGAGCTCGCAGGTCGTGGCCGATCCGAAACCGGCACTGTCGGTGAGCGTGACCTTTGGCGTCATCGAGCCGAAGGCGATCGTCGCCGTCGAACCATTATAGAATGAGACGTAGAGATACGGTGTGTAGCCGGCCGTCGCGTTGTCCGCCGGGAGCGTGGCCGGTGTGACGTCGCCGCTGTTGACCGCGTCGCTCACCGCCAGCGTGCCGCTGCCCGAAGCCACCGCGCCGAATTGGATCGTGCCGGAGAGGTTTCGATAGGAGGCCAGCGAGATCGCTGCCGGGGTCTGTCCCGCCGTCGCGCTCATCGACGCCGTAGAGCCGCCGAAGGTCCAGGTGGCCGCCGGGGCGCTGGAGGGAGCGGTGCTGGGGCTGCTGCTCGGCGCGGCGCTGGGGGCCGCACTAGGAGCGGCGCTAGGCGCGGCGGAGGGAGCCGCAGCAGGCGTGACACCGGCTGAAGAGCTGGACCCTCCACCGCAAGCGGCGACGGCCGCGGCTAACACGAAACCGCCTCCGATCAAGAGGAGCGATCGACTCTGGTTAGACTTCATGAGAACTCTCCGCGCAAGAAAGGGGGCGGGTGCACTTCCCCCAACCCAACCCTAACGGTCCGCTGCTACAAAGCGGTTACAGATTCACGGTTGGCCTTCGACCAGCCGCTCCAACTCGCCCGAAGGTTTGGCGCCCAGCTCCCGCTCGAGGATCTCGCGGTACTTGCGCAGCTCTCGCCGCGCACCCGCGCCATCGCCCGCTGCTAAGACCGCGCGGATCAATAGCTCGCGCGCCGGCTCGTCGCAACGGTCGAGGGCGACGATGCGTTCGGCCAGCGCTCGCGCCTCCGCCAACCGCCCGCGCCTGAGCGCATCGTTGCCCAACAGCAGGACGATCTGCCGGAAGAGATCTTCGACGCGCGGCGCCAAGGGCGCGAACCACTCCCACGTCCCGAGCACCGGCGCTACCTCACCGCTCCATCTGCGCACGTACGCTTCAAGACGCGCGCGCGTGTCGGCGGTGAGCAGCGACTGCGCGCGCGCCCGCTGTGCCAGCCGTTCGATATCGTGGAGATCGACGCGGACGCGGCCGGAGAGCCGATACTCCCCTGAATCAAGCAGCCTGACGGCACCCGCGTCGGCAAGCCGCGCGCGCACGCGGCTCACGTAGACGCGTAGAACCGAACGCGCATACCCCACGCTCCCCGGCCAGAGCGCCTCCAACAGTTCCTCGCGCCCGCATGGGCGGGGGTGCAACGCCAGATAGAACAGCAGCTCGCGCTCGCGCTTGGAGAGGCTGACGCTGCGGCCGTTTCGTCGTACCGAGGCGTCGATGACGGAGATGGCACACGGTGCCGTCTCGACCACCGCGCCTTGAACTGCGCGTCCGCGCAGGCGCCGCAGCAGCGGCGCCAAGACGCCTAGGGCGCGTGACCCCTGCAGATAGGCGTCGACGGCGTCACGCAAACGCGACGCATCGGTGAGTGCGCACTGGGCGTGCGCCCGCTCTACGAACGCAACAGCCTGCTCCGGCGTGCCGCACTCCGCACACACGATACAGGCGACTGCGACGCACGTCGCGTCGTTGGCGTGCTCGGCCTCTTCCAACGCGATGCGCGCAAGCTCGGCACGCTGCGCCGGGTCCGCCCCGGCGCACGCGATCAACGCAGCGTAGTGGCGGAAGCGCGGCCGCTCGAAGGGATCTCCGCGCAACAGCAACTCCACGTCACCCCGCATGCAGGCACGGAGCACCTCGGTACTCCTCGCCGTACTGGGCGTGATGGTATCCTCCAACTCGCGCGCGAGCCGCTCCGTCAGCCCATCATCTCCGGCAAACCAGGCGCCGAATAACGCCTCCTGCAGCGCCAGTACCCGCACCGCGGGAACGCCGGACTGGTGGGCCAGCGCAACGGCGCGGTCGAGCACGGCGCGCTCCTCCTCGCGCGAGCCCGTGAAGCGCGCGGCGCGCGCCACCACCTCCTCCAGGGCGATCGCCTGCGTCATAGAGATACCGGCAAACAGCGGCTCGGCTTCCCCCCAGAGCGCGCATGCTGCGGCGAAATGCCCCTGCCGCGCGGCCACCGCGGAGCGGAATAACCGCTGAATGGCTTGATAACGCTCCGGGAGCTCCACGCCCGGCGGCGCGAACTGCTCGAAGACTTCGAGTGCTTCGTCGTGGCGCCCGAGGTTGGTCAGCACGTTTCCCAAGCTCGTCAGCACGCCCACGCGCCGCCCTAGCGGCGTCTCCGCAGGGAGGCGTTCGCGCACACCCAACGCTTCATAGAGCCACTGCCGCTGCGGGATGGCGGATGCGCGCACGGCGGTGGCTGCGGCCCACAACCCGGCGTGCCGCAGGACGGTACGCTCGTCGAGCCGCGCAATGATTCCGGCGAACAGCGGCGGCAGATCGGAGACGAACAACTCGTGCTGGCTCTCCAGCAACGCGGCGGCACGCTCGTCATCGCCGGCCTCAAGATACAGTTCGGCGGCGCGCAACGGTTCGACGGGCGCCAGGCGCTCCGACGCCCGCAGCAGCGTCTGCCGGCATTGCTCGCCGTAGCGTTGCTGGAACATCGCCCGCACCAGCGGATGAGCTTCAAGCGCCCCCTCCAGCACGCGGTACACGAAGGGTGACGAGCGAGCCAGCGCCGCCAGCTCCTCGGCAGCGGACGGATCGTCCAATACCAGCGCCACCTCGGCGGGGGTGGCACGCGGAATCGAGGCCACGGCCAAGAGGCGCGCCAACTGATGCGGCCGCAAGCTCGCGAGAACCTGCTCGGCCAGATAATCATAGAGATCGGAGTACGCCACTTCCGATGAGTGCTCCAATGCCGACTCGAGCACGCCCTCGCGCGCCAGCCGCGCGAACAACAGCACGGCCACGGGCCAGCCCCGCGTCACTCGCGCCACCTCTTCGAGTGTTCCAGTCGCCGTTTCGAGGCCGGCGAAGGCGGCACGGATGTCACCGCGATCGAAGCGCAGCTCATCCTCGCGCAGGCTCGCCAACTCGTGTGGCGCCACAAACCGGCTCAGCGACAGCGGAAGCGGCCGGCGCGAGCAAATGGCGAGCTGCCTGCCGACCGGGAGGTGCGCCAAAAGGCGCGCGATGAAGTCGATCTGCTCGACCGAGTCGACTGTGTGCTCCACGTTTTCGAGAACGACGAGCGGATGTTCGCTCGGCCGCAGCCACAGCTCCAAGGCGAAGTGGCCCCACATCGAAACGTCGTCCGGGGCGGCGATACGTTGTCGAGCCACCTCCCGCTCTCGTCGCGCGTCGCCTCGTGCCAGTGCCGCGGCCAGGCGCTGTGCCAAGTCGACGGAACCGCGCACTCCCTCGCAATCGCAGAGCGCATAGGATGGCAGGGTCTGCGCATATGCGCGGACGACCGTGCTCTTGGCATAGCCGGCCGGCGCGATCGCCGCGATGATGCGCGGTGAGGCGCGCGCCAGCCGGCGCGTCAGCCGCGCGCGCTGGACCGCATGCTGCCGCGGATACGCCGCATCGTGGGATGGAGAGTGCATCGCCACAGGCGGCTTATTCGTCGCGGCCACGTCCATCCTCTGCTACGAGTATGCTCCAGCCACGACAAAACGAGCAAAGCCCGCGGGCGTGGTGCCGGCGGGCTTTGGTCCTTAAATAATCTGGCGCTGACCTACTCTCCGGGGGCCCTGCGGCCCGCGTACCATTGGCGCGGGTGGTCTTT
>SCRI01000072.1 GCA_004298675.1 bacterium | reverse complement strand
TACACGCGCCGCTGGGCCTTGTAGATGTGCACTTGCTGGTCGGTGATCCTTTTGCCGGGCATCCGCTCGCCTTCGACCAAGCGGTCGGCGGTTCGCGGCTCCACTCCTGAGCCTTCCGGCCTCGGCTTTCAACCGGCCAAGATAGTTGTCGCCTACCGGCCAAGATAATTGTCGCCAGCCACACGGCCCTCGCTCGAACGCCGCACCGTCAACGAGCTCCAAACCTTGGCCTTCGTCGAGCGTGCAGAAAATGTGTTTCTTCTCGGACCACCGGGCGTCGGAAAGACACATCTCGCGATTGGGCTCGGCATGCGCGCCCTTCAATCCGGTCACCGCGTCTACTTCCTCTCCGCCCAGGATCTGCTCGATCAAATCCGCGCGGCTCAACTCGAAGGAGTCCCCGGCCACAAGCAGCGACACCTTGTCAATGTACCTCTGCTCATCATCGACGAGCTAGGCTACGTCGAATTCGACAAATCCGCTGCCACCTGGCTCTTTCAGCTACTCTGTCAGCGCTACGAGTGCGCGTCAACCATCATTACGAGCAACAAGCCTCGGCGGGCACGCAAAGTGTACCACCGATGGGCACGTGAAAATGTACCAGGGGTCGGTGGGCAGTTGAAACTGTACCACCTCTCCTGACTGGCCCGGGCATGCCAAGGCGGCACCGCCAAGACGGCGCCGTGAATACGCTGAGCATGACCGAGCGAGAAACCATTCTGCACCTCTTGCGCCTGGGCTGGAGCGAGCGGCGTATCGCCCGCGAAGGCGGCTATCACCGGGCCACGATTCACCGCCTCCGCTGCGAGGCGGGGCTGTTGCCGGCAAAGTGTACCACCCCGAGCGAAGTGCCCACCGACTCGGGGGTGCCCACCGACCCGAAGCCGCGCAGCAGCGCCGAACCATTCCGAGCGTTCATCGAGGCCGAGCTGGAGAAGCGTCGCAACGCCACGGCGATCTACCAAGATCTGGTGGAGCACCACGGCTACACCGGCTCCTACGATGCCGTCAAGCGGCTCGCCCGCAGGTTGCGTACGCGGGAGCCGAAGATCAGTTGCCGGTTTGAGACTGCACCCGGCCAAGAGGCGCAGGTCGATTACGGCGAGGGCGCGCCCACCCGGGACCATCGCAGTGGGAAGTACCGCCGGCCGCGGCTGTTCGTGATGACGCTGAGCAACAGCCGCCACGCTTTCCGCAAGACGGTGTGGAAGTCGTCGACCGAGATGTGGTGCCGCCTGCACGAAGAGGCCTTCGCGTTCTTTGGCGGCACCGTCCACGCGGTTCGGCTCGACAACCTCAAGGAGGGTGTCCTCCAGCCGGACATCTGGGATCCGCAGCTCAACCCGCTCTATGCCAAGATGCTCGAGCACTACGGCACCGTACCGCTGCCCTGCCGTCCATACGCGCCGGACCTCAAGGGCAAGGTGGAGTCGGCGGTCGGCTATACGCAGGCGACGGCGTTGAAAGGGCGGCGCTTCGAGAGTATCGAGGAGCAGAACGCCTTCGTGGCCCGTTGGAACGAGCGCTGGGCGGCGACGCGCATCCACGGCACGACCAAGCGGCAAGTGCGGGCGATGTTCGAGGAGGAGCGCCCCTTCCTGCTGCCGCTGCCGGTAACGAGGTTCGAGTACTACCGCATCTGCCAGCGCAGCGTCCACTTCGACGGCCACATCGAGGTTGATGGCGCCTATTACTCGGTGCCGCCACGCTATGCGGGCAGCAAAGTCATCGTTCACGTTGGGCGCCTGTGGCTGCGCATCATCGATCCCAAGACGCACGCGTGCGCGCGCGAACACCCGATCGCACTGCACAGGGGCCAGCGGCGTACTGCCGACGCGGACCGCCCCAGGCAGACTCCGCCGAGCGCCGACCGGCTCGCCGCCCGTATCGCTCTGGTGGGGCCGAATTGCGGTACCTTCGCCCAGCGGCTTCTCCAGGAGCGCGGGGCCACCGCTCTACGCGCGCTCTTTGGCATGCTCGATCTGTTGCGGCGCTATGATCCCGCGGCCGTGGAGCGCGCCTGCTCATTCGCTGCCGCACTGGGCACCGCCAGCCTGCGGTTCGTGCGCAGCTACCTGGCCCATCATGCCACACCGGCGGCGCTGAAGAGCGAGCATCACATCATCCCTGAGATCCAGACCTATACGACTCATTTCTCAACGCTCACGCAAGGAGTGACTGCATGACCCCGGAGGAGCTCGATCACTCACTACGGCAACTGCGCCTGGGTGGCATGGCCGATGCGCTCACCGTACGCGCTCAGCAGGCACGCGCTGAGAGCCTCGGGCCGCTCGACTTCATCGGCCTGTTGGTACATGACGAGTTGCGGCGACGGCGCGATCGACTAATCGAGCGCCGAGTGAAGGCGGCCGGCTTCCGCGACCACAAGACGTTGGACACCTTTGACTGGAGCTTCAACACCGGCATCGACCGGGCACTGATCTTCGAGCTGGCCAGTGGCCGCTTCATCGAGCAGCATGAAGATGCCTTACTCCTTGGCAACGCGGGGGTCGGCAAAAGCCACATCGCCCAGGCGCTAGGCATGGCGGCGGTGATAGCCGGCTTTCGCGTACTCTACCGCGAGGCCCATCTGCTGTTCGAAGAACTGCTGCTCGCCAACGCCACCGGCGAACGCGCGGCGGCAATCGCGACATACAGCGAGGTTCCGCTGCTGATCATCGATGACTTGGGAATGCGCAAACTGCCCGTCACCGCCGCCGAGGATCTGCTGGAGATCATCATGCGCCGCTATGAGCGCGGTTCCACCATCCTGACATCAAACCGCCCCCTTGAGGACTGGCCCAAGATCTTCGGCGACACCCCGGCGGTGGCGGCATTTCTCGACCGTTTGATGCACCACAGCCATCTCATCGAGATTCGCGGCAAGAGCTACCGCCTGCACGAGCACAGTCTCACCGCCAGAACCCGGAAGGCTCTGGCGACGACCTAGCCAAGCATTGCGACCATAATCACCCAGCCCGGGGCCGGTACACTTTCAACTGCCCACAGCTGGTACATTTTGAACTGCCCGCTGAGGCAACAAGGGCTTCGCCGATTGGGCTGAGTTCTTCGTCGATACCACTCTCGCCGCTGCAATGCTCGATCGACTCCTTCACCACTCGCACGTCCTCAATCTCAAAGGGGACAGCTACCGCTTACGAGGCCGCACTGCCAAGAGGAGCAGCTCGCCCGCTGCCAAACTAGCGCCACGGGTGGGTCCGTCTTAACGCGACCCTAGCGGGTCCATCTTATCCCGGCGCTAACAATCAGTTCTTGAGCGGAGCGGGGAGCGTGTACACGACCCTTAAGCCGGCGGGAAAGTGGCCGAGGGTTCGTCAGCGATCCGTCTTGAATCGCTGAGCTGACCTGCAATCGCGCGCGTGCGGAACGAACGTTAGCGAGACGCACGAGAGGAGCGACGGTTACGTAAGGCAAAAGCCGCGATAGTGCAGTCGTGCGAAGCGATAGCGTGATTCTGTGAAAGTCGTGAATCTCGAGCCGCTCTGGGGCGATGAACTTAGAGCCCTTCTCCATGACGACATTGTCTATGTGCCGATGGACTCAGAAGCGTCGGCAAGGCAGGATCCGGAGCTTGCAGACGCTGACGTTGTTGTGTCGAAGTCATACGATGAGACTCTCGCGGGCGCGACCCCGGCGTTACGGCTATTGGTATGCCCGAATGCCGGAACAGATCGCATCAATCGTAGCCTGCTCCCAGCTGGCGCTCGAGTGGTCAACGGCGGAGGGCATGAGATTCCGATCGCGGAGTACGTCGTCGGCGGACTGATCGCATTGCGACAGCAGTTCCTGATCGCGGATCATGGTCTTCGTGCCGGCAATTGGCTGTTTAGCAACAACCGCCCCGATGCCTGGGTTGGCGAGCTCTATGGATCGACGGTGGGTTTCATTGGCTTCGGACGGATCGGCCGCGAAGTGCTAAAACGGCTGCACGGCTTCTCTGTGCGTGCACGCACCGTGACGATGCACCCTGAGCGCCTCGTCGCCGAGTCCGAGGGTATTGCCACACTCGGCAGCATCGCCAATCCTTCCGACATCGACGCGCTCGTGGCATCTGCAGATGCAGTCGTGATCTGCTGCGAGCTCTCCTCGTTGACGCGAGGACTGATCGATGCTAGGAGGCTTAAGCTTATGAAGCCCACGGCCCATCTCGTCAACGTGTCCCGTGGCGCGATCTGCGTCGAGCACGATCTCTTCGTAGCGCTGCGGGATCGTCGCATCGCGGGTGCTGCACTTGACGTGTGGTATCAGTACCCACCGGATCTTGCCTCCGAGCCGATGCTTCCAGCGCACTGTCCCTTCCAGTCGCTCGACAACGTCATCATGACGCCGCACTCGAGCGACTGGACGCAGGGACAGAAGGGGAGGAAGCTCGCCCTCCTCGCAGCCGCCATCAACGACTTTGCGCGTGAGGGTCAGGAAGCTAGTGACGCGGGAACATCGCCGTAACGCGGAAAGCCGCTGGCGCCGTGAACGTTGCGATCCCGACCTTGAGCGCATCGCCAACCAAGAATGGCGTGACACCTAGCGCGAATGCGCGGTCGATGCCCACGAAGTGCGCGAGCCATACGGCACCTAATGCGAAGACCACGGCGTCTGAGAGCGCGATGGAGAGCAGGCGCCCCAGAACGTTCTCGACGAGCCCGAGCTCGAAGAGCGTGCCAAGGAGCCACGCCGCGCCGAGAAAGCCCCAGAGGTAACCGGCGGTAGGACCGATCAGCGTGAACGGACCGATGCCGCCAGGGGCAAAGACGGGCAAACCGCTCGCTCCTTCTGCGAGGTACAGGAAGATCGCCATGACCGCGCGGTTCCTGCCGAGAGCGGCGACGATCAAGGGAAGGGCAAGAGTCTGACCGGTGATCGGCACAGGGCTGAAGGGAACGCGCACCGCGATATGGGCGGAGAACGCCATCACAAGTGAGCCGCTGATGACGAGGGCCGTCGTATCGGGTCGCCACCGGGCTTGGGCCATGGACAAGATGCGCGACATGCGGCTTTCTCCTATTACCAGTTGACGCGAACGTATTTGGTCTCGAGATACTCGGACATCCCTTGGTCTCCGCCTTCGCGGCCCAAGCCGCTCTGCTTGCTCCCTCCGAAAGGTGCGGCGGGCGTCGAGATGAGGCCGGTATTGATGCCGACCATCCCGGCCTCGAGCGACTCTGAAACGCGCATCGCGCGTCCGAGGTCTCGCGTGAAGGCATACGCGGCGAGGCCGAAAGGCGTAGCGTTCGCCAACGCGATCGCCTCGGCCTCACCGTCGAAGCTGATGATAGGCGCCACCGGCCCGAAGATCTCTTCATGGAGTACGCGACTCTGCGGGGGGACATCCGCGATAACCGTTGGTGCGAAGAAGTATCCTTTGCCGGTCATGCGTGTACCTCCAACTAGCAAAGACCCTCCGCGCTGCAGCATGTCGTCGACGAGAGCTTCCACTTTGGCCTTGCCTTCGGCATTAATGAGCGGCCCAACCTCGACGTCGGCATCGAGCCCATGACCCACGCGCAGCTGCCGCATCCGATTCGCAAGACGACTGGAGAATTCCGCAGCGACGGACCTCTGGACGTACATGCGATTCGCTGCGATGCAGGACTCCCCGCCGTTGCGCATCTTCGCGACCACCGCCCCTTCAACAGCGAGTTCCAAGTCGGCATCGGAAAAGACGATAAACGGCGCGTTCCCGCCGAGCTCCATTGACGTCCGCAGCACTCGATCCGCAGCACGATGGAGAAGGAGGCGTCCAATCTCCGTCGAGCCAGTGAAGCTGATCTTACGGATTCCGGGCTCCTTGAGGATCGCTTCGACCACCGTGTCCGCGTGAGAGGTCGTGATGATGCTGATGGTCTCGGCCGGGAGACCAACCGAGATCAGCAGAGAACCGAGCACGAGGGCGCTCAGCGGCGTCTCGGGTGCCGGCTTGACGATCATCGTGCAGCCTGCGGCGATGGCCGGGCCGATTTTGCGGGTCAGCATCGCGAGCGGGAAGTTCCACGGGGTGATGAGCAGCGCCGGACCGACGGGCTGTCGCATGACCAGAATACGCCCCGAGCCGCTCGGCGGTCGTCCAAAGCCTCCGCCGAGTGCGACAGCCTGATGGCTAAACCAGCGAAAGAACTCGGCGGCGTAGGCGACTTCCGCGCGCGCTTCAGCCAGCGGCTTTCCGTTCTCGAGCGTGACGAGGCACGCGAGTTCCTCCGCCCTTTCCGTCATCCGCTCGAACGCCCGCCGCAGGATCTCACTGCGTTCTTCGGGAGACGTGGAGCTCCAGGTTCGCTGAGCTTCGACGACGTGACGAGCGGCCTCGGCCGCATCCCGTGGGGAGGCATCGGGTACCGAGGCGATGACCTCTCCCGTCGCCGGGTCTTCGACGGCCATCGTGGTGCCGGACGTCGCGGCAACCCAGCTCCCGCCGATGAGCATGCCAGAGGGCACGGATTTGAGGACCATCAGGGCGTTCTCGTGACCAGCCACGGTCGCATTGCCGGTGTGCCTCATGCCACGGGCTGCTCCGGCGAGTGCGATGCGAGAATACGGCGAATAGGCATGAGCGAAATGCCCGCTTCGTCGAAGCGGCGGCGTGTCGCGCTTACTACATCCAGTGCGTTTGGAGCATCGCCATGAATGCAGATGGTCGGCGTGTCCACGCTCAGATCGATCCCTTCGATCGTTCGTACCTTGTGCTCCGTTGCGATCCGCAACGCACGCGTCGCGACGTCGTCCGGATCCCGCGCGGCCTTCACTCGCTCGATGATGAGGTTGCCTTTGGCATCGTAGTCCAGATCGACGAATCCCTCGGCGATGAGGCGGATGCCGTGGCGCGCGACCGCTGCTTCGGTATTTCGGTTGAGCAGCAGAAGGATGAGGTCGGGATCGATGCCCGCGAGACCTTCGGCGAGAGCGGACGCCATCGCCGGATTCTCGTTGATCATCGCATAGAGCGAGCCGTGGGGCTTGACGTACGACAGCGTCCCACCTTCGCTCTTCACGAACGCCCAGAGCGCCCCAATCTGATAGGTACCGTAGTCGCGCACCTCTTCCGGAGAAAGCGCCATTCGGCGGCGACCGAACCCAAGGAGATCCGGAAGTGCGACGTGCGCGCCGATGTCGAGCCCGTGGCGCACCGCTGCGCTAACGGTCCGTCGCATGATTCTCGGGTCACCCGCATGAAACCCGCAAGCGATATTCGCCGAGGAAATGTAGGGCATGAGCGCCTCATCGTCGCCTAGCGTCCACCGCCCAAAGCCCTCGCCCATGTCGACGTTAATATCCATCTTGATCATGGTCTATATCTCCACCAGGTGCTCGCCGGAAAGCCTTGCCTCGAGATCTCGCGTCAAAGAGGCTGCTGCAGCGTAGTCAACCTCCTTGAATCGGATCGCGTCACTGCCGGGCCGTAGTTGACCGAGTTTCCAAAGCGCGCCGCCGACGACGGTGGCGATGACCACGAATCCCCCGGCGGTCGGTCCGTCGGGACCAAGGATGACCGGCGTATCGCCGTTCAAGTTGATTCCGCCAAGCGGATACCCGTTATCAAGGATGTTGGACGGGTGTCCTCCGGCGACGCCACCCGTCTTGCGCGCCCAAGTGAAGTGCGTCGTCCCGAGGCGCACACCGACACGATTAGAGTTATGACCGACGCTCCAAGGGGATGCGAAGAACGTGGAGAGGTCCTCCGGCGTCAGAAAATCCGGATCTGCCTGTGGTCCGCGCATCACCTCGATTTCCCACTCGCGGCTATAGTGGGGAACAGCGTCGGCTTCGAATCGGTACCGCCGAGGCGCCGTCGTCGAGGGCAGCAGGGAGAGGTGGTCCCCCTTCTTCAAGAGGCGCCCGTCGAGGCCGCCGAGCGCCCCCATCGTGTATGTCGCGCGGGATCCCAGTACCAACGGCACGTCGATGCCGCCCGCGACCGCCAGGTAGACGCGGAAGCCCGGCCCCTTCGCCATGCCGATGCGCAGCTCGTCGCCCGCAGCGACGTGAACTGTCCCCCACAAGCTAAGCGGCTCACCGTTGAGCGTAGCGTCGACGGCAGCCCCGGTCAACGCAGCCGTGGTCTCGCAGGTGAAGCGCACGGCGAACTTTCCAAGCGTGATCTCAATGCCCGCTGCGCCTTCGTCGTTTGCGACCAAGAGATTCGCTGCGCGAAGTGCGAATGCGTCCATGGGGCCCGCAGGGAAGAATCCCCGCGCTTGATATCCGCGACGCCCCGGGAAGTCCTGCACCGTTGAATGGATCCCAGCCTCGAGAATCTCCAGACTGCGATCATGCGGGCTGCTCATGGTCTGATTCCTCGCTCGTCATTCGTCAAACTAGGCCACTGGCGTCCGCTGTGCCGCTTCCTCACGCGCGTGCCGCCACGCCTCGGCCTCGGGGCGGATGCGCTCCAAGTATGCCAGATAGGCACTCACGTCGAACGGCGCGTCCTCGATGCGATACTGGTAGCGGTCCGCGTGTACGTCTGCAAATCCGTCGAGCAACTCCTGCTCCGAGACTCGATGAAAGACGATGCGGTCGGCTGGTCGCACCAAGATGGGATCCGACTTGAAGGCGCTGTTTCGCTGCCGTAGGTCGTAGATCGGGAGGGTCCGCCCGATGAGCTGGTAACCTCCGGGAGATTCGACCGGGTAGATGGAGTAGCACGGGCCTCCGATGCCCACGGCGCCCTCAGGCGTCCATGTGCGCGTGGGATTGTACTTCGGGACGAAGATGAAGCGCAGCGGATCGAGCGGAAACATGAAGGGCAATCCCGGAAAGAACCCGATGAATGCGGTCCAGAGCTCCGCACCGAGCACTGCGGCATAGAGCTCCTCGCGGTCGGAGAAGCCGTTGTACCGCACCGTATAGTCGACGTTCGTCCCCCCCTCGACGTTTGGAGCATCGGCCCGAATCAGCTGCGCGTACCGCGTGACCGCCTCTCGCGTCTGGCTGTCATCGAACGCGATCGGCAGGTAAATGCGCCGGCTTGGGATCACGAGGGACTTCTCGTCCGGGATGCCGTCGTAGATGCGGTCGAGGTGCTCGATGAGGCCGGCAAGCCGGCAGGAGCGCGGCTCATAGGATACGAGAATGGATCGGAAGCCGGGTGCCGCCTCGATGAGGCCTTCGAACGGAGTTCGTTGAAGCGCGCCGTCCACAGCCTGCACAATGAAGTTCAGCGTGAGGTCGAAGTTCATCTCGCCATACTCGGCGAGAAGGTAGCGGTCGCCGGCGTAACGGTAGGTGACGCTTGGCTTGCCTCCGGCGGCGGGACGCCGCTCGATGACGCAGGCTTGGGATGCCTCTTCCACGTTAGCCCTCCGTCGCGGGATCGGACTGAGAAATCAGGCGCTTCTGGTATCCCGCGGCGACGGCCTTGGCGCGTTGTCTGTCCGCGACGACGGCGAAGATGAGCACGAGCCCCAATGCGATCATCTCGTGGTTGGAGCCGAGGCGCATGAGGTCCATGCCGTCGGCGAGAAAGATCACGAATACAACGCCGAGGAGCGTGCCGCCGATGCTGCCCCGTCCGCCGCGGAGGGATGCCCCCCCGATGACGGCGGCCGTTATGCTCTGCAAGGTATACTCAGCGCCCAGCAACGGCTCGCCGGCCGAGACGCGGGCCGTGAGGAGGAACCCGGCTATGGCAGTTGCAACGGCGCAGATCACATAGGTCGCCAGGACCTGCAGGCCGACGTGAACCCCAGCCACACGCGCCGCGGCCGCATTTGAGCCGATGGCGAAGATGTACCTGCCGTACCGTGCCCAAGCCAGGAGCACGTAGAGCCCGAGGACGAGGGGAAGCGTGACCCAACCGGCGATCGGGAGGCCGAGCCACGAACCGGAGCCAACGCTCGTGATGAAGGCATTGGGCAGTCCTCCGACCTCTTGGCCTTGACTGATCAACAAGGTGATACCTTGGAAAGCGCTAGCTGTCGCGAGGGTAACGATGAATGGGTTGACGCCGAGCACGGCGACGCCCACACCGTTGACCAGGCCGACGACCAATCCCACAACGGCGGCTGTTGCTGCGCCCGCAGCGATCGCCTGGCCAGCGGCTCCCGGGTGAACGCCATAGACTGCGGCCATCACTGACGCACTGGAAATGCTTGTAAGGGCGATGTTCGAGCCGATCGAGAGGTCGAAGCCCCCCGATACAAGGATGAACATCTGACCAAGCGATGCCAAGGCCAGGAACACACCCTCGTGAAGCATGTCCTCCATGTTCTGTCGTCCCAGAAAGCGGCTGTTCGCCAACTGGAAGACGACGACCAGAATCACGAGCAAGAACGGCAGGGCGCCGGTCTTTGCGAAGATATTCCGAAGGCCGTCACCGAGTTGCACGACGGGGTTGTTTCTCGAGTCAGTTGCTTGCACGGAGCGTTCCCCTGTTCGCCGAGTCCCGGCCAAATGAATAGCTTACCACCGCTTCATCGTTGATCTCATCGCCGTGCAGCTCGGTCTGGATCCGGCCTTCGTGCATGACGTAGACTCGAGACGAGAGGTGCACGATCTCTTCCAGATCTGACGAGGCGAAGAGAATGCCGGCGCCGGACTTGCAGATCTCGTGCATGTGATGGTAGATGGCTTGCCGCGCACCGACATCGACACCCGCCGTTGGTTCGTCGAACACGTAGACCGAGCGCGGTCGTGTGAGCGCTCGGCCGAGTACGACCTTTTGCTGGTTCCCACCCGAGAGACTCACGACTGGCTGGTGAATGTTGCGCGGCCGGACGTCTAGGCGCTCGGTGATCGCGTCGACGGCCTCGTGGACGGCCGCATGATTGACCAGACCGAAGGGGCTGTACCGCCACTCGCCGAGGACTTCGAGCGAAACATTCTCTTCGATCGTCCGAGAGAGGGAGAGCGCCTCGCCGCGCCGATCCTGCGGCAAGTAGATGAGGCCCAGGTGCAACATCTTCCTCAGATCGGGCTTCTCGACCCTGCCTCCGGCAATTTCGATGAATCCCTGGTCGAGCTCGATCAATCCAAAGCAGGCTCGCGCTACCTCCGAGCATCCGGACCGGACGAGCCCGGCGATCCCCACGATTTCTCCGGGGCGTACCTCGAGCGAGACGCCGAGAATCTTCTTGTCCTTGCTCGTGAGATTATCGACCCGCAGCACCGGAGGCGCATTCGTCGTGGCGCTCACCTTGGCCGGGTAGAGGGCGCTCAAGGGACGGCCGACCATGTCTTGGATGAGGTGCGTCTCAGACACGTTCGCGACGCGATACGTAGAGATATGGCGACCGTCCCGAAGGACCACGACGCGATCGCCGAGCCGCTGGACCTCCTCCATGCGGTGGGTGATGTAAAGCACCCCCCAACCTTCGCTCTTGAGTCGCGTGACGATCTCAAAGAGTCGACGCGTCTCCTCCCCGGTGAGCGTCGCGGTCGGCTCGTCGAGGATCAAGGCGCCTGGCCGCCCACACAGCGCCTTGACGATTTCCACCATCTGTTGTTCAGCTCGACTGAGGAACAATACCGGCGTATCGACGTCGATATTGACTCCCAGCATCTGCATTGCCTCGCGCCCCTCGCGGCGCGCGCGAGCTCGGTCGCGAATGAAGAGGCGCATCGGCTCCCGTCCAAGGAACAGGTTGTCAGCCACGCTGAGGGATGGCGCGAGGCTGAAATCCTGCAAGACGGCGTTGATGCCTTGGCGGCGTGCAGCCGCGGGGTCTTGGTGAGAGACCCTTTGACCGCGCACGTAGATGGTCCCCTCGTTTGGCTGGAGGGCGCCGATCATGACGTTGACGAGTGTCGACTTTCCGGCACCGTTTTCGCCCAACACCACGACGACTTCGCCGGCTGCGACGTCAAGCGACACGCCGTCGAGAGCGACAACGCCTTCAAACCGCTTCGTGATCTCGACGAGCGAGACGATGGGGGCACCACGCTCGTCGAGATGTCCTGCTACTGCGTCCAATACAGTTCCTTACGGTTGGACGGTATAGGTGGCCTTGAAGTTCTTCGGAGCGAACATGTCGTTCCAGGGAATCTGCTTGATGTTCTCAGCCGTGACCATCTTGGGGATCGGACCGACGCGCTTCGCATTACCCTCGAGAGCCTTGTGCTCGAGCAAACGGACCGCATAGTCGATCGCCATACGCCCTTGGATCACCGTGAAGTCGGTCGGCGACCCGACCGCGCTGCCATCCACGATGTCTTGGTAGACCGGCGGAATAATATCGAAGGCGTAGACCTTGACCTTTCCCTGGAGGCTAAGATTCCGGACGGCGACAGCAGCTGCCTGTGCGGCGATATCGACGCCGACAAGCGCATTGATGTTCGAGTACGCCTGCATGGCATTCTGGATGAGATTCAGCTGGATATTCTCGCCGGTGTCACCGCGCCGCGTAACGGTAACATGGACGTTGCTGTCCTTGATGGCATCGTCAAATCCCCGCACCGCGTCGTCCGACCAACCCGCGCCCTGAGGCCCGGGAAAGTAGCCTACGTTGACGGCCTTGCTGTTCGAGTGCTTGATGATGTACTCTCCGGTGGTATGCGCGAGATCGTAGAAGCTGACGAGGGCGTGAGCGGAAACTTTGGGGTCATCAACGCCGTTGACGAAGTCGATGACCGGTATGCCGTGAGCGGCTGCTTTGTCGACTTCTGCTGCGACGCCCTTGGCACTGATGGCGCCGAGCACGATCGCGTTATAGTGCTGCGCGATACAGGCGTCCATCTGGTTGAGTTGGGTTGCGAGGTTGGTGTATCCACCGGCCTGGAATAGTTGCATTGCCAGATGATCGCGCTGCGACTCGGCGACCACGCCGTAGTCTGCGGCGAGCCAGTACGAGTCCTTCATGTGAGGAAAGAGCACGCAGACTTTCCAGTGTTTAGTGACCTGACTGACGGGAATCGGGTGGTATATGCCGTCCTTGGTCTCGCCATTCGCATAGACGAATCCGGCCGGGAACGTCCAGGAACTAGCATCTGCCGCAGCTGCGGGACGGGGTGATGGTGTGGCGATGAGCATAGCCGTCAAGAAAGGAACGACTACGAGTAGGGAAACGACCCTCCGTAACATCCTAGTACCCCTCTAGCGTGGTTAGACGCGTTCGTGATGCGAGTTATGAAGATGAACGTTAGCGAGGGCGTTATCGAGGATTTGGAATCCGTCCTCGAGCGCCTTGTCGGGGATATTCAGCGGCATCAACACCCGGATGACGTTGTCCCACATACCTGCTTTGATGAGGAGGAGGCCATGCGCGTGGCAGTACTCGAGCACAGCCTGGGTCTCATCTTTCGCCGGCTCGCGTCCCTTGCGCGAGCGGACGAGTTCGATAGCTCCCATGGCACCAAGGGTGCGAACATCGCCGATGAGAGCATACTTCTGTTGAAGGGCGCTGAAGTGCGCCCGAATGGCATTGCCGAGGCGCTGAGCGCTGTCGAGGATCCCCTCGGTCTCGAAGGCATCCAACACGCCGAGCGCCGCTGCGCATGAGATGGGATTGCCCGTGTACGTTCCACCAAGGCTGCCGGGAACGGGGCCGTCCATGACCTCCGCGCGGCCGACGACAGCGCTGAGCGGCAAGCCGTCGGCAAGCGACTTCCCGATGCACAGCAGGTCTGGTTCGATCCCGACGGACTCGCACGCGAACATCTTGCCGGTACGTCCGAAGCCCGTCTGAATCTCGTCGGCGATCAGCAGCACGCCGTGGCTTCTGCAAATTGACTGAACCGCGCGCAAGAACTCGGGCGGGGGGACGACGAAGCCGCCTTCGCCTTGAACGGGCTCGACGATGACGGCGGCGATCTCGCTAGGATCGACTTCGACGGAGAAGAGGCGCTGCAGAGGCTCCGCCGCGTGGAGCGGACAGCGATCAGGGGTGTCGGCGTGAGAGCAGCGGTAGCAGTAGGCATACGGCACGCGGTAGACGTCCGGAGCGAATGGCCCAAACCCGGTCTTATACGGATTCGCTTTGCTGCTAAGCGTCATGGTCATCAGAGTGCGCCCGTGGAATGCCCCCTCGAAGCACACGACGCCGCGCCGCTTCGTGTAGGCGCGAGCGATCTTAATGGCATTTTCGACCGCCTCGGCACCGCTGTTCAGGAGAATCGCTTTCTTGTCCCCAGGTATCGGAACCAAAGGCAAGAGACGCTCTGCGACCTCGATGTATGGCTCCGTGAGGGCGACACCGATTGCCACGTGGTGGAGCTTGTCGAGCTGCTCCTGAATGCGCGTCATCACGGCGGGGTGACGATGACCAATGTTGAGCGTTCCGATCCCGCCGGAGAAGTCGATGAAGCGCCTTCCGTCAACGTCGACCAGGTACGAGCCCTCCGCATGATCCGCAACGATCTTGGTCATGTGACCAACACCGCGAGGGATTACCTTCTTGCGCCGATCTAAGAGTTGAGCTGTTCTCGAAGTCACAGTCGCGGATGACGAGTCGTCAATGGACAAGGTTGTCTCTCCCGTGGTGTACAGGGTGGTCGTTAATCCGGGCGATGAGGTGCCGAACGGCCTCGGAATCCGCGAGCGTCTGCGAACGGTACTCCCGATACGATTCCGACTCCATCTCGAGGAAGTGCTCTTGTAAGGCTGCGCGGAGCCGCTGCTCGTCGCGTGACCGCACTGCATCGAGAATGTGCTTGTGCGCCTCGACCTCCCACATGCGTGGCTCGTCGAGCACGGGGGGAAGCGAGCTCAGGAGAATGACCTCGATCATTGGTCGAAGCATGAGGGCCAGTGCAGGGACGTGGATGGAGTCGTAGAGTGCGGCGTGGAAGCTCAAATGCTCCTCGAAGGCCTGTTCAACGTTTCCTTGCTCAACGGCCGACCGGAAGGCCCCGAGCCTCTGCTCTAGCCGGCTCACGTCTTCGGTCGTGGCGTAGCGGGCCGCTAGAGCGCAGATCTCGGTTTCGACGAGACCGCGCGCCTCAAGGACTTCGCCGACGGTGAGGTTCGAGCGCAGGAGCAGGATCGCGAGCGCGGCACCGGCTGACTTGTCGTTCGGATGCGTCACGCTTATCCCACGTCCATGCTGGACTTCGATGAGGCCAATGGCAGTGAGCGTCCGCAAGGCGTCCCGAATGACGGTACGGCTCACCTCGAACATCTCGCAGAGCTCCACCTCGGTCGGAAATCGCCCGCCGAACGGAAGCTCCCCCGACAAGATCTGCCGCTGGAGCTCAACGACCACACGGTCGCTAAGTTTGGAGGTATCATTGCGAACGCGTGTAATACGTATGACGTCATTCACAACTCGTTGGTACCATATTGTGACGCGAGTTGTCAACCTGGGACTGGAGCGCTCCGTGTTCAGAAAGGTGCTGGTCGCGAACCGCGGGGAGATCGCCCGGAGAGTCGTGCGGACGCTTCGCGCGCTCGGGATCGCCTCGGTTGCGGTTTATTCAGATGCCGACATCGACGCCCCCCATGTGAGGGAGGCGGACGAGGCATACCGGCTCGGCCCGGGACCGATCACGCAGAGCTACTTGCACGTGGAGGCTCTGCTCGATGCGGCCCGCGCCTCCAGGGCCGAGGCGATCCATCCGGGGTACGGGATGCTTTCTGAGAAGGCGGAGTTTGCGGAGAGATGCGAGGCAGCGGGACTAACCTTCATCGGCCCCGCGCCGGCGGCTATCCGCGCCATGGGCTCGAAGCTCGGGGCCCGGCAACTCATGCGCGAGGCGAGCGTGCCGATCGTCCCGGGCGCGCTCTCCCCCTGCGATGACCATCAGGCGGCTCACGCGCTTGCGGAGGAGCTTGGCTACCCCGTGCTGGTCAAGGCGTCTGGCGGCGGCGGGGGTATCGGGATGCAAGTCGTGCGGCAGAGCATTGCTCTGGCCGGAGCACTCGAGAGTTGTCGCCGGGTGGCGGAGCGCTACTTCGGAGACGATACGGTGTACATCGAGAAGTACATCGAGCGCCCGCGGCACGTCGAGATCCAAGTCATCGGCGATGCTCGTGGCCACGTCTTAGCCCTCCATGAGCGGGAGTGCTCGATCCAACGCCGCCACCAAAAGGTCATCGAGGAGGCGCTTTCGCCGGCCGTCACGCCGGAACTACGCCGGCGCATGGAAGAGGCGGCGGTCATCGGTGCGGAGGCCATCAATTACGTCAATGCCGGAACCCTTGAGTTCATTGTCGATGAGCACGGTGAGTTCTATTTCATGGAGATGAACACGCGCCTTCAGGTGGAGCATCCGGTGACCGAGATGATCACTGGGTTGGACCTGGTTGCGGAGCAGTTGCGCGTCGCGGCCGGCGAGCCGCTCTCATTCGATGCCGCACCAGCGGCGCGGGGACATGCGATCGAATGCAGGATCTACGCCGAGGACCCAAAGCGCCTCTTGCCCTCACCCGGTACGATTGAAAGTATCGCCTGGCCGGAGCTCGACCATGTACGTGTCGATCACGGTGTCGAGGCCGGCTATACGGTGACGCCGTACTACGATCCGATGCTCGCGAAGGTCATCGCCTGGGGTGAGGCACGAGCCGATGCGCTTCGGCGAATGATAGAGGCCCTCAATCAAACGCGCATTGATGGCATCAAGACGAATATTCCCGTCCTTCTAGCGATAGCTCGACATCCGAGCTTCGCGTCGGGACAATACGATACTGGTTTCATTGACTCGCACGGTATTCTCGCGAGCATCTGACCGACCATGAGGAGGACACCATGGCTCTCGTTCCCGTGAAGGCCGATATTGCCGGGTCGATCTGGAAGATTACATCGAGCATCGGTGACCGTGTCAACGCTGATGACGTGCTCGTGATCATCGAGTCCATGAAGATGGAGCTCCAGGTCACCGCTCCCACGCCAGGGACCGTCAAGGAGATCCATGTCAATGAGGCTGACATGGTGCAAGAGGGCGATACGATCGTCACGATCGAGACGACGTGAAGATAGAGTCCCGTAAGATACTGTAAAAGGCCGGTGGCAAGGAGCCACCGTTTCGGTTCGGAAGATCGATGTTAGCAACACAATCACCAACCGAAGGGACGAAACGGTGGCCGATTACGATCTTACCCTATCCGACGCGCTGATGCCAGAACTGCTGGGGCAGCTGGGCGGGCTGGCCAAGCTCATCGAGGCCGTGCTCAATCAGGTGCTGGATCTGTTTTTTGCATGAGGCAATCACCAGTCATTGATAGCAGTTCTGGTGAGTCAATGCGCTAATTGTCGCCAGCCACCCACACGCTCTTCGAGCGTATCGTGGCCCGAGGCATCGTTCAGGAGCTAGTCTCGGACGAGTACTTCACCGTCGACGGTACGCTGATCGCCAGCTACACGAGCTTCAAGCGCCTGCGGCCCATCGAGAGCCCCGACGAGAAGGTCAGCGACGGTTCCGACAATGGGGATGGCGGCAATCCCTCGGTGAACTTTCGCGGCGAGCGGCGCAGCAACGCCAGGCACCGCTCGTTGACCGATCCCCAGGCGCGTTTGGCACGCAAGAGCCAGGGCGGCTCGACGATGCTTGCCCACAGCGCCCACGCGCTGATGGAGAATCGGCACGGACTCATCGTGGACTTCGAGGTGGATCAAGCCGACGGGACGGCCAAGCGCCGCAACGCCCTCTTGATAGTCAAGCGCGTGCGCCGGCGCCACCAGCTGATGGTGACACGTACTTGGGTGCCGACGCGGGCTACGACGACGGAGTGTTCTTGGCCGAACTCGAGCACCAAGAGGTGACCCCACACGTTGCTCTGCGCAAAAGGGGCGATTCGGCTACGTTCGCCGCAAGCGCGGGCTCGTTGGCGCATGCGCTTGCGCCAGCGTGGTACCCGATATCAGTTGAGTCAGCGCGAGCGAAAGTTGGTTGACGAGATCTTCGGCTGGGGCAAAGTGGGCGGACTGCGGCGAGCACGCCACGCGGTTCGCTGGAAGATCCGCCAGTGCGTGGAGATGATCGGTGCTGCCTACAACCTGTTGCGCATCGCAAGACTCCGACCCGAGCCGAGTTGATCTCCGACTGCACGCAGACCCGGCCGGAAGAAGTCGCTTGCGATCGAGGCGCG
>SCRI01000071.1 GCA_004298675.1 bacterium | reverse complement strand
AACCCACACCGCCGACACACGTCAATCGGCTTCCTCTCACCCATGGACTTCGAGCGCCGCATGAGTCAGCCCGCCTGATGTCCAATCACAAACTCTCCACGAAACCGGACCAGCTTCATAGGCCTTCGCAATCTTATACATCGCTCTAAGACGCTTGGGAGACGAGATGTCGTACGAGAGAATGTACGCGCGCAGCATTGGCTATCTGGTCGTAAAGGGCGGATACTGAGGCAGGTCTCCCTGAATCGCCCTAGCCAAGAGTCTCGCCTGAACGTGCAGCGCTCTACGATATGTCACCTGATAGCCGAAAATCGGATGGCTAATGCTCGCTCGTAACCGCCGCTCCAAGGCTGCTATGAAGGCCCGTCTTCCGTCGGTCGTCAAGACGATAGCCCGCCCACGCCGGTCGAAGTGATTGGGGCGAATCTCACGCGAGTTCACCAGCGTCAGTACCGTCGAATCGACAACAAGCGGCCGGAACTCTTCCATGAGATCGAGCGCAAGTGATGGCCGCCCAGGGCGCGGGCGATGATAGAATCCCAGCCCGGGCTCAAAGCCAACCGCCAGGGCGGCGGCAACGGCCTCTTTTGCCAGCATCGAATAACCGAACGAGAGCATGGCATTGACCGGATCCGTTGGCGGCCGCCGATTACGTCCTGTCACCTCGAAGCCTGTGCCAATGCTCAGCATCTCACCGAACGCCTCGAAATATCTCTGCGCGGCGGCACCTTCGAAACCGAGCAGCTCATCAGCGCTGACGGCATGCTGAACCCGATGCATTAAGAATGCCATCGCACGCAGCGCCGGCTTCGCCTTCGCCCCCAACGCACGCCGCATCATCGTGCGCTGATTCTTGACCTTCCCGAACACGATCTCACGCGCGATGGCTAAGCTGCGCTCCTTGTCACGGGCGAGCAGGTGCTGTTCAACCCGAAGGTCTAGGCTGTGATCGTTGATTGAACGCGCGTAGCCGCTGAGCCAGCCCCCGTAGCTGAGATAGAAGATCGGCTCGTCACGCGAAAGTAGCGCGCGCGCCGCCTGCGATGAAACCTGTACGTTGCCGAAGAGTGAGAGATGCGTGATATCGTCCAAGCGCGCATCGGCTTGGACTCCGGCGTCGGTTCGTACCTCCAGCCTCTCGCCCGACAGTCCAACGCGGGCACCGGGCTCCATCACGTACATGGGGATCCGGTCATCCGAGGGAGCGGCAAAAGCGCGAACGCGCGTCTCGCCATTCCGCCGCCGTAGCGCATTCGTCTCATCCGGGAGGCAGATCGAGTTCAATGAGCAGCGCGCGCATTTTGGGCTGTCGATCAGCGGAGCTGGTGGCGTGCCGGCCACAGCGGCGACGCGGGCGCCGGAGATCGCGTTAAGGGTCTGAGTGACCAGGGCCTCATCGATAGGAATATCGACGTACGTTTTGGATGCCGCGTAGTAGATGCGCGCGAGATCGCACCGATATCCGTTCTCACGCAGGAGCAGGGCTTGAATACAGACCTGTACGCGCTCGGGGTCGTAGGCGCCGCCGGGAATCGCCGGCGCTCGTCCGCGCTTGAAGTCGATCGGGACCGCCTGGCCACCGTCCGCGCGGACCAGGTCGATCTTCGCGACCACGCCCAGATGCTCCGACGCAAGCTCGACGGATGATGCTTCGGACCGCATCTGGGCGATATCATCAGGGATCGTTCCGCGGGGTTGATCGACGCGGCGATGTACTCGCTCGCCATCGACCGTATCGTACGACTCTTCGAACTCCCGCTCTACGTGCTCGAGCCAGAAGAGTCTGGGGCAGTAGACGAATTCGTTGACCATCCGCGCCGGTAACGGATCGGGCGCCTCAAGAGAGGTAAGCATAGCAGTACCCTAATAGACTTGGGCATTTGCTACACTTATCGGCAAACGATTATGGATTGTTGGCTTGCTCGGTTCGTTCTCTCAAAACTCACACGGTGCGAATTGGCCAAGACCGAAGTGGGCGAGACGGCCGAGAACGATAGGTCCGGAAACGGGTTCGCTGAAACGGAGCGTTGCTCCGACGAGCGGCGGCAGGCGCTCAGGTTTTCCGCGACGCCGCGCACGGAACGCGTCAATGCGCGCCCCACTGCCCCCGCGACGACGCACATGCGCGCCGGCCGGCCATACCTCGACCTCGGCTACAGTGTCCGAGCGACGACCTAGCATTGCGGCGATTTGCTCCTCCGGCCCATCCAGGAGCAGCGAGTGGCCCTGACCCCGAAGCTTGGGAAAACGATCCAAAACGACGGGCGTGATGCTCTCCCACACGAGCGAGGACGTATCGGGTGTGACGCTTCCGAGAAACGTAAGCGGGAGCGTTTCGTCGAAAATGCGATAATCGCACAGCGCATCGACGGATGAGACCGCGAGGTACTCTTGGTGGCGACATCCCTTTGGAAACCACACATCGATGCGGTCGATCTTCCCATCGCCACGCGAATCGAACGGTAGGTAGTACGGGTGGTCGTGACCCTGACGCTTCCCATCGCCATCGTCGGCCTTTCCTGCTAGGAGCGTCGATGCTGGCCCGTCGCGGCGGCTGTATCGGGATAACGCGGAACGGCGCATCAGCTCAGCGACATCGACGGCCCGCGTGACTGGCGGGAGCACACCCTGCCGCGGGCGTTCAACGCTGAAGCGTAGGACGATCTTATCAAAGACCGACCCACGTAGTTCTTGCTCCTCGTACTGCTCTTGGACGAGAAGAAACCCGGGCGGCAGGCGGTACTCCACCCATGCCGTGCCCGGAGGCATGAGCCGCTTGGAGCGGCGCATATCGGCCGTCGTCTGCACAAGAGAGCGTAGTAGCCCTGCACCGCGAAGCGAAAGGCTGGGAGCGAGGCGTCGCACCAGCGGCCCCGCGGACGGCACATCCTCCCGCGACGCGAGATCGACGAGCGTCAACTCTCCGTCGTGGGGTGCGGAGTCCACGACTTCGACGGAGCACCATGATTCAGCGCGTCCAAGGTACCCGATGAGATTGCACGCACGCTCGAGCAGCGCCCGCACTTCCTCGGGAAGATCGATCGCTGGCCACACGGCGTATGCCACGGCCGGGTGCTCGCTGTCGTGATCTAGCGCGAGGAACGAATCCAGGATCTGCGTCTTCTCGGGCTTGCCGTTCTTGAACCCGCCTAGCGGAACGTAATGACGAGAATGGCCCGCCGTTGCTCTTGGAAGAAGGAAGCGCGGCGCCTCGCAGAGCGCGTCAAGCATGCGCAGGAAAACGTCGCGGTGCTCACCGCCCGCGCGAAACCACCCCGCGGTGATCGCACGGAGCAGGCGCCACGGGGACGGCGGCCACTCCACTTCCCCTTCGTTGGTTCCGGCGTCCCACGGGTTAGCGTGAAAACGGCCAGCAAGGAACTCGATGCGTAGCGCAATCATTTTGCTTTGACGTCGAAAGTGACGGCCGTCTTAGCCGGCTGTGCGAAAAGGCCAGCTTCGCGGCAGTTGGTGATCTCACTCGCGATCACGCCCTCGAGCTGCTGGAGCGACGGCAGCGTGAAGCCATTCGGGCGGGTGACGCGTGGTTGTCCGTCAACCTCGAAATCGCACGCCGTACGGAGGCGACCGCCACTCTCGAGGAACTGTTGGATCTTCCAGAGCGCCATTGCGGTGAGAAGGTTCTCCGCGGATTCTCCAAGCCCGTACGACCGGAGGAGTGCCAGATCGATGGAAAAATACGCCACGATCTTTTCCGCCGTGTACTCAGTCCGCGCATAGGGAACGTTTCCGAAGCCCTTGTCGGCGCCACCCTTTGCCCGGCCTACGGGGTCGACCCGATCATTCTTCACGCCACCGCTTTCGGCGGCGTGCACGCCGGTGGCCTCGATAAATGCGGAGAGCACACGGGTCAGCCGCGCCGTTCCAACGATCTTCTCCAAGAACACGCCATGAAGCACGGAATTCGGATCAAAGTGGAAGACAGCGTGGGCTAGCTTCCGCAGGTCCACGCCAGAACTCTCGTCCGCGGTCTCGTCGTCCGCGGAAGCTTTGCCCTTGGCCTTGCGGCCTGCGACCCCAGCAAGTTTCGATAACTCATCTTTGAGGCCGCCAATCAAATAAGGCGAATTCAAGCGATGTGCTTCTCTGATCGAATCGGTCTGCCGACCGTCAACGGTCGTCAATACGTACGGCAGCCCTGAGAAGACTTCAACCAAATCCTCCTTGGGATCGTCCCATGCCGTGGATTCAAGCCGGTTGGCCATAGACTGCGCCGACTCTACCAGCAGAACGTCAATACCATTGGGGCCACGAAACTCCGCGGCTCCAAGGCTTGGGAAGCCGGTCGGCTGGAAGCGCATGCCCTGTGCCGGCTTGAGATCAGCTTCGATCAGCAGCCGCTTGGCGTCCCGAGCTCCCGCGAGCATTTCAGACATAATCTTTTACTCCTTTGCGTCCCCGGAATTTACGAGTTGTTTATAATCCTCATACACATGTTCTTCACCCTTGTGAGTCATGGCTGCGCACAATAGCCGGCGATACTCCTTCCATCCCCGCGCAATCGGCACCAAAAGCGCCGCCGCATACCACTGCGGGTCACTAATGATCGCACCATCAACGTCGCGCCACCGTCCACGTAGGCCGCCGATTGTACGAGCGCGGCGGGCGGCCAGATCCAATGCTCGTTCTGGATGGCCGGCCGCGAGCAGGGCGAGAATTCTCTCGTCACGGGCTCGCGGATGATCGAGGATCAGCTTCATCACTGCATAGGGGCCCGGGATCGCCGGCTGCGCCGGCTCATCGTCGTCGCCGTCTGTGCCGGCAAAGCGCGCCGACGGTTCAACAATGGCGTAAGCGAGAATCAGGTTTGCGAGCCGATCCCAACAACGCTGATGTCTCTTATTATCGCGATCGAATTGCAGCATGGCCGCGACGTCTTTGACTGCAGCCCCGCGCGCCGCAGTCCACCAGACCCTGCCCTTCGGCTCCGCTGCACGCCTGGCGCGAACCGCCGCGATCTGCGCGAGTGACTTTGCGAGAGTTGGAGCAGAGAGCGTGGCGGGCTGGATAGTCCGGTCGTAGACCAGCCGTAAACCCGACTCATCCGCCTTCACGTGCTCGAGCTGTAGGCGAAGGCGCTTGGCCCGGTCACTACCACCCAGGGAAGCCAGGGCAGCGGCAACGTTGTGCTCCCACGATCCGTCATCAAGGGTATTGATAGCTGCGGCGTTGAGGTACCGTAGTGGAGGCGGCCACCCCGGCTGTTTGCGCGAGAGCGCAACATCGAGCGCTGCGAGGCCGGCTAGGAGCTCTTGCCCTGCGTGCTTATTCCGCTCTTCGGGGGCCGCGGCATATTCAAAGAGAAGCGTATCGAACTGCCTCAAGGCCTCTGCAACCGCACCGCCCTTTGCAGCATCGCCTTTGCGCATCCCTTCAACCCAATGCGCGATCGATCCCGTAATCAGCGCCGTAAGCTCATCTCCGTGCTCTGGTGCAGACACCGTGCCCGCCACCGTTGCGGCATACGCCAGACCGTTACGCTGGACGAACGCGACCCGTTGCAGCCTTCCAACCCCAGTACTGATTCCAGCGGTCAGTGCCGCTACTGCCGCTTCGGAGGCCGACGCCGCGGCTCGTACCTGCGAGCCGTTCCCTGGCACGATATCCGCCCGCGCTTTGCGGAAGAGATCTCGCAGCGCCTGCAGGCTGGCACGGCCATTCCAGATTGGCAACCACACCTCGCCGCGCGTGCCCTCCTCGGTACTGGAAGCGCCATATCCGCCTGCTGACCGGAAGGCGAAGGGAAATGCGAACTGAGTGGACCGGCTGCGCCCGTCCGAAGAATTTCCGTCGCTTTCGATGCGCTTTACCAACGCGCCGGAGAACATCATCGCGCCCTCGATCATCAACACGAAGTCCCACGGGTTTACCAGGGATTCGGCGTCAAAGCCGCTGGTTGCATTTGGTCCGCTTGCGTAGCGCGGGCTAAACTGGCCGATCGCGCTCTGCTTCAGCTGCGCCGTCGACGTTTCGTAAAGTGCGTCGGCTAGGAGACTCGAAGACTCCTTGAGTGGCTCATCACCGATAACCTCAAGGGCGCGCGCCGCGAAGTTTACCGCAAAGTCTAGCCGGCCGTCGTTTCCGCCGCTGCCGAGCAGGTACGGATACACGACTCGATCGGCAGCGATGACGACGGCTACGTCCAGCCACGCAAGGCCTTCTTCGGGATAGTGCTGCCGTAAATCGCGTAGAAACTCTTCCTTCTTCTTTTCGGCTATGAATGCCTGACGCCGCCCGGTCTTGACGTAGCGCTCCGTAATGAGCTCCACAATACTCCGGTAGGCGGCCCAACGTGGCGACTTCGTCTTCCGTATCGTATCGATGATCTGCGTTGCCGCATCTGCCTTGCCATCGAAGCCGGCTCCGTTATTCCATGGGTTTACCACCGGCGTCGGAGCATAGGCTTCAAGCAAGAACGTTGCTACGTCACTGTTGCTCTGCGCGGTGTGCAGTACCAACGTGGCATCCCGCCATGATGCTCGTACAGCCTGGTCCGCCTGCGTGCTAAAGACGCGAAGGAGGCCAAGTGCTTTGAGGTAACCCAGAAGGCTATCATTCCGACAGCCCGGCAAAACCATCTCATTCATGGGCGAACCTTTGCCGCTCTGCGGCTCGCACGCCAGTCGGCTACTCGCACGAGTAATTCCAGATAAGCGAGTTTGAATGGTCCGTACGCAACGTCGTCTCGCAAACCCATAACACGGTCGACCCACGTCGAGGATCCATCTTCGGTACCGACCCGAAACGCTGCGAGAGAAACGTCGATCTCCGGTGATGACTCACCGTTGGACAACGAGACGGCAGGCACGCGGTCCCCGTCGCGATTGCCGAGAAGATATTGCGTATGACCTTGCCGCTCGTACGGGAGCGGCGTCGGCGCAACGCGAAGCTTGCCGTGGTGCGATGCGATGAGGTACGCAATGAGACTCGAGCCGTTCGCGCTCCCGTAGGCAGCGAGGTAGGCTAGTGCGCCTGGTAGCTCGTGCCGGAAGCCCTTGCGCTCGTGACGAGCACCGCGCGCAACCGATTTCGCCCATAGCTTGTCCTGGTCCGCATCCGGCATGCTGGCACGCATCGTGCGCTGGAAGACCGGGTGAGCTTTTCCCACGTCGTGCCACAGCGCCGCGCGCGCGACGGCTTCCGTGTCATGCTCGCTCAATGAAAGCTGTTCGACGATGGCGGCCGCTTCTTCTCGCGTCCACTGCCCGTGCTCGGTGATCGTCTGGGCGACGCCGATCTCGCTTTCCTGATCGCCATCGATCGAGTCACATGTTTGGTGGAACGCCGGAGCAGCTTCTTTGGGCTCAATCGGATTCACGCGCGCCTTGGTCACGAGATCGAAGCCGAGTTCGCTATCATATCGGCCAACGCTAACGTGAAGCCAGACTAGGAGCCCTGGCCGCACCGCTTCGGGCGTCAACGGTACCCACTCGGCATGGGCACGCGCGAACTGGTCTGCAATGCGAATACCGTCGTTGTGGCCTGCGGCTCGCAGCTCGTCCAGTACCTTCTTCAAGTCACCAACAGTGGCTGGGCAGAGCTCCTCTCGCCGCGGAGGCGCATCACTGGTGGGTGGCTGGTCGCGCCAAAATATAGAGACGGTGAAATCATCGGCATCCCGTATGTAAGGCGAGACGTCAATATCGTGACCAGCGAGATCGGGAGAGGTATCGAAGAGGTCGAGGAGGTCGGGTGGACGCAACACGAGGCCGCGGCCGCGATCGATAGACAAAGCAGGGAGCTTTGCCGGTGCGAGGTCCTGGCCGACCAGTGTCTCCAGCATCGTTCGCGCTTGTTGGATCTCCTCCAATGCGTACGGCTGGCTACTCTTCGCCGTCGGTGCACCGGTGTCGATCCAGATAACGCGCGCGTCGTGGTCCACACCGCGGCGATTGCAGCGGCCAAGCCGCTGCACCACGGACGACCACGGCGCTGCTTCGGTAAACAGTATTGCTGAGGTGATATCGATACCGGCCTCGATGACTTGCGTTGCGACGACGATGCGGCCAGGCCCGCTCTGGTCGATCGGCTGGCTCAGTTTATTGGCGTGCGTGATCCGATCTTCTGGCCTAAACCGCGAATGGAGCAGCATGACATCTGCACGTGGCGCTGCTCGCTGTAGGCGGCGACAGATCTCCTTCGCGCGCGTTACCGTGTTGACGACGACGAGCGTCTGGGTTCCGGGGCGATGCTTCTCGAGCACGGCGCTAGCGATATCGGATTCCGAGGAGGTTTCGAGCCGCTCAAGGGTCTTCGGCGCATTGGTGATGCGTTGCACGTTGGCGTTTGCAAGATCGTCTTCGCTCAGGCAGACGGTGATGCGCCCGTCAAGGGAGTAGTCCGCGCTCTCGAACCACGACGTATCGAGGGTTGCGGAGGCAAGCGTCGTCCGCGTTTCGCCATACGTTCCGAAGCGCTCGCGGAAGCTCTGGAGCTGCGTCGCGGTGACAGCGCCAATGCCCTGAAGCTGGACCTCATCGATGACCCACTGTGCGTCGTTGTTGATCGCGCCGAAGGTCATCGGCCATTGGAAGCGCGACATGGCGTATCCGCGGTTGAGAGCACGTGACAGCAGCGCGTCTTGAGTGCCGATGACGACCCACATTCCTTCGGGGTTCTCGTACCACTCTTCACCAATGTCGCCGCCCATGACGATTTCGACCTTAGGGAGATCGTCGATGCCCGCGGCGGCGAGGCGGCCGATGCAATCCTGAACTCGGCTGCGAGTCTGCTCGACTAGCGAGCGCATGGGCAGGACATACACGAGCTTTCGCGGCGCGGCCTCGCCGCGGAGCCGGCGCCAGAGCCAACCAAGAACAAGCGCCTCGGTCTTCCCGAGTCCGGTCTGCACGCGGACGAAGTCCACGTGCTGCTCTGCGAGGCGCCGTTGGTACGGGTACGGCTCGGCTCCGCCCGTCGCGATACGGAAGAATTCGTTATAGTTGTCGAGAGCGCTCATTTCTTGAGTTCCGCCTCCTTGCGGGTTGCGGAGTATCTGGGATAGATATTGGGGCCGCGACGTTGCCGCCGCGGAGATGCTCGGTTGCTTCGCATACGAAGCGAGCGGCGCATATATTGCTTCAAGGGAGCCGAGCCTCCGGCGAGCATAGCATTGAGGATAGAGGAAAGTCAACTGTTGAATATGTGCGAAGCACGCGTATATTGACAACAAGGCCGAATTCACGCCATTTTGAGTACAATTGGAGGGTGACAATACGCAAGCGAATCCAAATCGAGCTCGGCGCCACCGAACTGAGCGCCTTCGAACGGATCCGGGGCCTTGGGCACACCGACGCCGAGATCGGAAGACGAGCGTTTGCCCTGCTTGCCCGGCTTGCCGACGCTATCGAGAACGGCTTCACGATCGCCGCCGTGCCGGCGGACGAGCCGCGCTTTGCCGACGCGGCACCGGAACTGACGAACGCCGTGGCCCCGGAGCGGCAGTACCGGTACTTGGTCCGGCGTCCCCACTCGTGGCGGAGGCAGCTATCGCTGAAGGGCCGCCGTCTCACGGTCGGGCAACTCGTGGCTCAAATGCGAGCCAACGCCTTGGACGAGGCGGCTGCAGCGCGCGAGTTCGATCTTCCGTTCGAGGCAGTTGTCGAAGCCGTGGACTACGCGGAGCGTTTCGCAGGTCTTCTTGCGGCCGAAGCTGCGGAGGAGCGGCGCGGCTTTGAGCTCGCGGCCGCGACGTCTGCTCGTTGATGAGTGCCTGGCCACGCCGTTTCTCGTCCGTCGGCTGCAGCGAGCTGGCCACGATGTCGTAACATCGCGCGAGTATCTTGGCAGCGGGGCGACCGACATTGAGGTGTTTACACTTGCAAAACGAGAGCACCGCGTAATACTGACTTCGGACTGCAGCGATTTCCTCACGTTGCATGAAGGCGACGGTGGCCACGACGGGATGCTCTTCGTTCATTACGACGGCGATGGACGAGACATGAGCTGGGAAGAGATCGCAATGGCGATCGATCGCATCGCGGATTGCTACCCTGACGGTGTGGCGGGGGAAATTGTAATCCTCAACCATCTTCGAAGACCGCGGTGGTCTTCCACCTGATACGCGTTCTCGCCACTCGCTTCGCATAACGCACCATCTTGTTCTGAGGCGAATCTGCTAGTATGCTAACTCCGTTTCGTGCCAACAGTTTGGCACAACCGGATCGCGGTGCACCCTGGTCAAGGGTGAGGCTCCGAATGGGGCCTCACCCTTCGCGGGTGTTGCGGCGCGCCGCTACTCCTCGCCCTCCCAATTACCGGTGGGATCGGGGGCGGGGTAGGCCTTGCCGCCGTTCTGATCCACCTTCGTGAAGCAGCCGTTGGCCGTGGTGCAGGGCGGCAGATTGAACTTCGCGCGGTAGACCGCGAGGTCGCTTTCGGCATTGGGATCGTCGTAGGCATCGACGATGGCGATCGTCTTGCCGGTGCCGGCGGTGACGGCCGAGGCCAGGCTATAGGCATTCTGCACATCGCACGGCGGCGAGGGGTGTGGTGTGGGTACCGACGATGGTGTAGCCGGCCGCGTCCTTCGCCGTCACCGTGATCGGCACACTAGCGGTGATGCCGGGGATCAGGTTGGGCGTGGCGCTGATTGCGAGGCTCGCGATGACGCCGCGCGCGCGCCAGGAGTGTGGCACGGCGCTTGCGGGGGTTGACGGCCGCGCGGCGCGCGTGAACTAGAGGGTGATGATCATTTCAACCACCGACGGAACGATCCTATGGTTGCGCCTGCGGCGCCGGCTAGCGCTTCGCCGGAGCCGGCGAATGGCGAGTGAGGCTGGCGTTCTCGAACGTCGTGACGATGCGCTCGCCCTCGGGACCGGCGGGGCCGCTCTCGACGCGCACGCTGTCGCCCGGACGCGCGAGGACCTCGCCGGGGTGCGAGGGATCGTTGATGACGTAGACGCCGGCGCGGCCGCGCAGCGTGAAGATCAACGCGTTGCCGCTGCGGCCCAGACGGTCGATCACGCCGGCCTCGCCCCCGTGCTGTGCGCTCTGTGGGGCCAGGCCACCGACCCACGACTGGTACTGTGCGAGCGCGTCCTGCACCGGCAGAGCGCCGGCGGGATTCCCTACCACCACGTGACCGTTACGCGCCTCCACGAGCGCCAGCGTCTGGAACTTGCCGGTGTCCGCGACCACGGGCACCAGCCACGTAATCTCACCGTAGAGATTGTAGAGCACCGGCTGGGTGGCCTGAAGCCGGCTCTGGCGGACCAGGCCGTTGGAGGCCACGGCATTCTCGGCTGCGGTGGAGCTGAAGTACCCGCCCACGGAGGTGTAGTAGGTCATCGCTCCGCTGACGGCGTTCATGTAGGTGAAGCCGGTCATCGAGG